>NZ_RQVD01000006.1 GCF_003992055.1 Veillonella sp. CHU740
CTTAGTTCCTGGCGTAAGATTTTGGAGCCTCAAAGAGGCGCTCAAAACCCACAGCTAGGAACAAATAGGAAGTTGCTGATTAAGAAAATAAAGAAGACGCCGAAAGGCGTCTTTTTTATTTTCTAATGTAATATATTATTATGCTCTAGCCGTTTCCAGCCAGATTAATCGAGTAATAACTAAGGTATACCTCATAAGGCCTGGGATAAGCAGGGCTCATGATTTATAGGAGCGAAGCGACGCATAAATCATAGAGCATCGCTTAGTTCCTGGCGTAAGATTTTGGAGCCTCAAAGAGGCGCTCAAAACCCACAGCTAGGAACAAATAGGAAGTTGCTAATTAAGAAAATAAAGAAGACGCCGAAAGGCGTCTTTTTTATTTTCTAATGTAATATATTATTTTACTCTGGCCGTTTCCAGCCAGATTGATCAAGTAATACCTAAGGTATATTTGAAAAGGCCTGGGATCTTTAGAGAACCACGTTTAAAGGATGATATACTTTACACTATAAACATGATACAATAAGCACATAATGTTAACATCTTCTAGTATTAACTCTAAAGTCTACTAAGGAGCATATATGTTTGGAATCTATTTACTTCACGCTGCGTATGCGATATTAATGATTTCTTTCACATTTCGAATTATGATTATACCACATGCTATTGTAGTTGGGCTGATGGCCCTCTACTTTATCTTTGAGAAAGGCTTAATTATTGCACCTATTCTTATGTTTTTATACGTAGGAATAGCTTTACTTATGGCCTTTAGTATGGATGAAGTATGGGAAGATGGCACAGGAAATGAGTGTATTTTTGGTTGGGTGATTCTAACTGGAAATTTATGTTATGTCATCTACAGATGGCTACTATAATTGTAAATGCAAGGCTTTAGTGCAACTTAACAAGGTAATATCATGACTAGACATAAACTTAATAATATCTTCAAAAGAACTAAAATAGAATATTTTAATACCTTTGACCGAAAGGAATTTCTTCTTTTAATTCTTAAAGGTATTCTCATTGGAATCGTAGCAGGTACCATAGGCTCTGCTTTTAGATATATTATTCATTGGGGCAATGAGTATCGTCATGAATATATGGCTAGTGCCACAATAGAACAAATCATTATTTGGACTGGAATGATGATGATATTAGGTTGGTGTTGTCACTGGCTGCTACGGTGGGCTCCTTTGTCCGGGGGATCTGGTATACCTCAAATAGAAGGAGAGATGAAAGGGATTTTTAATATGAAGCCGTTTCCCACATTAGTCTCTAAATTTTTTGGTGGCGCTTTTACTGGTATTGTTGGATTTTCAGTAGGGCGAGAGGGGCCTTCCGTACAATTAGGTGGAGCCACGGGAAAACTATTGTCTAAATGGTTTGGTAGCTCTCTTAGAGAAGAACGTATTTTAACCTCTGCAGGCGCCGCAGCAGGATTGACAGCAGCTTTTAGTGCACCTGTATCGGGCGCTATTTTTGTTTTTGAAGAGGTTCATAAAAGCTTTTATCCTAAATTAATTATTCCTACATTTTCGGCAACTATTGCTTCAAACTTAATTACTTCATTAGTGTTTGGACTTACGCCTTCTCTTGGCTTTACCGTTATGGAGAGTATACCGATTGAATATTTCTCGACATTATTACTGTTAGGTGTAAGTGTTGGATTTTTTGGGATTATATTTAATCGTATGATTGTAGGTTTTAAATCTTTGTACGATATAATGAAAATCTCTCGAGGATGGAAAATATCTTTGACCTTTTTAGGAGTAACATTACTGGGATTGGATTCACAACTATTACTCGGTGGAGGTAATGATGTTGTGACGATGATGGTAGAACATCAACAAACACTACAGTTATTGCTATATATTGTTATAGGTAAGATTATATTAACATCTATTTGCTATGGTAATGGTGCACAAGGAGGTATATTCTTGCCGATGGTTGTTATTGGATCGGCAGTGGGTGCATTGATACATGGCATTCTTGTGGAAGTACATATGCTTCCAAATGCGTTTGGTAGCAGCTTCATCATTTGTGGAATGGCAGGTATGCTAGCAGCATCTATGCGCACACCTTTATTATCTATACTATTAGTTCTAGAAATGACAGATAGCTTTCATAGTATATACCAAGTAGGAACGGTAGCAATCATTGCCTACTTGACGGCAGAATTTATGAAAGAGTTGCCAATTTATGATAATCTGTTATATCGTATGAGCCAAGGAATTGTAGGCGTAGAGGAGGAGCAAACATTTTTTCAAACTCGCCTAGCTGTGGTATGTCCTTATGCAGGAAAAATGTTGAAAGACATTGAAATGCCGAGAGGGTCCATGATTGTCAGCATTGATCGAGGTGGACAAGCTATGGTACCGGTAGCGACAACAGTGCTAGAGTGTGGGGATGAATTATATGTTTCTTGTACAAAGGGCAAGTTAAAAGATGTGAAAGAATTTTTTAGTCAGTAACTTTTGCTATAGTGTAACAGCAGAAGATATGCTACCATACAGATAAGTAAGATACAGAGTGTTGATTACATGTATAATATAGAATCGTGTACAGAAGGGAATATATATATGGCAATGATGGAATTTACTGATCGACCACTGACGGTGGCGGTCATTACAGTATCTGATACAAGAACGATAGAAACAGATAAAGGTGGTGCTCGTGTTGAAGAGTTAGCGCGTGAAGCTGGATTTGTGGTGGTATCTCGTCAAATTGTAACAGATACTATCGATGAAATTCAGGGGGCTATTCAAAAAGCTTTTACCGGTTCCTATGGAGAAACAGTTCAAGTGTTAGATGATTCTCACAATAAGGATGTACGTGCTTGGATATATGATACGCACGTAGGTGGTGCTGACATTATTATTAGCACTGGTGGTACAGGTATTGCTAAACGTGATGTATCTATTGAGGCAGTACAGCCAATGCTGGATAAGGAAATTCCAGGATTTGGTGAACTATTCCGTTTTTTGAGTTATCGTGATGATATTGGAACAAAAGCATTGGCATCTCGTGCCATTGCAGGGGTAAAAGATCATACGATTTTATTTGCAATTCCAGGGTCAGTAGGTGCCGTTACACTGGCTATGAAAGAATTAATTTTGCCAGAAGTCAAGCATTTAAAACGGGAGTTAATTAAATAGTAGCCGAAATATAGCTATCTTTGCGATTAGTATCTATGTATAGTAACACAAAGATAGCTATTTTTTAGATCATGGCTAGGGTAGGCTAAGCTAAGTAATGTATGTATGGTAGTATTACAGATTAGTTACAGTAATTTTGAGGAATCGATGAGTGGTAATACTAATAATGCTGTGAGTCTGATAGTCGTAGAAGCATTACATAATTACAAAAATGCATATAGTCTTTTGTAATTTTTGTGTAAAAGTATTTTGTAACGTGCTATAATAGAAACTGTATACACAACGTAGTTTGTTATTGGAGGATGTAATGGCTTTCAATCTAAAAGGAAAAGAAGAAAAATTTTTCAGTATGCTCAATGACCATGCTGAACTGTGCCATGAAGCGGCGCAATTGATGCAGGAAGTATTTGAGGGAGAAGTGGAAAAACAAGAAGCACTTCATCAAATCGAACAAAAAGAGCAAGAAGCTGATGAGTTAGTAGCGGCAACGATGGATCGTTTACGTAAAACATTTATCACCCCTATGGACCGTGAAGATATTCAACTCCTTATTGACCAACTGGACAATACCATTGATAATATTAAAGAAATCATGGATAAAATGGTGATGTACCAAGTACAAAGTGAACCTACAGCAGGGGCTATCCGCATGGCAGAAATCGTTGCTAAATGCTGTAAACACGTGAAAAAATCTATTTCCTATATGGGTAGTTTAAAGAAAAACTATTTAAAAGTAGAAGGTCGTGCCTTAGAAGTATTGCGTCTAGAAGCAGAAGCTGATGATATTTATCATGTGGAAATGGCAAAACTCTTTACAGAGTGTAGCGATCCTATTGAAATTATTAAATGGAAGGAAATTCTTAGCTCCATGGAAGATGTAATCGATGGTTCTGAGACTTTGGTAGGTACGTTCCGCCGGGTAGTATTGAAGTATGCTTGATGGTTGGGTAATATGGGCAGTCGTTTTACTAGCGCTTGCCTTCGACTATATTAATGGCTTCCATGATACGGCCAATGCGATTGCTACTTCTGTATCTACGAGAGCCATTGCCCCTAAAACAGCTGTTATGATGGCTGCGACACTTAATTTTTTAGGTGCTATGATAAGTACGGGCGTAGCGAAGACCATAGGTGGAGACATTGTAACGTCTCCGGATATGATTAATGGAGAAATTATAGTTGCTGCCTTAGTAGGGGCTATATTCTGGAACCTGTTAACTTGGTGGTATGGAATCCCTAGCTCCTCTTCCCATGCGTTAATTGGTGGTATTATTGGGGCTGTTATGATCTCTGTAGGTTCTGATGCGCTTCATATAGGTGGGATTGGTAAAATCTTTATTTCTCTTGTGGCATCGCCGATTTTAGCCCTTATATTAGGTTATATAGTGATGAAAGTACTATTATTCCTCTTTGGTAGATTTTCACCAATTGTGTTAAATGATCGATTCCGTAATATGCAGTTGGTATCAGCAGCGTTGATGTCCTTTTCCCATGGGTCTAATGATGCACAAAAAGCGATGGGGATTATTACATTGACACTAGTTGCTAGTGGTCATTTACCTACTTTAGATGTACCATTATGGGTAAAGCTTGCCTGTGCTACAGCAATGGCATTAGGTACAGCAGCAGGTGGTTGGAAAATCATCGCTACAGTAGGTAGTAAAATTTTCAAACTAGAAAGTATTAATGGCTTTGCGGCAGATTTAAACTCGGCCCTCACAATTTTTACAGCTACTTTATTGCATTTGCCTGTATCTACTACACATGTTGTGAGTGGCTCTATTATGGGGGTAGGCACAGCAATGCGTGTAAAAGCCGTTAACTGGAGTACTGCTCGATCCATGGTATTTGCTTGGTTTATCACGATTCCGTTATCAGCAGGTGTATCTGCCTTGGCGTATGTCATTATTGATACATTAGCCCATATATAAAAAGATGAAGAAATTATGAAGAAATCTATTGCATGATTCTCAATAATTTCTTATAATAGAGAGAGATGCTCGATAGCTTATGCACTCGGGCATTTTTTTCTACCTATAAAGTATACTCAATGAGTGTATTTTACGCCCATACTTAGTAACAGAATGTAATCACTTGTGATAAGGGAGGTCCCATTGAAGTTTAATCAGGCAACAGACTATGCATTTCGTATTATCTTATTCATGTCTACACAGCCATTTGGAACTCGCAAAGTTGGTGCAGAGCTTGCACGAACTAGTAAAATTCCAGAACGATTTTTGTTAAAGATTATGAGATACTTAGTGAATGCAAATTTACTAAACTCCTATCGAGGAGTAGACGGTGGATTTTCACTGGCAAAAAAACCAAAAGATATTAGTTTGTATGATGTGGTAACAGCTGTAGAAGGGGAGACCTACCTACAACATTGTTTGTATGACTCTGAAAATTGTTCCCGTGGATGTCACGGTCAGTGTGCTGTACAAGAAGCTGTGGCTAAGATTCAGGCACATTTAATAGAGGAATTAAAAAAGGTTGATTTCGAAACGTTAGCAAATCGTGAGCGTTCGATTCATATATCATTGCACCATGTGGTTTAATTTAGTGTTCAAGTGAGGAGGAATTAGCATGATGGATGCAGTCTTGTTAGCTCGTTTTCAATTTGCGTTGACTACGATCTATCACTGGCTCTTCGTACCGTTTACGCTAGGTATGACAGTATTAGTAGCAATACTTGAAATTACTTACGCGCGAACAAAAAACGAAGTGTACAAAAAAATGGCAAAGTTTTGGGGTAAATTATTCCTAATTAACTTTGCAATGGGTGTTGTAACAGGTATCGTTCAAGAGTTCCATTTTGGAATGAACTGGGCAGAATACTCTCGTTTCATGGGAGATATCTTTGGTGCTCCTTTGGCGTTAGAAGCCTTAACAGCATTCTTCTTAGAGTCTACTTTTATGGGGGCTTGGATTTTTGGTTGGGATAAACTATCCCCTAAAGCACATGCGTTTGTAGCTGTATTAGTAGCTATCGGTAGTAATTTATCAGCATTTTGGATTTTAGTAGCGAACTCATTCATGCAACATCCAGTAGGGTATGCGCTTCGTAATGGTCGTGCAGAAATGGATTCTTTTGCAGCAATCTTACAAAATGGATATTTACCGGGCCAATATTTACACATCTTTACAGATGGAATCTTAACAGCAGGTGTGATTATTGCTTCTGTTAGTGCATGGCATTTATTGAAAAATAATCATGTAGAGTTTTATTCGAAATCTATCAAATTTGGTTTAGGTGCCGCTGTAATTGGTGGCTTATTAGTAGGTGGTGCTGGTCACTTCCAAGGCCAAACAGTGGCAAAATTACAACCAATGAAAGTAGCTGCTTTTGAAGCTTTATGGGAAACTCATGATCCAGCTCCATTTGCTATCGTAGCTGGTATTGACCAAGAGGCTAAAAAGAATAGTTTTGAAATCGGTGTGCCAGGGGCATTGTCCTTCGTAGTTCATGATTCTTTCAAAGGTGAAGTAAAAGGTATTAATGACCTTCAAAAAGAAGCTGAATTGAAACATGGTGCTGGTGATTATGTACCACATGTTACATCTATGTTCTGGTCTTTCCGTATCATGATTCTAGCAGGCATCATCATGTTAGTGACATCTATTGTGGGATACTACTTGCATGTGAAAGGAAAATTACTTAACAATAGAGTGGTATTAAAAAGCATTTACCACTTATTAGCTCTTCCATTTATTGCCAATTCTACAGGATGGTATGTGGCGGAAGCTGGTCGTCAACCATGGCTTGTATATGGCTTGCAAAAAACAGCTGATGGTGCATCCAAAGTAGTAACAGCGCCAGAAATCTGGACAACGATTATTGGTTTTACAGCTGTCTATGTTGTGATGGCGATTGCTGCCATTTATCTAGCAGTGAAACATATTCAAGCGGGCCCTAATGGTAACCCAGCACATGATGTGGTTGAACAAGAGGAGGCTGCATTATGGAAATAATTACAAATAACTTAGAATTAATTTGGTTCATCCTAGTAGGTGTACTATTTACAGGCTTCTTTATTCTAGAAGGCCTTGATTACGGTGTAGGCATGTGGCTTCCATTCTTGGGTAAAACAGACCGTGAACGCCGTCAATTAATCAATACGATTGGACCTGTATGGGACGGCAACCAAGTATGGATGTTGACTGCAGGTGGTGCGATGTTCGCATCGTTCCCACAAGTGTATGCTACGTTATTTAGTGGTTTCTACTTAGCATTGTTCTTAATGTTAGCAGCTTTGATTGCTCGTGGTGTATCTTTTGACTTCCGTAGTAAAGACAAAAGTCCAGCATGGCGAGGAGCATTCGATAAATGTATTTTCTTTGGGTCTGCGATTCCAGCTTTACTATGGGGTGTGACAGTGGGCAATTTAATCCAAGGTACACCTATCGATAAACATATGAACTATGTAGGTGGGTTCTTAGATTTATTAAGCGTATACACAATTTTGTGTGGTATTGCTTTTGTGTGCGTGTTCTTGTACCATGGTGCATTATATGCTTCCCTGAAAACAACAGGGGAAATCTCTGAGCGCGCTCGTGCAGCAGCTTTAGTAGAAGGTGTGATTACAGCTATTGGTGCCTTGGTATTAGTAGGTGCTACTTATGTATATACTGATCTATTCAATAGCACATTAGCTACGGCGGCCTTTGCATTGGCTATTATAAGTTTCTTAGTATCTTGGGGCTTTACACGTACTCGTCAAACTGGTAAAGGGTTTATATTTAGTGCGTTAACAATTCTATTTGTTACCCTTGCATACTTTGCAGGATTGTTCCCTCGTATTATGGTATCCAGCATTGATCCAGCATATAGCTTAACAATCATGAATTCTGCATCATCCACGTATACATTAACATTGATGACAATAGTTGCTTGTATTTTTGTACCTATCGTATTAGTGTACCAAGGATGGGCATACTACTATTTCCGTCATCGTGTATCACAAGATGATTTACACTATTAATTCATAGTGTGTTTGAAAGGGACGTGTATTCACGTCCCTTTTCTTACATGGTGTTAGAAGATATACTCTAGAGTTTCAGAAGGAGGCCCTATGTTTCATTCTTTTGCTTGGCAATTAGCCAAACTGCATCCCCGGTTCTATGGGGCTGTATTACTACTTACATTACTGGGAACAATAGCTACCTTAGGTCAGGCCTATGCATTCGCTCGTAGTATTGATGGATTAGTGGTACATGGTGAAAGTATATCTTTTGAGTATATGGTGCTCTTAGGTGTCATGATAGTACTCCGTATGGGCTGCTCTCATGGAGAACAATGGTTGCGAAATCGGATTGCCCACCAAGTTCATGAAGAGTTACGGAATCGTGTGTTATATCATATGGTATCGCAAGGTGTTCGACAATCAGAAAGTGCCAGTTCTGTGACACATCTGGTGTCTGATGGATTAGATCATATCGATGCGTATATGAGTCAATATATTCCACAAGCTTTGTATGCTGTATTAATACCTCTAGTTATATCCATAGCTATCATTAACTCTGTGTCGTGGATAGGCTGGATTCTACTATTGACGTATCCTTTAATTCCGTTCTTTATGATTTTAATCGGTAAAGAAGCAGATAAGTTAAATAAACAACAGTGGGAGCGCATGCAGTTCTTAGGAGGGCACTTTCTTGATGTATTACAAGGGCTAACAACACTGAAAGTATTCGGACGAGCTAAAGAACAAGTACATGTCATAGGCCGTCTATCTGGAGAATTTCGTGATGCAACATTAAAAGTATTACGGGTCGCTTTTTTATCTGCTTTGGTATTAGAATTAATCGGTACTATTAGTACAGCGATGATCGCAGTCTATTTAGGGGTATCCTTAGTGTATGGGGAAGTAGAGTTTTTGCCAGCCTTTTTTATTTTGTTACTAGCACCCGACTTTTATGCACCATTGCGACAGTTGGGAGCTGCGTTCCATACTGGATTATCTGGCAAAGTGAGCCTCACAGCAGTACAGGAGTATTTAGCATCTGGTGAGGAAGTAGCCCATAACGGTCAGGAAAAACTAGTTGTACCCATTCAAAATATTGACTTTCATACTGTATCTTATCAATATGAAGCGGATCATATGGGATTGGAATCTTTCACAGGAACATTACAACGGGGCCATTCGTATATGCTAGTTGGTGAAAGTGGAGCTGGTAAGACCACGATTGCCAATCTACTGATGCAATTGTTGACACCCACTGAGGGTAAGATTACCGTCAATGGTCTAGATTTACAATCCATACAGAGTGAATGGTATCATAGTCAAATAGCCTATCTCAGTCAAACTCCATATATTATGAGTGGTACTTTACGAGATAACTTGCAGTTTGGTCTAGCGGTGACAGAAAAAGAGCTGTGGCACGTATTGGACCAAGTGCAATTAGCAGAGTTTGTTAAGACCTTACCATTAGGATTAGATACGATGATAGGTGAGCAAGGTTATGGTTTGTCAGGAGGACAGCGCCAACGATTAGCTTTGGGGCGTACCTTGCTAAGAGATGCACAAATTCTAATATTAGACGAAGTGACAGCCCATTTAGATGTAGAAACAGAACGCTTGATTATGCAAGTGTTACACGAGTATGGGAAAGATAAAATCGTTCTGTATGTGGGGCATCGAGTACAAACGATGAAGTTTGTAGATACTCTCTTTGTCATGCGTCGTGGACAGTTAGTGGAATATGGCAGTTATAGTGATTTAGTGGCACAAAATGGATATTTTACATCCCTAGTGAATACTTATAGCAACCCTGTCATACAGAAACTAGAAGCAGCCACCGTAGATTCTGTAGTTGCAGATCAAGCATTGGAGATAGAGGATGACGCTATTGGTAAATCATCGTATACCTATAATCAATATAAAGTAGAAGAATCTACTAATTCAGATAGATTAGATAAGGCAGAATGTACTGACATAGTAAATGCTCAACAAGATGAAGAGATAGACCCTACGAGAAAGCAGAATATCCGCAGAGGATTATTGTCACTCTGGACATTACTATCTCAGCATAGAGGGTTACTAGTGGGCAGTGTACTCTTTGCTATGGGCACGGTGCTCATGAATATAGGATTATTGACTACTTCCACATGGTTGATTACGAAAGCAGCAGAGCATCCTGTGTTAGTAGCGCTTAGTTTGGCAATTGTAGGGGTGCGATTCTTTGGGATTAGCCGTGCTGTCTGCCGCTATGGGGAGCGCTATGTATCGCATTCTATGGCATTTCAAGGATTATATGAATTGCGCGTTGCTTTCTTTAAACGGTTAGAGCCGTTGGTACCAAGGGTCTTTCAATCTATGAAAATGGGAGATTTGTTAGGCCGCATTATGGCGGATATAGAAACATTGCAATTCTTTTATTTGCGAACGTTAGTACCTAGCTTGTCATTTGTTGGTGTCACTATTTTAGGGTGTATCATAGGATATCAATTCCATCCTGTAGTATCCGTAGTGGTTCTGGTGTATAGTATTCTTGTAGGTGTCATTCTTCCTGTTACGCTTACCTATATGTTGCGACGAGTGCCACCTATGCGTTTGAAAACACGTGGACACATGAAAGAAGCGCTGATTGAATCCATTCATGGTGTAGTAGATATTATCATGAGCCATCAAGAACGGCGATTTATTCAGTCTATGAAAGCATCCTTCAGTGCATTTGATAAATGGCAAGGTCTATGGAATCGGGGAATTCGTTGGAATCAGACGATTGTTCTTGGTCTAGCGCAGTCTGCCTTGTTAGTGGGAATTATCATAGGCTTATGGGTGACAGAGACAGCGGCCTATACTCCGTTATGGATAGCTGTAGTTGCTATCGGCTTGCAATCTTACTTTGAAGTGCTACAACCGATGACAGAAGCTGCATTACACGGTTATGAAAGTGCATTGGCGATGGAACGCTTGGAACATATGGAAGAAGAGCCAGTACATAAAGATCTATTACGGTCGAATCATGCAGATACTATTAGTGACCAAGCAATACGCATGAAGAGAGAAGACGGTGAAAGAGGAACGATGCATAGTGAGCCTTTTATTAACGTACAATCTCTTTCCTTTGCTTACGATGTACTGCCTGTGTATGATGGCTTGAATTTATCTATCCAGCGAGGTGAGAAAGTAGCCATCGTAGGGCCTAGTGGGTCAGGTAAAAGTACATTGTTTTCCTTATTACAAGGCTGGCATGAGTATAGTGGGACTATTTGTATTGATGGTATAGATACAAAGACACTTTCAGAGGAACGATTACAGTCCTACATGTCCTATGCTACACAAGATATCTATGTATTCCACGCCACCATAGGTGATAACATTCGATTGGCGAAGCCAAGTGCTACTGATGAGGAAATATGGCAAGCATTGGAAGCGGTGCAACTAGCGGAGTGGGTACGAACGCTGCCAAATGGATTACGCACTATGGTAGGACAAGGTGGTATGGGGCTCAGCGGAGGACAACGACAACGACTTGGCATGGCTCGTATCTATTTGCGTGATGCAGATATTTTATTATTAGATGAACCATTAGAAGGATTGGATCAAGTCACACGTCATCGGGTGCAAGGCGAATTGAGCCGTTTGTTTACTGGAAAAACAGTGTTATATATTACGCATCATATTGAACAACTCCATGAGATGGATCGGATTTTGTTTTTAGAACGAGGACGTATTGTAGAGAGTGGTACCTATGAAAGCTTGTTAGCTATGCAAGGACGTTTTTATGATTATCATCGATTAAGTATGGAACGTATATAATACAGTGAATTTAGAAAAGCCTTACTGGCAGATAGATGCTTAGAGTAGGGCTTTTCTTTTATTTACGGCCTGTCTATGGTATAATTTAAGAATCGTAATGAAAGTTATAACTAACATAAAGATAACCTATTAGATAGGAGATATATATATGGGACAATTAGTTACAAAGCTGTTAAAATTAGCGAATACTGTAACTACACAAACACATATAGAAACGCCAACTGTGCTAGAAGAAGTGGATGAGGGGAATGCGTTGTATGATCATCGCATGTTATCGATAGAAGAAGAAGCGGTCAATCGCAAAATGCGATCTGTCGTGCGTAATCATTGGTTCTTTCATTCCATAATTTTTGAATTTGAACCGAATAATAAGGTGTTTATGAATGTCATCACAAAATTAGGGAATGTCATTAATGTGGAGTTTGATATTGATGATATTTGGTTTGATGACTATACTTCTACGATTCAGCTAAAGCTAGATGTGGCGAATGTGGATATGGGTGGATTATTCTTGAATATAATTACACATATCCTTGGTAATTGGACCCTGCATGTATTGGGGATGTTTTTTAATCCTTTCAGCATCGGTGGAGATACTTCCTCTATGCGGTTTGAAAAGAAAGGGATTATTCGTTTTGATCTATCCCCAGACAGTCCGATTCGGCAATTTATTCCATGGCCTCAGCGTCGTAAGGAAAGTGTGGGTCCAGTGCTATTGACGGGGATTAAATCAGGACAATCTGTGCTGCAAGTAGAGTATTATGCATTTCATCAGAAGTTAGAGACCTACATAGCACCAGAGATGCCAGTGAAAACGAATTGGGTTCGATCTATTGATATGGCGGCAGCACTATTGATGCCAATTGGGGTGTGGGTCAGCTTTATCATTCTAAATCATTATTTGCCGCATGAGGAATTGAAAGATTTTTCATTTTCCACATATTTCTTTATTTCTCTGAGTATCTTGTTGTTCAGTTTCGTGGTTATGAATATTCCTCGATACATCTATATGTACTTTGAAACAAGAAAAAAATGGCAGTCTGTGTTTGTAAGCAATAACATTAAGATTCAGATGCGTCGATTACAACGTCGTATTGCGATGCAAAAACAGGCTTTAGAGAATGATAAGGATGTCATAAAACGGCAAGAACATATCGTAGAAATGTTAATGCAAATACGAGATAAACGATTCCTGGCACATCGTCTGAAAGTGGCGGATGAAGATCGAGATCGGAAACAAAAAGTGAAGTTTATTATTGCTTATGTGTTGTGTACGTTCCTCGAATGGATGCTCCTTATACACTGAGCACTGATGCATTTTTGGAGAGGGGGATATATGTCTGTAAAAATATGCTGTCGCAAATCATTTTTTACAGACATATATCCCCTCTTTTTATACAGTCAGTGCTGAGGTAGGCGTCGCAAGGAATATACTGTCGCAAATTGTTTTTATGTCTCACATATCCCTCCTTTTCAAATGTAGTAAGTGCTAAGGTATGCGTCACAAGGTAGATGTCGTATGGAGGAGTGTTGAGTATACTACATACATATTGAGAGTAAAAAAGGACTGCATCTTGTGCTAAGCACAGGTTGCAGTCCTTTTTTATTGTTTTACGTCTGGGACGTTGGTTGGGTTTGCTTTAAATGGTGTTTTCACTGGTGTTGATTTGCTTGGTTCTGGAGCTTCTATATTCGGGTGCTCCCATTCGAGCTGCATGATACGGAACTGGTGTTGGTTGGCGAAGCGTTTGAGTTGCCAGCTGTCACGTTCTAGTTCTTTCAGGCGATCTCCGTGAGAGTTACTGATATTCTCTAGATTGCTTAAGCGATAATGAAAGGTATCGCTATGTTCCATAGTATGCTCTGTCTCGAGTTGCTCTTTCAGAGTGTCGATTTCTGCCTGTTGGGATGCTATCCAATAGGTAGTACCTAAGGCATAGAGAACGATCCAGAATAATGGCTTTCGTAGTAGTGTACCTACTTTCAACAACAGATTAATTATCTTCGTCATGATGTGTATCGCCAGGTACTAATGGAAGGCGAGCCATGACAAAGTCTAACCATAAACGAGAAGCGTGTGATAGGTAATGTCCTTTTTTCCAAATGACATGTAAGGTATGCATAATTTCAGGATCTACTAAAGGACGTACCACTACGCTAGAGCCTACTTTTGTATTTTCATCTTCTGTAGGACATAGACGGCTAGGTAATAAAGCAATTGCTAGATGAGCCGCTACAGTTTGTAACATCAAATCTCGTTGGCTAGTTTCAAAGACGATATGTGGTTGGAATCCTGCAGATTTACAGGATTTCACAATCTCGTCGTGCAGATTAAAGTCATCTTTATGTAGTACAAATGGTTGATCCGCTAATTGTTCCAAGGAAATAGACTCTTCGTTTGCTAGTGGATTGTCTTTTGGTAGAATTACGCTAAGAGGATCACTTGTTAAATAGAAGGAGTCGAACTCTTTAGCATTTGGCTTTGTACAGATAATGCCAACGTCAATAAGACCTTCTTGAACAGAAATTTCTATTTTTTTAGAACCATGCTCATATAGCTCTAGCTCAATTTGTGGGTAGGTTTGTTTAAACTCTCCTAATAATTGTGCAAAGATAGGAGCATCTGTTACAGGTGGTAAGCCAATTAGAACAGAACCTTGTTCTAGACGGAATTCATTTTCGAAATCAATTTTTAAATGTTCGAACATAAACACGACACGTTTGGCATGTGTTAAGAAGATGGTGCCACCGTCAGTCATTTCTACAGATTTTGCATTACGAATGAATAATACAACACCAAGCTCATCTTCTAGAGCTTTTATGGTACGGCTGATAGCAGATTGTGAAATGTGAAGATTTCTTGCGGCCTTGCTGAAACTTTTTTGATCCGCTACTTCTACGAAGTATTTTAAGTGATGAAAGTCCATAATGCACCTCTTAAATATGGTAATAACAAAAGCCCTCTTTTTAGTATGCTAATTAGGCATTAATATATGTGAAAATGTAAATTGATAATCGCATAATTAGCAATAGATATAGACTATATGGTATTGCGAAGTTCTTGTTCTCAATGTATAATGAAACCATAAGGCTATATCAATTTGTTGATGAAGTAGATAAACTACTTCACAAATTTGCAAAGAAGTACTATATAACTTATATATTATTACATTTTTGCAACATATGCAATCTTTTTAGAAATAAACGATTCATATTTCAAAAACATTTTGATACTAAAAAGGGGAAGGTTCATCCTGCGAGTGCACGGAGTAGAGCCTATATACATCCCCCTATTTTGTATGTAACTACAAGTGTTAATTTTTATTTGCTTTAAGGAGGCTATTTTAACATGCGTAAAATGAAAACTATGGACGGCAACCAAGCTGCAGCTCACGTAGCGTATGGTTTTTCTGAAGTGGCAGCGATTTATCCTATCACGCCATCTTCTCCAATGCCAGAACATGTGGATGAATGGGCAGGACAAGGCCGTAAAAACTTGTTCGGTCACACTGTACAGGTTGTTGAAATGCAATCCGAAGCCGGCGCTGCAGCAGCAGTTCACGGTTCTTTACAAGCGGGCGCATTGACAACTACGTTCACATCTTCTCAAGGTCTATTATTAATGTTACCTAACTTGTACAAAGTGTCTGGTGAGTTACTTCCAGGTGTATTCCATGTAGCAGCTCGTGCGATTGCAGCGCAAGCATTGTCTATCTTTGGTGACCATCAAGACGTTATGGCAGCTCGTGCTGCTGGTTGTGCTATGTTGGCAGAATCTTCTGTACAAGAAGTTATGGATCTTGCTCCAGTTGCGCATTTAACAGCGTTAAAAACTCGCGTTCCTTTCATCAACTTCTTCGACGGTTTCCGTACTTCTCACGAAATCCAAAAAATCGAAGTGTTAGAATATGATGAATTAAAACCTTTAGTAGACCAAGACGCTTTAGAAGCATTCCGTCAACGTGCGTTGAACCCAGATGCTCCTGTAACTCGTGGTACTGCTGAAAACCCTGATATCTACTTCCAACATCGTGAAGCTTCTAACCCATTCTATTTACAAGTTCCAGATGTAGTAGAACATTATATGCATGAAATCAACAAAATCACTGGTCGTGATTACCAATTGTTCAATTACTATGGTGCAGCTGATGCAACAGATGTAATCGTAACAATGGGTTCCTCTGCACAAGTAGCTACTGAAACTGTAGATTACTTAAATGCACAAGGCCGTAAAGTTGGTTTCGTACAAGTTCACTTATTCCGTCCATTCGCGACAGATCGTTTTGTAGCGGCTCTTCCTAAAACTGTAGAACGCGTTGCAGTATTAGACCGTACAAAAGAACCAGGTGCATTAGCTGAACCTTTATTCTTGGACGTTCAAGCAGCACTTGTTCAACACAATATCAATGCTAAAGTATTCGGCGGTCGTTATGGTCTTTCTTCTAAAGACGTAATCCCAGCTGACCTTGTAGCAGTATACGATAACATGTTAGCAGAAGCTGGCAAACGTTTCTTCACATTGGGTATCAATGACGACGTAACTAACTTGTCCTTGAACCGTGCTGAAGGCGTATCCGTAAAAACTGAAGGCTTAACTGGATGTAAATTCTGGGGCTTCGGTTCTGACGGAACTGTAGGTGCTAACAAATCTGCAATCAAAATCATCGGTGACCATACAGATATGTATGCACAAGCATACTTTGACTATGACTCCAAAAAATCTGGTGGTGTGACTATGTCTCACTTGCGTTTTGGTAAAAACCCAATCAACAAACCATACTTGGTAACTGAACCAGAATTCATCGCTTGTCATCGTCAATCTTATGTTCACGAATACGACCTTCTTCGTGGTATTAAACACGGCGGTACATTCTTATTGAACTGTACTTGGGGTCCAGAAGAATTGACTGAAAAATTACCTGCAAAACTTCGTCGCACAATTGCTGAAAAAGAATTGAACTTCTACATCATCAATGCAGCGAAAATTGCAGCTGAAATTGGTTTAGGTGGCCGTATCAACATGGTTACACAAGCTGCGTTCTTCAAATTAACTGAAGATACAATCATTCCTATCGACAAAGCGGTGGAATACTTAAAAGACTCCATCGAAAAAACATATGGTAAAAAAGGTGCTGACGTTGTTGCAATGAATAACGAAGCCGTTGACCAAGGTGTAGGAGCTCTTGTAAAAGTAGAGGTTCCAGCAGCATGGAAAGATGCAAAAGATTCTGAAGATACTTTCGAAAAACCTTCTTGCACAACTTGCCCAAGCTATGTAGCTAACATTGCAAAACCTGTTAATGCACAAGCTGGTTATGATTTACCAGTATCTGCTTTCACAGGCTATGAAGATGGTACATTGCCTTCTGGTACTGCAGCATTCGAAAAACGTGGTGCCGCATTATTCGTTCCTCATTGGATCAAAGAAAACTGTATCCAATGTAACCAATGTTCCTTCGTATGTCCACATGCGACTATCCGTCCTATCTTAGCGACAGCAGAAGAAGCAGCAGTAGGTCCAGAAAACTTTGAAACAATTCCAGAAATGATGACTAAAGGCGAATTGCAATTCCGTATTGCAGTATCTCCATTAGACTGCTTAGGTTGCGGTAACTGTGTAAACATCTGTCCAGCTCCTAAAGGAAAAGCAATCGAAATGCGCCCTATCGATGGTGAATTAGAATTTGCTCCAGCTTGGGACTACGGTGTAGCATTACCAACTAAATCTCACCCAATGAAACAAGAAACTGTAAAAGGTTCCCAATTCAAAACTCCATTGCTTGAGTTCTCCGGCGCTTGCGCAGGTTGTGGTGAAACTCCATATGCTAAATTGATTACTCAATTGTTCGGTGACCGTATGATGATTGCCAATGCAACAGGTTGTTCCTCTATCTGGGGTGCATCTATGCCGGCATCTCCATACACTAAAAACCAACAAGGCCAAGGTCCTGCATGGGCTAACTCCTTATTCGAGGACAACGCTGAGTTCGGTTATGGTATGTTCATCGGTACTGAAAAAATCCGTGCACAATTGGCTGAAACTGTAGCTTCCATCGCTGAAACTGCTGATGAAGCAACAAAACAAGTTCTTGACTTATGGTTAGAAAAACGCCTTCAAGGCGAAGGTACTCGTGACCGTGCTAAAGCTGTGATCGATGCTCTTTCCAAAGTAGAACAAACAGAAGCTGTAAAAGAAGTATTGGCTAAAAAACAATACCTTGTAAAACGTTCCCAATGGATCTTCGGTGGTGACGGTTGGGCATACGATATCGGTTTCGGTGGTCTTGACCATGTATTGGCTTCCGGCGAAGACGTTAACGTATTCGTATTCGATACAGAAGTATACTCCAACACTGGCGGTCAAGCATCTAAATCTACTCGCGTAGGTGCAGTTGCTCAATTCGCGGCTCAAGGTAAACGTACAAACAAAAAAGACCTTGGCATGATCGCTATGACATATGGCAACATCTATGTGGCTCAAGTTGGTATGGGTGCTGACATGAACCAATTGATGAAAGCATTAGCAGAAGCAGAAGCATATCCAGGTCCATCCTTAATTATCGCTTACGCTCCATGTATCAACCATGGTATCAAAGGTGGTATGGGTAATGCACAAGCTGAAACTAAACAAGCTGTTGCATCCGGTTACTGGGATCTATACCGTTACAACCCAGCATTAAAAGCACAAGGCAAAAACCCATTCAGCCTTGACTCCAAAGAACCTGATTACGAATTATTCGATTCCTTCTTAGGAAAAGAAGTTCGTTACACATCTTTGGGTAAAGCGGTTCCTGCAATGAGCAAAGAATTGTTAGAACTCAACAAACAATTAGCTAAAGAACGTCGTCAATCCTATGTTCGTTTACAAAAAGGTTTTGAAGAAGAATTGCAAGGCTAATTAATAGTGAATGTAATATCAAAAAGGCTCTCCTTAGGGAGAGCCTTTTACTATGATGTAGTTGACGTAGCTATACTATTCTTTGTATGATAGTAGTAGTTATTAAAGTAAGAGTGTAAAAGGGAGAGTTATAATGAACAAAAATAAATTAACAAAAGTCTTAATTGGGATTGCGGTTATTGTAATAGCTGTGATTGGATGGTATTTTTTATACTTTACAAAGACGCCAGCGTATTCCTTGAATTTGGCAAAAGAAGCGTACACAAGTCATAATCTGCAACAGTTTAAAAAGCATGTTGATGTAGATAGCATTATTGGTTCAGCGTTAGATGATGCCTTTGAGGTACAAATGGAGAAAGAAAAAAATAATCCATTTGCAGCATTAGGAAAAGGATTATTTGAGTCATTTAAGCCGGCCATTGTAAAACAACTTTCAGCTGAGGTATATAAGATAGTAGCCACAGAGGAAACTGATGCAGGAGATAAGAAAAGTGATGGCACGTCGGAAGCATTACAAGAAGCAAGTGGTGTGAAAGGCTTAGAGTTCAAAACGATTGGCAGTTCTGATATTGATGGTGATGTAGCTATTGTTCCATTGGTATTTACAGATCCTAAACAAGATGGGAAAGAAGTTATCATCAAGCTAGAAATGCAACGCTTAGAAGATAAAACGTGGAAAGTGACGAGAATTGCTAATTTGAAAGAAGTAGCTAATTTTGAAAAGTTATTAAACTAGTGAAAGTTAGTTACATCTATTATAAAAATTAATAATTATAATAAAATATTTAACATTACTCAAAATACTATCTTTACTTCAGTATATAGAGAATGTAAGAAGAGTTTAGATATCATTAGGAATACATTAGTAGATAAAGATATGGCATATTGATAGAAAAGATTTGCGTTGACTAAAAGGTATAGCTTTTGTAGTAAAAAAGTATTGACTGCATCTTGATTTTTATATATGATTAATACAAATCATGATAATAAAGAGCTTGAAGTTATCATGAACACTTTCAAAGTAAGGCACAATAACATCCTAATAGACTAGGATACAAATGAAGACAAGAAAGGGGGAGACAGTATGTCGATTCATTCTTGAAGGAAGTTTGTAGGAGTATATTCATGTAGAGGGAAGATTCCATTAAGTGTGGAGAGGTACTAGTATGATACATCCAGTATATGCCTTAGACAGGTCAGAAATGTACAGAATCTTTTTTACGGCGTCTTTAGTATTTGTAAAAGAACAACTGTTACCCATCATGGTTCCAGAGCGAGTCGAAGATACTTTGGAGTACTTGTGTATATTGAGCGCATCGATGCACACCGCCATATATGAGAAGCACGTAGAAAAGGAGAGTATTAGCCTAGCTTACATACAAGAATATGTCAGATTGATTGATACGGTTTTTTTGCATCATAGTATCATTACGTATGGTAAGATATTACAAATTAGTAAACTGTATAGTAAAGCTATAGAGTTAGTAAAGATTGTATCAGAGTCACCTAACTGTGAACAGTTACTTATAAAGTTACATAGATCGTATTATCATTGGTCAGTAAATCATAAAATGTTTTTTGCTAAAGTAGGTGTCATTCATTAAAGTAAACGATAGATAGGAAAGGGGCTGTAACAAGCTAGCCCACAAATAAAATAGAGGAAAGTAGATCAAAAGCATCAACTTTCCTCTATTTTTTATATTTTTAAAGAGCAAAAGGACCCCGAAGAGCACATAAAAATGGAAAACTACCAAGATATCTTGTGATAGTACTGTCTCAAGAACCTTGGTAGTTTTTGCATATAAAAAGAGCTATAACAAAAATGTAAAAATGTATACTATATTACCGCCTTTTTTGTACATTTATTCTACTTTATGTATTGCTTTGTGCCATCTTGTAAGGCCTTTAAGTATGTTTGTACTGGATTAAGGCTATTTTTACTACATTGTAAAAAATGAGCTAATATACATTCTAAAGTATTTTCTGAATATGATTGTAATTCTCCGGTCATATAGGTTTCCACAGATGTATGGGTCAGAGAGTTATCTTTTGCTTGGATAGGTCGATGGTGTGTGTCATAACCTGGCATTTCTACTTGGATATCTAATTCCCACTTCATATACAGGGCCATGATGGCAGTGACTAAAGACAATTTTGTGTTAGAAATAGATGGCAACTTATCTTTAATGGCCAAGAATTCATCAGGGTGAGTGAAAGCCATCATATAGCCGTATTTGAAAGTTACTAAGTTGTGCCCTTTCATGCGTGCTACTTCTAAATCGTGCAAATAGGATTGCAACACTGGTGTGGAGTACATAGACCAATAGGCATGGCGCGATACGATGAAGTTAGACATTTGATTCTGACAAGGAGATCGATGCCCCACATTTTGTGTACTGGTGAAAAGAGGCCATTCTTGTTGAATGATAGAAATGATTAAATCGTCTTTCATGGTAAAACTCCTATTCTACCCAAGAATCTTCTTCACGGAGAAGTGGGTTTTGAATGCGTTGAACGACTTCTTTAGCTTGATAGGTTAAGAAATCAATGGGACTTGTACTTAGACCATTGCGTTGTAGTTCTTGGATAATGGCATTGCATAAGCGATTGACGTGGGGTTTTGTATCTCTAATCGGTGCGTCTAGTAATTCGGGAATTCCATGTTTCACAGTATTTCCTAAGATAGGAAGGCTACAGCTGTGGCGATAGAGCCATTTGTAGAATGGAGCATAGGATTTGTTCAATAGATGCACGAGTAGCATGTAATGATGGACAAATTCATGCAACGCTAAGCTGGCGGCAATAGTGTCACCACGTTGTAACATGCGAGGTAAGTTATACTGACCAGACTGTGCTAGTTGGTTTAATTCATAGGCGATTTTGCGGAGCCGAATATCCTCTGGATAGTAGGCCAATAGGCGTTGACGAATATGTGTGAAAGAACCGAAATTGTCTAAAAATACTTCCCCATTGGTAGCGGTACAAAGTAAATCTTGAGGGATGCGGCGAAATTCTTTTTCACATTGAGGTCCTTCAGAGTACAGTGTATATCGCTTGTAAAAGTCGGAAATGCTTTCAATTTGCACTGTGCCATAGGCATAGTTCTTAAAGTAGCTGTGAAGACGCTCTGTATTAGCTTTGTAGGTGTCAGCTGGTAAGAATAGCTGACATCGTTTTGTAAAGTCATGGTCTTCAGAGATGGCATCATCAAAGCCTAAGCATTCTGATCCAGTGCCCACAAGAGCCAAGCATATATGGGATACTAGGTCAGGTAGATTAAGTTCTATATCCTGCGCTACTTGATGAGCTAGTTCTCTGCCTAGTTCAAGTCCTGTTTGGCGATGACAGGGTGTCTCTTGTTGCAGTGTTTTGATGAGGTCTTTTACATAGTCAAGATTGTGCAACACCGATTGATAGGCTTGACTTTCCACGCCGTAATTATGTTTCACAATGGGAAGGGCTTCTCGATATAAATTTAGTGCCACATCGTAATGATGCTGTTCCATTTCATAGTCAGCCCGATTATTCAGCACCGCCGCATACATAGGGTGTTCTGTACCTACCTCGCGACGCAAAATGTAGGCAGCCTTATCTAGATAGACTTGAGGAGAAAGCTCTCGTATTCCCTTGATGTGTTTGCTGATTTCATACAAATTATTATAGCTAATGGCTAGGGGAACTTGATATTCTGTAGGCTCCAGTAGGCGAACAGCTTCCAATTGCAATTCATGAGCTGTTTCGTAGTTGTTAGTATCACGATAGAGAAGTGATAAATTATTGAGCAATCCAATATAGGCGTAGGATGTATCGCCAATGGATTGGAAGATCTCTTTTGCTTTCAATAGATGAGTTTCTGCTTCGTAATAGGATTTTTTCTCGCGATATGTATTGCCTAGATTGATCAAAATCGTGGCATATGTTTGCGGTGTATAGGTGTCGCTCTGTTCGTAAATACGCAAGGATTCATCAATGGCGGCAATGGCATCGTCATAGCGGCCTACATTCCGCAAGGAACCACTGTACTCATTTAAAATTTCAATCAGTTTTTTGTCATTCTTTTGTGCACGGCACAGGTGGATGGCTTTTTCTAAATAGTCGATCATGCCTTGTTCATTGCCTTGGCGCCAAAGTGTATGGGCTTGTTTCAGTAGAGATTGAATTGATTCCATAGAACCTCCTATAACAAGGTGAGTAATTCTGATGAAGGGTCTGAAATATGGGCGTAGCTGACAATTTCTTTTGGATACAATTGTGAAAGTTCATCTTCAATGGCTTTTAAATCACTATAGGAAGCAGAGATGGTAAGAATACTTTTACCACATAAGCCGATTCCAATTTGAAGACTCAGTAATTGCACCTGATGATGCCAAGCGATGTGATTAGCTAAATGAAAGACGGCTACTGATGTGCTACATTCATAGATACCTAGGTGAGAGACGCTAGGTATTTTTTGTTTGTGCTGAAATGTAGAGAGCACATCGGGGTGAAGTCCCGTAATAGTTTTATACTGAATCTGTTTTTCGGCTCCTAAGATGAGTTCGATTTGTTGTATCACATCGGTATCTGCAATCAGTACAAAGAAAGCTTTGCCAGGACATATACGGTAATGTTTGACAAAAGAGATGGGATAGTCTTTCAATAACCGATCTAAAAGAGCAAATCCAGCTGCGATACGATTGGTTTCCCAAAGACATATAGCCGTGTGCGATGTCATGGTAATCACCTCCTGCATATAATTACTTTCAGTATAAAGAGAAATGTAGGGGACATCAATAGACGAAAGAGAAGAGGTGTCTATAGTACCGTGGTTAAGTTTGAATATTACCAAGTCATGATGAAAATACATAGCAAGTATGATAATTTTAAAATTAAAGACGATGATGGTATACATTACACACATGACTAGAGGTTTGAATTTTACAAATATTTGGATTGTAAATTCTTATCAGTTAGACTCTGAAATGTGGTACCATTTCCTTAACAAGCATGCACAGTATTCCATTTACGCATAATTGGGGTGGAGGCATGAGATATTTTTATACGTTGTAAGGAGGTTAACACATGCTAGAACGAGGATTTAGTAAACCAACAGAACGAATTGAAAAGTTAAGAAAAGTAATTATTGATGCTGTACCACAGGTCGAATCAGAACGTGCAGTTTTAATTACAGAATCTTACAAGGAAACCGAAGGTCAACCTACGATTATCCGTCGTGCAAAAGCTGTTGAAAAAATCTTTAACGAGTTGCCAGTTACAATCCGTGATAATGAACTTGTAGTTGGTTCTATTACAATCAACCCACGCTCCACAGAAATTTGCCCAGAGTTCTCCTATGATTGGGTAGAAAAAGAATTCCATACTATGCATAAACGTATGGCCGATCCATTCGAAATTTCTGAAAAAGTACAACATGAATTGCATGAAGCTTTCAAATATTGGGAAGGCAAAACAACTCACTCTTTAGCCGATTCCTATATGGAACCAGATACAAAAGACTGTATCGCTAATGGTGTATTCACAGTAGGTAACTACTTCTTCGGTGGTGTAGGCCACGTAAACGTAGACTACGGTAAAATCTTAGAAAAAGGTTTCCGCGGTGTATTAGAAGAAACAATTACAGCATTACATGCATTAGACGAAGATGATCCTAGCAGCATTAAGAAAAAACAATTCTACAATGCAGTTATTATCTCCTACAATGCAGCTATCCGATTCGCACATCGCTATGCTGAAAAAGCTCGTGAATTAGCAAGTCAAACATCTTGCCCAACTCGTAAAGCAGAGTTACAACAAATCGCTGCTAACTGTGATCGTGTACCTGAATTCGGTGCTCGTAACTTCTGGGAAGCATGTCAATCTTTCTGGTTCTTACAAATCATGGTTCAAATTGAGTCCAATGGTCACTCCATCTCCCCAGGCCGTTTCGACCAATACATGTATCCATACTTAAAAGATGATCCAATTGATCGTGTAAAAGCACAAGAATTAGTAGACTGCATCTGGGTTAAATTGAACGATATCAACAAAACTCGTGATGAAATCTCTGCACAAGCGTTTGCTGGTTATGCAGTATTCCAAAACCTTTGCGTAGGTGGTCAAGACTCTGAAGGTAAAGATGCAACAAACGAGGTATCTTACATGTGTATGGAAGCAGTAGCGCACGTTCGCTTGCCAGCTCCATCCTTCTCTGTACGTGTACATCAAAATGCTCCAATGGAATTCTTATATCGCGCTTGTGAAGTATCCCGTTTAGGCTATGGTGTTCCAGCATTCTACAATGATGAAGTAATTATCTTAGCTCTTGTATCTCGTGGCGTAGCATTAAAAGACGCTCGTGACTACTGTATCATCGGTTGTGTTGAACCACAAGCGGGCCATCGTACTGAGGGTTGGCATGATGCGGCATTCTTCAATATTGCAAAAGTTCTTGAAATTACACTTAACAACGGACGTTGTAAAGGCAAACAATTGGGACCTAAAACTGGCGAGTTAGAAGAATTAGATACTATGGATAAATTGTTGGCAGCGTACCAACAACAAATGGAATACTTCGTTCGTCACTTAGCAAAAGCTGATAACGCAGTTGACTACGCTCACATGGAACGCGCTCCATTGCCATTCATGTCTGCTATGGTTGATGATTGTATCAAACGCGGTAAATCTTGCCAAGAAGGTGGGGCAATCTATAACTTCACAGGCCCTCAAGCATTCGGTGTTGCTGATGCAGGTGACTCCTTATATGCAATCCAAAAAAATATTTTCGAAGACAAACGCTTTACATTAGCTGAATTGCGTGAAGCATTAGAAGCTAACTTCGGTTATAGCGATAGTGCGGCTCCAATCTGCACTCCTTCTATTCCAGAATCTACTTTAGATGAAGCTCAAATCTATGAAGCAGTTAAGAAAATCTTATCCTCCACAGGATCTATCGACATTGCTACATTAGAATCTCATTTGAAACAAGGTACTGGCACAGGTACAAGCTGTGGATGCAAATCCCAATCAGACCCTAGCAAATATGCGACTATCCGCAATATCTTGAAAAACACTGATTCCTTTGGTAATGATATTGAAGAAGTAGACCAATTCGCATATCGTTGCGGTAAAATCTACTGTAATGAAGTGGATAAATATATGAACCCTCGTGGCGGTCAATTCCAAGCTGGTATCTACCCAGTATCCGCTAACGTATTGTTCGGTAAAGATGTAGCTGCATTACCAGATGGACGTTTAGCAACTGAACCATTGGCTGACGGTGTATCCCCTCGCCAAGGTAACGACGTAAACGGTCCTACAGCAGCTTCTAACTCCGTAGCAAAATTAGACCATGCACAAGCATCGAATGGTACATTATACAACCAAAAATTCACCCCAGCTGCAGTAGGTGGAGAACAAGGTTTGAAAAACTTCGTATCTATTATTAAGAGCTTCTTTGATAAAAAAGGTAGCCATGTTCAATTTAACGTTGTTGATAAACAAACATTGATTGATGCTCAAGAACATCCAGAAGATAACCAAGACTTGATCGTTCGTGTAGCGGGCTACAGTGCTCACTTCGTAACATTAGCGAAAGAAGTACAAGACGATATCATTAATCGTACAGAACATGAAATGTAGGTACATAATATAAAGGATAAGTTCGTATGGAATCAGTAGATTATAGTGTACAAGGCACTGTATTTGATATTCAACGCTTTTCCATTCACGATGGACCAGGAATCCGGACAATCGTATTTTTGAAAGGCTGTCCATTACGATGTAAATGGTGTTCTAATCCAGAATCACAGCAGTATTATCCTGAAGTAGTGTATCGAAAACAACTCTGTATTGGTTGTAAAGCTTGTCAGGCAGTTTGCCCTAAACGGGCCATTGCCGATAGCAACCCGTACTGGATCGACCGTACACTCTGCGACAACTGTTCAGAGTGTACCATGGTCTGTCCGACCAGTGCCCTTTCCATGAAAGGTAAGTTGATGACCGTTGAACAAGTGGTGCGGGAATTGAAAAAAGATGCAACGCAGTATTTCCGCTCTAATGGCGGCATCACCTTATCTGGTGGAGAGGCATTGACACAACCAAAGTTTGCCAAAGAAATCTTTAAAGCTTGTAAAGCCCAAGGATGGCATACCGCAATAGAAACAGAAGGGTATTATGACACAAAGATTGTAGAAGAGGTTATGCCGTACATCGACTTAGTTCTACTAGATATCAAAAGCGTCAATCCAGAGCAACATAAAAAGTTCACTGGCGTTGATAACGCAAGAATCAAGGAGACGGCTAAAGTCATACAGTCTATTACAAATACAACAGTGCGTGTTCCTACGATTCCTGGGTTTAATGCGAGCGAAGAAGACATTCGTGGCATAGCAGAGTTTGTGAAGGAAAATATGCCTAATGTTCATGACATACACTTGTTGCCATATCACAATTATGGACAAGGGAAATATGAACTATTAGGACGTGAATATGAATTAGAAAATACACCAAAGATTCCAGAAGAAGAGATGGAAACGTATAAAAACATAGTAGAATCATATGGTTTAAACTGTATTATTGGTGGTTAGGAGGTACTATGGATACAGCATTATTAGAAAAAGTGATGGGTCAAGTGTCAGAAGAACTTGGCATTAAAAAGCCGCAAGGTACAACAGCAGGATCCATCGGAGTTACTGAATTTGTAGGTACTGCAATGGGCGATACAATTGGTCTTGTGATTGCCAGTGTGGATCCATTATTAACAGAAACAATGGGATTGGGAAAATTTAAATCTATCGGTATTATCGGCGGTCGTGTAGGCGCAGGTCCTCAAATTATGGCTGTGGATGATGCGATCAAAGCAACTAATACTGAAATTATTACAGTAGAGTTGCCTCGCGATACTAAAGGTGGCGCAGGTCATGGTTCTTTAATCTATATCGGTGCTCATGATGTATCCGATGCTCGTCGAGCTGTTGAAATTGCATTAGAAGCTGTTCCAAAATATTTTGGAGATGTATACGCTAATGATGCAGGTCACTTGGAATTCCAATACACAGCACGGGCAAGCTATTGTTTAGAAGCCGTATTCAATACTCCATTAGGTAGATCTTTTGGTATGGTATGTGCAGGTCCAGCAGCGATTGGTGCAGTGCTTGCGGATACAGCAGTGAAATCTGCCAATGTAGAAGTTGTTTCCTACGCATCTCCTAAATCTGGGACAAGTTTCTCTAATGAAGTAATCTTAACATTCTCTGGAGATTCTGGTGCGGTTCGTCAAGCCGTGAAAGCAGCTCGTGAAGTGGGTATTAAATTGCTTGGTGCTTTAGGTGACACACCTACATCGAGTACAACACCATACATTTAATAGGTTAATATAGAAACATAGGAGGATATTATGGTTTCAGATGCATTAGGAATGGTAGAAACAAAAGGTTTAGTAAGTGCGATTGAAGCAGCAGATGCTATGGTAAAAGCTGCTAACGTAAACTTAGTAGGTTATGAAAAAATTGGTTCTGGATTAGTAACAGTTATGGTTCGTGGTGATGTCGGTGCAGTAAAAGCAGCTGTTGAAGCTGGTGCAGTAGCAGCTCGTGCAGTAGGCGAAGTTGTATCCTTACATGTTATCCCTCGTCCTCACATCGATACAGAACGTATTATTCCAACTCTTAAAGCGTAATGTAGCGTGGCATATGAGGCATCGTCCTTATATGCCACTACTTTAGAGGAGGCACTATGAAAGATAGAGACCTATCTAGGCTCCTAGAAGACATGGTGGCACGTATTTTAGCAGAACAATCTCAAGAACAAAATGTAAGAAAACTATATGTGGTTTTTGATGAACAGTGGCATCACGAAAATTATGCACTGGCGAATCAACTGACTACCTGTAATTTTACACAAGTTCATGCCATTGTTCCTAAGAACGGTGATCCAGACATGGAACGCCGAGTGAAAGAAATTCATCCTTTTCTTATGCAATATCCCTATGGAGAGGAACCAGCTTTCACAGAACACGATTGCATAGTATTACCTTATATAGGAAGAAATGATGTCATTCATATTGCGTTAGGCTATAGTCAATCGGATCTGTCGGAAGTGGTAAAGAAAGCTTTTACAGCAGGTGCTAGTATCTATGTACTACCAACATCCATAGAGCCTTTATCAGGAAAAGAACCAGGTCCCTACCAACAGATGGTGCAAGGGTACTATCAAAGAATATTTGAATTAGGGATACGATACATAGACCATATTCGTCATATGAATTGAGTCCTATGAGATAGGAGTAAGCATGTATTTAGCAAAAGTGATTGGTAATGTTGTAGCAACGAAAAAAAGTGATACCCTATTAGGATATAAGCTGATGATTGTACAGCCTGTCGATGCATCGCTTTCGCCAGCTCATAGAGAACAAGTAGCAGCTGATTTTGTAGGAGCTGGTGTAGGTGAATATGTGCTAGTTGGAACGGGGTCTTCAGTACGTGTGGAAGAGAACCGAAAAGGAGCTACCATAGATTTAGCAATCATTGGTATTGTAGACTCTGTTGTTATTTAGTAAGGAGGCAAAATATGGGAACCCAAGGGGGGATATTTTCCTCAGTAACACAGGTTGTGCATGCATCAAAACAAGCATTTCACATCTATCAAAAGTTGAGCCTACGGGAACGGAAGCAATTGATTCAAGCCATCCGTGAAGGATTGCGAGGCTATTGTCTGGAATTTGCCACACTAGCTTGTGAAGAAACAGGTATGGGTAAAGCCGAAGATAAGGGGATTAAGATTAAACTTGCTTTGGAAGAAACGCCGGGCCCAGAAGACTTGATTACAGGAACTACGCAAGGGGAAAATGGAATTGTCTTAACAGAACCATTTCCATATGGTGTTGTATGTGCCATACATCCAAGTACCAATCCTTGTGAAACGTTGATCAACAATACAATTAGTTTGTTGTCAGCAGGGAATGTAGTGATTCATTGTCCACATCCAAGAGCCATGGAGGTATCTAAATATATTACGAAAGTGATGAACAAAATTATTTTAGATAAATTTGGCATATGTAACTTAATCACTACACCAGATAGTTGTTCCTTATCATATCTTAATGAAATAATGAATCATCCTGATGTGGAATTGATTTTATCTACCGGTGGGTCAGATGCAGCTAGAAGTGCATTAGCCTGTGGTAAGAAAGTCATTTCAGCAGGTCCAGCGAACCCTACATTTGTGGTAGATGAAACGGCTGATATCGATCGGGCAGCGTATTGCATTCACAAAGGTGCATCCTTCGATCACAATATTACTTGTACATCGGAGAAAAATGTCATTATTGTGGGCTCTGTATTGCCAGCATTTCGAAAGGCCTTAGAAAGACTCAATGTGTATTATGTGGATTCAGTGGGAGAAATGTTGCAATTATCGAAAATTCTCTTGACTGAAGATATGGAAGTGAATCGTCAATATGGCGGTAAATCGGCAGATGAGATTTTAAAAGATGCAGGAATCCATACGGATCGTTCCTATGATTTGATTGCTGTAGAAACTGTTAAAATTCATCCATTTGTGACACAGGAAATATTAGCTCCATTGATTACAGTGGTGAAAGCTAGTAATTTTGAAAGTGCCTTACAAATTGCTGTTGATGCAGAACAAGGTTATCACCATACAGCAGGTATTCATTCTCGCGATACGGAGCGTTTACGGCAAGCAGCAAAAGCTTTCCGAACTACAATCTTTGTCAAAAATGGATGTTCCTTAGATGGAATTGGTATCTGTGGCGTAGGAGCTACATCTTTCACGATTGCCAATGTCACTGGTGAAGGAGCCATAACGGCGAAAGATTTAGTCCGTCGCAGAAGATGTGTGTATGTAGAAACGCTATGTTCTTATACATAATAACTATGATTAAATTTCATGACAAAAATCATACTTTTTGACATGGTTTTTGCAATTACTGTCGTATACTATAAGTAGAGATATTTTACGTATTGTATAGGAAAGGTAATAAAAAGGAATGCCACGAAATACTTTGGAAGACAATCGAAACGAAGAATCAGGACTGGATATTATGACTGTCATAGGTCATGATTTATTGGAAGGGATCCAAGAAGCGGTTGCCAACGTGACAGGAATAGCTTTTGTGACAGTAGATTATAAAGGTGATGTATTAACAGAAGCAACACGGTTTTGCAACTATTGTAAGAAAATAAGAGATAACCCTACATCGTCATTATTGTGTAAGTTATCCGATGCATCAGGTGCAATTATTGCTGCCACTAATAAAGAGGTGAGCATTTATATTTGTCCTTGCGGACTTTTAGAAATTGCTATACCGATTATCGTGGATGGTCATTATTTAGGCGGATTTATTGGAGGACAGATTCTATGTGATGATGTACCAGATACAATAGTCCGGTTGAGTAAAAATATGGTACCTGGTGGAGCACAATTAGTGAACCAAGATATCGAAACTACGAATCCGGAAGAGTTAGCAGATATTAAGCGGTATAGCTATAATGAAGCGCTTTCTATCGCAAAACTAGTGGAGTTTATTATTAATCAACTTACGAATCATGAAATTGTATCGAATAGAAATAAACAAAAGAATTTAAATCGTATAGAAGCATTAGAAAAAGAAGTATTTGAAGCAGAAGATAAGATTTGCTGCTTACAAAGTGAGCTAGAAAAGTATAAGCGCTATGTAGATATGGTACGTAACTGTAAATTGCTTAGCGTAGTAGATAGCTTATCTGTAGTAGAAGAAGCAGAAAAAACGGAAGCAGCGATTCTGGATTATATTCATGTATTAGCACTTCATCATGATAGTCTATTTGAAACAAGTATTAAAGAGGAATGTTCGCGCATCGAATCTACAGTATCTCTCTTAAACTATCGTGAAGATTGCCACATAGGCTGGCATATGGATGTAGATGAGAGCCTGTGGCACTACATGTTACCGTCCTATAGCGTATGGCAATATGTATATCAAGTGGCAGAAAGAGCACAACAAGAGGGGCATCCGAAGATTTCTATGAAACTACATGCAGAGCTCCAAGGTGATCAAGTATGTATTATTATAGAAGATGATACATTGCAGATTCACTCTGATGAAGTACTTGTACTACACAAATTACTACAAGATGTGACGAGGTTAATACATGGAGATACCATAGAGTCAACCTTATCTCCAACGAGTCAAGCTATTTTAAAATTACATCAAACGTTTATAGAATACCATGGCACTTCTGCTAAAGTACATTGTTATCCATTGCCAAAGGGTGGGATACAGGTGATGTTATCCTATCCAGTAGAATAAGACAAGGAGGTATTTTGTGATGAAGATACTTTTGGTAGATACCGATAAGTTGCATATGAAAGCACTACAAAAACGAATTGCACTCCATATGCAAGCGGAGGTCATCTGCATTAGTACATATCAAGAAGTACTTTCCTTACCGAAGGAAGAAATAATTTCTGTCGCTTATATAGCAATGGATATTAGCCATCAAAAAGCAGGTGACATTATTCGACATATCTATTACACCTATCCAACATGCCGGATTGTGATGATGTTGAATAAAGAAACGCAAGCTGTTAACCAAATGACTATGAAATATTCCGGAATTGGATATTTATATAAACCTTTTAGCTGGGATGATTTTTATAAATGGATTCCAGCAAAGGGGATGACTAAAGAAAAAGAGGTCACAGGGAAATCCCTAGATCTGTTGGACGGAATTGTACAAGGTTTTCAGCAAGGTGATTTTGAGGTAGCCTATGACAGATTATACCAAGTATGTCAGTATACATATGAACATAGTGATAGCCAGTCAATTGCCAGTGAACTATATGAACTAGTAGACCAGGTACAACACAAGGTCTTAGACACGCATGTATTGAAGTTACATACGATGGTGTCAAAGATACAGTTGGAACCTGTACATACAAAATATGCAGAAGGACTCGGTATATGGACATTTAAAATTGTTGATTTCCTGTTTATGAAACTATATCAAGGGAAACAAGAAATTTTACATACTGTTCTCTACTATATTCATACACATATACAAGAAGATATTTCTTTAAAAGATATAGTTGTTTCTTGTAATGTAAGCCAAGGCTACATTAGTCGTATATTCAAACATAAGTTAAATATGACAATTATGCAGTATATACACAAGAAAAAAATAAATTTAGCGAAGGAATATATACTTGGAACGGAAAAGAGCGGATCCTATATTGCTAACATATTGGGATATAGTGATGTGAGCTATTTTTGTAAAATTTTCAAAAAACATGAACATAAAACAATCTCACAATATCGAGATCAAGTCATTAATGGATTGGTGGAAACCTATGAAACAATCTGAGTATTTACATTTAGTAACGGAGCGCGTCATAGCAAAGTTACAAGAATTAAATAGATGTAGCGTACCAATTGGTGTTTCAAATCGTCATGTTCATGTGTCAAAAGAAGCATATACCGTTTTATTTGGACAAGATGAACTGACAAAAAAAGTAGACTTGAAACAACCAGGACAATATGCTGCAAATGAAACAGTAACTCTAGTAGGACCGAAAGGCAGTATTGAAAAAGTACGTATTTTGGGACCTTTTAGGAATGATACACAAGTGGAAATCTCTCTAACAGATTCATTTACGTTGGGAGTACCAGGCGTGATACGTGAATCTGGTGATTTACGGGAAACTCCAGGTATAACGTTACTAGGACCGAAAGGGAAATTAACGATTTCTCAAGGTGTGATCGTAGCGCATCGACATATCCATATGCATCCTGATGATGCAAAACGTATGGGCGTGATCGATAAAGAGCGAGTGACAGTGACTGTACATGGAGAACGCGAGCTGACATTTTCCAATGTAATTATTCGAGTATCGCCGAAGTTTGCTTTAGAAATGCATATCGATGTAGATGAAGCGAATGCAGGACGGATTAAAAACAATGATATTGGAATTGTATCGAAATCATAGAGGAGATACGAATGAACTTAGAAATGATTGAAAGTATAGTGAAACAAGTAGTGAAAGATTTACAACAAGAAGGCGTAGGTATGGAAACAACTCGTTATGAATATGGCGTGTTTGATACCATGGAGGCTGCGATTGATGCGAGTGAAGTGGCACAAAGAGAGTTGTTAGCTTTTTCATTACAAGAGCGTAATGCATTTGTGGATGCCATCCGTGAAACTGTGGTACAAAAAGATCATTTAGAAATGATTTCACTCATGGCAGTCGAAGAAACAGGCATTGGTAGATATAGTGATAAATTGATTAAAAACCGAGTAGCTGCTGTGAAAACACCAGGTAAAGAGGTGCTGGAAACTCGTGCTATGACAGGTCACGATGGATTGACAATTGAAGAATTTTGTCCATTTGGCGTGATTGGTGCCATAACACCAACAACGAACCCGACAGAAACAATTATCAATAATTCTATCTCCATGATCGTAGGCGGTAATACAGTAGTATTCAGCCCACATCCAAGAGCTAAAAAAGTATCTACCATTTTAGTGCAAATGATCAATAAAGCATTAGAAGCGGCAGGTGCTCCGAACAACTTGGTAACAATGGTGCGTGAACCATCAATTGAAAGCACACAATGCATGATGAGCCATCCAAAAGTAAGACTTTTAGTAGCTACCGGTGGCCCTGGCATTGTAAACCAAGTCTTATCATCTGGTAAAAAAGCGATTGGTGCCGGCGCTGGTAACCCTCCAGTAGTTGTAGATGAAACAGCACATATTGAACAAGCAGCGAAAGATATCGTAAGTGGTGCAAGTTTTGATAACAATGTACCATGTATTGCTGAAAAAGAAGTATTTGTTGTGGAATCTGTGGCAGATCAATTGGTATACCATATGAAAAAGAATGGTGCTTATGAAATTACTGATATGTCTATATTAGATACATTAGTTGAAAAAGTAACTAAGAAAGATGGTAAACCAAATCCAGATTTTGTAGGTAAATCGGCTAAAGATTTATTAGCATTAGTAGGTATTGTGGTAGATGACAGCATTCGTTTAATCATTGCTCGTACATCAGAACATCATCACCTAGTAACAGAAGAAATGATGATGCCAATTTTACCAATCGTAGCAGTTCCAAATGTAGACATTGCTATCGAATGTGCGTACCGCGCAGAATTGGGAAATCGTCATACAGCGATGATGCACTCTCAAAACTTAGAAAAATTATCTAAAATGGCACGGTTACTAGAAACTACAATTTTTGTTAAGAATGCTCCATCCTATGCAGGTATTGGTGTAGGCGGTGAAGGTCATACTACATTTACCATTGCAGGACCAACAGGAGAAGGCATTACTTGTGCAAGATCATTCTGTCGTATCCGTCGTTGTGTATTAAGTGAAGCATTTAGCTTGAGATAAGTGAGGCTTATATGAATCAATCGTTAGGACTATTAGAAGTAAAAGGCTTGTTAGGCGCCATTACCATGTCAGATGTCATGGTAAAAGCATCTAACGTGCACGTAGTAAATATTGATAGAGCTAATGGTTTTGGTTGGTTTACTGTGAAAGTAGTAGGCGATGTGGGAGCTGTACAATCAGCTGTTGAAGCAGGCGCTATGGTGGCAAAAGAGATGGGTTGTTTCGTAAGTTCTAAAGTGATTCCAAGAGTATCGCAAACCGTTATCGATGTATTCTTGCAAGAAGAAATGGTACCTGCGAAGGAAGAGCCGATAGCAGAAGTTGTAGAAGAACCTACAGTAGAACCTGAGCCAGTGGAAGAAACACCTTCTGTTCCCGTGACAGGAGAGGTGGACCCAGCGGTAGAAACCGTAATAGTGGAACCAGTAGAAACAACAGAAGCAACTATAGCAGAAGCCATTTCTGAGCTAACAAACATTGTGATTGGTGAAGAATCTACACCATCTACAACAGAAGTAGCACCAAAAGCTACAGGATCTAAGAAATCAACAAAATCGACTAAAACTAAAAAGAAAAGTAGTTCTAAAAAATAAGGAGGTTTATCATGAATAACGCATTAGGCATGGTAGAAACAAAAGGTTTAGTAGCAGCTATTGAAGCAGCAGATGCAATGGTAAAAGCATCGAATGTAGAGTTAACTGGCTATGAAAAAATCGGTTCTGGTTTAGTAACAGTAATGGTTCGCGGTGATGTTGGTGCTGTTAAAGCAGCTGTAGAAGCTGGTGCAGTAGCAGCTGGTAACGTAGGACAAGTTGTATCTACTCACGTAATTCCTCGTCCACATCACGATGTAGAAACATTGTTGACTAAATAGTAGGATAGCCTTTAGTAAGGAGGATGGACATGGATATTTATGATTCAGTCCGAGACATTATTGCAAACATAGAGCGCGTACCATCCACTACACAAGAGGGGATTGCCCCCATTGGGCAAGCAGCACAGTGGTTGAGACATACGGGAATTACCGTTGAATCCGTGGTGGATACTGTCGTTGAAGCCTGCGAACAAGAGGCGAAACGATTGGGGATTCCTGTAGTGATTGCTATTGTGGATGCTAGCGGATCGTTAGTATATCAACGGCGTATGGAACGAGCTTTAGGTGTGAGCATAGAACTAGCCCCTAACAAGGCCTATACAGCAGTCTCTTTTCGATGCGGAACAGAGAAGCTAGGACAGATAGTGCAACCAGGGACTCCTCTTTATGGTGTTGAGACGATGGTGAAAAGACCCATAGTCTTATTTGGCGGTGGTGAGCCACTAATGCTAGGAAATCATCTAATTGGTGGTCTAGGCATTAGTGGTGGCACTGTAGAAGAAGATGTGCTCATAGTGAACGCAGGACTACGAGCTTTTCAATCATATATACAAGGGGCGTAATTATGGAATCATGGTCTTTTAAAACTCAAATTTTTACGGGACAAACCGAAAATTCTACCAATGGTACCAAAACAGATGCCTTAGAGAGACTTCGAGTACTTGAAGGAGAACGCGTTTTTATTATCTGTGATCCTTTTCTAGAAGGAACACCAGCATTGCAAACTGTGATTAACTTTGTGAATACCAATAATACATATGTAGTGTATTCTGATGTTGTACCAGACCCTCCTATTGATTCTATTGTTAAAGGAGTAGAGGTTCTACATAAAGAACAAGCCACAGTTATGATTGTCATTGGTGGTGGCTCTGCTATTGATACAGCGAAAGGAATCAACTATTTCTGTAAAACTATTTATGGTGTAGGAGTTAAAAAATTTATTGCCATTCCTACAACAAGTGGTACAGGATCAGAAGTTACATCCTTTGCGGTTATCACAGATACAAAAACAGGGATAAAATATCCTTTGGTAGATGAAAGTTTATTACCAGATGAAGCGATTTTGACAACATTCTTTGTAAAATCTGCGCCAGCCAAGGTAACTGCTTATAGTGGAATGGACGTATTGGTACATGCTATGGAAGCATTAGTAGCCACAGAAGCTAACCATTTTACAGATGCATTAGCAGAAAAAGCGATAGAATTAGTCATTAAAAACTTACCAATATGTGTAGAGCGTGGAGCAGATGAAGCAGCTCGAGCAGCGATGCATGAAGCATCCTGCATGGCAGGTCTTGCATTTAACCAAGCGGGTCTTGGTATTACCCATGCCTTAGCACATCAATTAGGCGGGCAATTCCATGTACCGCATGGCTTAGCTAACTCTATGCTATTGCCGTATGTCATTATGTATAATGCAGCCAACTCTAATACGGCTAAATTAAAATACATTTCGATTGCACAAAAACTCTCCTTAACCACCGAATCTGATGATGAAAGTGTACAAATAGCCGCTTTAGTGCGCTGTGCACAATCTTTAGCGCGTCGAGTGGGTTGCATTATAACAATGAAAGAGTTTGGTGTTGATGAAGTTTCCTTTAAGGAATCCTTCCCTACATTAGTGCAACAGGCAATGGTGGATCGTACCTACCCAGGTAACCCATATGCAGCCACAAAAGAAGATTTAACACGTATATTAACATGTATTATATGAGGTAACACATATGGATGCTACACAAGTGTATGTTAGTGAATTTATCGGTACAGCTATTTTAATGGCTTTCGGTAGTAGTTGTAACGCTGGATTATTACTTAAAAATACAATCACAAGCGCAATTAAAACAAACTGGATTGGTTTGATGTTTGGTTGGGGATTTGCAGTTACATTTGCAGTCTATGTGGCCGTTCACTTAGGTGGGGTAGGACACTTGAACCCAGCATTAACGATTGCTTTTGCAGCAGGTGGATTATTCCCTCCTGAGTTAGTAGTGGGGGCCGTTATCGCTCAATTATTAGGTGGCTTTGTAGGAGCAGGAATTACGATGCTACATTATTATCCTCACTTCAAGATTACTGGCCCAGATGAAGGAAACTGCGTAGGTATTTTTGCCACAGGTCCAGCTTGTGATGAACGCGCTTGGAACTTACTATCTGAAGTGATTGCTACGTTCTTATTCATCTTTTGTGTACTTTTCTTGGGACCTATGGCCGATGGCTTAGCACCACTTATTATTGGTTTCCTTGTAGCAAGTATCGGTTTCTCCTTCGGTGGAACTACAGGCTTTGCTTTGAATCCTGCTCGTGACTTTACTCCACGTTTGGCATATGCAATTTTACCACTTCCTAATAAAGGAACTGCTAATATGGGTTATGCATGGGTACCGATTGTAGGACCAACTATTGGTGCACTGTTAGCAGTGGGTGCATTTAACTGGCTACATGCAGCTTTACATTTATAATTTGAAAGGGGGGGATATCCGATGCTAGATAAGCAACGTATCATTCAAGAGTCAGTGCCAGGGAAACAAGTCACATTGGCCCATGTGCTGGCGAATCCTAAACGGGACTTATACAGTAAATTAGGTTTGGATAGCGAAGGTCGTAGTGCTGTAGGTATTTTGACGATTACTCCAGGGGAAGCAGCTATCATAGCAGGAGATATGGCCTCTAAAGCAGCGAATGTACATATCGAATTTATTGATCGATTCTCAGGGGCTGTGCTGATATCAGGAGATGTTTCCAGCGTAGAGGTATCACTCTCTAGTGTATTACAGGGATTTTCGGAATTGCTACAGTTTAGCGTAGTTCCTCTTACAAGGAGCTAACCGTGGATACCTTGCGTAGTACTCTGTGGGTTGGTAGCACCTATAGTCATGTGGAAACCGTGGTACAACGTCTTTTGGGCGTAAAGAAGATCTTATCACGACCGATGGCGGTGTATCGTGAAGGCAATTGTGTGCTAACTCCTGGAGAGTACATTGAAAATCCTTGGTATTTTTCTGCTCTTTTAGTGTCATCCTACGATGTGGATACAGTGGTATTGGGCTACCGCTTAGGAGAACCATTTAATCCCTATCCACCAGCTACGGCAGGAGCCTTTAATCGCAACGTAGTAGGCGTTGTAGTTATGAATGATGTATTAGATACGTCTCAGATTGGTGAAAGTGTTCGTCTACTGCAACTTGCGGGTGCTAATGACATCTGTGTCGTAGTAGATCATGCAGAAGACATACAAGATATAAACTTCATACAAGGTATTCCTATGGTGCCCTATGGATACGAAGCTCTTAGAGAGATGTTATCTGTAAAGGAATAACATCACCATGGTGTGCGGATAGAAGAGCACCTTCCTTTGTGGAAGGTGCTTTTTGGTATACGGCGATAGTTGATAAATAAAATTCATTTTACTTAGGCCTATATATATAGTATGATGAAATGGAAAAACCTCTTTCAAATAATGGAACAGGTTGGAAGTAATACATATGTTAGAAGCCTTATAGGATATAAGGTGATAATTTGTGTTCTACAATGGGCATGTAGGCACAGTATGTTAAGTAGCAAGTGGCTACAGTAAGGAGAGTAATGATGAAAGGGAAGGCATTACGTTTGGCAATTTTTGCGGGATTACTTGGCTCAACAGCGAGTGTATTGAGTACACACGCTATGACTGAAACGGAGTCAGTAACGGTTTTAAATCCAGTAGTTGTAACAGCACAACGGTTTGAGACAAAAGATTTAAATACACCTGCTGCAGTAACAGTATTAGATCAAGCAGATTTGAAAAACTCTGGAGCAAAGAGTATTTTTGATGCTGTAGGTCAATCAACAGGAATTACGACATTTAGCTATGGTCCTTTTGGGTTAGAATATGGGGCTATGGATAGCCGTGTTAACATTCGTGGCCTAGAAAGAAGCGCTTTAGTCTTAGTGAATGGAGCACCAATCAATCTAGATGGTAAAAATAGCTTAAATGGTTTGATGATGGACAATGTGGATCGTATTGAAATTGTTCGTGGTGCTGGTTCAGCTCAATATGGTTCAGAAGCATTAGGTGGCGTTGTGAATGTCATCACAAAATCCCCGACTAAAGCACATGCTACTATTGAAACACGTATCGGTAATGAAGGATATAAAAAATACGCAGCAACAGTAGGCACCGATACAATTGAAATTTCCACGTCGAAAGAATACTATGGAGCACAAGAGAGAACTTCTCCTGATCGTAGCGATCGATATTATTATAATATGAGAGATAAAGGATATGCTCATAATGTAGCCGTGAATATAAAGCCACATGACTACGTAAGAGTTAACTATATGCGTCAGCAAAGTGATTCTACATATGGACAAATGAGTACTTTAACAGAAGCAATTATAAAAAATAACAAGAAGTTTAAAGGGAAAGATCCATTAAAAGAATCTAAACAGTATCATTATCGGGATATTAAGAATAATGCGTCCATTATATATGATGATGCTACAACAAGAGCTATGGTATTCTTTAATAACCGTAAATTAGTAGGTGAATCTCGTGATTTAAAAACTTTAACATTTAATCAAAATGATAGTAACTATGCGGCTTATAAAGTAGGTGCAGAGGCACAACATACATGGAAATTACATAAAGGTAAAGATACAGCCGTATTAGGATTCATGGGAGCTCACGAGTCCTACGAAGGAATTTCAGTAAAAAATAGTGTAGTGCGAGCACACCGTAATGTAGCTGCTGTATATGGAAGTTATGAGTTCCAAGTTACTCCAATGTTCAGTACTACTATTGGTGGACGGTATCAAGTAATTGATGATCCAGCTAAGGATCAGCATGTCTTTACGCCACAATGGCAAACCATGTATAAGCTTGATGATTCAAGATCTATTTATACCAATATTGGTAAGGCTTTCACGATGCCAAATCTTCATGATGTGTATCGTTGGGCTACTGATCCGAAGAAGAAAATGGAGCCACAATACGTAAAACTTAGTGGGGATAATCTAAAACCAGAAGAAGGTTGGAATTATGAAGTGGGGTATAAACAAGTAAATGCCAAAGATTCTTGGAGAGTAAGTGTATATCATATGAAATTTAAAAATTTCTTTGACTGGGCACCAAATCCTGTTGATGGTCGTAATACATTGCGCATTAATGGTGGCAAGTTCCTTAACACAGGCGTTGAGGTAGAATATAAATCCCATATCACAGATGATTTGATGATGACTATTGGCGGATCCTACTCAAATCCTAGAAAACAACCGACTAAATCTACAGTATGGGAACAAAGTGCTCCTAAAGTAGAGTTAAACCTAGCGTTAGATTATGAAAAAGATAAATGGCAAGCTGGTATGGTTGCCTCTTGGTGGGGAAAACGGTTATTAAATCGTGATGGACAATATAACCCTGATTACATCAATGTGAATGCCCATGTAAACTACAGCCCTAATGATTCGCAAACGATTGGGTTCTATGTGAATAACTTATTAAATCGCCATAATGTAATTACTCATGGTGCTTACGAATACTGGGATTCACCACGTAATTACTATGTGAACTATTCCTATCATTTCTAGTAGGTACAGTATGAAACATTCTATTTTACTCATCACATCCATGACGAAACATTGGCAGTGGGCTAAAGAAATAGAACAACAATACACAGATGAGACTATGTCCGTGGGCATAGTCTTTCTGTCATGTGAAGATGTGTCATTAGAAGGTGTACGGAGAGACATCGATGCAGCAGATATTGTGTTGTTTACGCATGTAGGGAGTACCTTAGATACGCCTTTGGTAAAAGGGGTTCACAAATATATTACACAGAAACGAGTTCCTTATGTATTAATTTTTCATGACTCTTCGTCCGATGTGCAGAGATATGGTGTGGGGGACAGTGATATCGATCAAATCCAGGCCTATTTACACCAAGGTGGAACAGAAAACTTCTATGGATTATGCCAATATATGCTGTCTTTGCGAGGCTATACAGAGCAGGAACAACCGGTGAAAGAATTACCGTACCAAGGTATTTTAGGTAGGCAGGGCGAAGTGTATCCATCCTATGAGGAGTATCGTAAGGACTACCATCATAGTGGTCCCGTGGTAGGCATTTTTTTCTATCGTGATGAATGGGTGCAAGGCCAATTAGACTACCCCTACGAACTGTATGATCGTGCATTAGAGCAGGGTCTATCTCCTGTATTAGTATTTGGTCAGTACAGCAATAAATCAGATGGACAATTACGGTGGTACGATTGTTGGGATACTTTGTTTGCTCATCAGGTAAAAGAGACCATATCTCTCATCATTAATACATGTAAATTCTCCATTATTGGCTTACAAGGTGCGAGTCGTGATGAAATGGCTAAGTTAGGCATCCCTATCTTGCAGGGCTTCGTCACGTATACGAGCTTTGAAAGTTGGCAAGCACGATCTCAAGGATTAGAGCCGATGGATATATCCTTTTCCCTGTCACTGCCAGAAATGGATGGCATTTTAAATGGACACATTGTGGGGACCAGAACTTATGCAGAGGAAAGAGGATATTATTTTAAACCTTACTCCATAGGCATTGAAAAGCTATTAGCTCAAGCCAAGCGATGGATTGCATTACAAGAAAAGAAGAAAGCAGATGTAAAGATAGCTCTATTTCTTCATAATTATCCTCCGAAAAATTCGCATATCGGCAATGCATGCGGTCTAGATACCCCAGAATCTGTACTTCGATTGCTAGAAGAATTGCAACATACGGGATATACAGTGGAAGGGATTCCTCAAACGAGTGAAGAACTCATGACGATACTGACCAAACATGCTACGAATGATGTAGACTGTTTGACAGATAGGGCTATCAAGAAAGCTCCTAAACTTCCAAAAGCACTGTATGATACATGGTTTTCAAAGTTGGACAGTAGCACTCAAGAATCTTTACTCCAGCATTGGGGACAGCCTATAGGTGAGATATTTGTAGAAGATGATGAACTTATCATTCCAGGCGTTGCTTTTGGTAATGTATGGGTTTTGGTACAGCCACCACGTGGATTTAGTGATAATCCTGATGCTCTGTACCATTCGCCAGATATTCCGCCAACCCATCATTATGAAGGGGTGTACCATTGGGTGCGTACAGTATTTCAAGCAGATGTGGCGATCCACATGGGCACCCATGGTAACTTAGAATGGCTACCTGGTAAGGGCACCGCCTTAAGCAAGTTTTGTTATCCTCAATTAGGTATTGAAGATATCCCTAATCTATATCCGTACTGGACAACTATTGTCGGTGAAGGTATCCAAGCCAAACGGCGTAGCCATGCTGTCTTACTTAGTTATTTATCGCCGCCTATGAAGCGGTCCGGCTTATATGGTGACTATGAAACGTTGGAACGATACCTTGATGAGTACGACCATATGAAAGCACAGGAAAAAGGTCAGGAACAAGTAGTACTAGGATATATTTTATCTTCCATAAAAGATTGCCATTTAGAGCATCTCTGTGAAAAGTATGGATTCTTTCAACAAGAAAGACAGCAGTATTTTGACCAAGATAGAATGGTGACAGATGAGGAGTGGTGCCACCTAGCAGAGTCGATTGGCAGTGACGAAGCAGAAGAATTGTTAGGGGATATTCATAATTATTTGATGGATATTCAAAACCGTCATATTCGTTGTGGATTGCATATTTTGGGGCAAAATCCAACTACAGAGGAAGAAGATGGGTATATTGATGCTTTCATAGACATGCATGGTGTGCCAGACGATGCACAGAAAGAAACTCTCTGTGCACAGTATGTAGAAGGGCTGCGTCAAACTACAGAAGAAATGTGCCAATTGTTACGAGGATTGGAAGGCAAGTATATTCCTCCCAATATTGGTGGTGCTGTTACTAATGGTGGTATCGATGTACTACCTACGGGGCGGAATTTTTATGGTGTCGATGAACGGACATTACCGACCGTGCCTGCCTACGCCATCGGTTGTGAACTAGGCGATGCGTTGCTCAATGAATATATTCGAGAAGAACAGCGATATCCAGAGGAAATTGGTATTGTCTTGTGGGCTGACAATACGCAACGAACTCACGGTCAATGTATTGGTGAAGTATTCTATTTATTGGGTGTACGACCAGTTTATACAGGAAGTCGTGTGTCCGATTTAGAAGTCATACCTCTAGAGGAATTGGGGCGACCACGCATCGATGTAACAAGCCGTATTAGTGGACTATTCCGAGATATGATGCCTACCGGTGTCATGTGGATTGCAAGAGCTGTGCAAATGGTAAACGCTCTTGATGAAGATCATAGTGTGAATTACGTAAAAAAACATATAGACCTGGATACAGCTACGTTAGTAGAAGACGGTATGGACTATGAAGAAGCTATCAAAGCAGCATCGATTCGTGTCTTTGGTGATGCACCAGGAGCTTATGGGGCAGGGGTAAACCAAATTTTAGAACAAAGTAATTGGTCGACTCGTGAAGACTTAGCCAATGCCTATGTTACATGGGGCGGTTATGGATATGATGAACAGGGGGATATTATCCCAAGCCATCAACAGTTTCGTAAACGGTTAGGTTCCATTGAAGTGACCGTGAAAAATGAAGATAATCGAGAGGTTAGCTTATTAAGTACAGATGATTTCAACGCCTACCACGGAGGGATGATTGCAGCTGTAGAATCGATCAAAGGTGTACAACCGAAATCATTCATAGGTGATACAACGTACCGCAAGGATATTTTGGTGCGATCGTTAGAAGATGAAATTCAGCGGCAATTCCGCAGTGAACCAATGAACCCTATTTTTATAGAGGGGATGATGAAACACGGTTACAAGGGGGCTGCTGATATGGCTTCCTATGTACAACATACCTATGAATGGGATGCTACCAGCGATATGGTGCAAGATTGGATGTATGATGGATATACAGACGAGTATGTCATGAATCAGGACGTACAGGATTGGATGCGTCAAGTCAATCCTTGGGCCTTAGGGGCTATTTGCAATACGTTATTGGAAGCAGAACAACGAGGCCTTTGGGAGGCTAGTGAGGACCGCAGAGAAGGATTGCGAGAGGTAGCGATGTCTTTGGAAGAAGATCTAGAGGGGTATTATGATGAATCGTAGAATACTGTGTTTACTAGTCAGTATGTTGCTGTTAGGCGGAATTCTAATAGGTCTTACTAGCTGGATTTCTGCAATTACTCATAGTGAACCACCTAATCTTATACAAGGAGAACAACGAACAATCATCGATGATTGGGGACGAACGATTACTGTTCCTGTGGAAGCGAAGCGAATTGTCTCTTTAACCTCTGCCTATGAACCTATATTATTAGAGATGGTAGGGCCTAGTCGATTAGGGGCTGTTAGCTTTCTATCAAAAACAAAGGGATATGGGCCGAACTATGAACTGGCAAAATCTGTGAAAGTCTCTTTATACTCCTATGCGGTGGAGAAAATTGTATATTTACACCCTGACTTGGTGATTGCTCCAGAGTATACAAGCCGAGATGTACTAGATGGATTAGAGCATATGGGAATTCCTGTGGTCATCATTAGCAGTCCTAAAACAGTACAAGAAACTGTAGCCTTAGTAGAGCGATTGGGATCGGTTGTTGGAGCAGAGGATAAGGCTCGTGACATGACTGCTAAGATGCAACAAGATATAGAAGAGGTAAAAGCTCTATCTGCAGACACAAAAGGGCAAGTCGTGATTTCTATGTCATCCATGGAAGGCTTTTCAGGGACGGGAAGCTTGTTTGATGACATGACCCGTGTCATGGGGCTTGTGAATGGACCGAGCCACTTAGGATATGCACCGAGGACTGCTTTCACGGAAGAGCGCATTATTGAAATGAATCCTGATGTGATTCTCATACCAGTGTACGACAAAAGTGAAATGGCGTGGCAAACACTATACCGAGATAATCCAGGATTGCAAACGGTAAAAGCGGTGCAAGACCATCGTGTGTTGCCCATGGACGCATCCAATTTATATGCTGGAAATCAATTCATCGGTACATCTATGAAAGATATTTTGCGCATCGTTCGAGAGAGCGAGAAAGGAGAAGGCAACCATGAATAGACCGTGGTTCTATATGGTTGGCATGATAATACTGCTATTGGTGCTTATTGTCGTGTCCTTGTGTATGGGTATTATTCCCATCAGTGCTAGTGATTTCTTGCATTTAACAGAGGAGCAAGAACGAGTTTTATATTTTATACGTTTGCCTAGAATTTTAGTGGCTATTTCTATTGGTATGGCCTTGGCCATTGCAGGTGCAGTCATGCAGGGCGTATTTGGTAACCCGTTGGCAGATCCAGGCATAATGGGCGTTGTATCTGGGGCTTCCACAGGGGCTGTGATTGCGGTAGCATTAGGGTTGTCATCGGTGAGTGCCTATTACATGCCATCCTTTGCATTTATCGGCGCCTTGACAGCTCTAGGTATTACAATGCTCCTCAGTTGGTATAAAGGGCGGATGGACCCTCGCATTTTATTGTTAGCAGGGGTCGCTATCAGCATGCTGTTGGGAGCCTTGACATCTGGAGTTTTAACGTTGATGAATGAATATCGTTTGAAAGAATTTTTATTCTGGATGGTTGGTAGCTTAGAGTATCGCCGATGGGACCATGTGGCCATTGCACTGCCTGTCATTGCGGTAGGAACAGCGATTATTATAGCCTTGAGTAAACATTTAAATATTTTAGTGATGGGCGAAGTAGAAGCCAGAGCTGTAGGTATGAATACCAATCGGTATCGTATGATCTTCTTGCTCTTGTCGGCTATGATGACGGCTATTTCTGTATGCGTAGGCGGTAGTATTGGGTTTGTGGGTCTTGTGGTGCCGCACATGGTGCGCCTCTTAGTAGGACCTGACCATCGCCTTGTGATACCTGCCTCTGCCTTGGGGGGCGCTTGTTTTGTGTTGTTGTGCGATACATTGGGACGCACCTTATTCCATCCTGTAGATATACGAGTGGGTATTATGACGGCCTTATTAGGAACGCCATATTTCTTATTCCTCTTACATCGTTTGAAAGTGAAAGGAGGTTCTCTATGAGTGACGTAGTATTGCGCTTAAAACAGGTATCTGTATACCATGATGGACAACCGATCGTTCAAGATGTAACCAAAGACTTTTACAAAGGGGAATGTATTGGTATCATTGGGGCGAATGGGAATGGTAAAACCACATTGCTCAAAGCGATTCGCCAGCTATTACCCTATGAGGGGCATATTTATGGAAATGGACAAGATTTGGCGAAACAGTCGGATACGTTTATTGCCAAAACGATGAGTTATATGCAACAACAAGCGGAGATTCCTTACGCTTTTAGCGCCGAAGAAATCGTTATGACGGGTCGTTATGCGTACCAATCTTGGTGGGATAGTGAAAGCGACGAAGATCGTCGTATTGTGCAAGAGGTGATGGCGTATACAGGAGTATCGCATTTAAAAGATCAGCGGTTAGAACAGGTCAGTGGTGGAGAAAAACAGCGCATTTTATTAGCTAAATCTCTAGCCCAAGAAACAGACATTATGCTATTAGATGAGCCAACTTCTGCCCTCGATAAAGGCCATAGTGATGATATGTTCCGATTCTTTCAACATTTGTGCAAGCAAGGAAAAACTATCATTACCGTTGTACATGATTTAGAATTAGCTGCTAAATACTGCACACGATTATTGCTTATTGGAGAGCATCGTGTCATTGCAGATGGCACGCCAGAAGAAGTGTTGCGCCCGGACTATATTAAACGGGCCTTTGATATGGATACAGATGTATTCAGAGATGAACGGTATGGACAATTGCGCATAGAAATTATCCCTACCAAAGGACGTTGGCAAGGAGAGTAATATGAGTAATCTATATCCTTTTACAGCCTTAGTAGGACAAGATCTAATGAAATTGGCCTTACTCCTCAATGCAGTAGATCCACGAGTAGGTGGTGTATTGATACAAGGTGATAAGGGAACGGCAAAATCGACGGCGGTACGAGGCTTAGCTAAGGTGCTGCCTATGCATCGTGATGGAACACCTATGAAAGTGGTGGACCTTCCTTTGCATTGTACGGAAGACAGATTGGTGGGAACTCTGGATATCGAGCGGATCTTGCAAGAGGGGAAGCAAGAGTTTTCCCCAGGCATTTTATTTGAGGCCCACGAAAATATTCTCTATGTGGATGAGGTCAATTTACTAGAGGACTACTTAGTGGATACATTGCTAGATGTAGCGGCCATGGGGGTGAATCGGGTCGAACGTGAGGGCATTAGCCATAGTCATCCCTCACGATTTATTTTGGTGGGTACCATGAACCCCGAAGAAGGTGCTATTCGACCACAATTGCTAGATCGCTTTGGCTTATCGGTGATGGTGAAAGCGGAAACAGACGTAGCCTTGCGGATGGAGGTATTGCGCCGTCGACTGGCCTTTGAAGAGAATCCGCAAGCATTTATTGAGTCCTACAGCAAGGACGATGAAGCGTTGCGTAAAACCATTGAAACAGCTCGTAAAGTATTGCCTACGATTGTGGTAGATACGAATCTATTAGAATTGATTGCCAATATATCGATTATCCTAGGCGTAGAGGGACATCGTTCGGATATTACCTTACTCAATAGTAGCCGCGCCTTAGCGGCGTTACAAGGGGAGCCCCATGTGACCATCGATCATCTGAAACAGTTGACACCTCTTGTGGTGGCTCATCGGATGAAGCGAAAACCTTTTGAGCAACGTGAATTTGATGAAAGTATGTTAAAGAATCTATGGGCTACGTATGAAGGAATACACAAGTAGTAGAAGCCAGAACTAACAACAAAGATTTTGTTAAAGGAGGTGAATGGTATGAGTGTACAAATAAATACAGGCATTCACCTCTTTTTGCAAGAACCTTTGTTGCGGACATTGCTTATTTCAGGTGAAGTGGGAACGGGAAAAACTTATGCCCTGTTGCAAGCATTGCATGATAGGGGCCGAAATTATATGACGATTATGTCTCACACAGATGTGAGTGCTATGCAGGAAGCGGTGGATATACAAAGGACCTTAGAAACAGCACAAATTGTAAAACAAGCACATCCTTGGGATGGCTATGATCTACTTATCTGCGAAGGATTGGATCATTTTGACCGGTCCATGTGGCTACGGATTCTTTCCGAGCAAAATCGGCGGTACGAAGCGGGAAGACCGCTACAAATTATGGCAACGTATACAGGAACAGAAGGGCTATCGCAATGGGTCTATGATATGGATTTGTGGATTCCCATAGAATCACCAGATGCGGACACTAGAGTACGGGTCCTAGCAGATAGAGACCATGCAGATACATATGAGAACGGTGCGATTCGTGAAAGGCACTACAGTGTAGGAACTCTTCGCACGGGAACCACAATAGATGTATATGGATTCCACAGAGAAGAACAGATTCCTCCTGAGGGAAAAGTAATGGCTACATTTGAAACCCATAGAGAAGAGCCGATTCGTCCTAAGGGGAAATTAATAGATGTACCTGGAATCCCAACCGTGCATGATAGCATATATACATATATTTCCAGTCTAGTAGAGAAATTCAACATTTCTTTTATGGGCATGGAATATATTTTACTAAAAGCAGCCATAGGCTTAGCTAGAGAAAAAGGCCATCAATTTGTGGAGCCTACCGATGTAGAAACAGTACTTCCTTGGACATTACCACAGAAAATGAAGAACCTAGTGACTCCTCCAACATCTCAAGATGGAGATGCACAGGATCCATCAGATCGAAGGACATCTGATAAGACAAGAACTGAACAAGAGAAACCGCAAGAGGCCAGTTCAAACCGAGAACAAGAGAACAATGGCTCACAAGGGATGGATAGGGAGAACGACCGTGATGAGCAAATAGGAAGAATGTCTCAGAGGATGACAACAGATAGCGATGAATCTCACGATGGACAATCAAAAGAGGAAACCACTCTGGAACTAGATCAGACAGAAGAGGAACTAGATGCTAGTCATGATGGAGGAGACAGAGAAAAAGATACTAACGGACAGGGCCAACGTAAGCCCAATACAGGTAAGATAGAGGAGTCCTTTACACTTTCAGAAACGGTGGAAACACAGGTGTTACATCTATATGGGATGTTGCAATCTGGATCCGAAAAGAAACAAATAGACATCAGTGCCGACGGTCGAGGCCCTAAGGTGCATCGTCAAGGAACTACGGGGAGAACCATTGCTTGGATTCCAACGATAGTACAAGGGATTATACGTAGCCGCCAACTACCTATTCGGCTAACCATAGAAGATGTCAGATATGCTATGCATCAGGAGATGCCAAAAGAAGCCATTTATTTAGTAGTTGATACAAGTGGATCTATGGGACAGAGAACACGATTAAAGGGGACCGAGAAGTTACTTTCACAAGTCATACAGATGATGTATGTGAAACGACAGTATGTATCGCTCATCACCTTTCAAAAGCAAGGAGCTCAATGTGTGGTGCCATTGACAAGGAGAATTGAGACCATCCCTAATGCATTGGAGGCAGCTAGGATTGGGGGAAGAACGCCTTTTGTGAAAGGTATTGAGGAAGCGGCAAAACAGATAGGTGTCGACATGTCTCAAATGGGGCACATACAGGCTAATTTAGTAGTCATAACGGATGGGAAGGTAACATCTCAAGCACTACAAGGGCTAGAACAAGTTGGTGACTGGCTTATCAGTCAGAGGATACAAACGATTGTAATTGATACCGATACTAGCTTTGTTCGTATGAATCGAGGGAAAGAGATTGCTCTTATGCTAGGGGCAGAGTATGTAAGGGTACAAGACATATAACCAAAGAGCATAGAATCTAACAGTTCCTTATTAAGAGAGGGACATCCCCCATACAGGGGTCTCAGAGGCGATAACAACATGTACATTTTACATGTTTGTTACCGCCTCTTTTTGTATGTAAGGATAACAAAATATACTCTTAATGAAGAAAAGTATAGTAATGCAAGGTAAGACAATGTTAGATAATTATTATTATCTTATAGATGAAAATCGATATACACTTTATATGTAGTGATAGAATCTATAGGTAATTATAGCTACCATATGCTACAATAGAATATAGAATCCAAGTTTGGTTTGGTAAAAGGTAAGGTGTAAATTATATATGGAAAAACGACAAGATTATTTGCAAATGATTGCAGGTGAGTCGGTGTCCCGCAGACCAGTTTGGTTTATGCGTCAAGCGGGGCGGAGTCAAGAGGCGTATCGCAAGATAAAAGAGCGATATAGCCTATTTGAGATTACTCATCAACCGGAATTATGTGCAAAAGTAACGGCACTTCCTGTTCATGAATATGATGTAGATGCGGCTATTTTGTACAAAGATATTATGACTCCTTTGGTACCTATGGGTGTGGATGTAACGATTAAACCTGGCGTAGGACCTGTCATTGCAAATCCCATACGTTCTCAAGAAGATGTAGCAAATTTACGTGATATTGTAGTAGAAGAATCGCTGGATTTTATGGTAAAAACAATCCAGATTCTTACGAAGGAAATACTTGCAGTACCGTTGATTGGCTTTGCAGGGGCTCCTTTCACATTAGCTAGTTACATGATTGAAGGTGGCCCTTCTAAGAATTACCAGAAAACTCGTCAATGTTTAGTGGCAACGCCTGAGATTTGGCATGCTTTGATGGAACGATTGACGACTATGTCCATTACGTATATGGAAGGTCAAATTCAGGCGGGAGTGAATGCAATTCAAATTTTTGATTCATGGATTGGTGCCCTTTCTATGGAACAATATGAAGGTGGCGTATTCCCCTATATGAAACGTATTATTGGGACCATTAAGGAACGATATCCTCATATTCCTATCACTATGTTTGGCGTAGGCACTAAGCATTTATTTCCTGTGTGGAAAGAATTGCCATTAGATGTAATCGGTTGTGATTGGAGGTGCTCCATTGCAGAAGCAAGCGCGATGGGTATCAAGCAAACATTACAAGGGAATTTAGATCCGGCCTATTTATTCGCAGATTGGAAAACGATTCAAGGTGAAATTGACCGCATCTTAGAAGAAGGTACTGCTCATGGAAAGCATATCTTTAACTTAGGCCATGGTGTTGTGCCAGATGCGAATCCGAAAGTATTGCGAAACATTGTGGAGTATGTACATGACAGAGGATAAAACAACACAAGAAGTTTGTGTATTGGTATTAGATTATGGTTCTCCTCGCTCTTTAAATGATATAGAAGAGTATTATACTCGCATACGGAGAGGCCATAGACCAAGTGATGAAGAATTACAAGGATTACGTCATAAGTATGAACGTATCGGTGGTCAATCCCAATTGATGGAGTCCACTGCGTGGCAAGTTAAGAGATTACAAGAAGAGTTACAAAACGAACTGCCCATTGCAAAGGTAACGGTGGTACAAGCACATAAATATATAGAACCACTCATCGCGGATGTAGCCAAGGAATTGAATCACTATGATACAGTAGTTGTACTCATGATGAATCCTTATGGAACAGACATATTAAATGCATCCTATCTAGAGCCACTGAAACTGTTTATGAATGACAGGTGGAAGATAGTGAAAAGTTGGGCGGACGCACCGACATTAGTGCAATCTTGGACAGAACGAGTACAGAAGACTATGCGTACATTGCCTGTTACGGCGAAACCGTTTTATGTCTTTACGGCTCATAGTGTGCCACTGATGCAAGGAATTTCCTATGATGGATATGTGCATAGTTTACAACGGGTGATGCAGTCCATGGCAGATCAATTGGTGTTGCCGAACGCTACCCTAGCTTGGCAAAGTGCAGGGACTCGTGGGGAATGGTTAACACCTACGGTGGAAGCTGTTACAGAACAAGCGGGCGCAGAAGGCTATACCCATGTGGTATATATTCCCATCGGCTTTACTTGTACCCATATGGAAGTGTCCTATGATTTAGATATAGAACGACAGGAACAGTGTGAACAGTTGGGGATGACCTATGTGCGAGTACCTATGCCAGACCATGATACTCTCTTTGTGAAAGCCATGGCGCACGGTGTAGTAACAGCTCTCTGGAAGGAGGGATAATATGAAAATAGCAATTATTGGTGGCGGTTTAACTGGCTTGTCTTCCGCTTATTATATGGGTAAGGCATTTCCTCATTGGGAGATTCATGTGTTGGAATCCTCTAATCGTTGGGGTGGAAAGGTGCAAACAAAACGCCATGATGGCTATGTGGTGGAAGTGGGTCCTGATTCCTACTTAGCAAGAAAAACAGCTATGACAGATTTGGTGAAAGAATTGGGATTAGGTGATACCTTAGTGCGTAATGCTACAGGAGAATCCTACATTTATCATCAAGGTCAAATGAAGCCTATTCCTGGAGGATCCATCATTGGTATCCCTACAGAATTTCTCCCTTTTGCTATGTCCAGTTTATTGAGTTGGTCTGGTAAAATACGTGCTGGATTAGATATTTTTAAGAAGCCATATCCAGGAAACGAGGATATGAGCATCGATGCCTTTTTCCGCTATCATTTAGGGGATGAACTAGTCGATGTATTAATTGAACCTCTCTTAGCGGGTATCTATGGCGGAGACTTAAAACGCTTAAGTTTACTGGGAACTTTTCCAGAATTTCGTCAACTAGAACAAAAGCATGGAAACTTGGTCAAAGGAATGATGGCTATGCAAGGTATGCGCAAACAATCTGGGGCTGTTACAGAAGGTCAATTTGCCCAGTTAACGGGAGGGTTAGAATCTTTGGTAGATGCGCTAGTGGAGCAAATGCCGAAGAACGTTTCTTTGCACACATCGACTGAGGTGCTAGAGGCATCTTACGCAGATAAGATTTATAGAGTGCAAACACAGAATGGTACAGACTCCTACGACCGTCTTGTGATCACTACTCCACCTAAAGCCTATGAAAGATTTTTTGTGGGAGATGAACAATTTGAAGACTTGCGGCATATGGAACAATCTTCTTGTGCCATTGTGATTATGAGTTTGCCGAAGTCAGCGTTTACAAAACCATTGCAAGGCACAGGATTTGTAATCACTCGCAGTACAGAGACACCATTGACGGCATGTACTTACATTTCTAGTAAATGGCCACAAACGACACCACAAGACAAGGTGGTACTGCGTGTCTTTTTAGGGAAGCCTACAGATTCTACAGTAGATACGCACAGTGAAGAAGAATTATGTGAATTGGCACTTTCAGAAATACGAAATATATTGAGGTTTACAGGAAATCCAGAATGGATGGAAGTAGTGCGGTTACAAAAAAGTATGCCTCAATATGAAGTGGGTCATAAAGATAGAATCGCAACAATCATGGACCATGTGGTACAGAACTATCCAGGATTGGCATTGATTGGAACGCCATTTAAAGGGGTAGGTATGCCAGATGGCATCAAACAAGCATATGAATTAGTAGAAGCATGGAAAAAAGAAACTAAGGAGGTAGTTCCTATGGATACACATATAGAATCTAACCACGGACATCATGGAGCAGGTCCATTGGAGGGGCGTCCAGAGTCTCACCATGGTCATCATGGAGTATTGTCTGTGGAAGGACGTCCAGAAATAACAGGACTAGAAAAAGTACCTGAAACGTACGAAGGTTGGTTTAGCTTGCACGCTAATTATTCCATTAATTTTGAAAAGTGGAGAACTTGGTCTGCTGAGCAACAAAGTGAAGCGTTGCAATCTTTCAAGGATTTTATTGGGAATTTAGAAAGAGCCCATGAAGCTCATACAAGTAGTTATGCTATGTACCAAATTAATGGTCATAAGGGAGATATTATGTTTTGGTTCTTGCAACCAAGCTTACAAGAGTTAAACGAAGTGGAATTACAATTGAAAAAATTACCAATTTTCAGTGTATTACAACCGGAATCTTCCTTTGTATCTGTTATTGAAGTAAGCAACTATGTAAAATCTCCAAAAGATCATCCAAAAGTGCAAGCCCGCTTATACCCTAAAATTCCAAGATTGGCTTGTATGTGTTTTTACCCTATGGCTAAGCAACGCAACTTGACAGATAATTGGTATATGTTAGATCGTCAAAGTCGTGGTAAAATGATGCGTTCTCATGGTCAAATTGGTAAAAAATATGAAGACACTATCAAAGAGTTTACTACAGGTGCATTTGGTATGGACGATTGGGAATGGGGCATCACCTTGATGAGTGATGATCCAATTCAATTCAAAAAAATCGTCAATGAAATGCGCTTTGATGAAGTAAGTGCTCGTTTTGGTATCTTTGGACCATTTACGATTGGCACCATTCTAGATATGAATGGCATAGATCATCTGTTTTTCTAATGCATCAATAGGGCAATACACTATAAAGAAATAGAATTGCGACAGGTTTGCATACTAGTACATACTGGACTGTATAACCTGTCGTATTTTTTTGCTTTCCTCAATGTGGGGGCACTCATCAAAGAGTTGTGACCGACATGTATGGTTGAGTCATTTTTTATATCTTTTCGGATAGAACTAGTTGTATCTGAGTGATACTCATACATTAGATATACGTTGTTATGTGGTATAATGAAAGGTATGATGAAGGAGTGATGTCATGAAATTGTTAGCCATAGACTTAGATGATACATTGTTACGTGATGATAACACTGTGTCTGACTATACAAAAACAGTGCTTCAAAAAGCACAGCAGAAGGGAATTGAAGTTCTCATTGCCACAGGTCGTATGTACCAAACAGCATATCCCGTAGCACATCGCTTAGGCTTAGGTGATGTACCGATGGTACTGTATTCTGGCGGTATCATTCAACGTGTGGAAAGTAAGGAACTCATTTGGGAACGAGCGATTTCACCAGAGGTAGCACGCAAAGTATTAGCCATTGCAAAAGAGCATAATATCTATATTCAGTCTTATATTGATGATGAACTATTAGTGCATAGTGAAACTGAGTTTTCTCGCCTTTATGAAGAGATTACAGGTGCTAAGGCTATGTATGTAGGAGATGCTATCTATGAACCTAAAAAAGGAGCTAATAAGCTATTAGTAGTAGAAGAGCCTGAACGCATGGCAGAGGTCATTGAGATACTTTCTAGAGAAGTAGGAGATGTAGTGGACTTAGTTCGATCTAAGGTGAACTTCTTGGAGATTGTAGCCCCTCATGTGTCAAAAGGAGAAGCCCTAGCTTTCATGGGTGAACGATTAGGCATCGGCTTAGAAGATATGGTATCCTTTGGGAATTCGGAAAATGATATTTCTATGCTAACAGTTACGGGCCATTCTGTGGCAGTAGGAAATGCAGAGGATCATGTGAAGACAATCGCCAAAGAAGTATGCGATACAAATGAAAAAGATGGCGTTGCGAAATGGATCGATGCCAATGTGTTATAACATGGACTAGGAGGGCCGTATGGAAGGATTTCGTTTAATTATTGTCACTGGCATGTCAGGAGCGGGGAAAACGCAAGTCATGCAAGTGTTAGAAGATATGGGGTATTTTTGTATCGACAATATACCTCCTGTATTAATTCCAAAATTTAGTGAAATTTGTCGTCAAAGTGCAGGCACTAAAGTGAGTCGAGTAGCCTTAGTGGTAGATATCCGCAGTCGTGAATTTTTTGATGATTTAAACAGTGCCTTAGATGATTTGACGGCTATGAGTGTGCCTTATGAAATTGTGTTCATGGAAGCCAGTGATGATACATTAATTCGTCGTTACAAAGAAAGCCGTCGAAGTCATCCGTTGGCGCCAGCTGGTCGAATCATTACAGGGTTAGCACAAGAGCGGTCATTATTAGAAGATGTGCGAAGCAAGGCAGACCATATCATTGATACCACAAATATGAAAACATCTAGCTTGAAATCGTACATGAGACGTACCTTTAGCCATGTACAAGAGCAAACTGATGGCATGGCAATTACGGTGGTAAGTTTTGGGTTTAAATTTGGCATGCCTATCGATGCAGATATGGTATGGGATGTACGATTTTTACCGAATCCGTACTATATTCCAGAATATCGACATAAATCGGGTCGTGTGCCAGTAGTGAAAGAATATATTCATTCCTTTGAAGTGACACATGAATTTAAAAACCGCTTCTTTAATACCTTGGACTTTCTAGTGCCGAACTATGAACAAGAAGGGAAAAGTCAGTTTATTGTTGCCGTAGGGTGTACGGGTGGTATGCATCGTAGTGTGGCCATGGCAGAGGCTTTATATACCCATTTAAAAGAAAAAGGCTGCAATGTATCTGTAGAGCATCGAGATATGATGCGAAATCATGTGGAAGAAGATGTGAATCCACGTTCTCAAGTAGATCTATAAAGAAAGGAGTGAGATAGCCAGTTGGTTATCTCTCAAGCCTATGAAATATAATAATTGGATGCGTTGGTTTGCACCTGGTATTAATATTAAGCGGTGGTTATTTCTCTTTTCTCTAGGTACCATATGGCTTGTTGTGGGCGTTCTCATGATGATGAACTACCAGTGGTTTAGCAGTTTTGAAGATGTCTTTTTAGAATTTCTTTTTCACCTGACTGGCTCCTATAACTATACAGTGATAGCTACTATTGGAGTTGCTGGGATTGTACTAGGTATACTTGCTATGCTGTGGGGGATCCGAAAAATTATTCAAACTATCGTGGGAGCGATTTTGCCAGATACAGAAGATGGTGTGAGTGATTATATTTTTGAAAAGATACGATTAGGTCAAGGGCCTAAAATTGTAGTCATTGGTGGTGGAACTGGATTGTCTATGCTTCTCCGGGGATTGAAAAGTAAGACCACGAATTTAACAGCTATTGTTACGGTAGCAGATGATGGTGGTTCTTCGGGGCGATTGCGAGAAGATTTCCAGATGATTGCCCCAGGAGATTTGAGGAACTGTTTAGTAGCGTTGGCAGAAAAAGAAGGCCTCATGGAAGAGCTCTTTCAGTATCGATTTACAAAAGGTGTGGAATTATCTGGCCATAGTTTTGGTAACTTATTTTTGACAGCTATGACACAGGTGCTACATGATGATGTAGAAAAAGCCTTAGAAGCATCGAGCAAAATATTACAAGTTCGTGGTCGTGTCATACCGTCTTCCACAGAAGAAATTAAATTAATTGCAGAGTTGACAGATGGTACGATTGTAGAAGGGGAAAGTAATATCCCTAATGGCGGAAAGCCAATTGCGAAAGTATATACACAGCCTGAAAGACCATCTCCTGTAGGGGCTGCCTTACAAGCCATTGATGAAGCAGATGCGATTATTTTAGGACCAGGTAGTTTATACACTTCGGTGATGCCTAATTTATTAATCGATAAGGTAGCAGAACATATTGCAAATGCCAAAGCGGCTACGATTTATATTTGTAATGTTATGACACAGCCTGGTGAGACAGATGGTTATACTGTATCTGACCATGTGAAAGCTATTGAAGCTCATAGTGAAAAAGGAATTATAGATACGGTACTAGTCAACGATAATCGGATCCAAGATGCTACGTTAGAGCAATATAAAAAAGCAGGGCAAGAACCTGTTGAGGTAGATATGGATGCGTTGCAGTCTATGGGCGTTCGTACAATACGGGCGAACCTAGTGGATAGCCAAGATAAGGCTATACATAATTCTGAACGATTAGCAAAAGTTGTGATGGATGTGGTATATGCATTACAAACAGATATTGAGCCACATATTTTAGAATATTATTTACAACGAGATGATCATTGATATTAAAATAGAGCCTATATAGGCTCTATTTTGAAATAGTATGTAATTTAGAGAGGAAGCGGTTATGTCATTTGCAGAAGATGTAAAAAATGAATTATGTCAATTTAAAACGGATGATGCATGGGCAGCTAAAGTGGAAGCCTCTTGTTTACTCCGTATGGGTGGGTCAATTTTATTAGGCATGCAAGGTAGAGTAGGCGTGCGATTAGTGACCGCTAACAATGCAGTAGCACGACGTGTATTAGCTATTATTAAAGAGCAATATGACTTGCCAACGTCGGTATTGATTCGAAAAGGCTTAAACTTACGCAAGAAGAATATGTATACCTTAACCGTAGAACCTACTGAACCGAGTCGACTGGCACTGGAAGAACTTCAGTTATGGCCGGTGGATGCCATGATTCCCGATGAATGGCTTAAAGATTTAGAATCTCGTCGAGCTTTCTTACGTGGCGCCTTTCTCGGTAGTGGATCTGTGAATAAACCGCAAAGTGATTACCATTTAGAGTTTATGACAACGAAAGAGGACTTTGCGGATCAGATAATTCGGGTCCTTAAAATGTTCCGCTTACATGGAAGAAAGGTGGAGCGAAAAGAAGAATTTGTGGTGTATCTAAAAGAGGGTGATGCGGTGACATCATGCTTGCAAATCATGGGAGCTCAATCGGCATTGATGAATTTTGAAAATGTTCGGATCATGAAAGATGTACGGAATACAATCAATCGCCAGGTTAACTGTGAAACAGCCAATCTACAAAAAACGGTCAATGCTGCGGTTCGCCAATTAGATGCGATACGGATTATTGAAAAACATCAAGACCTTGATACATTACCAGTGCGATTGTATGAAGCTGCATTACTTCGTAAAGAGTTTCCCGACGGAAGTTTGCAAGAGTTAGTAGATGCCTATGAAGCGACATATAAGCGAGAATTAACAAAATCTGGGATTGGTCATCGATTGCGCAAGTTAGAGGCCATAGCTTTGCAGTGGGAGCCTAATGGGTTAGACATAGAATAGAGGAAGTATGAAACAAGCAACATGGAAACATCGTATTGTAACGAGTATAGTAACACTGTTAGGATTAGGCTCAGTGTATGGTCAAGCACCGAGTACAGTAAATATTGATGAGTTTACATTCACGCCATTACAGGTAAAGACGTTAAAAGAAGTGAATACATTGTTACTATCAGATAGCCCAGAATATGTGAAAGAACCAGGTATCGTAGCGGCAGGTACATTGGAGGGGCATAGCCGAGTTTATTTTTATCATGTCAACGAACATGAGGCTGATAGAAAGATTGGTATTCTTCTTGAAAATAAAGGGACGCAACCAGCGTTTGTACAAATTGAGCGTGCTGTCTATGCTAAGCCGAGTCCAGACTATTTTAAAGTAGGCAGAGAGCTTTCAAAAAAAGAGTTGGAAACGGCGACTCATCAATTAGGCAAATGGGAGCATTACGGCGTGAAATTACCTGTGCGTTCTAACAGTTTGAAAAAAGAAATACAACAGGATAGTCAGCGAATCCAACAAAAAGAAAAAGAATACAAAGGCTTAATGAAGGCTGCTATGGAGTCGGAGGGGAAAAGAACGAAAGTTTCTTTCGGACTACATAGAGATGCAGAAGAAACCTCATTTGTATTACATCCAGGTGAATCTAGACAGATCTTTGGAAAATTAGATTCTGTTATGGTTCATAAAGATGATTTGTTTAGCGGTATAGTTGATTTTACAACGACTCAACCATTGTATGCATACGTAGCTATGATGGAACCGAAGTCTACCGTTGAGTTTGGGTTGCCATTATTGCTAGTGCATCCTATTGATGATGTGGAGCTAAGAGGAACGTATATGGGTCGAGATCGCTTGCATATAGTAGAACCTCGCTATAATAGTGATGCTGGTCCAGGTGCATTTGAAATTGCTAATGATCGAGAAGATGCTTTTATACCAGGGATAGATGAAACATCAAATCGGAAAGTGGTTAAGAACAAAGGTAATTATGGTGTTACTAATACGTACTTAATTCAAACGGAAGGGAAAACGCCCTATGCCTTGTATTTTAACCCGTTAGGTGGGGCCTTTAGTGGTTCTTTTGCCATTACTTCTTCTAAGGGAACCCGTACGTATCATATTCCTAACAAAGGAAGTTATTTGGGCCATGAAACGATATACGATACTCAATTGCTAGATACCTTTGATAAACCAGAAGACTTGCTGTTGGAATATATGTCACCAGGGGCTTCGAACTTGCCGGTGCGATTTTTACTGATTCCACAAGTAGAGTCAAACTTGTCTAAGGATGGCACGACAAGTTATGTAGCTGATTTAGTTCGTAGAATTTTAGGAAAATAATCAATATAAAAACAAAAGAATCCATTAGTTTTTATGAAAAAAGGGTTGAATTAATCTGTGTTTTAAACTAATATATATCAGTAATATGCAAATTTACTCATATTGAATGATTTATTTACTAATTAAAATAATCCAAAAGGGAAAATTATATATTGACAATCATTGCTAATTATAAATATAATGAGATAGAAATGATACTCAGATTAAAGTAGGCGATGTAGTTCGGCGAAGAGGCCCATTTGTTAGTCGTATGAGACAGCAAATGGGCTTTTTTAAAGGAGAATTATGAAACAAACTAAAACAAAATCATTAGAAAAGTATAAACCCAAGGTAATGGATTTACATATGCTCTCTTCCACTGATGTAGATGGTGCTACTGTATATGAAATGAATATGCCCCATGGAAATGCGAAAATGATTAGTCATTTTATATTTGATGGGGTGGAATTGACATTTCAGGAAGTGTCTATGAAGGAAATTAAACATCAAGCGAAGCCTTTAGAAGGAATGTTTGAAATACATTACTGTAAAGAAGGACGTATAGAATGTGCATTTGATAATGGTCGTATTTTATATATGGATGAAAATGATGTTTCCGTAGGTTGGAAAGAATCCCCCGGGTATGTACACTCTACAAAATTTCCGACGTCTTATTATAAAGGAATCAATTTATCCATATACATTCCAAAGGCACAAGCTATGGTTAATAAGTTTGTAGGTCATGATCGTATTAACTTGAGAGAGATTTGCAATCGCTTCTGTCAAGATTTTGAGTTTGGTTTTGTGTGCCGCAGAGAGTCTAGATTAAGTGAAATTTTTAAAAGCCTCTATGATTTACCGAGAGATATCAAGTCTAATCTATTCCAATTGAAATGCATGGAAATTATACTACTTCTTAGTACTATGACCGCAGATCGTGATTGTTGCATGCCGTACTTTGAAAGAAAGCATGTTGAGAGTGTAAAAGAAATGCATGAATTTTTGATAAAAAATTTAAACGAAAAACCGACCATAGAAGAACTGGCAAAAATGTATGGATTAGCCCCGACAGCTCTGAAAAAATGTTTCAAAGGCATTTACGGTACTAGCATACATCAATATATAAAACATGTACGAATCAAGGAAGCAGCAAAAGAATTATTAAAGTCAGATGAGAGTATTCTCAGCATAGCCAATAAGTATGGTTATGAAAATGCTAGTAAGTTCGCCGAAGCATTTCGGGGTATTATTGGTTGTAAACCTAGTGAATATAGGAAGAAAAATAAAATGTCGGAATGGAGCGGTTAAAAGCTTTTTAGAGTAGATTTAAAAATAATAAATTTGATATCATAACAACAGCTGATAAAAATTATCATATTTTTTAGGGAGGTAACAACATGGACAGCCTTTTATACATTGTACATTTATTTAACAGCGGTGGATTAGTAATGTATCCATTAGTCATTTTATCAATCATTGTCATTGCCATTGGGATTGAGCGACTCACTTATTTTAAAGCTAATACAGCATCATTAAAAGAATTCAGTCACGATGTCTACTATGCAGTTAAAGAAAATGATTGGGCGAAAGCAAAAGAATTGTGTGCAGAGAATAAAACTGCTACAGGTCGTATTTTAAATGCAGGTTTAACATATTCCAAAAATGAAACTAGCATGAAAAATGCTTTCTCTGAACAAATGATGATTGAAGCATCTCACTTAAAAATTCATTTAGATTACTTGAGTGCGATCGTAACGATTTCTCCATTGTTGGGTTTATTGGGGACAGTATCTGGTATGATTGGTACATTCAGTGTCTTGGATAATGGTGCTGGTGCATCTGCTATTTCAGGTGGTGTAGGGGAGGCCTTGATTGCCACAGCAACTGGTTTGCTTGTAGCGATTTTAGCATTCTGTATATACACATACTTTAGCCATCGTATGGATGCAATCATCAATGATACAGAAACATTATCTGTAGTGTTATTAAATGGTATGAAAGAACAATGGAGTGATTCTCATGTTTCAAAATAGTCGATTAAAAATGAAACCTGAGTTCATGATTGTGCCAATGATTGATATCATTTTCTTCTTACTGGTTTTCTTTATGATGAATAGTATTGAAACCGTGGCACAAAAGTCCTTGGGTGTACAGTTACCACAAGCACAATCAGCAACACAAGTCAAACAAAGTCCTATTATTTTAACACTAGACAAAGAAGGACATATTTTGATTGACTCTAAACCGTATAGTATCGATGATGCACGTAGCTATATCAGTAGCAAAGTGGGTGAAAATCCAAATACGGCGGTACTATTGCAAGCAGATAAAAATACGCAACATGGATTCGTGGTTGCCATTATGGATATGCTAAAAACTATTGGGGTTAAGAAGTTCTCAATTGCGGCTAGCTAGAAAGGATGAAGCATGGAACAATTTATTTCCTGGAAAAAATCCTACTTGATTTCCATTTTGATCCACCTTCTATTAGCCGTTGTATTAGGCCTTACGTTGGTATCTGTGGTGGAACACAAACAAACTGAAAATGCCTTTGAAATTGATATGTCCATATCCGAAGATTTGAAAGCTTCTGCCGGTGGTGGTGGCGGTGGTGGTGGAGTATCCTTCCCACAACCACTTTCACAAGAAGTTGTACAAGCGAAAGTGCAAGCAGCACAACAAAGTATTTCATCTCCAGTACCAGTAGAAGATGCGGTGAATGTGCCTACATCTACATCCACTTCTGCAACAGGTAGTAGTGATGGTACTTCGAGCAATCAAGGCACTGGTGGTGGATCTGGTGGCGGTAATGGCACTGGAAACGGTACTGGTGATGGAGATGGTACAGGCTCTGGTAGCGGAGGCGGTTCTGGATCTGGCAGCGGTGGTGGCAATGGAGATGGTGTAGGTACTACATCTGGTAATGCTCCATTTGACTGGGCAGGATTCGTAGCTACAGTACAAGCTAGAGCACAAGGTTCATACCCTCCAATGGCAATCAAACGTAACCTACAAGGTAGCGTAAGTGTTAGTGTAACCATTGACGCCGGTGGTAATATTGTATCTGTTTCTGCAGGTGGTGGACCAGGTATTTTAAATAGTCATACCCAGGATGTTGTCTACGGTATAGGGAACTATCCAAATGGTAGTGGCGAAACAGTATCAAACTCGTTCACGGTGTATTACACATTGAACGGTGAATAGTGCTAAAGCACTGGAAATAATTCAGGAGGAATTATGGATTTAAAAGCATTATTTGACTCCATGTCGGAGGAACAACGTAATATACAATTAGGCTTTGACACGGCAACGCCGTTAACACACGCATTTACAAGTAAGCGTGCGGTTCATGCAGGGTTAAGTGGCCGTCCATTAGAAAAGGAAGAGGCCCAACGCGTATGGAATGAATTAATGCAACAGCCCCCTACGCCAGGTCAAATGCAAACAGCCTATATTCATATCCCTTTCTGCCAAACGAAATGTACATATTGCGGATTCTATCAACATGCAACAAATCAAGATGCAGAAGATAGATATGTAGATATGCTATTGAAAGAAATTCAAATGGCAGCAGATCAACCTCGTTTTCGTGATGGATTGATTCACACAATCTTTATCGGTGGTGGTACACCAACATCGCTATCTGCTCATAATGCAAAACGCATGTTGGCTGCCATCCAACAATATTTCCCATTGGCTAATGACTATGAACTAACATTAGAAGGTCGTATTCATGACCTAGTGCCAGAAAAAATGGATGTATGGATGAGCCATGGTGTCAACCGTATGTCCTTAGGAGTACAGTCTTTCCATACTCATGTACGTCGTCAATTGGGCCGTTTAGATGATCAAGATACAGTATTGTCTCGATTGGAACAATTGAAAGCATACCAACAATGTTCTGTAATCGTAGATTTAATCTATGGATTGCCAGATCAAACGATGGACGTATGGATGGAAGATTTAAAACTTCTTGAACAATCCGCAGCAGATGGCATGGACTTGTATCAATTAAATGTCTTTGAAAATAGTGATTTACAAAGCCTAATTGAGCGCGGTAAAGTGAGCCCAGCAGCTACTACTAAAGAACAAGCGTTAATGTATGAAGCAGCTGTTAAGTATTTAATGAAACGTGATTTCACACGTTTGAGCGCAGCCCATTGGAGTCGAGCACCACGTGAACGCTCTATGTACAACACAATGGCGAAAGCTGGATACCCAATGTATCCATTTGGTTGTGGTGCCGGTGGTAATTTAGGTGGATATATGACAATGTTACACCGTGTATTACCTCCATACGAAGCACTTGTAGAAGAAGGTAAAAAACCATTTATGGTTCTTATGAAACAATCTGAGCTACAAGAATTTTCAAATTATGTAATTAGTTCCTTAGAAAGAGGCGTTCTAAATTTAGATGCTTTGATCAAAATGGATCCAAAATTAGAAGATTTACGTTGGTTACTTGATACTTGGGTAACACGTGGTCTGATGGAATACAATGGCGTGTTGTATCGCTTAACAACTGCTGGTGGATTCTGGCATGTAAATATTACGCAAACTGTCATTGAATGTGTTCAATACATCTTAACGGGTGAAAGCACATTGTTACATGAAAATATTGCAGCCCAAAACCATGGTGGCAGACCGAAAGATCATCCACATGTAGGTGGTGGTCATCCTGAAGGAGTGGCGAAACATCCACACGGAAGCGGTGGTCATCCATCAGGTGTTCCGAAAGGACATCCAGCAGGAGTTCCAATGGGCGGACATCCAGCAGCGGGTGTGCCTAAGCATCCACATGGAGCAGGCGGACACCCAGCAGGTATCCCAAAAGGACATCCAGAAGGAGTTCCAATGGGCGGACATCCAGCGGGTGTACCTAAGCATCCACATGGAGCAGGTGGACACCCAGCAGGCATCCCAAAAGGACATCCAGAAGGAGTTCCAATGGGCGGACATCCAGGGGATGTTGAAACTACGCGTGCCCATGGTACAGTAGGTCATAGTCCATTTAAGAAAAATATTTAGGTAGTATCTATTACAGGTGAACTCCTACACACCTTACCAAACCAAAATATATAGTTTCCTGTAATAGTTCTATAGCCACCTTTTTGGTGGAGTCAGGTATACCAAGATCAAAGTTGACAAGACTGCTATCATACGTTGATACGTTTAAAATCACTTGTTTATGTGCAGTGTCCGTAGGCTTTGCCTACGGACGTATATCTGATATACATTGTGTATATTTGTATCTGAGGATACCGATATATAATGATTTAATTAGTATATTTAATACAGAGTGTATAATAGTATATGTAAAAGGAGCACACTTTTTAAAGGTGTGAAAAAATTAATGAAATCAATCGTAATTTACTCAAGCCGTACAGGCAATACAAAAATGGTAGCAGAAGCTATTGCAAGTGCTTTACCTGAAGGTACTCCATGCGTAACTGTAAAAGAAGTTCCAGCTGACTTAGCATCTTATGATGTAGTATTCATGGGATTCTGGGCGGACCAAGGTAATGCAGATAAAGCGGCACAAGCTGTGATTAAAGAAATTACAAATGAAAAAGTAGCTTTATTCTGTACTTTAGGGGTTCCTCCAGTATCTCCTCATGCACAAGAAACTGTAGAAGCAGCTGCGAAATTGTTACCAAATGGCCAAACCCCAGTAGGTTACTTCAAATGCCAAGGTAAAGTAGATCCAAAAGTAATCGAAATGATGTACAAAATGTTCCCAGAAGGACATAGCCATGGTAAGAGCGCTGAACGTGATGCACGTCATGCACAAGCTGCATCTCATCCAGACGAAAATGACTTAGCTAATGCAAAAGCATTCGCTTCCGAGGTTGTGAAATCAATTTAATAAAGTTGTTAATGCAATAGCGAATACAACTGTGTAATAACGACTGTATCCTTTGCACGAAGATATGTGACATATTTTTGTGTGATAGGATACAGTTTTTTTGTGCTTAACATAATATAATTAATTAAAGTTTATATTATTTTTAAAAAATATAGATTATAAGATTGATTATTCATATATTTTTAGTATATAATAAAATAAATCTATATTCTATAGAATATAGATTTATAGAAATATAAAGGAGTGATAGTATGTCATATTATATTGATATAAATTGTGATTTAGGTGAAAGCTTTGGCGTATATACTATGGGTATGGATGCAGAAGTATTACAATATGTTACTAGTGCTAATGTGGCTTGCGGCTGGCATGCAGGAGATCCTATGGTCATGTTAAAGACGGTGGAAATTTGTAAGCAGGAAGGTGTTGCTGTAGGTGCTCATCCAGGTTATCCAGATCTATTGGGGTTTGGCAGAAGGCATATGGCGATACAGCCAGAAGAGGCCAAAGCTTATATGGTATATCAGGTAGGCGCTTTACAGGGGTTTTGTAACTTATATGGACTTACATTACAACATATAAAGTTGCATGGCGCATTTTATAATACAGCCTGTGTGACACCTATCCTAGCAGATGCGATACTCGATGGAATAGCAGCCATGAACCCTTCTTTGGCGATTATGGCATTAAGTGGAAGTTATATTACAAAAGCAGCACAGAAGAGAGGTATTTCTGTGATACATGAAGTATTTGCAGATCGAGGCTATACAGAAGAGGGAACATTAGTACCACGTTCGGAACCTGGTGCCTTTATTCATGATCCTAATGAAGCAGTAGAGCGTGTGTTGCGAATGATTAAAGAAGGAACCGTTATTACAAACACAGGTAAAAGCATTCCTATTCAGGCAGATTCAGTCTGTGTTCATGGGGATAATCCACAAGCCATTGAGTTTGTTAAGGGATTGAGAGAGGGACTTATTAGAGAAGGAATTACCCTGAGTAGTTTTCAAGCTAGATAGAAGGAGTTATATACATGAAACCATTGACAAATAGTAGTAATATATCAGTTTTGTTAGGAGCAGCATTTTTAATGGCTACATCTTCCATTGGACCTGGCTTTATGTTGCAAACAGCGGCATTTACATCAGAATATAAAGCGGATTTTGGATTCGCTATTGCTATATCAGTTATTTTTTCGATTATAGCTCAATTAAATGTTTGGACTATTATCAGTGTTTCTCGCATGAGAGGACAAGATATTGCCAATAAAATCTTACCGGGACTGGGGTATGTAGTAGCGTTTTTAATTGCTCTAGGTGGCTTAGCATTTAATATTGGTAATATTGGTGGGGCTTCCATGGGATTGCATATCATATTGGGGATTGATGCCACTACTGCAGCAGCTATTAGTGGAATCATCGGGATTGCTTTATTTGCATCTCCTAAAATTGGAGGAGCCCTCGATATGACGGCTAAAGTGTTAGGGACAGTTATGATTGTGCTCATCGGGTGGATTGCATTCTCTACACACCCTCCTGTACAAGAGGCCATGACTCATACAGTTATGCCTGATACGTATCCATGGTTAGCAACATTGACGTTAATTGGGGGGACTGTAGGTGGTTATATTACATTCTCAGGAGGACATAGACTCATCGATTCCAACATTACAGGTGAGGAGCATTTGCCTGATGTTAGAAAGTCGGCGTTCTTAGGTATGTCTGTAGATGCATTAGTGCGAGTTCTATTATTTTTGGCTGTATTAGGCGTAGTATCTAGTGGATTTGTACTTGATCCCAAAGACCCTGCTGGCTCAGCATTTTTGTTAGGAGCAGGGCCTATAGGATATATTATTTTTGGAGTTGTATTTTTCTGTGCGGCTATTACATCCGTAGTAGGTGCAGCGTATACGTCAGTATCTTTTCTAAAAACGTTATTTTCTGTAGTAAAAGCTTATGAAAAGTTAACGATCATGCTATTTATTGCAGTTTCAACATGCATTTTAATTTTTATTGGAAAACCAGCAGCACTTTTAATTCTAGCAGGTTCTATTAATGGGCTTATCCTACCTATCACATTGGCAGTTATGTTAATTGCTACACGTAAAACCAATATTGTAGGTACCTACAAACATCCTACATTATTATATTACGCTGGATGGTGTGTCGTGCTAATTACAGCCTACATTGGTATAACTTCTTTAGAAGGAATTACAAAATTATTACATTAATAAGATAGTTCTTCTACAAAGCTGTATACAGCATGAACGTTGATGCTGCTACGTAGAAATGAGGGTATATATAATGGATATGATTTCACCTGTTGGGGATACAGCGCTATTAATATCATTTGGAGATGTAATTTCACCAACGATTAACTATAAAATACGGCGAATGATAGAGATGATAGAGGATATGAAAGACCCGTCGATACGGGAGATAATCCCGGCCTATACATCCTTGTTAATACAGTATGACGCGCTAGAGTCTTCTTATAAAGAACTTAAAGCAAGATTGGAACCTCTCGTGTCTATACCAGTTGAAATATCAGAAGAGGATTGTGTAACTGTCATTGAGATTCCTACTTTATATGGTGGAGAATATGGGCTAGATCTTCCTGTTGTAGCTGCGCATAATCATATGTCAGAAGATAAGGTTGTTTCTATTCATTCTGGACGAGATTATTTGGTGTATATGCTAGGATTTATTCCTGGATTTGCCTATTTGGGTGGAATGGATTCTAGAATTGCAACACCTCGTCTGCAGACTCCTAGACAATCTATACCAGCTGGTTCAGTAGGTATTGCAGGTGAGCAAACAGGTATCTACCCAAGTCAATCTCCAGGTGGTTGGCAGATTATTGGGCGCACACCGATTACTATGTATGATCTTCAAAGAGAGGTACCGTCATTACTTTCAGCAGGTCAATATGTTAGATATGTTCCTATTGACGAAGAGTCATTTCTCGATATAAAGAAAATACAAAATCAGTATGTACCTATATCACGGGTGATTAAGGTAGGTGAGTTACGTGGATAAATATATAGGCAAGAGGGCCTCAATCGAGATACTACAGCCAGGGTTATTTACAACTGTGCAAGATGCGGGACGAACAGGTTATCAACAGTATGGTATGCCCGTAGCAGGACCGATGGATATAGAAAGTTACTTGCTGGGACAGGCTCTAGTTGGAAATAAAACGAACGTAGGCTCTTTAGAATGTACTGTTCTTCCTCCAACCATAGAAGTTCATGGTGAGTGTATTGTAGCTTTTACAGGCGCTAATATGAATCCTACTATTAATGGAGTACAGGTATCGAGATATATACCGTATATCTGCCAAGATGGAGATCTTATTTCTGGAAGTGTTACTGAATGTGGGATGCGTATGTACATATCATTTTGCGGAGGTATTGATGTTCCAGCTATTAATGGGAGTGTGTCAACGCATACGAAAGCGTGTATAGGAGGCTATGAAGGCCGGTCTTTGCAACGAGGTGACCAGCTGTCTTTGCATGCTTTTGTTAGGGGTGCATTAACACAATGTGATATCACTGATACAGCGAATCGATTATTTAATTCAGCGCTTTATAATCGGGGTGGCCGATATTGTCATGAACCGTTTCGGGTTGTACTAGGAGAACAAGCCAAGCACTTTACAAAAGAAGGAATAAAAACATTTGTAAATAGTTCTTATGTGTTAACAGATCAATGTGATAGAATGGGATTTAGATTGGAAGGACCTGAGATTGCTCATGTGAAAGGTGCTGACATTATTTCTGATGGAGCCGTGTTCGGTTCTATACAAGTTCCATCGAATGGTAAACCTATTATTTTGATGGCAGACCGACAAACGACGGGAGGATATACTAAGATTGGAACCGTTATATCAGCAGACTTACCTCGCCTCAGTCAGCTACCAGTGGGAGATGAAATTCAATTTGAATTAGTATCTATTGATGTAGCGCAAAAAATTTATCGTTCGTATATGGCTAAATGGGGAGCATTACATCATTTGGCGCGTAGACAAAGTCGTTATGTTTTTAGAGTGAAGTCTAGCAATTCTTGACGTTTTTAATGATATACATTATAATAATATCTAAGCTTAACATCGGTACGAGAGACCGAAAGCAAACATTGTAAAACCTTTTAAATTAGTCCTGTGAGGCTAGTAAGGGAACATAGTGAAAGTAATGCTATAGGTCTACCTATATGGTGGATTTAATTGTGATAGATAGAACTATGCGACCTCTTGCCTTCGGGTGAGAGGTCTTTTTGCATATAAAGACATAGTACAAAGGAGGCTGTAATGGGAGACATTAGCTTAAAAGGTAAGCATCTATTGGGACTGCAAGGTCGCACAAAAGAAGAAATTGACCTCATTTTACGGGTAGCAAAGAAAATGAAGAAAATTATCCTTTCAGAGGATAAAAAATATCCATTGTTAAAGGGTAAAGCTATTATTAACTTGTTCATGGAAAATAGTACTAGAACGAGAAGCTCCTTTGAATTGGCAGGGAAATATTTAGGTGCCGATGTCATCAATATTACAAAAAGTGGCAGCTCTATGGCCAAAGGCGAAAGCTTCCGTGATACATTGCTTACTGTGTCCTATATGGGGACAGATGCTATCGTTATGCGCTCCAGCGAAGAAGGATCTCCTTTGTACGCTACGAAATGCGTAGATCCTATCATCATCAATGCTGGTGATGGTGCTCATGAGCATCCAACACAAGCCTTGTTAGATATGTATTCTATTTTAGAACATAAACCAAGCTTAGAAGGATTGAAAGTTGTCATCGTAGGCGACATCATGCATAGTCGTGTAGCACGATCCAATATTTATGGATTGAAAACGATGGGGGCAGATGTACATTTGGCTGGCCCTAGAACGTTAGTCTATCCAGAACTTGAAAAATTGGGGGTCACCGTTCATCATGATGTACGAGAAGCAGTGAAAGATGCAGATGTTGTAAACGTACTTCGCATTCAACTAGAGCGTATTAATTCTGCCTTATATCCAAGCAATCGTGAATATGCGAGAATCTTTGGAATCAATAAATCTGTATTAGCTAATGCGAAAGATGATGTACTAGTACTACATCCAGGACCGATGAACCGAGGCCTTGAGATTGCGCCAGATGTGGCTTATGGCGATGAATCAGCGATTCAAGAGCAGGTGCGAAATGGTGTAGCTATCCGCATGGCAGTATTATACTTAACAATTATGGGAGGTGACGGCAGTGAGCTTGTTGATTAAAAATGGTACAGTAGTTAACCCTGCGAAAGGGCAACATGAAATTGCAGATATTCTAATAGAAAACGGTGTCATTACCAATATAGGTCAAAACTTGCAGGCAGATAATGCGGAAGTTTATGATGCAACAGGTCTTATTGTAGCACCGGGGTTGATAGATATTCATACACATTTGCGTGAGCCAGGCCAAGAAGCGAAAGAAGACTTCCACAGTGGTACACAAGCTGCTGCAGCTGGAGGATTTACACGCATTGCCACTATGGCAAATACAAATCCTGTTGTAGATAATTCTGCCTTAGTGCGTGGTTTACGTAAACAAGCAGAATTGACTGGCGTTGTGAAAGTTGAATTCATAGGAGCTATTTCTAAAGGTCTTCAAGGCAAAGAATTGACTGAAATGGGTGATATGGCAGAAGCTGGTGTAGTGGCATTTTCTGATGATGGACATTATGTTGAGAATGCAGCGTTTATGCGTCGTGCATTGGAATATTCGTCTATGTTTGGAAAAATGGTTATCGACCATGCCGAAGAATGTAGCTTAACTTGTGAAGGTCATATGCATGAAGGCATTGTTTCTTACGAAATGGGCGTCAAAGGTCGTCCTGCTGTGGCGGAAGACCTAGCGGTGGCTCGTGATATTATGCTAGCAGAAATGACAGGTGGTCATATTCATATCGCTCATGTGAGTACGAAAAGTGCAGTTGACCAAGTGCGTAGAGCAAAAGCGCAAGGTATTAAGGTCACTTGTGAAGTGACGAGCCAACATTTGGCTTTCACAGATGAATATTTAAGAGATTACAATACAGATTTTAAAATGGCGCCGCCAATTCGTTCCGAAGATCACCGTAAAGCGTTACTAGAAGCCTTACAAGATGGAACGATTGATGCCATAATTACAGACCATGCACCACATGCGTATGAAGAAAAAGACGTGGAATTCTGCTGTGCAGCGAATGGTTTCACGGGACTAGAAACATCATTTGCAGCGGTGGTAACACATGTATTGAAACCAGGGATTTTGTCCATCGATGATATCGTTAACTTGATGAGTACAAAACCTGCTCAATTAATCGGTGTAGATGCAGGCGTACTAGAAGTAGGAAAACCGGCAGATATTTCCGTATTATCTCTAGATGAAACATGGACAGTAGATAGAAATCAATTTTATACACGTGGCAAATCATGCCCATTTGATGGCATGACATTGCAAGGTAAAGCTAAATTAACAGTAGTAGATGGACAAATTGTAATGAAAGACGGGGTTGTAACAGAGTGAAAGGTAAATTAGTACTAGAAAATGGAACTATCTTCGAAGGTACTTTATTAGGCGGTATGCCTATCGTCGGCGAAGTAGTATTTAATACAGGTATGACAGGATACCAAGAGATTTTAACTGACCCATCTTATGCGGATCAAATCATTACGTTGACGTATCCATTGGTAGGTAATTATGGTGTGACACGGGAAGTAGATCAATCCTCTAAACCATACTGTAAAGCCATGATTGTAGGAGAGTTATGTACATTCCCAAGTAATTGGCAAAATGAAGGTGCTTTTGAAGAGTATATGCGTATGCATGGTATTCCTTGCTTATATGATGTAGATACTCGTGCTATCACTCGTGCTATCCGTAGTCACGGTGTTATGAAAGGTGTTATATGTCCAGTAGATACACCACAAGATAAAATTGATGCTCTATTGGCACAACCATTGGCAACGGATCATATCATGCGGGTTACAACAAAATGGGAAGGACATCGTGGTAGTGATACAGCAGAGTTCCATGTAGCTGTATATGACTTTGGTATCAAAGAAAATATTTTACAATCATTGGAAAATGAAGGCTGTAAATTAACTATTTTCCCAGCCAATACAAAAGCGGAAACAGTGATGGCTTGCAAACCAGATGGCATTTTCTTGTCCAATGGCCCTGGAGACCCAAAAGATGTGCCTGAGATTGTAGAAGAAATTAAAAAATTAGTAGGACAAAAGCCAATATTTGGTATCTGCATGGGTCATCAATTGATTGCACGTGCCTTTGGTGGTGAAACGTATAAATTACGATTTGGACATCGTGGTTCTAACCATCCAGTAAAAGATTTAGATACAAATCGCGTATATATTACGTCTCAAAATCATGGCTATGCAGTCGATGAAGCTAGCTTAGAAGGGTCTGGTTTACGTGTATCTCATCGCAGTGTCAACGACGGAACTGTAGAAGGATTAGTGCATACAGAATTACCAATTATGTCTGTTCAATATCATCCTGAAGCATCACCGGGACCAACAGATAATGTATACTTGTTTGAACGTTTTAAAGAATTAATGAGAAGGGGTTAATGATGGAAAAGAAAAAAGTCCTCGTTATTGGTTCTGGTCCAATTATTATTGGACAAGCCGCAGAGTTTGATTATGCAGGTACACAAGCATGCCAATCCCTTCGAGAAGAAGGCTATGAAGTAGTGTTGGTAAACTCCAATCCCGCTACAATCATGACAGACCGTGATATTGCGGATCGCGTATATATCGAGCCGATTTCCTTAGAATTTGTTACAGAGATTATTCGTAAAGAGAGACCATTTGGTGTACTAGCTACCTTGGGTGGACAAGTAGGTCTGAATATGGCTGTGGAACTTTCAGAAGCGGGCGTATTGAAAGAGTACAATGTACAATTATTAGGTACTACTCTTGAGGCGATTAAACAGGCAGAAGATCGTGAGTTGTTCAAAGAAGCGATGAAACGCATTAATCAACCAGTTCCTGAATCAGATATTTTCAGCGATGTAGCACAAGCTGTGGAATTTGCAAATCGTATTGGGTATCCTATCATCATTCGTCCTGCCTATACATTAGGTGGTACTGGCGGTGGTATTGCTCATAACGAAGAAGAAATGTACATGATTGCACTTCGTGGTATTAAATTAAGTCCTATTCATCAAATTCTTGTAGAACGCTCTGTTGCAGGGTGGAAAGAAGTAGAATATGAAGTGATGCGTGACCGTGCGGATAACTGTATTATCGTATGTAACATGGAAAATATTGATCCAGTAGGCGTACATACAGGCGACTCTGTGGTTGTGGCACCATCACAAACATTGAATGATACACAATACCAAATGCTTCGTACGGCCTCTGTAGATATTATCCGATATCTAGAAATCGAAGGCGGTTGTAATGTACAATATGCCTTAGATCCATATAGCAATCAATATTATGTAATCGAAGTAAATCCACGTGTATCTCGCTCCTCTGCCTTGGCTTCTAAAGCAACAGGCTACCCAATTGCTAAAGTAGCGGCGAAAGTGGCTATCGGCATGACATTAGATGAAATTACAAATGCCGTAACTGGTGAGACAAAAGCATGTTTCGAGCCATCTTTAGATTATGTAGTAACTAAATTCCCACGTTGGCCATTTGAAAAATTCAACTTGGCGGATCGTACATTGGGAACACAAATGAAAGCTACTGGCGAAGTTATGGCGATTGACCGTACGTTAGAAGGTTCTTTACTAAAAGCGATTCGTTCCTTGGAAATTGGGCTAGACCACATTGAATTGAAAAAAATTGCCCATGAGATGCCAGAGCAATTGATTGAACGATTGCAATTAGTCGATGATGAGCGTTTATATGTCATTGCACAAGCACTTCGTGTAGGCATTAGCGTCGAAAAAATTTGCTACATTACAAAAATTAACTCTTTCTTCATTAACAAAATTAAAAATATTGTGATGGTAGAAAAAGACTTGTCTGCGAATGGTATTACGGAAAGTAATTTAAAATTAGCGAAAAAATATTCCTTCCCAGATAAAGTGATTGCTCGCTATGCAAACTGCTCTCCTGAAGACGTATTGGCAAAACGCAATGAGCTTGGCATTCATCCGACTTATAAATATGTAGATACTTGTGCAGCAGAGTTTGAAGCGCATACACCATACTACTATAGTGCGTATGCTACAGAAGATGAAGTTGTGCCACGTGGTGAAAATAGTGTAATCGTTCTTGGTTCTGGCCCAATTCGTATCGGTCAAGGTGTGGAGTTCGACTATTGCTCCGTACATTCTTCTTGGGCATTGCGCAAGGCAGGCATGAAATCCATTATTATAAACAATAACCCAGAAACGGTAAGTACAGACTTTGATACATCTGACAGTTTGTACTTTGAACCGTTGACGGTAGATGATGTAATGGAAATTATCCGTAAAGAAAATCCAGTGGGGGTTATTGCTCAGTTCGGTGGACAAACAGCCATAAACTTAGCAGGCCCATTAGCAGAACGAGGAGTAAATATTCTAGGTACATCTGTAGATAGCATTGATATGGCGGAAGACCGTGAACGTTTCGATGAATTATTGGCAAAATTAGAAATTCCTCGTCCAGTGGGTGCATTGGTTACGAGTGATGAAGAAGCATTAGAGGCGGCAAAACGTCTTCAATATCCATTGATTGTACGTCCTTCCTATGTATTAGGTGGCCGTGCTATGGAAATTGTGTATAATGACCAAGAATTAGATCGTTATATGAAAGAAGCTGTAGTAGCATCGAAAGACCATCCAGTGTTAATCGACCGCTATATGGTGGGTATGGAAGTAGAAGTAGATGCTATCTCTGATGGTATCGATGTATGCATCCCTGGTATCATGGAACAAGTAGAGCGTGCCGGCGTACACTCTGGTGACTCCATCGCAGTATATCCAGCACAGCATTTATCTGACGAATTGACAGAACAAATCGTAGATTACACACGTCGCATCGCCAAAGGATTGAATGTAAAAGGTGTATTGAATATTCAATATATCGTGGTGAATGGTGAACTTCATGTCATCGAAGTAAATCCACGTTCTAGCCGTACTGTACCTTTCATCAGTAAAGTAACCGGCATCAATATGGTAGAATATGCGACACGCATCGCATTAGGAGAAACATTAGAAAGCCTAGGGTTGCCAACAGGCTTAGTGCCAGCTCGTCCACATGTGGCGGTGAAAGCACCAGTATTCTCCTTCTCTAAAATGGGCTTAGTAGAAATTGCCTTAGGACCAGAAATGAAATCCACTGGTGAAGTTATGGGCATCGGTCGTACCTATGCAGATGCTTTATTCAAAGCTATTCACGGTGCCAACATGCGTATCCCTGATAAAGGCAATATCTTGATGACTGTAGCAGACCGTGACAAAGAAGAAGCGGCTCGCTTGGCAAAAGGTTTTATCGACTTGGGATACCATATTATGGCTACCGGCGGTACAGGTCGTTATTTCACAGAACATGGTGTAAATTGCACAGTGGTAAATAAAATTTCTGAAGGCAATCCAAACTGCGCTGACTTCATCCGAGAAGGTAAAGTAGACTTAATGTTGAACACTTTGACATATGGTAAAAAACCAGAGCGTGAAGGATTCCAATTGCGCCGTTTAGCCGTAGAAATGGGTGTACCATGCTTGACATCCTTAGATACAGCTCGCGAAGTATTACACGTAGTGGCAAGCCGTGCTACAGCAGGTGATGCTATCACTGTTGATGCCGTACAAGATTATGAAATGGAGTAATCACGAATGAGTGGATATGTAGAAATGGGTCGAGTGATCCATAATACACAAATAGGTAGCGATGTATGGCGCATGTTAATCTATGCACCAAAACAAGCTAAAGAGGCACAGTTAGGACAATTTTGCAATGTTCGCGTCACAGGGGGCACAGCACCCCTGTTGCGTCGCCCTATTAGCTATGCTGGCTTTGATGCGGAATCAGGCACAATCGACTTATTGTACCGTGTAGTAGGTAAAGGGACAGAGTTGATGACGAAACTGCAAGAGGGAGATACCCTAGATTGCTTAGGGCCACTAGGAGAGCCGTTCACAACAGCGGATAAAATGCTATTAGTGGGTGGTGGTGTTGGTATTGCGCCGATGCTATGCATTGCTAATCGATTAGAAGCAGGTCAAAAAGCCCATGTTATCTTGGGGTTCCGAAACGCTAGTGAATCCTTCTGGGCAGATTTGTTCAAAGATAGCCCTGTGACGGTCCATATCACTACAGATGATGGTTCATTAGGTACAAAAGGATATCCTACGACAGTGATGGAAACGCTGATGAAAGAACATCGATTTGATGCAGTATTAACTTGTGGACCGACACCGATGATGAAAGGCGTAGCCACCGTGGCACAAAGTATGCAGGTGCCATGCCAAGTCTCCCTAGAGGAGCGCATGGGTTGCGGAACTGGTGGTTGCGTAGGCTGTGCTTGTCAGGGTAAAAGCGGTAAACGCTATAAAGTCTGCAAAGATGGCCCTGTATTCCCGGCTGAGGAGGTGTTTTTCTAATGGCAACAGTAGATCCTAGATTAGCCGTAGAGTTCTGCGGTATTTCTATGAAAAACCCTATCGTAGCAGCATCGGGGACCTTTGGATTTGGACTCGAATATGATGGGTACCTAGATTTGAATACAGAGATTGGTGCTATTTCTGTAAAGGGATTAACACCGACAGCGAGACCAGGTAATGCAGGTGTTCGTATTGCTGAAACACCATCTGGTGTGTTGAACTGCATTGGCTTGGAAAATCCAGGGGCAAAAGCCTTTGTAGCAGATATTTTGCCTACCTTGGCACAGTATGAGGTGCCTATTTTTGCAAATATTTCTGGCAATACCTTAGAAGAATATGAGTTTATGGCGAAAACGTTGACGGTGGAAGGGGTAGCAGCACTGGAAGTCAACATTAGTTGCCCGAATGTAAAATGTGGTGGCATGGCCTTTGGCGTGCAAGCAGATAGCGCAGCTGCAGTTTGTAAAGCCGTCAAATCCCATACAGATTTACCGGTGATTATGAAATTATCACCGAATGTAACGGATATCGTAGAGATTGCTCGTGCTGTAGAAGCAGCCGGAGCCGATGGTATTAGTATGATCAACACTTTGTTGGGTATGTCTGTAGACTTACGCACACGAAAACCGCTGTTGGGTAATATCTATGGAGGCTTATCGGGTCCAGCGGTAAAACCAGTGGCATTGCGATTGACACACCAAGTGGCGAAGGCCATCGATATCCCTATCATGGGTGGTGGTGGCATCATGACCGGTGAAGATGCGTTAGAATTTATGTTAGTAGGAGCTGACATCGTGTCTGTGGGGACGGCTACGATGGTAGATCCACGAGCAATAGGCATCATTGCCAAAGAGATGAGTGCCTATTGTGAAAAAGAACAAATTGCTCATGTACAAGATATTGTAGGGGGCATTATCGTTCCATAAAAGAGATTAGAGAAGAGAATATTGATTGAGGCAATATAAAAAGGACTACCTCAGTACGAATGTACTGGAGTAGTCCTTTTCGGGTTGCCTATAAGTTTATTTTTTTTGCGTGGAACGAGGCCAGTAGGATGGATCGCCATATCGATTGGTTCCCTTTCTCCCCGGCAATAATGCCAGTGCTCCGTGGATGAGAAAGGTAGCGATTAGATGGAGCATATACGTATTTTTTAGCGGAATATATAGATTCGTGCCGATAATATACATACCTAATAGTATTCCAAAAGGAAAACCTGGAATCGATATATCATTTAAACGTCTTACATACAGGGTATAATACCAGGGTAATAATATAATGTATCCAGCATAGGCTAAGGCTTTTATACCAAAATAAGCGGGTAATATGATGACAGCTTCTAATAGCTGTTGAATAAACATATTAAATATATGCATGGTAGCAGATAGAAAAAGAATGCCTATAATAAATTGAAATCGATTGATACGCCCTGTAATACTAATCCAACCTTGACTGTGGGGAGCTAGAAATCGTACTAGAAAGAGCGCTATGATACCTATTCCAAGGGAAATCACTATATTAATAAATAAATCCATAACTAACCTCCTACATACTATGAATAAGTATAGCATAGATTGACAGTTATGGCGAACGCATGTCAAACATAGGCATTTTGATATAGATTCTTCATAAAACTCTTAAAAAAGTAGTGTACTATACAGAAAGTTACTAGAAAAAAATAGGCAAAATAGCGGTTCATTGGTATAATAGTAAAGATAGTTAAAAAAATGGTTCACATTTTTCTCTCATAATACGATTATATAATTATGAGAGGAGGATGTTATGGAACCAATATCAACACCTATGGAAAAACGCATTCGCATGGTTCGAGCTTGGCTAGATGCAGCAGCGAAGTCCTACGCTACAAAAGGTAGTGTAAAAGGAAACTTGCATTTGTTCTTAGCACAAGCTGAAATGAAGCAAATGAATGAAGGCAAACCGTCCATTATATCGTATGCAAAAAAAGCTATAATGGCTGTGGTATTGATGGGGATCATAGGTTTTTCACAGTGGTGGATTGTACAACATAAGACGGAACAGACGAATCCAGTTGTAGAGACACAGACGGAGATGAAACAGGACGCATCAGTTACTGTAGAATCCCCTAGTAAGAATACACCTGTACATGTGGAAACTCCCTCAAAAACACCAGAAGTAATAGTAGAGGAACCAGTTTCTACTCCGACGCGTGAGCCAATCGCACAGCGCGCAGTGGAACCGACTCAAAAGCCTTCCATTACCTCACAAGAAGTGCGAGATGCGGTGCAAACTGGTGGACGTGTTTTGCGAGATGAGTAAGTAACCTTTTATATCTAAGGAGGATGATTATATGAAGGGAAACCTATCTTATAAGAAATTTTTAACATTTGCTGTACTAGCAGCGATTAGTACAACTCCAGTATTTGCTGAGACAGCAAATCATTCTGACAGTGGCAAAACAATTGCAAAATTATCCATGGCGGATTTAGGCAAGCAAAATACTACCCGTACAGAAGAAGTGGCAACTGGTGATGCAGCAACGGAAGCGGCTATTGCAGCAGCACGTGATGGAATCTCTGAGGCCGCAAAACGTGATGCGATTGAAGAACAACGTAAACGCGTTGATAACTCTTCCTTAGCAACGAATGATAAAGAAGTTAAAACCATTACAAAAGCTGGTGGTGATAAATTAGAAGAAGCACAAGCAGCAGGTGTAGAAACTGCGATTCCTCAAGTACAAGCTAGATATTATACAAGCTTGACTGAAGAAGAATTACAAAAATATGTTGGTAAAACGATTACACATATTGCAATTGATGGTCTGGATGAAGCATCTCAACCACAATTTTTAGCATTGTTACAAGGTAAAATTGGTGATGCTGTATCAGTGGAAGGTATTTCCAAAGACATCGCTAATTTAGGTGGATCTGGCGTACTTTCAGAAATTACACCTGTATTTACCGTTGTACCTGAAGGTGTAAAGGTATCCTATCATGTTACGGTTAACCCTGTAGTAAAAGGCGTGTCTGTAGAAGGCAATACGGTATACAAAACAGATGTATTAGTGCAATATCTTGGTGTGCAACCGAATACAGTGTTAAATACAATTGCAGTAGGTGAAAAAGTGCAAGGTATCAATGCAGCTTACCAACGTGATGGTTATATTTTAGCTCATGTGAAAGATATGGCTGTCGATGAAAAAGGCATTCTTCATGTATCTGTAGTAGAAGGCATGGTAGAGCGCATTACACCACATGGTAATAAGAAAACAAAAGATCGTGTTATTACACGTGAGTTCAATCAAAAAGTAGGACAACCATTTAATAAATTCTTGGTGCGTCGTTCTGTAGAAAAAGTATACAATCTTGGATTCTTTGATGATGTGAATGTACGTTTGACACAAGGTTCTACAGAAGAAGCTGTAAACATTGAAGTAGACGTATTAGAACATAAAACAGGAACTGTTACATTAGGTGCAGGTTACTCCGGTTCTGACGGATTTGTCGGCGTTGTAGAAGTGGGCGAAGAAAACTTGCGTGGTACTGGTGATAAAGTGAAAGTACACTGGGAATTTGGCGGTTCTGCAGGGTATAAAAACTATTCTGTGTCCTACTTGCGTCCTTGGTTAGATAACAAAGGTACATCTTTAGGCGTGACTTACTATGACCAATTGAATGAGTACACTGATTACAATGAAGAAGGTAAAGCAGTGGCTACGTACGATCGTAAATCTAGCGGTTTCAATATTTCCTTAGGTCGTCAAACAGCGGAATTTACTCGTGATTATGTGACATTAGAACATCGCAATGATAAATACATTTGGGATGACAAAGATTCTAGTGGTTTCCGTTATGATACAGACAGAGCACAAGGGACGCGTTGGAATAACCATGGATACCCATTCTTGTCAAAAGGTTACATAAAAAACAACTTCGGTACTACGAACAGCATTAGCTGGCAAAAAGTATATGATTCCCGTGATAATGTGTATGAACCAACTCGTGGTAAACGATTGTCTACTACATTGCAATGGGGTGGTCATGGCTTAGGTGGCGACTTTAATTTCTATAAATTTACTGGCGAAGCTAGAACATACAAAAAAGTAGGTAGCAAACAAGTTCTTGCATTCCGTGCTCGTTTAGGCTGGGCGCAAGGTGACCTACCATATAGCCAATTATATACAATCGGTGGTTCTGATTCTCTTCGTGCCTATGAAGATGATCAATACCGTGGTAAAAAAATGTACAACTTCACAGCAGAATATCGTTTCCCAATCTGGAATAAAGTAAGTGGTGCTTTGTTTGCGGATTTAGGTGATGCATGGGATGCTCCGAATGTACCTTGGTTCAATCATTCCAAAACATTTAATGCCTCCATCGGTGCCGGCGTGCGTGTGACAACACCAATTGGTCCAGTACGTATCGATTATGGTATTAGTAAAAATCAAAATAAATTCCACTTCAGCTTTGGTGGTCAATTCTAATTGATGAAAATAAAACACTGGGTGGGAAGTGCAGCCCTTGTAACTATACTGGGCTTCACTTCCATCTATGGTGCACCTGTTCAAACTGTGCATGTAGACCTGCAGAGTACAACGGGTATGATTCCATCAGCATTACAACAGCGGATGCAAGCCAGCGTACAAGCTGCTACATCGTATATCTATAAAGGAAAAGAAGTGGAAGAGATTCAAGCAGCTTTACCAAGTTATGAAAAGGCTACTATGGATATTGTAGATCGTATTTTATATGGATATACTGTGAAAGGTGTTGCTGTGCATGTGGGGGAAACTATGGATGTCAACATTCAGATAGAACCCTATGGGCATGTGATGAAATCTGTGGAAACGACGATTCATTATGGCAATCTATCTCCCTATGGCAAACAATTAGTTGAGAAAGATGTTGGGCCTATATCACAAAGATTGGAGCAAATTCTCTTAGGTTCTTCTATTGATGCATTGCATTGGGTAAAACCTATTGCGCAAAAAACGGTGCGCAATGATTTGGAAGGCTCATTGCCAGAATTTACTCCACAAGTCGATATTGTGGGTGGCGAAACTGGTCAAGTGATGGTGTATTTAGTTCCTAATGGAGATAGTATCCATAGGACAGATGTAGTCCTTCAATCAAATACATTACCGAGTGCTTTTTTCTATACTATGCGTCAATATTATGAGAAAAAAATGCGTGATTTGGAAGGATTACCTATTCAATTTGTGCGACGACATCAGGTGATGATTGAAGCAGATATTCAGAAAGAACTAAATCAAAGTCGAAGTGTTACACAGTTTGGGATTACCATCGCACCTCAATTGGAAGTCGGATCTGACACGAAACTATATTTGCAAGTAGATTCTTCTAAGTATATGATTCGTGGTGAAGGATATCTTGATATGGGACGCAATACAGACTCTGTAGGAATACGATTATATACAGGGGTTCACAAAGGCCCTCATACATGGTATTTGGAAACAGAATTTTTACCAAATAGTTTGCACTGGAAATTCAAGCCTTCTTATGTGTACCAATTTAGTAAAGATACACAAGTAGGATATCAGTATGTGTCTCCTCATGGGCGGCATAAAGCATTTCTTCGACAAGACATTGGAAATCGATGGAGCTTGCGGTATGAGCGAGATCTCAGGGAAAAAGAAAATGAATTTGCCATTGCCTATGATGTGCATGATTATTTGCAGTTAGAGTATATATGGAAAGATAAGGACAGATGGTTACGTCTTGTGGGACGTATATAAGGAAAGAAGGTAGATAAACTATGATGCGTTTATTGAATAATAAAAAGAATGTAAAAACGGTGTCAATCATTGTAGGCGTTCTTTTTGTCATTAGTGTGGGTGCTTTGGCATATACACAAATGGCAGGACATGGTGGCTCTGGTGCAGTTAGCAATATTGGTGTTATCGATATGCAACGTGTGGTTGAAAGTAATCCTAACCTAGTACAAGATGCGCAAAAAGAAATGGCTGCGTATAATGAAGAGTTGCAAAAAGAATTCAATGAAAAATCTGCAAACTTAGATGACGAAGGAAAAGCAAAACTTTCAGATGAATTACGTCAAAAGTTGCAAGACAAACAACAAAGTATTCAAGAAAATTTGAAAAAACGCGTTGATGAAGCATCTAAAGCAGTAGCAGATGGAAAAGGTCTAAGCGTTGTTATGACTCGTGATTCAGTTTTATTTGGTGGAACTGATGTAACTGAGCAAGTGAGTAAAAAATTGTCTGAAACTAAATAAGGTGGGAGCCGCATGCGAAAAGGACCTATCTTTGCCGTATTGAGTGTAGTGATACTCTGTTTAGGTATAGGTGGATATTATTTACAGACACAAAAAGAGGTTCCTCAGGGACCTAAAATTGGTGTTGTGCGACTACAAGATGTAGTAGAGTCGCACCCTAACTTTCATAGTTATGATGAACAAAAGAAAGAGTTATTGCGATTAGAGGCTCAGCGAGATAAAGAAGAACAGCTGCTACAAGCAAAATTAGGTGTAGAAGTTGGAAAATCTGAAGAAGAGCTGAAAAAAATAGAGGCTAATTTAACAGATAGTCTGCAGCAAGAATTGCAAAGTAAAATTGCTGTACGGGAAGCAGAGTTAAATCAAGACCTAGCACAACGACAACGAGCGTTATTAGAGCAATATCGCAAAGACTATAAAGTGGATCCTACAGAAGCGGATATAGAAATTGTAAATTTGCAATTATCTTTATCTACAGAAGCTAAGTTACAGCCTATTGATGACACACAACGTCAACGATGGGCACAGCGTAAGGCAGATAAAGAAGCTCGATTAGTAAAGTTATTAGAAGCTCGTGGTGCTACTATAAAAGGAGCTAATCACTGGAAAGATATAGAAGCAAAAGTACAACAAGATATGCAGCCTGCTTATGAAGCAGCGCATCGTACATTGGCAACATATGCTAGTGAGGTAGCAAAAGAATTAGGTAGTAAACGAGATGCATCTATGAAGACTATGATGGATTCACAACAAACTGTTATGGCAAAAGTTCATCAAGAAGGAGCTCAATTGTGGGATGCAGAATGGGAACAGCGACTGGCTCAAAAGCGTGATGAAGTGCAAGCTTTACATGATGCGATATTAGAAGATATTCGCGTTCGTGTAGCGGTTATAGCGAGAGCTAAGCAGTTAGAATTAGTAGTTGTCGATCATATAACAGATCGTACTGATATGGATATAACGGATGAGATTATTTCATCTTATGGGCAATAAAGGAGTAAAAGAATGAAAGACATGTGGAAACGTATGGCTACAGGAGCTATGATGGTATGTGCATTAGGACTAGTAGCTGGTTGTGGTAGTAGTGATAAAGTAGGTGTAGTTAACACTGAAAAAATTGTGCAAGAAAGTAATAAAGCAAAAGACTTGAATAAAGAGATGGAAGCAAAACAAAAAGAAATTACAGATCGCTTAGCACAAGTACAAGGCACGCAGTCTGAAGAGGAATTCCATAATACGCAAATGAATGCACAACAAGAGCTACAAATCTTTGGTCAAGCTAAAAGTAAAGAATTCAAAGCATATGTAGAGTCTAATATTCAAAGTGTAGCAAAAGAAAAAGAATTGACTGTTGTTGCGAATGACCAAGCTATCATGACTGGTGGCATTGATATCACAGAAGATGTTATTAAAAAAATGAATGAAGGTACATCTTCGGAGGAAGCTAGCAAATAATATGTGATTATAAAGTAAGGAGGCTTCATAGTGAAGTTTTCGTTGGAAGAACTTGCCAGTATGGTAGAAGGTACTGTACATGGAGATAGTTCAGTTTGTATTGAAGAAACTCGTAGTTTAGAGCAAGGTGCACCCCATGCGATTAGCTTTGCGATTGGAGATTTCCGAGAATTTGCGAAGCTTAGTAAAGCAGGGGCTATCTTGGTAGATGCGGTGATAGAGGATTGTCAAATACCACAAATCATCGTACCTAATGCGAAAGCCGCTTTTGCTAAACTATTAGAGGTATTTCATCCACCTGTTGTTTTTCCAGATGGAATTCATGAAACAGCTATTATTGGTAACAATGTAAGTATAGGCAACAATGTAAAGATTGGACCGTACTGTGTTGTTTATGACAATGCTATTATAGGAGATAATGTTACATTACATGCCTATGCATACATTGGACATAATACTCGGATTGGTGAAGGTACAACTATATATGCCAATGCTGTTGTGCATGAAAACTGTGTGCTAGGTAAGCGAGTTGTGTTACGTGCCCATGCTGTTATTGGTGGTGAGGGGTTTGGATTTGCTACGGAAAACGGAAAGCACACACATATTCCACAAGTTGGAAATGTAGTGTTAGAAGATGATGTAGAAGTAGGATCTTGCTCTTGCATTGACAATGCGACTATGGGCTCTACGTTAGTGAGACGTGGTACAAAAATAGATAATTTAGTACATCTAGGTCATAATGTAGAAATCGGTGAAGATTGTTTCTTGATTGCGCAAGTGGGGATAGCTGGAAGTACTAAATGTGGGAACCATGTTATCTTTGCAGGACAAACCGGATGTACGGGGCATATCACAATAGGAGATAATGTTACATTTGCAGGGAAGACAGGGATTACTGGAAATGTACCATCGAATGGACTCTATGCAGGATTTCCAATGAGACCTCATAAAGAGTGGTTAAAATTAGCTGCTTATGAAAGTCGATTGCCAGATATGGTGAAACAAGTGAAAGCATTAGAAAAAGAGCTGGCTCAATTAAAAGCTAAGTTAGAAGATAAATAGGGGCCCATATGATATATACATCTATGAAAGCATTAAGTGCAGTACTTTGTGCGTTACCGTATCGATTACAATATGGTATTGGATACCTATTAGGACAATTGGGTTGGTTGTTTACCCCTAAAAAGCGTAAACGTCTTGCAATCGGACAGATTTTGTTTTGTCGAATTACTGATGATGTAGAGGAAGCAAAACGAATTGCAAAAGCTAGCGTCACTCGTTTTGGTCGTATGATTGTGGATGTATTACGATATCCAGAGATAAAAGATGGAAAATATAAAGAAATGTTTACCATGGATGGTCGTGAATACCTAGAAGATGCTAAAGCAGATGGAAAAGGTGCTATTGTAATTGCACTCCATAGTGGAAACTGGGAATTACTAGGAGGCATACTAGCATCAGAAGGATATCCTTTGATTTCTGTAGCAATGCAACAACAAGGTGATGCCGATCGATTTATCAATGAATATCGAACTATGATGCACCAACATGTGACCTATAAAACAGGGGTGCGTGAAATGGTAAAAGAATTACAAAAAGGTTCTTTTATTGGGCTGATTATGGACCAAGATCCTGGCGATCAAGGTCAGCTAGTGCCATTCTTTGGTTATGAAACGCTTACTCCAGTAGGTCCTGCTGCTATGGCACGGATGCAAGATGTGCCTATTATTCCTGTTACAATTCGTTATGATGAGTATACGGAAAAACATGCAATCACGGTGCATCCACCGATTTATGCAGAAAAAACTGATGATCGAAAACGTGATATTGCAGTTACCTTGACAATATTGAATGAATGGTTAGAAGATTATATTAGACGATATCCAGAAGATTGGTTCTGGCTCCATAACCGTTGGAAATGGACCCGTCGTTTATATGGTGATACGATAGAAGTACCACCAGATGTAATGAATCAAAAATAATAGAAAGGAGGCCCCAATGAAACAACAAACAATTGGCAGACCTATTGACTATGAAGGAACTGGCTTGCATAGTGGATTGCCAGTACATATGCGTATATTACCAAGTGAAGCTAATACAGGAATTACATTTGTAAGAACTGATTTAGCAGGGACTCCTTCTGTGAAAGCAGATATACGCAATGTAACAAATACTATGCGTGCTACCACATTAGAAGATGGAGAGGCAAAAGTATTTACCGTGGAACATATATTGGCAGCCTTTTATGGTATGGCCATTGATAACTGTATTATAGAATTGAATTCACCTGAACCTCCAATAGCTGATGGTGGTTCTGCAACCTTTGTGTCTTTGATACAGGAAGCAGGTATTGTAGAACAAGATGCAGAACGATATGTCCATGTAGTACAAGAGTCTCATGGAGTTTATGAAGATGATAAGTTTATTATTATACGCCCTTATGATGGATTCCGTGTGACATTCACAAGTATCAATAGTCATCCTATGCTAGGTACACAACATGGTGATTATGAAATCACCCCAGAAGTGTTTGCCAAAGAGATTGCTCCCGCACGCACGATTGGATTTACTAAGGAAATCGAACAGTTGCAAGCAATGGGATTGGCCAAAGGCGGTTCTACAGAGAATGTCATTGTCTATGATGAGACGACTTGCTTATCAAACTTGAATTTTCCTGATGAATTGGTGCGACATAAAATTTTAGATATATTGGGAGACTTATTTTTAGTAGGCCATTTAAAAGGCCATATTATTGCTGTAAAATCAAGTCATAACTTAAATTCTCGCCTAAGTAGAGAGATTTTGAAAGAAATGTAAGAGGAGGCATACTATGATTCTGACTGTTGAAGAAATTATGGAGATTCTACCACATCGTTATCCATTTTTATTGGTAGATCGTATTATTGAAATGGAACCTATGAAACGTGCTGTAGGAATTAAAAACTGTACATTCAATGAACCGCATTTCATGGGACACTTCCCAGGCAATCCTGTTATGCCAGGGGTGTTGATTACAGAAGCAATTGCGCAGGTAGGTGGTATTGCCCTTTTATATCCAGAGGAAAATCGTGGATTGACACCAATGTTTACAGGTATTGACAAAGTACGTTTCCGTCACCCAGTAAAACCTGGTGATCAAGTGCGTATGGAAGCTGATGTGGTTAAAATTAAAGGCCGCATGGGTAAAGTAGAAGGTCGCGCTTACGTAGGTGATAAATTAGTAGCTAGTGGTGAGTATATGTTCGCCTTGGTAAAACCAGAATAACTTTCAAAATGTAAGGAGTGACGCAGATGATAGTAGTTGGCATGGAAAATGCAACATCTGAAATTCATAGTAGTGCAGTCATACATCCCGATGCCAAAATAGGTAAGAATGTTATCATTGGCCCTGGTGCAGTCATTGGAGAACATGTTGAAATCGGAGATGGTACCAAGATTGGTGCAAATGTGGTCATTGGTGGCTGGACAACGATCGGTAAGAATAACGAGTTCTTTCCTGGATGTGCTATTGGTCTTGAACCACAAGATTTAAAATTTAAAGGTGAAAAAAGTTATTGCGTGATTGGTGATAACACAGTAGTTCGTGAGTTTGTAACGATTAGTCGTGCAACTGGCGAAGGCGAGGAAACTCGCATTGGCAATAACTGTTTATTCCAAGCTTGTACTCATGTAGCTCATAACTGTATTGTTGGTAATAACGTTATTATGAGTAATTGTGCAGGTTTAGCAGGGCATGTTATCGTAGAAGATCGAGTTGTCATTGGCGGTATTGCCGGTGTGCATCAATTTGTAAAAATCGGTCGCAACGCTATGGTAGGCGGAATGGCAAAAGTTGTACAAGATATTCCACCGTATGTGATTGCCGATGGACAACCAGCACATGTCATTGGATTGAATTCTGTAGGCTTGGCACGTGCAGGTGTTTCAGAAGAAGTGCGCAGAGAATTAAAGAAAGCATTCCGGATCATTTATCGTAGTGGATATAGTTTATCCAAAGCGATTGAAGAAATGGAAATGAACTTAACATCTTCTGTTGAAATCGAACACATGTTACGATTCTTACGAAATGCAGATCGCGGTATTATGCGCGTGAGAAGAGATTAATTTCATATATGATAACAAATACATGCTAAGTGTCAAAGTGCACTTGGCATGTATTTTATTATGGTGAACTTTAATGCCTATATACTGATTCTATGGTATAATATAGATTGGAATTTTTATAATTAAAAGTTAGTAGGAGGCGTTATGGCGAAAGTAGGATTGATTGCAGGGATTGGTAATCTGCCAGTTGAATTTATGCGCGCAGCCCAACGAGAAGGATATGAAGTTGTGGTTATATCCGTCGTGACTGATGGGGCTCCACAATTACAAGTAGAAGCCGATGCATACTATCAAATTAGCGTCTTTAAATCAGATACGGTGATAAAAACCTTTTTAAAAGAAGGTGTTACGGATGTAACCATGCTTGGGAAGGTAACGAAAGAACATCTCTATAAAAAGATTACTACTATTCCAGATATGAGAACTATCAAAATACTCAATCGCCTACGTAATCGTAAAGATGATACGATTATGTTAGCCATTGTAGCTGAGCTTGAGAAGGAAGGCCTTCAAGTGGCAGATCAAACGAAATATATGCGTTCCTTGATGCCGCCAGTAGGTGTTATGACACATCGGAAGCCTACAGAAACGGAAGCGTTAGATATAGAATTTGGATTTACCCTAGCAAAGCAAATGGGTGGTCTCGACATTGGACAAACGGTGGTTGTTAAAGAACAAGCTGCGATGGCTATAGAAGCGATTGAAGGTACAGATGCATGCATTCAACGTGGGGGATCCTTGGCAAGAGAAGGTGCTGTGGTTGTAAAAACAGCAAAGCCTAATCAGGATGTACGTTTTGATGTGCCTGCAGTAGGCATGAAGACATTGGAATCTATGATTGGCAGTCATTGCAAAGTCTTAGCGATGGAAGCGAAACGAACTATATTCATAGAACAGGAAGCTGTCCTAAAAAAAGCGAATGAATTAGGTATCGTAATCTGTGCTGTAGAAGGGCCAGATGAGGAGTAAGAATGAAAATTATGTTTTCTGCTGGTGAAGCGTCGGGAGATACCCATGGTGCCAGCGTCGCGAAAGCTTTGCTTTCAAAGTACCCAGATGCCACGTTGTTTGGCATGGGTGGAGATTTGATGAAAGCAGCTGGGGTCGATATTATATATGATATTGAACAGTTAGGTTTCATTGGTATCGTTGAAATCATTAAACATTTGCCAACGTTCTTTAAATTACGTACGTTCTTAAAAGAAGCGATGTTGCGTGAGAAACCAGACGTATTAGTATGTATTGATTATCCTGGATTCAATATGAAGCTGGCTAAAGTAGCACATGATTTAGGTATACCAGTGGTATATTATATTGCGCCTACTATTTGGGCCTGGAATAAGGGTAGAGGCAAAGATATTGCTAAAACAGTGACAAAGGTAGCATCAATTTTTCCTTTTGAGGCGGAAGCATATCAAGAGTTTGGCGTCGATGTGGAGTTCGTCGGCAATCCGCTAGTGGATATTGTAAAACCAGCTATGACGAGAGAAGAAGCATGTACTCATTTTGGAGCGTCTCCAGAAGCGCGTAATATATTGTTAATGCCGGGCAGTCGAAAACAAGAAGTACAGGGGTTGTTGCCAACTATGCTGAGTGCTGCTGAAGAGCTAGCAAAGTCTAGATCTGATCTTGCATTTTTCTTGCCAAGAGCACATACAATACCACGAGCTGATTTGGAAGCTATTATTCAAAAATATTCGGTACCTATTACGATTACAGAAGGTAATAATTATGATTTAATGCAAATTTGTACGGCTTGTATCGCTGCATCTGGAACGGCGACACTGGAAACAGCATTGATGAATGTGCCTACATTATTAATTTATAAGGTAGCACCTATTACATATGGAATTGGGAAATTGTTGGTGAATATTAAAGATATAGGTCTGCCAAATATTATCGCAAAACGCCGTGTGATACCTGAACTTTTACAAGGGGAAGTGACAGTATCTAATGTATGTCATGAAATGAGTCAGATACTTGATGATACTTCTATATATGAACAGATGAAATTAGACTTGGCCCAAGTGAAAGTAGATTTAGGTGCGCCAGGTGCGGTGCAACGTGTAGCTGATGTCATTGCATCAGTAGCAATGAAGGAGGCATAAATGAACCGATATAAACAACTATTAGCCTTTATTGGTCCATACAAGATGCGGCTTGCATTAGGCGTCTTTTGTATGATTGTAGCAGCCATGGGGTATCTGGTAGTACCATGGTTAATTCGAAATGTAGTAGATGAAGTGTTACAAGATAAGAATATGGCAATGTTGACCATCATAGTGATGGCTATCTTGGTTATCTTTTTGATTCGTGGGTTTGCAACCTATGGACAGAATTATACAATGGCTTATGTAGGACAACGTGTGGTAATCGATATTCGAGAAACGCTGTTCAAGCATTTGCAACGATTGGATCAAGCCTATTTTGATCGTCGTAAGACGGGAATTATCATGAGTAATATTACCAGCGATGTAGGTGCGCTACAGCAAGCCATCGTTGATAATTTAATCTCCTTTATGACGGAAGGTGTTACATTAGTAGGTTCACTAGTGTTCATGTTCTATCTAGATTGGAAATTGTCCCTATTAACCTTAATTATTGTGCCAGTTGTATTGGGGTTAACAAATGTATTTGGTAAACGATTGCGTTCTGCTGGTCATGAAGTGCAAGGTAGAACAGCAGATATTACAGCATTTTTGCAAGAAGTAATTTCTGGTGTTCGTGTGATTCGTTCCTTTGCGCGTGAACATTATGAATTTGGTCGCTTTCAAAAAGAAAATCAAAATAACTTTGATGCAGCCATGAAAGCTACAAAATTAACAGCTCTCATGAGCCCTATGGTAGAGTTTTCTGCAGCCATTGCAGTGGTGGTAATTCTGTGGTATGGTGGCTACTCTGTAGTACAAGGCTATATTACGGCAGGTTCCTTGATTGCATTTTTAATTTATGCGATTAATTTATCAAACCCTGTGAAACGGTTGACACAAGTCTATGGTAATTTACAAAAAGCGTTAGCAGCCGGCGATCGTGTAATTGATATATTAGAAACGGAACCGCATGTAAAAGAATCAGAAACTGCAAAGCCACTGGCTCATGTGCAAGGAGATGTACAGTTTGATAATGTAACGTTTTCCTATGATGGAGAAGGGCTAGCATTAAACGGTGTTACGATTCATGCAAAGCCAGGACAAACGGTGGCTATTGTAGGACCATCTGGAGCTGGTAAATCAACGATTGCTAATCTATTACCTAGATTTTATGATGTCACTGGTGGCTGTATTCGTATTGATGGTGTCGATGTTCGAGACACCACATTCCAATCATTACGTGAGAATATTGGGCTTGTGCCACAAGATACCATGTTATTTAATGCATCAGTAAAAGATAATATCTTATACGGCCGATTAGATGCTACAGATGAAGAAGTATTAGCTGCAGCTAAGGCTGCTAATGCGTATGAGTTTATTGAAAAGCTACCGGAAGGTTTTGATACAATGGTAGGAGAACGAGGAAACTCTTTATCAGGTGGACAACGACAACGGATTGCTATTGCTAGAGCGATTCTTAAGAATCCTAGTATCTTGATTCTAGATGAAGCTACTTCGGCATTGGATACGGAGAGTGAAAAAATTGTGCAAGAAGCATTGGAACGATTGATGAAGAATCGAACTGCTCTTGTCATAGCACATCGCTTGAGTACCATAAAACATGCAGACCACATTGTAGTGTTACAACGAGGATCTGTAGTAGAAGAAGGTACACATGACGAATTGTTAGCATGTGGTGGTGTATATAGTCATTTATATTCTGTTCAATTTTCGGCAAAGGAATAAACAATGTACTGGATATATAATGTAGTACTTAGCATATTTTGGATAGGATTGCTTCCTTGCATAGTATATTGGTGGATTGTAGAGACAGGGTTTTATTCTCGTATGAAACAGAGTATGGGAATTCTACCTACACCTTTGAAAGAGGCTATAGCTGATACATCAGTTATTTGGATACATGCTGCGTCTGTTGGTGAAGTAGTGGCAGCAAGCCCTATCGTGAAGGAGCTAAAACAACAGTTTCCTCATATGGCTGTCGTCGTGTCTGTGGTCACGAAAGCAGGGCACGGTATGGCTACACGTATTATAGAGGAAGCAGATGGGATTATCTTTTTTCCCTTGGACTTTCCTATATTCGTAAAACGATTATTGTACAAGATACGTCCCGTGGCGATTCTGTTAGTAGAAACGGAGTTATGGCCTAATTTTTTACATATGGCATCTCAACAACGGATACCTATTATGATGGTCAATGGGCGTATTAGTGATCGGTCTGTAAAACGATATAAAAAGGTGCAATCTTTCACGGATGAGATGTTAGGGTGCATTGATAGATTTTGCATGCAATCAGCTGTTGACAGAAACAATATTCTTCAACTTGGTGTGAACTCAGATACAGTGGTGGTCACGGGGAATACAAAATATGATCAGACCTATGGGACTGTAAGCAAGGAAGAGCAAGATCAATTACGCCGTGAATTTGGGTTTACTGAAAGTCATCCTATTATTATTGCTGGTAGCACTCACGAGGGGGAAGAACTATCTTTACTCAAAGCATTTAAGGAAATACTAGCTATAAATCCAAAGGCAAAATTGCTAATTGCACCTCGTCAGATTATACGAGGTAAAGACATACAAAGTATGGTAGAGGAGCACCAATTATCTGTTGTTCGTCGTAGCGTAATGACAGAACCAGTGTCCCAAGAGATTTCTGTTGTTATTTTAGACACCATAGGAGAATTAGGTCGTTTATATAGTGTAGGAGATATTGTATTTGTGGGAGGATCGCTTATCCCACGAGGGGGACATAATATATTAGAGCCTGCATCACATGGAAAGCCGATTATTGTAGGGCCACATATGTTTAACTTTAAGGAAATTTATAGTCTGTTGCAATCTAGGTCTGCTTGTACTATGGTACAAGATGAAGTAGAATTGTTGCATGTGATGCTAAAACTTTGTGAACATGAAGAGTTGCGCACAGAAATGAGTCAAAATTGTTTAACAGTAGTTGCTGAAAATAGAGGAGCAACAGCCCGTAATATAGAAGAGGTTAGAAAGCTATTAAACTAGTTACAACACATTTTGTTGTGAGTCTTCATATAATTTTTAACATCCTAGTCTATACTAGACGGATAGATAAGGAGGCGGAATCATGAAAGGGGAACAACTTTTTAAGTATATTATTAGTGGGCAGATGGGTGGATCTGTTGGAGATATGCTTAGAGGTGGACTGAGTAAGGCAAGTCGCTTATATGAAAAAGTGGTAGAATATCGCAATGACCAATATAATGATCCCAAACGAGTATATACAGCACCAGTACCAGTGATTAGTGTAGGGAATATAACTGTTGGTGGCACAGGTAAAACACCTATGGTACGATATGTATGTGAAGTATTGGACAGAAAACAATATGCTGTGAGTGTATTGAGTCGTGGTTATAAAGCAGATAATAATAAAAAATCAATTGTTGTTTCTCGCCAAGGTCATGTAGAGGTATCTTCTTTTATCAGTGGTGATGAAGCCTGGTTGTTAGCAAAAACATTACCTCATGCAAATGTGGTGATTGGGACTAAACGAGTAGAATCTGCGAAGATAGCTGTTGAGCAGTTAGGGTCAAATGTATTGGTTCTAGATGATGGTTTTCAACATAGAGCGTTGGGACGAGATGCAGATATTGTATTAATTGATGCAAGTCATCCATTTGGCTATGGACATGTATTACCACGGGGATTATTGCGTGAACCACTAGACAATCTGAAGCGGGCTCACTATATTGTATTAACAAAAACTAATCAGGTGGAACCAGAAGTACTAGAGGATTTGCGCAATGAGATATATACATTGGTACCACATATCCCCGTAGCGGAAACGATTCATAAAACATTAGGATTTCAAACATTAGAAGAATGGAGTCACTCTGGTCCTATTCATGATATAGCAGACTATGATGGTACACCGTTATTAGCTGTCAGTGGAATTGGTCAGCCAGCTTCTTTCATAACAAACTTAAAAAGCTATGGCTTTGCAGTGCAAGACATGATGAGCTTTGGCGATCATCATGACTACACGGAAGAGGATGTAGTTAAGATTTGGCAACATTGTTTTACAAAGGGCATTCAAGGTATTATCACTACAGAAAAAGATGCAGTAAAATTATCTCAAGTGCGTGCCATTCGAGATTTGAAAATTCCAATATATGTTCTTGTCATCGGCATTGAATTTACTGCTGGTGAAGAAGAATTTACATCCTATCTATTACGTGTAGCAAAGGGGAATTAAAATGCATATCGCATGTATTATACCAGCTAGGTATGGGTCTACTCGTCTGCCGGGAAAGCCGTTGGCCATGATTGGTGATAAGCCAATGATCCAACGTGTATATGAACAAGTTTCTAAGGCGACGGAGATTGAACAAGTTATTGTTGCTACAGATGATCAACGAGTATATGATGCGGTGGTAGCCTTTGGTGGACAAGCTATGATGACTCGACCAGATCATTTAACAGGTACAGATCGTTTAGCAGAAGTGGCTGCAACACATACTGAGATTGATGTGATTATCAATGTACAAGGGGATGAACCACTTATAGATGCCAATGTCATTGATGCCTTGGCAAGAGAGTTTAAAGAAGACAGTAGTTTACAAATGGGAACGGTTGGATGCCCTTTATTAGAAGAGGAATACAACGAACCTAGTGCTGTAAAGGTTATTGTAAACCGCTTAGGAAATGCTATGTATTTTTCAAGGTCTTTAATTCCGTACCCTAGAAACGCCTTCGTGCAGCCTCCGTTAAAACATGTAGGGATGTATGGATATCAACGCCAGTTCTTATTGAATTATGCGAAGATGGAACCTACCCCTGCGGAGTTAACAGAGTCATTAGAGCAATTACGGGCTTTGGAGAATGGCTATACAATACGAGTGATTACAACTGATCAGCGCTTTGTAGGTGTAGATACACCAGAAGATTTAGATCGGGTAAATGAAATATTTCGAACATTAGATGCATAATATATGCTCTAAGAAAGGAGAACCTATGAAAGAGGTTAAGATTGGTAACCTCACCGTTGGTGGTGGTAAAGGTTTATTTTTATTAGCAGGCCCTTGCGTTATTGAAGGGTATGAACGTACATTGGCTATAGGTCGTCGCATGAAAGAAATTTGCGAAAAATTAGGAATTCCTTATGTATTTAAGGCTTCTTTTGATAAAGCAAATCGATCTAGCTATTCTTCATTCCGTGGTCCTGGTTTGGAAGAAGGATTAGAAATTTTAAAAGCTATTAAAGAAGAATTACAAGTCCCTGTAGTGAGTGATATTCATGATATTACACAAATTGAACGAGCAGCAGAGGTATTGGACATCCTTCAAATTCCTGCCTTCTTATGCCGTCAAACGGACTTGGTGTATGGAGCAGCAGCTACTGGAAAGTGCGTGAATGTCAAAAAAGGTCAATTCATGGCTCCTAAAGATATGAGCAATGTGTTGAAAAAAATGGAAGAAACAGGAAACCAAAATTTGATGCTTACAGAACGAGGATTTAGTTTCGGTTATAATAATTTGGTCGTAGATATGCGATCCTTCCCAATTATGAGATCTTTTGACTATCCAGTTATCTTTGATGCGACTCACTCTGTACAATTGCCAGGTGGAGCGGGTACGGCATCTTCTGGACAGCGTGAGTTTGTTGCTAACTTAGCACGGGCAGCGGTAGCGAGTGGTGTAGATGGATTATTCTTTGAAGTCCATGATAATCCTGAAGAAGCTCTTTCAGACGGACCAAATATGCTATATCTTGATTCCGTAGAGGAATTATTGACAGATTTAATTGCTATCGATACAATCGTAAAAAAATAGGACAGATGTAAAGGATGCAGGTGAACTATGAAGATACTTGAACGAGCATCACAAGTGCTCCAAGAAGAATCAAAAGCAGTATTAGATTTAATTGAAACATTAGACCACCGTTTTGTAGAGGCTGTAGAGTTAATTTTAGCAGCCAAAGGTCGTGTTGTTTGTACTGGTATGGGGAAATCGGGCCATATTGCTCGTAAGATTTCTGCTACCTTAGCTAGTACTGGCACACCTGCATTGTTTCTTCATCCCGGTGAAGGTGTTCATGGGGATTTAGGTATGGTGACATCTGATGATGTGGTACTTGCATTTTCCAATAGTGGAGAAACAAGTGAAGTAGTTAGTTTGTTGCCATCATTACGCCGTATCGGAGCTAAACTTATTTCTGTAGTAGGGAACCAAAGTTCTACCTTAGGAAGAAATTCCGATGTAACATTATTAGTAGAAGTAGAAAAAGAGGCTTGCCCATTAGGGTTAGCACCGACTACTAGTACGACAGCAGCGTTGGCATTAGGTGATGCATTAGCCGTATGTTTGTTAGACCAACATCAATTTACACCAGAAAATTTTGCTGTATTCCATCCAGGTGGATCCTTAGGGTGCAAACTATTATTGACGGTAGAGAACATCATGCATGGGGAGGAAGACAATCCAGTCATTCATAGGACAGCTACGGTGAAAGATGCTTTGTTTGTCATGACAAATAAAGGGTTAGGAGCTGCGAATGTCATAGATGAAGAAGGGAATTTAGTGGGCCTTGTTACAGATGGGGACATACGAAGGGGCTTAGATTCTGGTAGTAATTTCCTAGTATGGCCAATTGAAGATATGATGACAAAAGCGCCGCGTACGATTACGAAGGATAAGTTAGCGGCAGAAGCCTTACATATGATGGAAAAGCATCAGCCTAGACCGATTACTGTATTACCCGTAGTCAGTCATGATGGTAAAAGTTTAGGCTTGGTACATATTACTGATTTATTGCGAAGAGGCATTGTGTAATGGCGATACGATGTTTAGTTCTCGATGTAGATGGAGTCCTTACAAAAGGTGAGATTATCTATACATCTACAGGGGAAGAAATAAAAGCATTCCATGCAAAAGATGGATTAGGATTAACATTAGCGCATACCATGGGGCTATATACAGCGATCATTACAGGCCGTACATCGCCTATGGTAGAGCGACGCGCAAAAGAATTAAAAATTTCTCATTTGCAAATGGGAAGTCATAACAAAAGTGAAGGTCTTCAAGAGCTATTGAAGGTCCTTCCTATAACAGCCGATGAGGTAGCCTACATCGGCGATGATTTAAATGATTTAGGCATTATGTCTAAAGTAGGGTTACCAATTACCCCTCAAGACGGGGCGAAAGAAGTAAAAGATATTGCTCATTATATTTGTCAGGCTAAGGGCGGTGAAGGTGCCGTTCGAGAAGCTGTAGAATATATATTAAAACATGAAGGACTTTGGGAGGAAGCTGTACGCAAGTATAAAGACGAATCCTATCATACAGGTCAATAGAAAGGAGGCTTACATGGCAGGAGAATGGCAATATACGGCATTGAAAACAATTAGTAAGCTAGTATGTAAATTACCATATTCTACAATTTTATCTGTTGGAGCTTTCCTAGGGCCGTTGTATAAAATTTTTGGAAAAAAACAGGTTAAACGAGGTTTAAACAACCTTATGATTGGCCTTGCCATAGAGGAAAAAGAAGCCATGGCTATCTTAGATCGTTTATTTCAAAATTTGGGACGATCTGTATTAGAAACGCTATATATGCCAAACCTAACACCAGAGTTTATTAAAGAACATATTGAGTTGCGAGGGGCAGAGCATTTAGAAGCAGCTATGGCTGAAGATAAAGGTGTTGTTATCTTAACGGCCCATATTGGGAATTGGGAATGGATGGGCGCTGCTTTAGCAGCTAATGGATACCCTTCTACAACGATAGTTAAGAATCAACCGAACGCACAATTCACAAGATTGATGAATGAATATCGTGAAATGGTAGGTCTCGAAGTATTCGCCCGTGGTGGATCAGAAATGAGAGGTGCCGCACAGGCTATGAAAGCTAAAAAGCTATTGGGCTTTTTGGCCGATCAAGATGGATGGTACCAAGGTCTTCCAGTGATGTTTTTAGGACAGGAATCGTCAGCAGTGACGGGACCAGCATCATTCGCAAGAAAATTTAAAGCTCCAGTCGTTCCTGTATTTGCTTCCCGCAAGGAGAATGGACATATTGTACATATTCTACCAGCACTGCATTATAAAGATACTGGTGATGTGGAGAAAGATATGTTCCGCCTTACGGAAGAGACTGTTAAAATTACAGAAGATTTTATCAAAGAACATCCAGATGAATGGCTATGGTTCCAACATCGTTGGAATACAAAGTTAGAGGATATTGCAGATATCGAACGAAAATTGCAAGTGCGGGAGGCAGTGCATGGAGAAAAATAAAAAACTTCTATTCACTATCATAGTAGGCATTGCCATCCTGATTGGACTGGGCTATTTTCTCTATGGTGGAACAGAAACAGCTACAGAAGGTCCTTCAGGAAACTCCATTAGCTTTAATGGAACAGAATTAAAAGAAGAAAAAAATGGACAACTAGTTTGGTCTGTAAAAGCAGAAAAAATAAGTGTGGACCAAACAACAAAAGTGATTACATTAGATATGATTACGGGCACATTTCATCGGGATGGAACGGTATTAACTGTAAAAGCACCGAAAGGAGTCGTTTCTAGTGATCATGGAAAGATTACTTTATCAGGTGGTATAGAAGCTACTTCTAATACAGGTGCTAGCCTTCGTACAGAAGGAATAGAATATATAAGTAAAACTCAACAATTCAAATCTACCTCTAAATTTACATACTCCGATGGGGAAACAACATTAGAGGGGGATGCATTAGAAGCAGATATGATCTTGCAACAAGTAACAGCAAAAGGTCATGCTCAATTGATTCGCAAGTAGGAAGGATATTCATGAAAATACAACATTTACTCGTAGCGGCTCTTGTGGGCGGTGTTATGATGATTCCCGTATGGGCAGCTCCTGCGGATACTCGTCAAGCCGGCAGCATTATGATTACCGCTGATCAATTAACATATGATGGCTCGACTGGTCGAGCAGAAGCAAAAGGCAGTGTGGTAATCACAAAGGATGATAAGACATTAACTGGTGCTTCTGGCTGGTACAATACTAAAAGTGAAGAAGGTTTCTTAACGGGGGGCGTGAGTATGATTGGTACAAACATGTCCATGGCAGCCGGAGAGGTACATTCTTTACAAAATCGTCAATTTGATGCCACAGGAGATGTGCATTTACAAAAGGATGATCGACAGCTGTACGGTGATCGTGTAAACTATAATACGGAAACTGGGTACGGTGAGATCATTGGTAATGGTAAGCTCATCATGGCTGATAATGTACTGACAGGCCAACGTATTGAAGCATATACTAACCAAATCTCAGCAACAGCTACAGGTGGTGTTACATTATCTAGCACCAGTCGTAATGTAAATGCGACAGCTGATTCTGCTGTGTATACACAAACACCAAATCAAAATGATGGGGTAGCCTATCTAAAAGGCAATGCGAAAGCAGTACAAAATGGTAATGTTCTGGAGGCTCCAGAGCTAAAAATTACTCTAAGCGACAACAGTGCAGAAACTCTTGGAGGACGTAGTACATTAATCATTACTCCAAAGTAAGGAGCTTGTATGTATATAGAAACAAAGGATTTAATTAAAACATATAAATCGCGAAATGTAGTGGACCAAGTGAGTGTTCGCGTAGAAGAAGGGGAAATTGTGGGCCTCTTAGGTCCTAATGGAGCCGGTAAAACAACGACATTCTATATGATTGTTGGTGTGGAAAAGGCATCCTCTGGCACTATCTCTATTGGAGATGTAGATGTAACGCATATGCCTATGTATAAGCGTTCTACTTACGGAATTGGCTACTTACCACAAGAAGCATCTATATTTCGCAATTTAACGGTAGAGGATAATATCCTTGCTATGTTGGAAACTACGAAGTTATCTAAATCAGAGCAAAAGGATATGATGGAATCTTTACTTGAAGAGTTTCATATTACCCATGTACGAGACAGATTGGGAATTCAACTATCTGGTGGTGAACGTCGTAGGGTAGAAATCGCTCGGGCCATTTCGTTAAGTCCTAAGTTTATTTTATTGGACGAGCCATTTGCTGGTGTTGACCCTATTGCAGTAGCTGATATCCAATCTATCATTCGTCATTTGAAGGATCGAGGGATTGGTGTTCTTATTACGGACCATAATGTGCGAGAAACATTAGGGATTGTAGATAAAGCGTATATATTGAATAGTGGTAAGATTTTATTAGAAGGTACTGCCGATGAAGTAGCCAACAGTGAGGTGGCTCGGAAATTCTATTTAGGCGATGACTTCCGGATGTAGGAGAAGATATGAGAATTTTAGATAAATATATATTGAAAGCTTTCATAGGGCCCTTCTTATTCGGTATCTTTGCTTTTACTAGTATTTTTATCGGAACAGGTACGCTATTTCGAATCGCTCAATACATTACTGAATATGGGGCTAGCTTATGGTCTGTTACAAGAGCATTTCTATTAGCATTGCCTAATATTGTTATTTTGACATTCCCTATGTCCGTTCTACTAGGCTCTTTAATGACATTTGGTCGATTAAGTGGGTCTAGTGAAATTATTGTTATGCGAGCAGGAGGGCAAAACTTTTTACGATTGGCTACACCAGTGTATATTATGGCCTTTTTGATTTCTCTATGCTCTATTGCTTTTAATGAGTATGTGGTGCCTGCTGCAAACCATGCATATCAGACAATTATTCGGGAAGAGATTGTTAAGAAGGCAACACCACAAACACAGGAGCATATCGTATTAAAGACATTGTCTGACCAAAAGATTAATACCCTGATGTATGCTGGCAAATATGATAGTGAAACTAAGCTCTTATCAGATATTACAGTGCAACAGTTTACCGATGGTGAAGTGACACAAATTGAACGTGCTAAAACGGCTAATTGGAATGGTCAATATTGGATTATGCATGATGGAACCATTTATGATATCAATGCATCTGGTGAAGGTATTGATAGGACATTGCATTTTGATGAACAAATATTGCCAATACAGCAAGATCCTGATAAAATTAGTCACTCTCAGCGTAAGCCGGAAGAAATGACAATTAAAGAGATTAGACAACAAATCAAAGGGATGGAAGCCACAGGTGGAAAAATTACGGAATGGCAAATGGAAATGTACCAACGCTTTACAATTCCGGTGGCCAGCTTTATTTTTGCATTAGTAGGTGCTCCATTAGGATTGCAAAAACAACGGTCTAGTTCCTCGATCGGATTCGGGATTTCAGTTCTTGTCATTTTTATTTACTATGGTGTTATGACATTATCCGGTGCCTTAGGTAAAGGTGGTGCTATACCTCCGTTAATGGCAGCTTGGATTCCTAATATCTTAGGCGTTTTTGCAGGATTATATTTAAATTGGCGTGTGTCAAAATAAAAATTGATGTAGCGTATAGGAAAATTGATAGTACCAATTATGGAAATAGTTGGTGCTATTCTTTTTATCTTCCTATAACCATTGTAGTAGAGTAGGGATTTTGATATACTAGTTAGAGGTATAGAGATAATCATTTTTATGTTGAGGTATATTGCCATGTTAGTCGGATTATGGGTCCTTCTCATTATTACAGTCATGGGAGGGTTGATTGCTTTTTTAGGCGATAAAATCGGTACAAAAGTAGGAAAACGGCGTATGAGCTTATTTGGGTTGCGACCTAAATATACATCGATTATTGTTACTATAGTAACGGGGATAGTAATTTCTGCATCTACATTAGGTATATTGAGCATTGCTTCAAATAATGTGCGTACAGCACTATTTGGTATGGAACAATTGAAAGCAGAAATGGCACAACTTTCAGCAGATATTGAAACAAAAACAAAAGCCTTAGATCAAAGTAACAATGAGTTACAAGAGAAAAATAAGCAGTTGCGACAAGTACAGAATGATGTAGTGGCGACAGAAAGTGAATTAGAAGAGACGAGAAGTGCATTGTCGAATATGGGAGATCGGTTAGTTTCCATTCAGGATGCATATGCAGAAGCCGAACATAAATTGTCTGCTTCCAATGCAGCAGTGGGCCATTTAGAAACGGTCAAAGACCAATTGGAAAGCCATGTGGAAGAGTTACAATTGACTACAAAACAACTAGAATATGGTATTAACCATGTGCGAGAAGGTAATGTAGTGTTCCGCAATGGGGAAGTCTTAGCCCAAGCTGTGATTCGTCCAGGTTTAGGGGAAGTAGAAAGCATGGCAGCACTCACAAGCTTCTTGAAAGATACGAACCGTTTGATTCTAAATCGATTCCAAATGAATGAAGAAAAAACTGTAATCTATATTAGTCGAGATAATTTGGATGCCATTGCGAAACAAATTGCAGCGTCCAATACACCCTTGATGATACGTGTGACAGCTGCGGCTAATATTATTTATGGAGAGCCTGCCTTGGCAGAGGTTCATGCCTATCAACATACGTTAGTATTGCAAAAAGGTACTGTCTTGTGGTCCTCTACGGTTCAAGGGGGGCAAGGCGCACAAGACGATGTATTAGCATTTTTGAAAGCTGTGAATACACAGGCAAAAGAAAGAGGTATTCTACCAGATCCAATCACAGGTGAAGTAGGATCTCTTCCGGGAAATGAACTGTTTGATACGATTCGTAAGGTAGAATTACAAAAAGGGCCTGTGAAACTAGAAGCAATTACTCGAGAAGATACATTTACTAGTGGGCCTGTACAAATACAGTTGAGGGTCATACCTGCTGACAGTTGAGAGGTCATATATGAAAACAACAGCCTATGTACTAGTGGTAGATCCTGGTCGAGAAAAAACTGGTATAGCGATTCTATCCGGTGAGTCAATACTATTGATGATGGACATCGTTCCAACGCTGTCGATTGAAAAGAAACTGGAGTCACTAGTTACAATGTATCCTTCCGTGCAATACTTAATTTGTGGAGATGGCACTAATCACCGTGCAGTGGGAGATATAGTAAGAGACGTAGCTGTGAAAAAAGGAAAGCACTTTTCCTATATGGATGAATCACATACTACGGAAGAAGCTCGAAAACGATATTTTGAAGTGCATCCTCCAAGGGGTTGGAGACGGTTAATTCCCAGAGGAATGTTATATCCTCCGGTACCTGTCGATGATATTACAGCATGGATTATTGGAGAACGTTGGTTAGTAACACATAAGGAGACAGTAATTAAGTAATGAAAGAACATAAGAGCAAAAAACGAACAATGATAGACGTGGCTCTACGGTATTTTATGATGATTATCGGAGCTGCTATTTATACCTATGGGCTAGATGTATTTCTCGTGCCCAATTATTTAATTGACGGTGGCGTTGTCGGTATCGCTCTTATGGCGAGTAAGATTACAGGAATATCATTTAGTATATTTGTAATCCTCATCAATCTACCATTTTTATATGTAGGGTATAAACAAATTGGTAAAAGCTTTACCATATCTACACTATTTGCCATTGCATGTATTTCTCTATTCTCTGTGTTTATGCATGATATACCACCTCTTGTGAGGGACCCTTTATTGGCTTCCGTATTCGGTGGCATTATTCTAGGCCTTGGGGTAGGGATTATTATACGGAATGGTGGCTCTTTGGATGGATCTGAAATTGTGGCCATCATATTTGATAAAAAAAGCTCTTTCTCTGTCGGTGAGATTGTTATGTTCTTTAACTTCTTTATCTTAGGTGCGGCAGGCTTTGTGTATGATTGGAATAGTGCCATGTACTCATTGATTGCTTACTTTGTAGCCTATAAGATGATGGATCTTGTTATCACAGGGGTAGAAGAGTCGAAAGGTGTTATGGTCATCACCGACAAATCTGAAGAAGTGGCTAATGTGGTAATGCATCGCTTAGGACGTGGTGTTACCTTACTATATGGAGAAGGGGCCTATACGAAAACACCAAAGCGGATTATCTATTGTGTAGTGACTCGTTTGGAAATGACTAAGTTAAAAGATATTATCTATGAAGTGGATGAAAATGCTTTCATTACCATTAATGATGTACATGATGTATTTGGGGGACAATTTGGTAAAAAGTCTATTCATTAATATATCTAGGAACAGAATAGAATACAGCCCTATTGTATAGGGAGAAAGGTATGAAACGATAATGGAAAAAGATAAAGCGATAGGAAGTCAAATTTTAAAAGAAGCTAGAGAATGGGGACAAGCAATTATTGTTGCTTTACTGGTAGCAATGATCACGCACATTTTCTTAATTCAACCAACCCGTGTATCTGGAGAATCCATGGAGGATACTCTTCATAATGGAGACTTCTTGCTGATTAGTAAATGGTCTCATGTGACACGTTCTTTGCCTGACTATGAGGATATTGTTATCATAGATAGCCGTGTGCAACGTGAACGTTCTTGGAAAGATGATATAACAGAACCATTGATGAATTACGCCAGCGTAGTTGTTTCTTCTTTGCAAGGACATGATGTGTGGGTAAAACGTGTCATAGGACGTCCAGGGGATGTATTGGAATTCAAAGAAGGTCATGTATGGCGCAATGGGGAAAAATTAAATGAACCCTACACAAAGAAGGAAACGATGAAGTTTGAACGATCCTTACCAATTACAGTGCCAGAAGGTCACGTATTTGTGATGGGGGATAATCGAAATCATTCATCAGATAGCCGTTTTATAGGATTTGTACCGGTTGACCATGTATTAGGTAAACTTGCATATCATATACGGAATCCATTCTAGATATATGTAGATTCGTTATAGGTGTATCCTATAGCAATAGAAATATGGCGTTCATAAGAGTTAACAAAAATAGATAGATATAGACTTGACAAAAATCTTTAATATATGTATACTATTAATTGTTGACGAGCCGGAGTGGCGGAATGGCAGACGCACTTGACTCAAAATCAAGCGGGTAACACCGTGTGGGTTCAAGTCCCACCTCCGGCACCAACGAGTAACAGACACTGTGTATACAGTGTCTGTTTTTTTATATATTATTTAGGCTCTTTGTCAAATGTGGGGGCTGCTCATATAAGAAGTTCTTAGCGCTAGCTATCTAAATAGCTAGCGCTATTC
>NZ_RQVD01000007.1 GCF_003992055.1 Veillonella sp. CHU740
GCTGCTGTTAAAGTAGTTTTACCATGGTCAACGTGACCGATAGTACCAATGTTAACGTGTGGTTTATTACGTTCAAACTTTGCTTTTGCCATTGTTAAAATAGCCTCCTTCAATACAAAAAAACTAATTACCTTTATTATATATGATTAGATAGAGAAATACAAATACAGTTTACTTATTTTATAGGAATTACAGGTGCTTTCATTCTACTTTTTAGATATTTCTATGAAAGTCTATCCTATCTTTATAAGAAACTATACTAACCCATCTGCTACTATGTTAAGAGCCCCAACATATATTGAATGTATGCACCTACAATTGCTACTCCTATATATAAAGCAAATACTTTCAGTTTCGTACTTTGTAATATGCGACTCATAATATGCACATCGACATATACAATCCAAAGTGCTACTCCTACTACCACAATAATAAGGAACCAAACGAAATCTGTGCTATGAGGGAGTATCCAGCTACCCAGGATTAATAGTATAGGGATTAAAAAGGCAATATATATATCGGAGAGAATTTTACCATAAATGAAACCTTTCACCACATCATTCCAAGTCCCTACAGATTTTGTCAGTTTATATAATCCATAGAATATAGCACTATTTAGATAAATAGATACTGTTTCAGCAATAAATATAAGTACAGCTGTTGCAACAATAATCAAAGACCCATAAGCAGCAATTTCACGATAATAAGCAGGCATAAAAAATCCAACTAATGACGTAAGAGTGGAACCTAATACTATACAAAATAAAAATTCTAACCCAAAAAATGTGAGCAAACCTTTTTTAATCGTTCCATATTGTGCCACTTGATCGGCCCCTCGCCCTATAGGATTTAAAATCAATGCCTTTAAATCACTAAACCATGATGTCATATGTACCGCTCCTCTCGCATAGATATATTATCATTTATAATATGCAATCAATTGCTGAATCGCATAGATATCCACCGCATCTAAATCACCAATTTTGCTTTTAAAGTCTGTTATTATTAATTTCAAAGGTTGACTCAGTCTAACTGTTGATGGTTTGGTTAACCCTGCATCACTCCAACGCATTAAATCATATTCCCCAGGATATGTATCCCTCGGCTTATGACTAGTGACTTTCAATGAAATAATAAAGGCTTCTTGATTCTCTAATACAACAACCGGTCGTATCTTTGATTCTTCTGAGTTTTCAAACTTTACAATCGCCCACCATACTTCCCAACTATTCGGCATAGTCACACTCCTGTGGTAACACTAAATGGTTAGATTCATCTCTTGTCCCAACGAAGTCTTTCTCTGTAAATGGCAATGTAAATTTATCAACAATTTCAATATGCTCATAATATTCTGTAATTCGATATTTCGGAATAATTTTATCGCCAGTAGAATAGTACACCTCATACCACGGTGTCCCTTTTTCGTGAGATTTATTCACCAAAGAAGATGTAGACATTGTGCTATATTTACGTAGAACATCTAACAAGTATAATTGCTCTTCTTTGGTCAACGCTTGTCTATCAAACGATTGATTAACAATCCCATTTCTTCCATATTCTTTAAAAGTTTTATAGACAGATTTAACAACTGGACCTAGATCCCAGGCTTCAAAATCTTCTTCAATCAGAGTATAACCTAATGATGAAATGCTCCCAGCTTGAGCAAAGTACAACAGTTTATTTAATCGTAAATTAGTCATCGCATCTTCATTAGGATTATTAGCAACTATTTCAATAAAAAATTTTGCTACATCTATCGCTTTAGCCATAGAGCCACCACCTTTCTATACTCTCATTATACAAAGCCAACCAATGAATTTCAATGTATATCTAATTTTGGGCATAAAAAAATCCCCACCAAAGTGAGGTTATTGGTGGCGGCACACGGATTTGAACCGCGGACACACCGGGTATGAACCGATTGCTCTAGCCAACTGAGCTATGCCGCCAAGTATATGGAGCTAGTGACCGGGATTGAACCGGTGACCTTATCCTTACCAAGGATACGCTCTGCCGACTGAGCTACACCAGCACATTCAATCACTAACGAATTAACATGGTTGCGGGGACAGGACTTGAACCTGCGACCTTCGGGTTATGAGCCCGACGAGCTACCAACTGCTCCACCCCGCGATGAAATGGTGGAGGGAGAAGGATTCGAACCTTCGAAGTCGAAGACGGCAGATTTACAGTCTGCTCCCTTTGGCCGCTCGGGAATCCCTCCAAAAAAATGGAGCTGGCGATAGGAATTGAACCCACAACCTGCTGATTACAAGTCAGCTGCTCTACCGATTGAGCTACGCCAGCACATTCACATGCATTAGTATACATGTCTTTATGTAGTTTGTCAAGAACTTTTTCTGCCTTGCAGTGCTGTTCCTGACTACTTGTATATAATAACATACCCCTATTTATAATGCAAGTATTTTATAAAAAATTTTTTAACTTTTTTGGGAAAAGTTTGCACACCCTCATAGTAACCGCTATTTTGCGTAGTAGCCTTGTTGCTTTCTCTTACTGACCAAATCACACAAATGTAAGAAAACCGTAACATACCTTCCCCCGTAGAACGCCATTTGAATAAAAATAGGATGGCGTTCTTTTTACTCACATTTGCAAACATAAGAAGAGCACGACATATTCCGGAGCAAACCTAACCACTGTATCAGTTTGCGGAGGAATATGTCGTGCTCTTCCCTTTGACCAATATTCAGTTAAGAACGCCACCTATTTCTTAGCCGAAACAAGTTGTTTCAACATCTCTATATCAGCCCGTAGTTGTCGATTATCCGATTGTAAATTAATAATAGCCTGTTCTTGACGATCATTTTGTTGTCGTTCTGCTTGTATCGCATCAGATAATACAGAAAGAGATGCATTGTCGCCAAATGCACCAACAGCTTTACCACCCTTACCAAAGCGAAGTGTAGCACCCAAGTTATAGATCATTTGACCATCTGAGAAAGCGGCCCCTGCATTAAACATCGTTCTTTCATTGGTATAATGCGCCACACCTAAGGCATAGCCCATTTTCTCTTCCTGTTTGCCTATACCTACCATAACTTGTGTTGGTTCATCTACTTTATATCGAATAGGTTTTAAGGCTGCCAAAGCTGCTGTCATGGCATTCCCTTGATGAATTTCACCACGCAATCCTTTAGCCGCTGCATCAATCGTTTTGTATGTAGCTGTTTCCAAGGATTTTAATTGAGCTACATTGACACCATCCGTATCTTCAGAGCCCGCTGCTAGACCTATCAACTGTCTTGTATCTCCTGTTTCCGAATTACCAATGGATACAGCACCTCTTGTAGATTGCCATGTACTGGCCGCAGTATTGCTAGTAGTGCCTTGTTTGTCAGTGCTTATCTGTAATGTCCCATTAGCACCTTTTACTACAAACTCTTTAGACGGATCATATCCTAGAACGCCTTTATTTCGGTTCCCTAATGTATACGATCCTAGCGCCACACTATCCGCAGCCTCTGTTTTAGCCGAGGTACCAATCGCTACCGAACCACTGCCACCATTCCCTGTAATCGCTTCAACGCCTATACTAATAGAACCGTCTTCACCATGGGCTTGAGCCTCTTTTCCCAACGCCATTGCATTTGTACCGGTAGCCTCTGCTTTATACCCCATACTGATAGCGCCTTCTTTAACACTTTTCGCATCTTTACCGATCGCTACGCCATACTCTTCTGCAGAAGATGCTCCAGCGCCGATGGACACAGAATGATTTCCAACACTCGACGCTGACGCCCCTATCGCTACAGAATAATCCCCAGAAGCATTACCTCCACCGGCTTCATAAGAAGCCTCATGTATTGCCTGCACACCTCCTAAACCTGTTGCTAAAATACTAGCCATTATTAAAGGTATAATACAATGTCTTTTCATCACTTACCTCATTTCATCCTATCTTTCACCATATATCTATTGTTTTGCCATACGTTTTAGCTGTTCTACATCTTGGTGCAACTGTTGATTTTCTAGTTCCAACTCTCGTAGCACTTGTTTCTGTCGTTGGTTTCTACTTTGCTCGTGCTGTAATGCTTCAAATAAAGTATCTATGGATAGATGATTTTTATCCATAATTAAAGCTGCTCTTTGTTTGCCTAATCGCAAAGTAGCTCCTGCATTATACACCAATTGGTTTCCTGAAAGTGCTGCCCCTGCATTCACCATCATTCGTTCGTTCCTATAATGAGCCACCCCTAAGGCATAACCGCTATGACCTGCATATTGCCCCACACCTGCCAACACTTGCGTTGGTTCATTGACTTTATACGCGACTGGTTTCAGTGCAGCAAGAGCCGCCGTCATCGTATTTCCTTGTCTCGCTTCATTCCGCAACTGTCCAATCGTTCTATCCAATGCACGATGAGCCGCCAAATCTAACGATTTTAGTTGTGCCACATTAATGCCATCAGTATCTTCTGATCCAGCTGCTAGACCTATGAGCTGTCTTGTATCCCCTTTTTCAGAATTACCAATAGATATAGCGCCTTGTCCAGACCGCCAAGTACCCGCTATCCGATTGATTTCTGCTTTCTTATTGATTAGCTCTGTACCTTTTTTCTTTAATAAATCATATTTTTCTTTCGATTGAGTCCTTATAGCATTTAATTCCTCTTGATCTGTCACTTCACCCCGTGTTAATTCACCTATTAATTTTGCTCTTTTTTCAGATAATTCATATATGTCCCCTTGAATCGTTTCATATTCTCCTTGCAAGACTTTATATTCTGCTTCTTTAGTTGCTATTTCCGCTTGTAATGCAGTAGGTAGCTGTAAATTACCCTTCTCGGGATCTTTTATAACAGCTATATTCAAAGGATCGTATCCAACTACACCCTCATCACGGTTAGTTACTGTTTGAGACCCTAGTGCAACAGAATTAGTTTCACGCGCCCTTGACGATTCACCAATGGCCATACCATTTTCAACACCAAAGAAAGTATGTGTCTTATAGCCAATACCCATCGATTGATATCCCTGTAATACAGCCAATCTTCCCAGTGCTATCGCATTGATAGCACGACCTAATGCATTATATCCAAGATTAGTAGACCCGTCATAACTACTTGCCCCTGCATATCCTCCAACGGATGTGCCCTTATCATTCGCCTCTGCATGGGATGTGCCCACTACTACAGCATCATCTCCACTAATCAGAATACTACCCCCTACTCCGACCGAATGGTCACTACCAATCTGTATCCCATCAGAAGCATAGGAACCCTGTCCTATTGCCTGCACAATTCCATACCCTGTAGCCAGCACAGTAGTCATCACAATGGCTGCTATCGACTTACTATTCATCCACTTGCCTCCCTTACTATTCTATTTACCTATTAATTACATATGAAACACTGACAAATAATACTATTCAAATCACATTTTGTCAAATAACCTTTTAGAAACTCACCCTCCCCAAGCGACGCAGTTACGCGTAGAAATAGAGTGGTGTTCTTTATTGCTTACATATACCAAATACAAGAAGACCGCAACATGCTCCTGAACAAACCTACCGTAGGATCAGTTTGAGAAGGAGTATGTTGCGGTCTTCCCTTTGCCCAACATCAAGCAAAGAACGCCACTTATTTCATAGCCGAAACAAGTTCGCTTTTCTTTTGAGTCGACAATAATATCTCTCGTATAAATTTATCATCCACAGTAAACAACAAGTATGTATTCGCTAATAGAGGGTGGCGATATCCATACACTGTTCCCTTACTAGGATCATGATGATTAGCAGGTTCTTCAAAATCTGGCACTCCATAGAGATAGAGCAGTAAGTATTTAGAATCTCCAAGTGAAATGCCGCGTTTTGTCGTACCAAGCGATGAGTTGATCATGACCAAAGTGATTTCATGATCCTTGTTATATGCGACGACTACATCCTTATACCCCAAAAATTCTTGGCCGTAAAGTTTTCCCTTTTCTTCCCAAGATCGATTCGGATCATTAGTAAATGGTGTACCTAAGCGATATCCCATCAAAGAAAAATCTGCTTCCTTCATTTCATTCGGTATAAACGTTTCTAATGTAGTGGCTGGTATCGCAAAGCGAGGCCAATCTTCGCCTTTAATCATTCCCAAATGTGCCACTTTTCCTTTTGCAAGAGAAAGCCACACATAGCCCACAGAACTGTTAGAACCTGCTAAAGAGTCACTACTATAAGAGTTCTTCACTAACCGTGAAAACTCCTCTTTTTGCATAGAACTTTTTGCAGATTCTGTTATAGTTTTTTTAAAAGGAAACCTCCCTTGATATAGCCACACCATAGAACCATCTTTAGTATTGCGCCACATAGCCTTCGGTGCGCCCCAAGCAAAGAGTACTTCCCCACGGGTAGCTCCTACATGCACATCCTTATGCAAGAAAATAGTGTCTTTATCTGTCCATAATAATTCTGGTGTATAGGCCATAGCATCTTTAGCTTTTATATCCTCTTTTGTATCCTTTTTCTTATCTGACTTCGATTCGTCCTTTGCAGCTGCATCAGTGTCTGACTTCGATCTGTCATTCTTCTCCATCGTTACATCAGAAGCATCTGTGCCTTCATCTTCAACAGATGTCACATCTCCATCTTCTGTAACAGATGCTTTCTTCTCTGTTCTTTCAGTAGTCTCTTTATTAGCTACCTTAGCATCTGTGGTTTTCCCTAGAATGCCTTCTAATTTCTGCTTTAGCGTATCCACTTCAGGGAAGGTCCAAGACTCTTGCTTCTTCGCTTCCACACGAGCATTCGCCTCTTGTTGCAGTGCTTGCACAAACTCATCTGTGATAACAATAGGTAGCACGCGTTTTGCTGTAAATGTGGTTCCTACATTCTCTAAATTATCTTCCTCTGACTCTACAAAGGATGCTTTCTTTTCTTTCATAAACGCACGGATGGCTGCTTCTTCTTCCACATGAAGTAGTGTCAAATCAAAAGTCACAGATCCTGCTGTAACCTTCGTAGGAAGTCCATGTTTCATAATGACATCCTTTGCGACTACTATGTCTGCCTTTGTAGATGGAGTTACATCTTGCGCCTGTACCCCTGCCATCCCCAATGCCGCGATCAGGCTCAAGGTATATGTCAGTTTATGCTTCATCTCTTACTCGCTCCTCTAACTTGGCTTTTAGCCATTGTATCCATTCTGAAAGTCCCGATTCTTGTGTGCAACTCACTTGGAAGATAGGCACTCCTGGTTGCAAAGAGTTAATATCTCGGATGGCCTCATCCATTTTGAATGGCACATATGGCAATAAGTCTACCTTATTCAATAAGACCGCTGCAGATTCTTTAAATATCAACGGATATTTCAGCGGCTTATCTTCACCTTCTGTAATGGAAAGGACCGTCACCTTCATATCTTCACCGATGAAAAATTCTGCTGGGCATACTAAGTTGCCTACATTTTCAATGATAATGACATCTAAGGCATCCAAATCTAGCTCAGCAATGGCTTCACGAATCATGTTAGCATCTAAATGGCAGCCACCAACCGTGTTAATTTGAATGACTGGCACTCCCGTAGCATGGATACGGTCCGCATCTTTATCGGTAAACAGGTCACCTTCAATCACAGCAATGCGATACTCCTTGGATAACTCTTGCAAGGTAGCTTCCAACAAAGACGTTTTACCTGCCCCTGGAGACCCCAGTAAGTTCATGACCATAATTTGTTTATCTCGAAATTGTTGTTGTAGTATTTCTGCAATGGCATCATTTTTTGCCAATACATTTGTCATTACTTGTACTTCCATAGAACTCCTCTAATCCATATCAATCGATGCCACTCGTAGTTCCCTGCCTTGTAATTCTTCCACAGCAAAGCTATGGCAATGCGGGCACACATGGCGGTAATCTTGTATTGAAAACTCTTGGTCACAATCCATACAGCGACCTTTCATAGGTATGGTCTCTACCTCTAATGTGGCTCCTTCTGCTGGTGTTCCCTGCGTAACTGCATCAAAGCAAAAATGCAACGCATCCGGCTCCACGCCAGACAGAACGCCAATCTGTACTTGAATCGCGTGGATCACACTACCTTGGTTTGCTTTCAGCGTGTCCAAGGCCACATCCACAATTCCCTCAGCGATGGCCATTTCGTGCATGATATGCCTCATATAATCCTTCTAACATCATCGTGGTCGTTACAGAACCAACGCCACCTGGTACAGGTGTGATAGCCGATGCCACTTCTTTGGCAGAATCAAAATCTACATCACCTACGGTCTGTCCTTCTAGGTCATTAATGCCTACATCGATAACAACGCAACCTCGTTTCAAAGCAGAGCCAAGGACCATATGGGCTTTCCCTACTGCCGCAATGACCACATCTGCTTGGGCTAATTCAGCTTCCAAGTTTTGCGTTCTAGAATGACAAATCGTCACTGTTGCATTTCGATCTAGAGCTAATAATGCCACTGGTTTTCCCACCACTTGGCTACGTCCTAGCACGACTACTTTTTTACCCGCTAGATCAATGCCATAATGGTCGATGATCGCCATACATGCTTTTGGTGTGCATGGTACATACCCACCTTTGCCAGAGCTCACGAGTCCAATATTATAGGTGGTAAGCCCATCAATATCCTTCGCTGGATCTAAGGCATCAATCACCGCTTCACTGTCGATATGTTTCGGCATTGGCATCAACGGTAACACACCATAGATACGTTCATCTGTATTGAATCTATGAATCACCGCTTCTACCTCTTCTTGGGTAGCTGTTTCCGGCAATTCCACTAATTCAGTATCGAAATTCGCTCCTTTTGCTACCTTTTCCATAAAAGTAGCATACATCTTAGCAGCACTATCGTTACCCACTAACAAAATACCTAGTGTAATGGTCACGCCTTGATTGACTAGTACTTGCATTTTCTCTTGTAGCACCGTCTTACGAGCCTGTGCTACTGGTTTTCCTAATAATTCTATCATGATATCCTCACATTCAGAATTTTTATTACATTAGTATGTTACACCTATCAGAGTATGTGTAAGCATTCTATCTACATTAACGACTAAAATGAACCGTTATAGATTCTCCTTGTTCTACCGTACTGCCTACGGCTTCATCTTGAGAAATGGCATAGCCCGTGCCATTGGGCTTGAACGTTAATCCTGCTTCATGCACCCAATCACGGACCTCCCCATAGGCATGTCCCACGAAGTTTGGCACAATGACAGAGCCATCTTTATTACGATGCACCGTCAATACCTTAGTTTCAGCTTTTGACTTGTCTTTATCACCGTGTTTACTACGAGTCGGCGAAAGCTTATAGTACCGCACTAATTGTGACATCACATCTTGGAATACAGGAGCCGCAATTTGACTACCATAGTAAGTACCTGCTGGATCATCAATCACAACTAATGCTACAAATTGGGCATCTTCTACCGGTCCATAACCAATAAAGGACGCAATATAACGACCGTTCAAATAGCCTCCATGTTCAGCATCTAGTTTTTGCGCCGTACCAGTTTTACCAGCAAATTGATAGCCTTCTACATACGCCTTATGTCCACCACCTTCGGAGACTTCTTTCTCTAAAATATCCGTAATCTGTTTGGCAATACTTTCAGATATCGGTTGACCTTGCTCCACATCTTGTGCCTCTTTATAAATCGTTCCATCTGGATTGACAATGGATTTGATAATATGAGGTTTCATCATTTTACCGCCATTAGCCAGTGCTCCAAAGGCTTGTACCATTTGTAACGGAGTCACCGCAATCCCTTGTCCGATGGACATAGTCGCCGTATCTAGTTTACTCATCGTCTTCGGATCAAAAAGGATACCATCCCCCTCAGCCGGTAGTTCAATCCCTGTCGCTTTACCAAAACCAAAGCGTTTTACATAATCCGTCAAAATCTCTCCACCTGTAGTCGTACCCAAGTACACCATACCTGTGTTGATGGAATATTTTAGAATATCTAGTAAGCGAACTTTACCACTACCTTTACCGTCCCAGTTTTTTATCGTATGCCCATCGATTAGAATGGTGCCCGTATCATTGTACACTGTATCTAGTTGCCACTTTCCAGCTGCCAGAGCGGAGGCGGCAATAATCGGTTTGAACGTAGATCCTGGTTCATAAATACTAACCACTGCATTATTGCGATAGTCTTCAAACTTCAACTTATTAATGTCCTTGGACATTCCCTTGTTCTTATTTGCCATCGCAATAATTTCCCCTGTTTTAGGGTCCATAATAATCATGGCCGCACTGCTAGCTTTTGTTTCTGCCATAGCCTTATCTAAGGCTTGCTCTGCAATGAACTGCACCGTTGTATCAATGGTTAGGTTCACCGATTTTTCTTGATTAGGCAAGAATTGAGATTGTACCGATTCAAATACAGGATGTCCTGCCGCATCATTGTAGATACTCACTTTTGTTTCATTACTGCGAATCACATCATCTAAGGCCGCTTCTAATCCAGCTTTCCCTTCTGCATCCGCCTGTCCTTCTTCATTAAATCCCACAAAACCAAGTACTTGCGCTAATAATGTATCGTTCGGATAATAGCGACGACTCTCCTTATGTAATCCAATAAAGTCATACTTAGCTGCTTTCACAGCCGCTTCTACTCCATTGGAGTTGGGTACATCCAATAATCGATCAATCCACACAAAAGCCGTATCTTCATTGAGTTTCTTGATTATCTCTTCTTTCGAAATCCGCACATAGGGAGCTAGCACATCAGCTACCTCTTCTGGTGACACATTCGCCGCTCGCATCATCGTTGGGTCTGCACTGACAGAGTTAACAGTGACACTCAAGGCTAGTGGGTTCCCATTGCGGTCATAAATAGTACCACGAGGAGATTGTAACACTCGGTCCGTGATAAACTGATTCGAAAATCGTTTTGAATATGTGATATTATGAATAATTTGTACATCTATATATCGGCATAATAAGCCGATAGCTAGTATTAATGTCCAAGTCAAACCCTTTCTAGACGTCAGGGTCAACCGTTTTCGTGCTGCTGGCACATTCATTCTTTATGCTCCTTTTTCATCAATCGATGATACTTGGCAATACCTGCTTCTTGTAACGCTTCTGGCGTATTGTCAAGATCTCCTCTTTGTACACGTTCCAATAAGGTAGTCATTACTTCCTTTGTATAAGGTGCTACCGTTTTAGGAAGGGTACGATGGTATTGTAAATCTTTCGTATGGACAGGCATAGATTTAGCTATCCGTACCATGCGCTCTCCATAGACTTGTGAAGGACCTATATCTTTAGTTCCACTACCGGTTACATCTGCGACCCCCAGGGCTGTTAAATATTCCATGGCCAGCACCAAGTCCGCCGTTTCTCGGAATTGACTTTCACCAGTTTCCTTATGAATCCATTTTCGTAGATCGGCACCGGCATTCGCCACATAAAAATGAAAGCGCATATGCCGTTCCACTAGCCATACCACCAAGTTCACAAAATCTTTGCCATACCCCAACCGTTCAAGAATTTGGCGCGCCATGGTAGCCCCCACATGATCGTGGTTATAATCCGTGATACGCCCCTTGTGAAAGCCTCGAACACCGTCCATACCTTTCCCCACATCATGGAGCAAGGCAGCCCATCGCAACACTAGGTTCGGTGGCACTTGCTGGACCACAGCTAACGTATGATTCCAAGCATCATGAACATGATATTCTGGCGCCTGTGGTAAGTCGACTACGTGCGTTAGCTCTGGCAGTATAGGAATGCGTCGTGATGTTCCGCCTGTGGTCTGTTGGCAACATTGTTCATGCAAATGGCTTCTTACCAATGCATCTAGGGCTAATGCCACATGGTCACTGAGCAGCATTTTTTCTACCTCTGTGCGTACTCGTTCCAAGGACAAGCCCTGCACCCGATACAAATTCGGTGCCACCCCAGTCCACGTGTCTGAATCTATAGTGAATCCTAATTGCCCTACAAAGCGGCAGAGTCGAAACATGCGTAATGCATCCTCTTGGAATCGTTTCTTACTGGCTCCAATTGTCCGCAATATACCCTTCTGAATATCTTGTAACCCTTGTACTTCGTCTCGAATGTCACCATCCACTGTCATAGCAAGACCATTGATAGTAAAATCTCGTCGCTGTACATCCACTAAAAAAGTAGATGGAAAGTCAACAGACACAGGGCGATGGCTATCTTCACCATACTGTTCATTGCGATAGGATGCCACCTCATATTCATACTCTTTCCAACGTACCACTACGACACCAAAGGAAACTCCCACCACATTCGTAGTGGTGAATCCAGCTTCCCGCAAAGTATGAATGGTATTCTCTGGCAAGGCCGAGGTAACAATATCATAATCATGAGGAATACGGCCCATCTGAATATCTCGTACAGCACCACCTACTATATAAGCTTCGTGCCCTGCTTGCTGCAATGTACGCAGCACCAATATAGCCCCTTCATAGACTTCAGTATCCCTATACGCCTTACACTCCATATATACCACCTTATTTTCGATTTGCTAAGCGATTCGTAATCTCCATCCCTGTTTTTGTTCTTGCCAACCCGCCTTCACTAGTTTCTCGCAATGCTTCTGGTAACGCTCGTCCAATGGAATCCATAGCGCCGATGACTTCATCTGCTGGAATACGACTGCGTAGTCCTGCCATCGCCATTTCTGCAGATGACAATGCATGAACTGCATAAATACCATTCCGCTTCACGCAAGGTACTTCTACTAGCCCCGCTACAGGATCACAGACTAATCCCAATACATTTTTCATACATAACGTCATAGCTGTAATGATTTCTTCGGTAGTGCCACCCATCATGTCCACAGCACAAGCTGCTGCCATCGCTGCGGCCGTGCCGACTTCGGCTTGACAACCGCCCACAGCACCTGCTACGCAAGCTTGGTTTGTGACTACATTACCTACCCCAGCCGCTGCTAGAAATCCGTTGATATAGGCCTCATCATCACAGTTGTATACTTCACCCACTGCTTGCATGACACCTGGTAAAATACCACAGGCACCAGCTGTAGGACAGGCTACAATGCGGAACATCTTCGCATTGGCTTCGTTTACAGAAATAGCATACCGCAAGGCGCGGTACGTAAGATCACTCAAAAAGATAGGTTTCCGTTCGTGCAATTGCTTCGCTTGACCACCAGACATGCCGCTCTTACTTTTTCGTTCATCTTGTAAACCATCTCGAACAGATTCTTTAAAAATTTGAACCCGATAGAGAATTTCTTTCACCACTTCATCTCGTGTAGAGCCAGTGCCTTCCATTTCTGCGCGCAACACCACTTCGGAAAAGGATATGTTTTCACGATCTGCGAGGCGCGCAATATCTTCAATTGTATCGTATAAATAACTCATAATCTCCTCTATTCCAATGGCTCAAAATACATAACAGAGGAAATGCCCGGCACTTCCTTGATTTGTTGTAACGCCCTCTCATCTACATCGGAATCTGTAGAAATAAGCATCACTGCTTCTGAGCCTTTCCGTTTTCGGAATACACGCATGCTAGAAATATTGACGCTTTCAAGACCTAGAATATGCGTCACCCCAGCAATCACTCCCGGTTGATCCGTATGGAACGCAATAATTTGATGCTCCTCCCCGGTAATGTCTACATCGATACCATCAATATTGGTGACCGCCACTCGACCACCGCCAAGAGAAGATCCCGTGACAGACATATGCTTGCCATCTTTACCGTACATGTTAAACCGTACCGTATTGGGATGACCTGCATCGACTTCAGATTCGATAAAAGTATATTGAAAGTTCTCTTGCGCCGCAATTTCCAACGACTCGCGGATACGCGCATCATCTGCATCCATGCCTAGTAGTCCAGCCACTAAGGCACGATTCGTACCATGTCCTTGATACGTTTTCGCAAAAGAACCATATAATGTCATAGTCACACTGTCAGGGCGCTCACGAAAAATAGACAAAGCCATCTTTCCCAGGCGCGCCGCCCCCGCTGTATGTGAACTAGATGGACCAATCATAACCGGTCCAATAATATCAAAAATACTACTCAAAGTAGGTACCTCCTATTATCTATGTAGGAATATCTTATGTATTATCTGTACCTTATATCATACCATACATTAGCCCTTCTCGTAAAAAAGAAAAGAACCTGATCTCTCATAAGAGAGACTGGTTCTTTGAATCTTTTCATATCATCCCGAACAGCAAACTAAACAAAGCGCAAGTTTGCAACTGACAACGCCACAAGCATACTCCCTGAGGAACACCGTTACGAGTAGCAGCCTTTGTGGTGCTCCTTTACTGCCTAAATCATACTAACACAAGAAGAGCACGACATGTTCCGGAACAAACCTACCGCAGGATCAGTTTGCGGAGGAATATGTCGTACTCTTCCAATCCCCTGAGGAACGCCATTACGAGTAGCAGCCTTGTGGCGTTCCTTTACTATCTAAATCACACAAACACAAAAGACCGCAATATGCTCCTGAACAAACCTACCGTAGGATCAGTTTGAGAAAGAGTATGTTACGGTCTTTCTTTTATCTTATTTAGTTAACACCGCCACAAGGCTACATAGCGAAACAAGAGACGCCCCATGCAATGCAAGGGGCGTTCTTATATTGATAGATTGAAAGGTCGTAGGATATTGAGGGAAAGAGAGGTTTATCCCAAGATCGCTTTCAAATCTTCTTCTGGTGTTGTAATCGGATGTAAGTTGAATTTTTCAACTAAGATGCCAAGTACTGTGTTGGACAAGAATTTTGGCAAGGATGGTCCGATGTAGATGTTGCGGATGCCTAAAGACAATAATGTTAATAGGATACATACCGCTTTTTGTTCGTACCAAGACAATACTAATGTCAATGGTAATTCGTTTACGTCACATTCAAAAGCGCCTGCTAATGCTACCGCTACTTGGATTGCAGAGTACGCATCGTTACATTGACCCATATCTAGGATACGAGGCAAGCCACCGATTTCACCGATGTTAAGGTCGTTGAAACGATATTTACCACATGCAAGAGTCAATACCATTGTATCTTCTGGAGTTTGTTTTACGAAGTCAGTGTAGTAGTTACGGCCTACTTTAGCACCGTCACAACCGCCTACCAAGAAGAAATGTTTGATAGCGCCAGCTTTCACCGCATCAATTACTTTATCAGCTACGCCAAGTACTGTACCATGGCCGAAACCAGTTGTTACTTCTGTACCGCCGTTGATACCAGTGAATTGTTGTGGCTCTTTGTAGCCGCCTAATTCAATAGCGCGTTCGATGACTGCAGAGAAATCCTTTGTGCCATCTTCATTGTGTTCCACATGACCGCAGCCATCGAAACCAACCATGTCAGTTGTGAAGATATTTTTGATATATGTTTGTTTTGGTGGCATAATGCAGTTTGTTGTGAACAAGAATGCACCTGGAACGCCATCAAATTCTTTTTGTTGGTTTTGCCATGCAGTACCGAAGTTACCTTTCAATTGAGGGTGTTTTTTCAATTCAGGGTATGCATGACATGGAAGCATTTCACCATGTGTATAGATGTTAACGCCTTTGCCATCAGTTTGTTCCAATAACATTTTTAGGTCGTGTAAGTCATGGCCTGTTACAACGATGAAAGGACCTGGTTCTACTGTCAAAGGTACAGTTGTAGGAACTGGAGTACCGTATGTAGTTGTGTTTGCTTTGTCTAACAACGCCATGCAAGCAAGGTTGATGCCACCGAATTCCATCAATAGGCCTAACCATTCTTCTGCGCTGTGGTCTTTTGCCATTTCAACAAGGCCTTTTACAAACCAAGCATCAACTTCTGGATCATTGTAGCCCAATACTGCTGCATGCCATGCGTACGCAGCCATACCACGCATACCTAATAACAATGTGGAACGTAAGGAAACGATGTCTTCATGACCTTTCCACAATTCTTCCCAATCAAAGTTAGGAATGTTCGCATCTAATTTGTTATGCGCATTGTTGATTACATCGATGAACTCTTGTACACGATCTTCAGAGAAGTTTACGTTTGTTACGCACATGAATAAACCACGTTTTAACAATTGTACGTTTTCTAACGTTACTTCTGTAGCTTGCATTGCACGAGCTAAACCGATCAACGCCGCTGTTAATTCGTCTTGTAAATTTGCAACTGGTGCTGTTTTACCACACACACCTTGTACTGTACAACCATTTGGTTGCGCTGTTTGTTCACATTGGAAACAGAACATACTCATGATAAACCTCCTTGGGAACTTTGCCCTTAACATGTATACTACAACATACTTTTTGTATTACTTTAGATATCTTACTAGACAATCACTTTCATAGTGAAAGCCCTCTCAAGGGCAATCTAGCAGTGTCTTGTTATCTATACATGTAGTATAGTATACTGAAAGCAGAAAAAACGTATCCTTGGCTACACTTTAAAAACATTCTGAGAAATGAAGAGAAAAGTATATGAGATTTGAAGTTGAAAAAATACGATACAGAAAAGAAGGACTCGCTGCCGGTAGAGCTGACGCTATAGCCGAAGGCAAAGCTGACGCTAAAGCCGAAATAGTTCTTGGCATGTTAGAGGATAACTAATCTTTAGAATTGATTTCAAAGTATACGAAGCTAACTGTAGAGCAAATTATAAAAATTGGTCGAACCCATAGATTGATATAGTTACGTAAGAAAGAATAATGTTATATATCTAAAATATATGGTATAATTTGAATAAGAGCCGGAGGTGATTCTATGCATATTAAACCCTTTGAAGAGCTAACCATTCAGGATAACTTTATGTTTCAGAAGGTAATGCGAAATAAGCGTATTTGTAAAGCAACAATAGAACGGCTGTTAGATATCCAGATTAAAGATATCACCTATCTCGAAGAAGAAAAGTCACTACATATGAACCCAGACAGTAAAGGTATTCGACTCGATGTCTACGTCAACGATGTGGATGGTACTGTCTTTAATGTGGAAATGCAAACTACTAAAAATATGGAGGAATTAGTAAAACGAGTCCGATACTATCAAAGTATCATCGATTTACATAACATTGAAAAAGGCCAGGACTACACCGAGCTCAATGATACCTATGTCATTTTTATATGTACATTTCCACTATTTAGTAATAATCTTCATAAGTATACTTTCAGAAATATTTGTTTAGAAAATCACAATATAGAATTACACGATGGAACCACAAAACTATTCTTGAGCACTAAAGGTACAGAAGACGATATTTCAAAACCGTTACAATATTTTTTAGATTATGTAGATGGTAAATCACCTGCTGATGAGTTAGTATTGGAAATGGATTCTGTCGTAGATAAAGTAAAACACTCTAAAGAATGGAGGTTAGAATATATGACACTTGAAATGGAATTAAGACGCCAACGGAAAGAAGGTAATGCTGAAGGCAAAGCCGAAGTAGTTCTTGGTATGTTAGAAGATAAACTATCCTTAGAAATGATTGCCAAATATACTAAGCTCACCATAGAACAAATCACCGAAATCGGTAAAGCGCACTCTCTAATTTAATGGAGGTCCCATGTCGACATTACATCCAACGTTAGAAACATACATACAAACAATTCAACAATCTCCCCTATGCGCACACATTGCGCCAGAAAATTTATCACTTTTTTTATCTCAAGCAAATGTGAAAGTACAAAGTTTCAAAAAAAATTCTTTCATTGCCATTGCTGGGGATCCTATGGAAGGCATTGGTATCTTGCTAGAAGGGCGTGCCTTATTAACACGAGAGAATATGTTGGGACAACGAACTATCGTAACGGAACTACAACCGTCCTCTATGTTCGGAGAAGCTTTGCTCTTTAGTAATCATCCCCTATGGCCAGCTACGATCGAAGCCACGAAAGATGCGATCGTTTTGTTCTTACCTATCGAGACTTTCACCAAAGCATTTCCGGACTGCCAATCCTGTCAAATCCAGTTGCTCACCAACCTCATGCATGACCTGTCTGAAAAGGCGATGCAGCTGACCCGCAAAGTGCATTATCTGTCCCTCAAAGGGATGCGCGAGAAAATTTTTGCCTATCTCATGGATATTCGGCGAGTGCAAAAAAAGAATATCCTCACCTTACCACACAATCGACAAGAAATGGCGGATGTCCTCAACGTGAGCCGCACCGCCCTCAGCCGTGAACTAGGTCGTTTGCAAGATGAGCGGATCATCCAATTCCACGGCAAAGAAGTAGAGCTAGTGGATATAGAAACCATCCAAAATTTTTCATTTTAAAATAAGGTTACGTCTGCCTTTCAATTTTTTAGTGATATAATTGACAATTAGTATAAAACTGTATAATATAATTAATACAAGACAATAAACTGTAAAGTTTTTACCGGAGCGATACTCTGTATTGCCCCGGTTTTTTGTCCTTTAATAAGAGGTACTATTAAGTCTGTTTTATACAGAGAATAATAAAAAGCCCCTACCGCTTCCGAGTCTTTCGACCCGGAAGGGTAGGGGCTTTTTGCATTCTACCTAAATATAGATTTAATAATTTCAAATCGACGTAACACATCTTCTGGTAAACGCAAGCAGTTACAATATTTTTTCAATAAATCTTTCATATCTATTCCTTCTTGTATATTACCTCCTAGCAATATCTCTGCAGAATAATCTTCAATTATAGTTTGAGCTAGCGGTGTACCCTCTGTAAAGATGATCATCATAAGTATCAACCCATATAATCCATTGATACTACCCTTATCCTTTTTTGAAATATCTCCGGAATATTTTCTAATAACGTACTTTGGATATAACCTATACATGCTTTTCCCTGGCAATTTAAATCCAGGCTGACATGTAATAAATTTCAGATTATGTGCCGCATAATTCCTAAACTTTCTCAGCCCTTCTAAAAAACTTATAATGAGTTCAATTTTTTCATATACTAACACCGCATCAGATTGTATAAGTAAATTTGCTACTTCCGCTTTATCTTTGGTACTTAAAAATTTAAACATATTAATCGAAATACCAAATGATGCATTTTTTAATAGAATCCATGGAGGAACATGATTATGAGATTTTATATAATATTTAGTAGGTGCTTTACTATGTTTAACAGACAACAACCTCATAATATCTATTTTAAGATTATTGAATAATAATCCTCCTGCTTTTTTCTTATAATATTTAGGATCTAAATATATCTTTTCATCAACGCCTATATTCTTAGCAATCACATATGATAACTTTTGCTTAAAAATAGTTTCAATGATTAAACTATATTTTATAGTAAGTGCTTGTACCCTTTTATCTAAATACCAAAATGCAAACAAATCTTCAATACTGGTATTTTTAATATATACCTTATTTTTTATAAATACTTCTTTATATCCATTAACAAGATCATAATATGACACGGTCATTAATATATTTTCTGCTAATACCGGATCTAAAATAATAAGTCCTTTATTTTGTAATACTTCTACTTGTTGAGAAATATCTTGAAACGGTTTATCGTAGTCCATAAGTATCTCCACAAATAAAAAGGACACTGCCAAAGCAGTGTCCTAGTGACCAACGCCCTAAGCGTTGCAGCCAATCTACTAACACAACTATAGCACTATGCAAATAACCTGTCAACCGTTAATACATCTAAGTATTAATTATTTTTCTAAATAATTTATTTATGATTTATCCTTATTCATAAAGGACCTCCACAAGCCCCAAAACTTTATCTAGTATTTTCATTTTTTGAGCATACTTATAAAGTTTTGATAAATCTTTATTTGAACTACTTGCATAACGATTTAATACTTTCGAAAATATCTCGCTATCTATAGCCTTTCTATTTCTTATTAAGTCACAAATAGTTCTTTCTAAATCATATACTCTCACCGTATTGCCATACATCGTTTTACAGTCAACAGTTCCCAGTTCATGTACTTCTTTTGTTACATAGTGCTTTATAATATTTTCATCCATTCGATGTGGATTATATCCACGATACAAGGTCACCTCTAATTTATTTGGTATACTATCCATCAATTGATGTAGATACAGTGCCGATAGATAAGAAAAGATTGCTACTTTATATCGTCTTTGAAAGAAATAATATTCATCATACTGTCCCCCTTCCATCATATAAATTCCTCTATTCACTCGCTGTAGCCTGCCTTGCTCAACCATTCTTGTTAAATAAATACTCGGTATATTCTCGGATATCACTTCTTCACTCAGCAATATGCCTCCACTTTGTTTTAACTTCTCTTCTAATATTTTTTTATAATCCATATACTACCTACCTATAAAGTTTTATTCGTGCTAACATTATACCACTTTATTAGCACAAATACAACAATAAATAACACAAAAGCCCCTACCTCTCCCGAGTCTTTCGACCCGGAAGGGTAGGGGCTTTTTGCATCTTCTAGGAAGTTACATCTTCAGGACTTATTTCATTCCCATAGCCTGCATCAACATTTTGATTTGTGCTTTCATTTCTTCATTGTCTTGAGCCATTTTGTTGTAAGATTCCTTCATTTCTTGGTTTTCTGCTTTGATATTTGCATTATCTACCAATACTTGTTCGTACGCTACTTTCGTGCGTTCGTTCTCTTGTTTCAATGCAGATACTTCATCTTGCATTACATATACAGAGGAGATCGGACCCGCTTTATAACGTTCAGGAATTGCTTTTTCTTCTGGACTCCAGCCAAATTTATGAGTCACGCCAGCATTCACCATATTTTGATGTTGACCTAATGTAACACCTACGTGGAACATAGTCGCTTCTTGCGTGTAATGTGCAAGGCCAATAGCCGCTGCTGTTTCATTACGATAATTACCAATGCCCGCCATGATTTGTGTCGGTTCTAATGGGTCATATTGTAATGGTTTCAACGCTGCTAAAGCGGCTGCTTTCGCACCAGCTTTATAAGCTTCGCCAGTCGCTTGGTTCAGAACATTGTTCGCTGTAGCTTTCAACTGATCAACGTTTACACCATCAGTGCCATTGATACCAGGTGCCACATTCAGAATGCGGTTGCCGCCGTTATCTAAGCCATTTGCTGTCAATGTCACAGGAGGGTTCGCTTTGCCATTAGCATTGTTGGATTCAATCACCACACCCAATGGTGTCACATTCGTCGTAATCGCCGGTTCAGGTTTACCATCTTTGCCAGGACGATATACAGTGTATTCACTGCCTGATCCGTCATGTTTCACAGATGTATTAAATGTTGCCGGTTTACCTGTTTTCTCATCGATTACAGGTTTCACCTTGCCATCTTTGTCGATGAAAGTAGGTTTAAATACGCCTGTATAATCGGTAGAACCATCACCCATGTGAACGTTTTTCGCCAACTTAACTGTCATGGACGCCGGTGTTTTCACCGTTCCATCTGCATTTTTAACAGCTTCCTTCGCAATGACGCCGATATTATTGTCAGTCAACTTAGCCGCATCTGCGCCACCATTGATATTCAATACTTCGCCAAGGCCAACCACAGCCGTCACATCTTTGTTATCGCCTGTGAATTTACGAGCCTCTGCCAAACGGTCGCTAACCACTTTCAATTGATCTTCCGTCGCTGCACGGCCAGATACAACAGTTGGTTTTGCTACATTCCAGTCTTTGTTTTGCAAGCCTGTTACAAATCCTTGTTTTCCGTCAATGGATACTGCTTTATCGTCAGCTTTGCCACCACTGAAAGTAGTCACTCCCTTATCTTTGAACTCAACTTTGCCGTTGTTTTCTTTATTTGTAATGGAGTTGATGCTTGTTAAATCACTAGCTAATTGTACTTTTAACTTGCCATCCACATTGTTTACACCAATGTTGTTGTCCGTTAATTTATCCTTAGCTGCACCACCAATAATATCTACCGTTTGGTTTAATTTCTTAGCAATCACTTTGGATTTGTCAGTGCCTTGTGCATCATCACCAGCATATTTCATGCCGTCGTCCATCGTAGCTACTTCATGTTTTACTACAACTTCTTTACCAGCATTGTTAGGATCCGGATGTTTCGTTTCATATACGATACGAGTCATACCGTCTTTACCATTAGCGCCATCTGTGCCGTCTACACCAACAACACCTTTGTCGCCTTTAATAGAAAGACCATTTTTACCATCTTTACCGTTCAAGCCGATAGATCCGTCTTTGCCGTTGATCACAACTGCAGAGCCGTCTTTACCGTTCACGCCGATGATACCATCAGAACCTGGTTTACCATCTTTGCCGTTAGCACCTGGTGCACCTTTTTCACCTACTGTTACCACTGCATCTGTGCCAGGTTTGCCGTCTTTACCGTCTTCACCTTTTACAGTGATCGTGTTAGTTGTAACGGATTTAGATGTTAAATCTTTGTTCAACTTCACGGTTACTGTTGTATTGCCTTGTCCATCTTGTTCAATGGATGTTAATACGTTTTTACCGTCGTAGTTTTTGTCTGCATCCGTAGCACCTGCTGGAATTTCCGCAGTACCTTGGATTTTCACTGTAGAGCCAAGTTTATTTGTTTTCGCTCCGCCAGTGTTTGCATCAAAGACTAAGCCTTTGTCCACTAAACCAGTCGTAGCAGATTTCAATTGGTCTTCTGTCGCTGATCTGCCAGATACAAATGTTGGATTTGTTACATCCCAAGTTTTGTTATCCAAGCCAGTGATGAAGTTGCCTTCTGTCGCTGTTGCATCAGCCGCCGGTGTTGTACCATCCGCACTTGGTGTTACAGATTGTTTACCTACGGTCACGCCAGAAGCTACCACTTGACCTTTACCACCATCTACTTTCACAGTATTCGTGCCAGTACCTGCTGTCACAGTCGCATTCGTACCGTCTACTTTCACAATGTTATCACCAGTGCCCGCTGTCACGGTACCTGCTGTGCCATCCATTGTCACTTGTTTCGTAGTATCCGTACCCAATGTCACTTTGTCAGCTAAGCGAATATCATAGTTATTATGACCATCTTTCGCTGTTGTCACCGTTAAGGAAAGATTTTTATTTACATCTTTGTCTTCACCGTTTACAGACACAGTTGTTTTCGCTTTGCCAACTTCATCTTTTAACTGTTTCACATTAACCGCATCCGTATCATCTGTACCAGCCACTACATTCGTGATTTTATTACCACCATTGTTTAAGCCAGCATTTGTTAAGGATACGCTAGGACCTGTACCTTTCGATGGGCTAATTGTGATACCGTTAGGGCCTGTCACCGTTGTGGTCGTACCATCAGTCGTCGTTACTTTGCCAGCCTCTACTTTCGTTATCGTTTTACCATCAGCGTTCGTAAATTCAGCGCTTGTTAAGCCTGTCAATTCTTTCGCCAATTTCACTTCCACAGTAGAACCGTTCGCATTCACGCCGATATTGTTATCAGATAATTTAGTTTTATCTGCGCCACCAGTGATATTAAAAGCGATACCGCCTTCTTTATTCAAGGCTTGTGTATCTGTTTTAGACGCATTGTCCGCACCGAATTGGATTGTGTTATTCGCTACTGCTTTCGCTGCATCAGATACAGTTTTCAACTGATCTTCTGTAGCTGCACGGCCAGATACAAATTTCGGATCTGTTACGCTCCAATCTTTATTTTCAAGACCTGTGATAAAGTTTCCTTCTGCCGCAGCGTCTGTAGCTGTTGGAGTTTTACCATCTGTACTTGGTGTAGCAGATTGTTTACCAATCACAACACCACCAGTGACAGCGCCTGTTGCATCTTTCACGCCATTCACACGGGCTACTGTCGGTGCCACTTCAGTCGTATTAGTACCGTCTGTGAAAGTCGCACCTGTGCTACCTACTTTGGATTCGTTAGCACCGTCTTTCACAGTTAAGCCTGCGTTGTTCACCACAGAGTTGCCTACTGTCATGGAGCCAGTATTCGTTAAGTTTAGATGTTTGTTCAAGCGAAGTGTCAACGCATCTTTACCATCTGCTTCTACTAAGATATTACCCTCAGCGGATGCAAATGTTTTAGCCGCTTCCTTCGTCACACCTTCACCAACGATATTCACCAATGTGTTCAAGCGATGTTTATTCACAGTGTCAGAGTTATTACCAGCGAAACGTAAGCCGTCGTCCATAGTAGCCACTTGACGTTCTACTACTTTTTCAGTATTCGTCGCTGGGTCAATTTCTTTCGTTGTGTATACGATACGAGTGATGCCGTCTTTACCGTCAACACCTTTTTCACCACGAACGCCTGGAACTCCATCAGCACCATCTTGACCATTGTAGCCATCTTTCATGCCGATATCTAAGGATTTGCCTGGTTTTCCGTCAGCACCTTTCGGCCCCGTTAAGCCGATTGTGCCGTCTTTACCGTTGATGACAACAGATTTACCGTCTTCACCTTTGGCACCGATTTTACCATCTTTACCATTGATGACTACGCTATTACCATTTTCACCTTTAGGGCCAGTCAAACCGATAGAGCCATCTTTGCCGTTGATCACAACTGCAGAGCCGTCTTTGCCGTTGACGCCGATAACACCGTCAGAACCTGGTTTACCATCTTTACCTGCTACGCCTGGTTCACCTTTTTCACCCACAGTCACTACTGCATCTGTGCCAGGTTTTCCGTCTTTGCCGTCTTCACCTTTTACAGTCACAGTATTCGTTGTTAAGGATTTAGATGTTAAATCTTTATTCAACTTGATTGTTACTGTGCTATTGCCGTCAGTTCCTTTTTCAACAGTTGTCACTACGTTGTTGCCATCGTAGTTGTCATCTGCTGTTACATTAGCCGTACCAACGATGTTCACAGTGGAACCAAGAGCATTTTCAACAACTTTTTTACCACCAGCTGTGGCAGGAAGGTTCGCACCGAAGGACAATTTGCCTGTACCAATTTGACCTTGAATTACTTTCAATTGTTCTTCCGTAGCTGCACGGCCTTTTGTTGCGAAGTCAGCTGCATCCAACGTTGTATTCGTTAAACCAGTGATATCACCTACAGAACCATCAATAGCAATTGGTTTACCGTTGTTGCCAACAGTGACTTTACCAGCTTTACCGTCGATTGTGACAGTTTTATCTCCAGCTGCTGCACCGCTACTGAAAGTAGTTACGCCATCTGCACCGAACTCAACTTTACCAGAGTTTGCACCATTAGTAATGGAGTTGATGTTTGTTAACTCGCTAGCTAATTGAACTTTTAACTTACCATCTTTCGCATTCACGCCGATATTGTTGTCAGTCAATTTAGCTTTGTCTGCACCACCAACGATTTCTAAACGTTCGTTTAGTTTTTTGTTGATCACATTCGCTTCTACTGTGGTTGCAGTCGCTGCTTCGTAGTTATCACCGCTGTATTTTTGACCGTCATCCATCGTAGCTACTTCATGTTTAACAGTAGTTTCTGCACCTGTTTTAGGATCTGTATGTTTCGTTTCATATACGATACGAGTCATACCGTCTTTGCCATTAGCTCCATCTGTGCCGTCTAAACCAACTGCACCTTTGTCGCCTTTCATAGTAAGACCATTAGCACCATCTTTACCATTCATGCCGATAGATCCGTCTTTGCCGTTGATTACAACTGCGGAGCCGTCTTTACCATTTACGCCGATAGAACCATTAGAGCCATCTTTACCTGCTTCGCCTTTTTCACCGACAGTCACTACTGCATCTTTGCCGTCTTGACCGTTGGCACCTGGTTCACCTTTTACAGTTACCGTATTAGTTGTTACAGATTTAGATGTTAAATCTTTGTTCAATTTCACAGTTACCGTTGTGTTGCCAGTAGTTGGATCTTGTTCGATAGATGTTAATACGTTTTTACCGTCGTAGTTTTTATCTGCATCCGTAGCACCTGCTGGAATTTCCGCAGTACCTTGGATTTTCACAGTAGAGCCAAGTTTATTTGTTTTCGCTCCTCCAGTGTTTGCATCGAAGACTAAACCTTTGTCTACTAAACCTGTTGTAGCAGATTTCAATTGATCTTCCGTTGCTGCACGGCCAGATACAAATGTTGGATTTGTTACATCCCAAGCTTTGTTATCTAAACCAGTGATGAAGTTACCTTCTTCTGGTGCGATAACTTTACCTGGTGTAGGAACAGTTTCTGCTGGTGTTACAGATTGTTTACCAATCACTACGCCGTTAGTCACTGTGCCATCTGTACCATTCATACCGTTCACACGAACTACTGTCGGTGCCACGCTAGTTGTGTTTGCACCATCTGTGAAAGTAGCACCTGCGCTAGTCACTTTAGATTCGTTAGCACCGTCTTTGACAACAGTACCTGCATTAGTCACTTTCGTTTCCTTAGCGCCATCTTTTACAGTCAATCCTGTTGTATCTAGAGTAGATTCTCCACTTGTTACCTTGCCATCTTTGCCGTTGATAGTAACAGTTTTATCGTCTGCTGCTCCGCTACTGAAAGTAGTCGACCCATCTGCACCGAACTCAACTTTGCCATTGCCTGCTGCATTAGTAATGCTGCTGATATTAGCAAGGTTTTTGTTCATTTTTACAGTCAATGTTGTTGTACCATTAGCTGCGACTAAGATATTGCCACTTGCAGATTGGAATCCATCTACTTGATCTTTAGCAACACCTTCACCAACGATGTTCACCAATGTGTTCAAGCGATGTTTATTCACAGTGTCAGTGTTATTACCAGTAAATTGTAAGCCGTCGTCCATAGTAGCTACTTGACGTTCTACTACTTTTTCAACTTTCGTTACTGGGTCAACTTCTTTCGTTGTGTATACGATACGAGTGATGCCGTCTTTACCGTCAACACCTTTTTCACCACGAACGCCCGGAACTCCATCAGCACCATCTTGACCATTATAGCCATCTTTCATGCCGATATCTAAGGATTTACCTGGTGCACCATCAGCACCTTTCGGGCCCGTTAAGCCGATTGTGCCGTCTTTACCGTTGATGACAACAGATTTTCCGTCTTCACCTTTAGCTCCGATTTTACCATCTTTACCATTGATGACTACACTATTACCATTTTCACCTTTAGGGCCAGTCAAACCGATAGAGCCGTCTTTACCGTTAATCACAACTGCAGAACCGTCTTTACCGTTCACACCGATAACACCGTCAGAACCTGGTTTACCTTGTTTGCCTTCTGCACCTGGTTCACCTTTTTCACCGACAGTCACTACTGCATCTTTGCCGTCTTGACCGTTAGCGCCTGGTTCACCTTTTACAGTTACCGTGTTAGTTGTTACAGATTTAGATGTTAAGTCTTTGTTCAACTTGATAGTTACCGTGCTATTGCCATCAGTACCTTTTTCAACAGTTGTCACTACGTTGTTGCCATCGTAGTTGTCATCTGCTGTTACATTGGCAGTACCAACGATGTTCACAGTGGAACCAAGAGCATTTTCAACGACTTTTTTACCACCAGCTTTGGCAGGTAGGTTAGCACCGAAGGACAAGTTGCCAGTGCCCAATTGACCTTGGATTAATTTCAACTGTTCTTCCGTAGCCGCACGACCTTTAGTACCAAAGTCTGGTCCTGTTAACGTTGTATTTGTCAAACCAGTGATATCACCTACAGAACCATTAATAGCAATTGGGTTACCGTTGTTGCCAACAGTCACTTTACCAGCTTTGCCGTCGATTGTCACAGTTTTATCGCCAGCTGCTGCGCCACTACTGAACGTAGTTACACCATCTGCACCGAACTCAACTTTGCCAGAGTTTGCACCATTAGTGATGGAGTTGATGTTTGTTAACTCGCTAGCTAATTGTACTTTCAACTTGCCATCTTTAGCATTCACGCCAATGTTATTGTCAGTCAATTTAGCTTTGTCAGCGCCACCAACAATTTCTAAACGTTCGTTTAGTTTTTTGTTGATCACATTCGCTTCTGCTTCAGTTGCAGTCGCTGCTTCGTAGTTGTCGCCGCTGTATTTTTGACCGTCATCCATCGTAGCTACTTCATGTTTTACGATAGTTTCTTTGCCAGTGTCAGGGTTTGTATGTTTCGTTTCATATACGATACGAGTCATACCGTCTTTACCGTTAGCTCCATCTGTGCCGTCTAAACCAACTGCACCTTTGTCGCCTTTCATAGTAAGACCGTTTGCACCATCTTTACCATTCATACCGATAGAGCCGTCTTTACCGTTGATCACAACTGCAGAGCCGTCTTTACCGTTGACGCCGATTGTACCGTTAGAACCATCTTTACCCGTTACACCTGGTTCTCCTTTTTCGCCTACAGTCACGACTGCATCTCTGCCGTCTTGACCGTTAGCGCCTGGTTCACCTTTCACAGTCACTGTATTGGTTGTTAAGGATTTAGATGTTAAATCTTTGTTCAACTTCACAGTTACGGTTGTGTTGCCGTCAGCATCTTGCTCGATAGATGTTAATACGTTTTTACCATCGTATTGTTTATCTGCTTCGCTAGCATTTGTTACATCGGCACTACCTACGATATTCACAGTGGATCCAAGTTTGTTAGTTACAACTTTATCTCCACCAGTTTTCGCAGGAAGGTTAGCACCGTATTTCATGCCTTTATCTGTCGCATCAGTCACTGCTTTAGCAATACTTGCGTCAGACGCATTTTTAAGGTCAGATACGTTAACTGCAGATTTACCTGTTACAGGGTCTTTCGCTGCGGCTTCTAATTTTTCAAGATACGTTGCATCTTGTTTTGGTTGATTTGTCGCATCTTTCACTACAGTCGTATCGATAGCAGAACCTACATTATCTACGCGTTTTGCCTCCGGTGTATTCACTTTCGTATGAACATCACCTTCATACTTAGTACCATCTGCATTTTTGAAAGTACCATCTGGTTGTTTGAATACTTGCTTACCAGCGTTATCTACGTAAATCAAGGCTTGGTCTTGTGCCACTTGTTTCGTGTTCAAGGATACTGTTACATCATCGCCATTAGCAGCTGTACTAATGTAGTTGCCATCACCTTTGATATTGAATTTCACATTGCCATCTTTCAATGATTTAGCCGTTGTTGTACCAGTAGCCGTATCATCGCCAAGAGCAATGGTGTTGTCTACCTTGGATTTCAAGTCTGACAAATCACTAGATTTAGCAATGCCTGCAATAGTAACTTCAGTTTTATGATTAGTATCCGCAGCATCTTCTACTGTTAACTTAACAGTATTGTCATCGCCTACTGTATATTTACCTTCAGAACCAGCTGTTGGATTCACCACTAAACGATAGTCGCTGCCAGATTTAGCAGTAATAGCTTCGGAGATTTTTTTCAATTGATCTTCCGTTGCTGCACGGCCAGATACATAGCTAGGACTTGCCACATTCCAGTCTTTGTTATCTAAACCAGTAATGAAGTTGCCTTCTGTCGGTGTTCCACCAGTTGCAGGCGCTACACCATTCTCACCTGGTGTTACAGATTGTTTACCAACTGTAATATCGTTAGCTTTCACAGTTCCTGCTTTACCGTCAAAGCCTACAGTTCCTGTTGTAACTTTACCATCTTTACCATTGATAACAACAGGTGTATCTGTACCATTAGCATCGTTGTTGCCGCTACTGAAAGTAGCCACGCCATTGTCTTTGAACTCAACTTTACCATTACCTGCTGCATTAGTAATGCTACTGATATTAGCAAGGTTTTTGTTCATTTTTACAGTCAATGTTGTTTTACCATCAGCGGCGACTAAGATATTGCCACTTGCAGATTGGAATCCATCTACTTGTTCTTTCGCAACACCTTCACCAATGATGTTCACTAATGTATTCAAGCGATGTTTGTTTTCTGTATCAGAATTGTTACCAGTGAAACGTAAGCCATCATCCATAGTAGCTACTTGATATTCTTTATCGCCTTCTGTGTATACGATACGAGTGATGCCGTCCTTGCCGTCAACACCTTTTTCGCCACGAACGCCTGGAACGCCATCAGCTCCATCTTGACCATTGTAGCCATCTTTCATACCGATATTGATGGATTTACCTGGTGCACCATCTGCTCCTTTCGGACCAGTCAAGCCGATAGAGCCATCTTTACCGTTGATGACAACTGCAGAACCGTCTTTACCGTTCACACCGATAGTACCGTTAGAGCCATCTTTACCATCTGCACCTTTTTCACCGACAGTCACTACTGCATCTTTGCCTGGTTTGCCGTCTTTGCCGTCTTCACCTTTTACAGTTACCGTGTTAGTTGTTACAGATTTAGATGTTAAATCTTTGTTCAACTTCACAGTTACTGTTGTATTGCCGTCAGTATCTTGTTCGATAGATGTTAATACGTTTTTACCATCGTATTGTTTATCTGCTTCTGTTGCATTAGTTACATCTGCACTACCTACGATATTCACAGTGGATCCAAGTTTGTTAGTTACAACTTTATCTCCACCAGTTTTCGCAGGAAGATTAGCACCGTATTTCATGCCTTTTGCCACAACTTCATCAGCTGCGTTTTTAAGGTCGGATACGTTAACAGCTGCATTTGGATGGTTGCCCTCTTTCGCCGCTTCTGCTAAACGTTCTAAGAATGTTGGATTTTGTTTATTTCCTGCACCTTCTGGAACATTTGTATTAGCAATGGCAGAGCCTACGTTATTAAGGATGGTATCTCCTTTTGTTGTATCTTTCGCAGCAGATTGAACTCGTGTTTCCACATTTTCTGGTGCTACTTCTGCGCCATCTGCTGTATGGAACTTGCCATCTTTATCTATGGTTACTTTTTTACCGTCTTTTGTTGTATATACAACAGGTAATTGAGCACCGTCAACAACAGCTTGTTTATTTACTTTCACATCGTAAGCATGTGCATCTGCTGTAGATGGTGTCACGGTAACCGTACCATCTGCATTGGATACTGTTGTAATCGTATCATTATCAGTACCTTTTTCAGCACCGATTGTGATGACACCGTTTTCTTGAGTAACTTTTACTGAACCGCTACCTTTAAGAGTAATTCGTTTATTTTCGCCTTCTGTACCAGTTGCTTGTGGGTCTACTTTATCTGTAGATGTACCATTGTTAACAGCTAAATCCCACAATGCAGTTTTATCTGCTTTGTTATTAACTTCATCGTTAACTGCTTTCAACTGATCTTCTGTGGCTGCACGACCAGATACAGCTGTTGGATTTTTTACATTCCATTCCGTATTTTGTAAACCAGTTATATAGCCTTGTTTACCGTCAATAGATACTGGATGATCGCCATCTACTTTCACAACACCATTGTTATCGAATGTTACTTTACCAGATCCAGCTCCATTCGTAATGGAAGAAATGTTACCTAAGTTGCCTGTTACGTTTACTTTGTATGGCTTAGCTTCTGTACCTTCACCTTCAACAGTTGTATTTGTACCAGCTACTAATTTTGTTTTAGCTACAGATACTTTGTAGATTGTTTTACCCTCTGTATTTGTATCTTTATCTACAGTAACATTATCTGCTCCATCCGCAGCTTTTACTTCTACTGCATCTTTAGCGATATTGGCAACTGCTTTTTTAGATACGCCTACACCATAACGAGCATTAGCTGTTTTATCTGTTGTACCATCCATCATAGTTACAGTAGCGATATTTTCATCACCAGTTTCAGCATCTGCTTTAGTAACAGATTCTACTTGTTTGTCTGCAGAAATAGTATATGTCGTTTGACCCGTTTTCTCGTCTACAGCTGGTGTGCCAACAGAAATACCTTCGCCAGCTTGGATTTTTGTTCCTAAGCCAGTGATAACTTTTTTACCTGCATCTGTAATATTGGATAAATCATTTTTCGCTACACCAGAGATCACAGCTTTAGTATCAGCTACAACTTCACCATTACCATTTACATAGGTTAATGTCACATCACCATTAGCATCTACAGTGTATTTTTCTGTATCTGTTGTTGGTTTGATGTGAAGTTCTTTGCCGGCTACTGCATTTAATTGGTTTACATTAACAGCATCCGTACCATCCGTACCTTCTGCCACGCCAGTAATTTTAGCACCGCCAACGGAGATTGTACCTGCGTTTGTGCCTTCACCCGCATTAATAGTCAATGTTGTTCCACCGTTGGAAATAGTTAATGGGCTCGTACCTTTACCCGCAATGGAATTGATGCCTGTTAAAGAGTCTGATAATTGAACTTTCAACTTACCGCCATCTGCATTAACTCCGATGTTGTTGTTAGTCAATTTGTCTTTAGCTGCGCCACCAACAATTTCTAAACGTTCGTTTAGTTTTTTATTGATTACATTCTCTTCTGCTTTGGTTGCAGTCGCTGGTTCATAGTTATCACCACTATATTTTTGACCGTCATCCATCGTAGCTACTTCATGTTTTACGATGGTTTCTTTGCCAGTGTCAGGATTTGTATGTTTCGTTTCATACACGATACGAGTCATACCATCTTTACCGTTAGCGCCATCTGTGCCGTCTAATCCAACCGCACCTTTGTCACCTTTCATAGTAAGACCGTTTGCACCATCTTTACCGTTCATTCCGATAGATCCATCTTTGCCGTTAATCACAACAGCAGATCCGTCTTTACCGTTCACTCCGATTTTACCATCAGAACCATCTTTGCCTGGTTCACCTTTTTCACCTACAGTCACTACCGCATCCCTGCCATCTTGACCGTTAGCGCCTGGTTCGCCTTTTACAGTCACTGTATTGGTTGTTAAGGATTTAGATGTTAAATCTTTATTCAACTTCACAGTTACTGTTGTGTTGCCGTCAGCATCTTGTTCGATAGATGTTAATACGTTTTTACCATCGTATTGTTTATCTGCTTCTGTCGCATTGGTGACATCTGCACTACCTACAATGTTTACCGTAGAGCCAAGTTTATTAGTTACAACTTTATCCCCACCAGTTTTCGCAGAAAGGTTTGCACCATATTGCATACCTTTATCGATCACTTTTGCAGTGACAGCGTCAGCTGTTTGTTTAAGATCAGATACATTAACTGCTGCATTTGGATGGTTACCCTCTTTTGCCGCTTCTGCTAAACGTTCTAGGAATGTTGGATTTTGTTTATTTCCTGCACCTTCTGGAACATTTGTATTAGCAATGGCAGAGCCTACGTTATTAAGGATTGTATCTCCTTTTGTTGTATCTTTCGCAGCCGATTGAACTCGTGTTTCCACATTTTCTGGTGCTACTTCTACGCCATCTGCTGTATGGAACTTGCCATCTTTATCGATGGTTACTTTTTTACCGTCTTTTGTTGTATATACAACTGGTAATTGAGCGCCGTCAACAACAGCTTGTTTATTTACTTTCACATCATAAGCGTGTGCATCTGCTGTAGATGGAGTCACTGTAACTGTACCATCGGCATTGGATACTGTTGTAATCGTATCGTTATCCACGCCTTTTTCAGCTCCGATTGTGATGACCCCATTTTCTTGAGTAACTTTTACAGCACCGCTACCTTTAAGGGTGATTCGTTTATTTTCGCCTTCTGTACCAGTTGCTTGTGGATCTACTTTATCTATAGATGTACCGTTGTTTACTGCCAAATCCCATTGATTTGCTTTCACTTCATCTAATACTTGTTTAGATGCCACATCGTTGATAGTAATCGTTTCAGGAGTACTATTAGGTTGTTTAGTATCCTTAACTTTTAAAGCAATCGTTCCATCATTTGGTTTATATACACCATCAGTACCTGCATCCGGATTTGGAATCAAGCGGAAATCTGTTGTAGACGCTGCGTCAGCAATGTCTTTTACCGCTTTTAATTGTTCTTCCGTGGCTGCACGATTAGATGTACCAAAACCTGCTACATCTAACGTTGTATTTTGTAAACCAGTGATTTGACCTTGTTTACCGTCAATGGATACCGCTTTAGCACCATCTACCTTCACAACGCCATTGTTATCAAATGTCACTTTGCCAGTGTCATCTGTATTAGTGATAGATGTAACCTTAGTAAGATCACCCGCTACCTTAACTTTGTATGGCTTAGCTTCTGTACCTTCACCTTCAACAGTTGTATTTGTACTAGCTACTAATTTTGTTTTAGCTACAGATACTTTGTAGATCGTTTTACCCTCTGTATTTGTATCTTTATCTACAGTAACATTATCTGCTCCATCCGCAGCTTTTACTTCTACTGCATCTTTAGCGATATTGGCAACTGCTTTTTTAGATACGCCTACACCATAACGAGCATTAGCTGTTTTATCTGTTGTACCATCCATCATAGTTACAGTAGCGATATTTTCATCACCAGTTTCAGCAAGTGCTTTAGTAACAGATTCTACTTGTTTGTCAGCAGAAATAGTATATGTCGTTTGACCAGTTTTCTCATCTACAGTTGGTGTTCCAACAGAAATACCTTCGCCAGCTTGGATTTTTGTTCCTAAACCAGTAATAACTTTTTTACCACCATCTGTAATATTGGATAAGTCATTTTTCGCTACACCAGAGATAACAGCTTTAGTATCAGCTACAGCTTCACCATTACCATTTACATAGGTTAATGTTACATCACCATTAGCATCTACAGTGTATTTTTCTGTATCTGTTGTTGGTTTGATATGAAGTTCATTACCTGCTGCATCTTTGACTGCTTTGGCAATACTTGCATCAGACGTTTTCTTAAGGTCAGATACGTTAACAGCAGATGTTCCTGTTACAGGATCTTTCGCTGCAACTTCTAATTTTTCTAAATACGTTGCGTCTGGTTTTTCTTGACCTGCATCAGTAGTTACTTTTGCTCCATCAATTGCAGAGCCTACGTTGTCTACACGTTGCGGTACTGTTGTATTTACTTTCGTATGAACAGTATCTGTATACTCGATACCTTTATCGTTGTAGAACTTACCGTCTGCATGTTTAAATACTTGGTTGCCATCTTTGTCAACATAGATGAAAGCTTGTGTTTCGCTAACTTTATCTGTGTTTACTTTCACATCATATGCATGTGTGTTTCCGTCTACATTATCAACGGTAATAGTACCGTCAGAGGATTTTACAGTTGTGATTGTGTCATTATCTACGCCTTTTTCAGCGCCGATTTTGATCACACCATTTTCTTGGCTAACAGTAACACCACCAGTACCTTCGATAGCAATTCGTTTGTTATCCGTTGCTTGTGCACCATCTTGTGGTGTTACATTTGTGATAGTATTGCCTGATTTAACAGCCAAGTCCCACAATGCAGTTTTATCTGCTTTGTTGTTCACAGTATCAGTAACAGTTTTTAATTGATCTTCTGTAGCGGCACGACCAGATACATATGTAGGATTTGTTACATTCCATGTTGTGTTACCAAGACCTGTTACATAGTTGCCAGTTTCAGATGTACCACCTGTTGTAGGAGCTACACCAGTTGTACTTGGAGTCACTGTTTGGTTACCTACTACAACACCTGCTGCTGTTAATTGACCTTTAGATCCGTCAACTTTCACAGCGTTAGTACCAGTACCAGCTGTTACGCTAGCATTTGTACCGTCTACTTTCACAATGTTGTCACCGGAGCCTGCTGTTACAGTACCTGCTGTACCATCCATTGTGACTTGTTTAGCTGTTTCAGTGCCTAATGTCACCTTGTCAGCTAAACGAACGTCATAGTTAGTATGTCCATCGGTTGCTGTAGTTTTAGTTAAGGAAAGATTTTTATTAGCATCTTTACCTTCATTATTAACCGTTACAGTTGTTTTCGCTTTGCCAACTTCATCGTTCAATTGTTTTACGTTAACAGCATCAGAATCACCTACGCCTTTAGATACATTGGTAATTTTATTACCGCCATTATCTAAGCCATTTTTCGTTAAGGATACCGTAGTTGTTGTACCTGCGGATGGCTTAATCGTGATTCCCTCTGGACCTGTTACCGTCGTTGTTGTGCCATCCGTAGTTGTCACTTTACCAGGAGTGATCGTCGTCGTACCTTCTCCTTCTTTCGTCACTTCTACTTTCGACAACTTAGTAATAGAATCGTTTAGGCTATATGTGAAGTTTTTGCCATCTTGTTTGATTTTTAGGTTTTTACCAGCGATGAAAGCTACTTCATTATCGTTTGTGACATGTTCGGATGTTGGATTAGAACCTGTTGCTTGTTCACCACCATCGGCCACATCAGAAGTTGCGTACCAGCCAAGGTTCGCTTTTAAGTCAGTTACAGTTTTTGTTAATTGAGATACGTTAACTGCATCCTTAGGATCTGTACCTTCTGCCACACCAGTAATTTTTGCACCGCCAACGGAGATTGTACCTGGTTTTGTTCCTTCGCCATTGTTAATCGTTAACGTTGTATTACCATTGGAAATCGTTAATGGGCTTGTACCTTTACCTGCAATGGAATTGATGCCTGTTAAAGATTCTGCCAATTTAACTTTCAACGCACCGCCATCTGCATTGACACCGATATTATTATCAGTCAATGTTCCTGTGGCACCGCCAAGAATTTGCAATTGTTCTCCTAATTTCTTAGTGATTCCATTTTGCTCAGTTTCTGTAGCAGTCGCCGCTTTATAATTATCCCCAGCATATTTCATGCCTTTGTTTGTAGCATCAGTGACTGCTTTAGCAATGCTTGCATCAGATGTTTTCTTAAGGTCAGATACGTTCACCGCAGATTTTCCTTTTGTTGGATCTGCTGCAGCTTCGGTTAATTTACCCAAGAATGTAGTATCTGTTGTTGTACCATCTGGATCAATAGCAGAACCAACGTTGTCTACACGTTGAGGTGCTACTGTATTTACTTTCGTATGAACAGTGCCTTCATACTTAGTGCCATCTGCATTTTTGAAAGTGCCATCAGGTTGTTTAAACACTTGTTTGCCTTTGTCATCTACGAAGATTAACGCTTGTGCTTCTCCCAATTTTTGAGCATTGACTTTCACATCATATGCATGTGTATTTCCATCTACAGTATCAACAGTGACAGTGCCATCAGTAGATGTAACAGTTGTTACAGTATCATTATCTACGCCTTTTTGAGCGCCGATTGTAATGACACCATTTTCTTGCTTAACAGTAACACCATCTTCACCTTTCAAGACGATACGTTTGTTTTCACCTTCTGTGCCAGTTGCTTGTGGTTCTACTTTATTTGTAACAGTACCATTGCTAACTGCTAAATCCCATTGATTTGCTTTTACAGTATCTAATGCTTCTTTGGATGCCACATCGTTAATAGTAATCGTTTCAGGAGTACTATCAGCTTGTTTAGTATTTTTAACTTTTAAAGAAATGGTTCCATTATCTACTTTATACGCACCATTGCTACCTTCTACTGGATTTGCAATTAAACGATAATCTGTTGTAGACGCTGCATCAGCAATGTCTTTTACCGCTTTTAATTGTTCTTCCGTAGCTGCACGATTAGCCTTAGCAAAATCTGCGGCAGTTAGAGTTGTATTTTGTAAGCCAGTAATTTGACCTTGTTTACCATCAATAGATACTGCTTTATCACCATCTACTTTCACAACGCCATCACCAGCAAAGCTTACTTTGCCAGTGCCATCTGTGTTAGTGATAGATGTAATCTTAGTAAGATCACCTGTTACATTTACTTCGTATGGTTTAGCGTCTGTACCTTCACCTTTAACAGTTGTATTTGTCCCAGCAGATAATTTTGTTTTATCTACAGATATTTTGTAAATCGTTTTACCAGCTGTTGTTGTATCTTTATCTACAGTAACATTATCTGCACCATCTGCAGCTTTTACTTCTACTGCATCTTTAGCGATATTAGCCACGGCTTTTTTAGATACAGCTACGCCATATTTTGTATTCGCTGCGTCTTGATCACCAGTCACTAGGCTTACTTCTGCAATATTTTCATCAGTTGTGTCAGTTAATGTTGCTTTCACAACAGATTCTACTTGTTTATCTGCAGAAATAGTATATGTTTTCTTACCAGTCTTTTTATCTACAGTAGGTTCTCCTACTGTAATACGGTCGCCTGCTGCAATTTCTGTACCTAAAGCAGTGATGTTTTTCTTGCCAGCATCTGTGATGTTGGACAAGTCATTTTTAGCTACACCAGAGATGACTGCTTTCGTATCAGCTACAGCGTTTCCATCCCCATTTACGTAAGTTAATGTTACATCACCATTTTCATCTACAGCATATTTTTCTGCATCTGTTGTTGGTTTGATGTGAAGTTCTTTGCCTGCTACTGCATTCAATTGGCTCACGTTAACAGCATCTGTTTCTGCTTCACCATTTGCCACACCAGTAACTTTTGCACCACCAACGGAGATTGTGCCAGGTTTTGTTCCTTCTGGTGCATTGATAGTCAATGTTGTACCACCATTGGAAATTGTTAATGGACTTGTACCTTTACCTGCAATGGAATTGATGCCTGTTAAAGATTCTGCTAAACCAATTTCTAATTCTCCATTAGTATTTTTAGTACGAATATTATTGGCTGCTGTATTACCAGCAACAGTTCCTTCACCTTTAACTTCTAACGTTTGGCCTAACTCTTTGCTAATTACATCCCCTGTATTACCTTGGAATTTCATTCCTTTTGTAGTAGCATCCTCTACTGCTTTAGCAATACTTGCATCGGATGTTTTCTTAAGGTCAGAAACGTTAACCGCTGCATTTGGTGTATCCGCATTAGCTTTATTTAATTTTTCTAAATACGTTGCATCTGGCTTTTCTTGACCTGCATCAGTAGTTACTTTTGCTCCGTCAATGGCAGAACCTACGTTGTCTACACGTTGAGGTGCTGCTGTATTTACTTTCGTATGAACAGTGCCTTCATACTTAGTGCCATCTGCATTTTTGAAAGTGCCATCAGGTTGTTTAAACACTTGTTTGCCTTTGTCATCTACAAAGATTAAAGCTTGTGCTTCTCCCAATTTTTGAGCATTAACTTTTACATCATATGCATGTGTATTTCCATCTACATTATCAACAGTGACAGTACCATCAGTAGATGTAACAGTTGTTACAGTATCATTATCTACGCCTTTTTGAGCCCCGATTTTGATGACACCATTTTCTTGCTTAACAGTAACACCATCTTCACCTTTTAAGACGATACGTTTGTTTTCGCCTTCTGTGCCAGTTGCTTGTGGTTCTACTTTATCTGTAGATGTCCCGTTGCTAACCGCCAAGTCCCACAACGCAGTTTTATCTGCTTTGTTGTTCACTTCATCGTTAACTGTTTTCAACTGATCTTCTGTAGCTGCACGACCAGATACAGCTGTTGGATTTTTTACATTCCAGTCAGTATTTTGTAAGCCAGTTACATAGCCTTGTTTACCATCGATAGATACTGGATGATCGCCATCTACTTTGACAATACCATCACTAGCAAAGCTTACTTTGCCAGCACCTGCGGTATTTGTTATGGATGTAATGTCAGTTAGATTACCTTTAACGTCCACTGCATATGTTTTAGCTGTGCCATCTGTACCTTCTTGTACAGTAGTATTCTTACCATCGATGACTTTTACCGCTTTTTTAGCTTCATTTTGGATGATAGTTTTACCACCATCCGTAATGTTGGTCAAGTCATTTTTCGCCACACCTTTGATCATTGCTTTACGGTCTGCAATAGCCTTGCCATTGCCATCTACGTATGTTAATTCAACCTTACCTTCAGTGCCAGTTACTTCATACTCTTTATTTTCAATAGAAATATCTTTACCTTTAGCAATATTTTCTACTGCTTTTTTAGATACACTTACACCATATTTTGTGTTAGCTGCATCTTGATCACCAGTCACTGGGCTTACTTCAGCAATATTTTCATCAGTAGTATCTGCTAACGTTGCTTTTACAACAGATTCCACTTGTTTATCTGCTGTAATAGTATACGTTTTCTTACCAGTAGTAGCATCTACAGTAGGGTTTCCTATTGTAACACGGTCGCCTGCTGTAATTTCTGTTCCTAGAGCAGTGATATTTTTCTTACCACCATTTGTGATGTTGGACAAGTCTTCTTTTGCCAATCCTGTAGCGCTCACTTTTACAGAACCATTGCCAGCTTTAGTAATAGCAATATTATCACCATTCACAAGGTTAACTTGTTTATTATCTGGATCTACCACTGTGCCATTCGCCGCTAATTTCCATTCATCAGCTTTTTTCGCCAATCCAGCATCATTGAAAGTAAGTGTTACATCACTTCCTTTAGCAGTAGTCGTAATATAGTTAGTATCACCTTTGATATTGAATTTTACATCATTAGCTAACGTTTGTTTATCAGTAGCAGAGTTATTATCCCCACCTAAAGTGATACTACGGCCTACCAATGCGTCTAAAGCAGTTTTAGATGCGATATCTTTTAACTTAACAGTATTAGTAGCGTTTGTTATCTCGTCTTTTACAGTTAAATCAATTTCACCTGCATTACTTACAGTATATGCGCCACCACTATTTGCCTCTGGATTTGCAATCAATCGATAATCTGTGCTAGATTTTTTATTCAACTCAGTAGTTAGTGTTTTCAACTGATCTTCTGTAGCAGCACGGCCACTTACGTATACAGGATTTGTTACATCCCAAGTTGTATTTTGCAATCCAGTCACATGACCTGTACTGCCGTCAATGGTAACAGGTTTTCCGCCATCGCCAACAACAACTTTACCTAATTTACCATCGATGCTAACAGGTTTGTCACCTGTCGCTGCACCACTTGTGAAAGTAGTGACACCATCTGCACCGAAGGCTACTTTACCATTTCCAGCTTCATTAGTGATAGATTTGATATTACCCAAGTCACGTTTCAATTTGATGTTAACAGTGGTATTACCATTATCTTGTTGTACCGTCGTTAATACGTTGCTTCCATCAAAGTTAGTAGCATCCGTTTCTGTAGCGCCACCTTTGATTGCCACAGTACTACCTAATTTATTTGTAACAGGGTTAGCACCGCCAGCGGCTTCAGAGATATTAGCTCCGTATTTCATACCCGCATCTACTACAGATTTAAGGTCACTTACATTGACCGCAGCGTTAGGGTTATTAGTCGGTTTTGCAGCCGCTTCCAAACGCTCTAAGAATGTTGGGGATAGATTATCTGGTCCCACTCCTTGCGTTTGAATCGCAGATTTTACATTATTAAGTACCGTTGGTGATGTAGTGCTATCTCCATTCGCATTCACTAGACGAGATTGTACATTATTAGCTAGTACAGCACGTTCACCTGCCACAGGTTCTTTCGATTTATAGAATTTGCCATCGGCACGTTTGTACAAACGATTACCTTGTGCATCGGTGTACACAACAATACCATTTTGGCTTTCCCCTTCAATAGTAATCGTATTGCCATCTGCAGTAACCGTAACATTACCTTTACCTTTCAAGTTGATGCGCTTATTGTCACCTTCCACGGCTTGAGGTGTTACTTTTGTTGACGTGCCATCAGTCGCTACAACGCCTAAATCCCATAATGCAGTTTTATCAGCTTTATCAACAACGGCATCGCTAACATGCTTTAATTGGTCTTCTGTGGCTGCACGGCCAGATACTGGTGTTGTCGTACCCACAGTCCAATCTTTATTTTGTAAACCAGTAATATGTCCTTCACTGCCGTCAATGGTAACAGGTTTTCCATTATTACCAACAATAACTTTACCTTCTTTGCCATTGATCGTTACCGTCTTATCTCCAGCAGTTCCGCTACTGAAAGTACTTACTCCATTCGCACCGAAGGCTACTTTGCCATTACCTGCAGCATTTGTGACGGAAGTAATCTGAGTAAGATCGCCAGCTACATTAACTGTATATGGATCAGTTTCTGTACCCGTACCACCTACCGTTGTATTCGTACCGGCTGCTAATTTTGTTTTATCTACAGATACTTTGTAAATCGTTTTACCAGCTGTTGTTGTGTCTGCTGTTACATGAACATTATCTGAGCCATCAGCAGGTTTTACATCCACTGCACCTCGAGCGATTTCGGCTACTTTTTTCTTAGATACGCCTACACCATAACGAGCATTGGCGTCTTTATCATTTCCAGTAACCATGGAAACAGTAGCAATGTTTTCATCACCAGATTCTGCTGCTGCTGTGGTAACAGATTCTACTTGATCTGCAGCAGCTATGGCATAGGATTTTTGACCTGTTTTGTCATCTGTGGTTGTAGTTACCGTAATATTTTTACCAGCAGTAACTGTTGTGCCTAGACCAGTGATAACTTTTTTACCTGCATCTGTAATGTTAGATAAGTCGTTTTTCGCTACACCTTTGATAGTCGCTGTTGTATTAGGTACAACGCTTCCATTACCATCGGAATAGGATAAAGTAACATCACCATTTGCTTTAGGAGTATACTCCATTGGCGTAATATGTAGTTCTTTATTTTTTAAATCAGCTACAGTACTATTTAAATCTTTTACGTTCACCGCGGCCGTAGGGTTATTCGTAGCTGCTACACTTAAACGATCTGTAAACGTTGGAGCTGTATTACCAGTGACGCCTTGTTTTTCGATGACAGACTTAACATTATTGAATACAGTCGCGTCTGTTGTTGCTGTTTTACCCGCTCCAGGGGCTGTGTTTACTAACCGGGCTTGAACATCTGCTACCGGTTTTGAACCAGCCGGTGGATTTTCCGTTGTATAGTACTTTCCATCTGTATGTTTATACACACGATTGCCTGCTGCATCTGTGTACACTACTGGCATAGAATCTAAAATTTTGCTACCACTAATCGTTACTGTGCTACCACTAGCCGTCACAGAAATACCGCCATCTCCTACTAGGTCTATACGTTTATTCGTATCAGTACTTGGCGCCACTCGGTTGATATTACCATCAGCGCCCTTAGCTCCTAAATTCCATGTAATCGCATCTAATTGAGATTTATTCACTGCATCATTAGGATTTACCCCTGCTTGAAGGTTCGTGATTGGCTTATCATTCATATTAATGCCATTGTAGGACATAGATGGACCTGCTTCTGTTGTAGCCGTATCACCATTATATTTGTACGTATTGAAACTACGCGATTGTAAATCGGATTTCATGCCGATATATACTTTATTCCCAGCCGCAAAGGTTCCAATATTTTTGGTTTCCATACGATCTGCACCGGAACCCCATTTTTCATTGGCCTTACTACCTGTCACTTCCACTTGCGGTGCCGCTTTGGTAGGTGTTACTACACCATCATTATCGCCTTTGAAAGTTGTTGTAAACACACTGTTTAGTGTATTTTTTGCAGACTGCGTCAAATCCATAGTGATTGTATTATTATTCGCAGTGGATGTTAAGTATGTACCATCACCTTGTACAGTTAACGTTTGGTCATGTAAACGCACATCAGCACCCGATGCATCCGTTGAGTTACCAGCAATTTTTAAATTCATTGCTTTCAATTGCGCTACGTTCACTGCATCTGTATCCTGAGTACCAGCAGATAAATTAGTAATTTGACGTAACTTGTCAGCTGCACCAACAGATACTGAGCCTAAACCAGATTTGGAGGCTGTAGCACCAGACACAGCATTTGCATAATTATTTCTACGGCTAGTAGCTGGATCCCAACCATTTACACCTGCAGCAATACCTGCTACAGATTCAGAACCAAGTGCTACAGAGCCTGCTACGGATGCACTCGCGCCATAGCCTAATGCAAGACCATTCACGGCAGATACAGTGGCACCTTTACCAAAGGAAGCACCACCTGTTGCACTTTTTTGAACTGTAGCATCTGCACCGACTGCTGTAGAATGTTGAGCATAGGCTTGTGCATATCCGCCAAGAGCTGTTGCATTTTGATGTTTTGCCTTAGCGCCTTGACCAATAGCCACGGCTTGCCAGTTATTAGAGCCATCTAATTCAGTGCTAGCTTGATAACCGATAGCAATACTATTTCCGCCTTGAGCCTTCGCCTCTCTACCTAAGGCAACGCTGTTGGAGCTTGAAACCTGAGCACTTCTACCAATGGCAACACCGCTGTCAGCTGTTGCTTTAGCCTCTGTACCGATAGCAATGACTTCTTTTTCTAAGGCTTTTGCATAACGACCCATAGCAATACTATTGGTACCAGCACGTTTATTCTCAGCTACTTCTACCAGAGCATTAGAACCAATAGCAATTGAGTTTTCCCCATTAGTTTTTGCCACAGAACCAATAGATACACCATCGCCACCTTTTGTAACCGAATTATAACCAATAGCAATATCTTGATCACGTCTTGCTTCTGCAGATTCACCAATCGCAACAGTACGAGTTCCTGTCCAGTTGCCATCTGCTACATCTTTATCTTTATCATCAATAGCTAAACCAGTTTTGGCAGCTTTACCAATCGCAATACCACTTGTTCCATTAGCAAATGCAGTACGACCAAAAGCAATCGACTCAGTTTTTCTAGCATCCGAGTTACCGCCTATCGCTAATGCACCCTCTGCTCTTGCATTAGATAATGCACCTACTGACATAGCATCTTTGCCAACAGCCTCAGCACTTAGTCCCAGAGCCATAGAGTTCTGTCCACGAGCTTTTGCAACTGAACCTATTGCAATAGATTGCAGCCCACCAGCATATACAGTCGTACCTAGACCGATAGAGTATTGACCATATGCACCAGATCCTGTACCGATAGCAATTGCTGATTGTGCACTCCTGTCAGCTTTAGCATATTTGCCTAAAGCCATATTATTAGAACCTAAAGCTTGATCATTAAGATAGTTTGAGTTACGAGCTTCTAATGCATTTCCTGACGCATCCCAACCTATCGTTGAAGTTGTTCGTTCATCCGCTTTTTCTGCATTATTGACAGACAAGAAATGAGGATCTGTTTCACGCCATGCACGTAATTGCGCTACTGTTACTGCGTCTGTATCTAAGGCACCTGGTGCTACGTTTGTGATACGACGTAATGCACGAATTTTTTTATCAACCCCATTATCATCTTGAATTGTAACTTCTCCACCACCTACAGACACTACACCTAAATTTAATTTATCTAGTTTTTGAAGTTGTTTACCCATCTCTGTGCCACGTGGCAAGAATGATGGTACATTAGCGCCTTCTTGTTCTTCAGATATAGGTTGTCCATTAGCACCATATTCATAAATTGTTGTAGGATCTGTGTAGTTTGCATATGGATTGGCGCCCTCTTTTAATTTAGGAGCCATACCTCGATAGTAATCCGTGGATCCTGTACCTAATACAATGGAATTTTTTCGGTTAGCAGAAGCATCCTTACCGATAACAATACTTTGATCGTTATTAGCCTTTGCTTTATTACCAATAGCAATGGTATCTGTTGCATCGGCTTTAGCACTTGTACCTAATGCCAAGCTATCAGCACCTACCACACTAGATGCATTACCGATGGAAATAGATCGCTTACCGCCTGTACTTACGTTAGCATTATCACCGATAACAATAGAGCTAGCTGCATAGGTTGAACTACTATTACCGATAGCAATACTTTTATCAGCTAACCCATTAACCGCTGCATTTGCACCTAATGTGACACTATTCTTTGCTAAAGCTTGCGCTGATTTACCAATCGCTATGGACTCTTTACTGTCATCAGCCACATTCGCTTGTGAACCTAAAGCAACACTATCTACAGCATTTTTCCCAACAGTGGTCGCAAAACCCATGGATAATGAGTTCACTGAACCTGTTCCAATTTTTGTAGATTTACCGACAGCCGTACCATTTTCTGCTAATACAGATGAGTGATAACCAATGCCTACAGAGTTATCTCCTAATACCTCTGCTCTATTACCGATAGCAACGTCACCAGTACCAAAAGTAGACGATTGTACACCCATCGCAATGGATTGCGCATCATGTGCTTGCGCACCGACACCTACCGCAATGGATTGGTTCGCATTTTTAGCAACTTGTGCTGCCGCACCTAAGGCGATACTACCATCTGCTTTAGCCACCGTTGCCACACCTTGGGCAATACTGCCATCGCCTTCGGCTACAGTTAAGTTACCAATGGCTAAGGAGTTACTACCTTTTGTCGTCACTACTGTATTGACAGTGGACTTAACTTTATCATTCAGTTCCGTGTTATTATTAAAGTTATCATTTAAGAACTTACCAATACCACCAGTGCCTGCTGAATCCAAGGCAGTTTTCAACTTTGTATTATCTGTGTCATTAATTAAGTCTATATAATCTTGCTGACCTTCTAACGCTGTTTTAGCCTCTGTATATTTTTGATGAGCAAGGTTATAGGCATCTTCTAATTCCTTGATTTTAGTAGCCGGTGTCGCCGGATTGATACGCGCTGATTTCAACGCCACCTCTGCCGCTTTATCATTCACTTCTGCAAGTTTAAATAGTCCCAATTTATCCATTGTATCTGCAGATAAACGAGAGGAGTTTGTAGCAATAGCTGATGCTAATGCCTCGGAACCCGCAGTACTAGCATTGGCAAATGTATTGTAACCAAGTGCTAAGGACGCCGTACTACCTGCGTTTGTATTGTAACCAACTGCATTGGAACCATGTCCTAAAGCAGCAGAATTACTGCCTAAGGCTAGGGAATAATTAGATTTAGAGCGTGCATCGTGGCCTACCGCTACAGATTCATGGGCTAAGGCTTTTGATGTTAAACCGATAGCCAATGCATCAGATCCTTCAGCTTGTGCTCGTTCTCCTAAGGCTAATGTACCAACACCATCTGCATGTGCATTACCACCTAAGGCAATGGCCCCTGCACCTCTTAAAAATACATCTTCACCACCAGCAATATTACTACCTTGATATGTCACATATCCTTGGTTAACCGTTAGTCCTGTTCCTGTTTGAGTACTGGCAGTAGCCAATGGACCATGGTATAGCAGGGCATATAAATCTTTAAATGTAATATTGGAATCCTTCACTTTAGAGTTAAGAATACTTTGATTCTTTTCCGCGCTTGTAGTACCACTATAACTACCAAGCACCCCCATATTCTGAAATGCCTGCCACAATAAATGGGTAGGCACAACCGCATGTACCGTACTAGGCACGCTAACCCCAATGCCCCCTGTAATCAAGAAAGCGATAACAGCCCCTTTGGTATACTGGCCTTTGTCTTTTAATGCTCGTTTTAGAAAGCGTTCACATTCTAAAAATATTTGGCTCGATTTCATACAACCTCCACATACATAACTATCCTTCAACTCTAACACTTGTGTTCACAATTTTGTAAACTCCCACGATTAGAGAATCGTATCCTTTGTTTCATCCTATGCTAGTCATTACGAATCATAGATATACGATACACAACTTTGTCGTTACACTCGCCCGACAATCATTTGCCATTTATAAGCAAATACATCATCATGCGTTCACGCAACGTAGCATAGTCTAGTAAAAAAATTTTAATCATTAGTTTTTATTATACACTAAAACACTAGAGTTTTATAGAGTTTTTCCATAACAAAATCGCATAAAACTTCAAATTGTTGAATTATAATTCCGCTATTTGTACACTTTTATGAAGAGAAGATGAAGAAATATAAAACTCTTCATCTTCTCTTCATGTTACTTCGTTTTACCCCCCCTATTTATTAATAAAACTTATGATAATTATAAGAAAAACAGTTGAATACGTTGACAATTACAACCACTTTTACAATCACATTGATAATAAAAAAATTCACCCAACCAGACCTCATATCTGTATTGGGTGAACCTGTTTTACTGTATCATTTTGTCATTAGCTAAACCACGGAGAGATGTCAAAGTCCTCGTGGATAGTTGCCTTCACCATGCTACGTCCTAGATATAATCCTAACAAGGTTAGGTTCAAGCGGCACAATGGTAGTCGATTGTAGGTTTTGCAGAAATCAAGCAAGACTGGAGAGATGTATTCAAGCACCTCATCGAAGGAGATATTTTCCCAATCAAAGGCTTTGCTGCAAGCCAATTTTGTCAATTCCTGTTGTGTACCTTGATCGGTGATCCCTGCTCGTTGGTATAGCCCCGGCAACATCTGCTCATCTACAGCACACAATTTTAACAACGGAGAGTTAAAACTCGGCACCGTGATGGATGTTCGTACTGGTGTATTTTGCATCACATACTCCAGCTCTTCATAGGTAAAGCCACGATATTCAAACATAAGAGGATAGGAGCTTCTTAAAATTTGATCAAATCGTACTTCTCCTGTCGAGGATGTACAACGCAAGTACTCTAATTGTTGGTACATATCTTCTTGCATCGGCAAATCGCTGATTAATGGCTCTATATATTTTGTTACATAATGGCGGAAATTATCCAATGAATAGTTATTAGAGTTTTTGGAATATTGGACAATTAAAGCGATTCCCAAGGCTTGTAAGTGCCCTTTTTGCAAATTTACCAAGCTTTTCAATGCATCTACTGCCACCAAGTATAATGCACTAGATTGTGGCTGTTTCACCACATCATAGAAAGCATCAGACAATACATCTCGCATCCACTCTGTCGGTGTGGTTACGTAGGCTTTTTGCACTTGTAATAGCACCTCTTGTACAGAAATATATTCTAAAACCCCTTTTAGTTCTTCTTCAGAGTCTATGTTCAACTGCGTGAATACATGTTCTGTAATGTATCTTGCTTTCTCTTCCGAGTTAGGATTCAGGATACCAAAGGCAGCTGCATATTGAGCCACTGCTGTATCCACGATGGACATAGATGATACGGGTGCAGCCTCTTCGTTCGCTACCTCTATCTCTAGTTCTTCTTGCACAAGGTCTTCTGTAATTTTTGGCATGATTCGCGTCGCATCATCTGCCTCTTCTAATGGTTGCTCGCTAACGGCACGCACCAACTCTTTGGATACGACCCCTTGCGATTCGTTCCAATCTGTCACATCTGCTGTTGCCAATGGCAATGTGTGATCACTAGGATCTGACTCCGCCCATACAGCATCCACATCTGCATCTGCTTTCACTAGTTCCTCTTCTAGACCGTCCTCCTCACGTTGTGTATAAGGATTCTGAAAGTTCCGTCTAATTTGGTCATAGTATTCATCATGCTCACGAGTTTGCCGTTTACGAGGCTTCTGTTTACTTTTACCATCCCGGAACAAAAAGTAACAACATAGTAAAAATAACACTATCATCCCTAAAATTACTATATAGGGCGTATATCGTAATGAAAGTTCTATTAATCCATCCATAGCGATTCCTCCGATTCATAAATCTATGTATATTGTTTTATTATAACACATTGTATTTGGAGAACACAAAAAAAGGAACTATCCGAAGATAGTTCCTAGTGTGGTGGACGATGACAGGATCGAACTGCCGACATCCTGCTTGTAAGGCAGGCGCTCTCCCAGCTGAGCTAATCGTCCATATGGTGACCCGTGGGGGAATCGAACCCCCGATACCGCCGTGAAAGGGCGGTGTCTTAACCGCTTGACCAACGGGCCATGTTGTGTAAGTGGTGACCCACCCGCGACTCGAACGCGGGACACCCTGATTAAAAGTCAGGTGCTCTGCCAACTGAGCTAGTGGGTCATGATAGTGTACTAACCGAAAGTAAGTTGGCTCCTCGAGTAGGACTCGAACCTACGACCGATCGGTTAACAGCCGATTGCTCTACCTGCTGAGCTATCGAGGAATGAACAAACTGGAGCGGAAAACGAGATTCGAACTCGCGACCCCCGCCTTGGCAAGGCGGTGCTCTACCGCTGAGCTATTTCCGCATGTATGCAATCCTTGTTTCTTCTTTGTTGCGACTGCTCACTTATAATACCAAAATCTATTATTATTTGTCAACAACTTTTTAAAATTATTTTTGAGCTGATTGTATCATGCAATGAACCCACAGTATATACAACTGTCTCATAACTTCAGTTGTTGGCATACATCTCCCCTAAAACACACAAAAGGACTGCAAGAAAATAGTCCACAAATAAAATAGAGAAAAGTTGATCAAAAAGTATCAACCTTTCTCTACATTTTATCATTTATATACTTTTTACAGATGCATCTAGTCTATCTATTAACTCCAATACATCAACTAATATATCTTTGTTCTTCATAGATATCACCATACACATGAATCATATCTCGCATCAAATTATCACGAAAGCGCTTAGTTAAGGTATTTCCATCAGTAATCAGGTCTACGTCCATTCCCAAAACATCTTTCAATGTTTCTAAGAGTCCGCCAACTTCAAATAAAGTAAGATTATCATTATGAAACACCACAAACAAATCTAAATCGCTCGTTTCTTTAGCTTCACCACGAGCATAGGACCCAAATATATAAGCTGATTTTACATGATACTTTTCTAGTACTGGAGTAATCACATTACGAATCTCATTAAATGTTTTCATAACAATACCTCCTTTTCTACATTATATCATATCTCGCTAGCTTTTACCGCCCATCTTGGCGTTCTGACCCTGGTCCATCGACGGCTACGTTCACGCTAGCTTCGCCAAATGTTTTCATATCATTTAGCATATGCATGCCCGCATCCAGAACGGATAACCCCATGGTAGAGCCCAAGGCTTCATCCATTTCAAACCCATAGAACAAATGTGGCTGAATACCTAAGTATTTCATTTGCGCTGTTTGCACCGGTTCTCCCATATGAACAGATGGGAATACGTAATCCATGACCGCTCCATTGATGCATTTTGCAGCTAATACAGCTGCTCCTGTTTCTGCTGTGTCGAAGACCACTGCCATACGATGGCTGGCCGCCCCCAGGATGAGTCCTGTTAAGACCACCACGTCTGGAGAGCCTACGGTGGCTAATACATGCACACCATCTTGGCTAGGCAATTGATGTTCTGCCAAACTTGCCGTCAACTGTTTTGCCTTTTCTTGAATGCTCAAGGTACAATTATTCTCTGCCAATAACTCTGCCATCGGATATCCTGTAATTCCTGCTGTGACTGCCAACGCTGAAAGTAAACTTCTTTCACCGACAGTACCGATACCGATAGTCTGGTAGCCTTTTTCACTCAATTCATCCGCTAAGGCAAAGCCCACTTCTAGACCTTGTTCTACAATGTCAGGTGTCAATGCCGCATGCATGCGGAAAAATTTAGACCCTCTAGCTAATTTATGTTGGCGCACACCTTCAATGTTATTGGTATCTAATTCTAAGCCTGCATCCACCAAGAATACATCTGCCCCGATTTTCTTCGCAGCTCCATGAGTTGCGGAGTGACCAGATGCTAACCGTTCCATGGCTTTCAAACTTTCTACACCATGTGTTTGGTTTTGTGGTCCATCTACAGCGATATCAGCTCCTACGATAACAACAGCATGACGAAGATTGTTAGGTTTTTCCTCTTTCAGAATCCCTGCCATACGTTCTGTAATACCTTCTAAGCGCGCCAAGGAATACAATGGTTTTGTTAAGTTGTCGATGCGCAAACGGCATTCCTCCATGGACGGTTTGTGCAATGGTTCGATGACAAAATTACGCATGGTGCTCACCTCCTGCAACTTCGTGGAACATATCCACGGCTAAGTTCAACATTTGCATTTGCATAGATCCGCCAGTGGCCTCACCCAAGCAGAATCCAAGATCTACATAGGCTTCGAGGCCCAATGTTTTCAGTGCATCTTTGTGAGCTTTTTCAGCAGACAAATGGGATGCCATCACGTAATCCATGGTGTGCGGATTCATAGCATGCGCAATAAGGGCGCAAGCGGTCGTATTGAATCCGTCGATGACCACCAACGCATGATTCGCCGCCGCCCCTAGGATGACACCGACTAGGCAAGCGAACTCCAAGCCCCCTACGGCCGATAAAATGCCCAATCCATCTGTGGTTGGAATATCTGCATATTTTAAGAGAGCATCGTAAACGACCTTTTGTTTTACTTTCAATCGTTCGTCTGAAATATTCGTGCCTCGTCCCGTTGCTTCATCCGCTGAAAGTCCAGAGAACTTTGCTGTAATAACCGCACTAGACGTAGTATTACCGATACCCATTTCGCCCACTAGAAAGGTGTTAAAACCTTCTTTCACATTTTCTTCTACGAAAGCAATACCCACCTCAACGGCTTCAATGGCTTTCTCCATAGGCATAGCCGGTTCTTCTAACATGTTATTCGTACCATTCGGCATTACCTTGCGGTGGTGTAGACCTGGCACAGCAGACATATCCGCCGCCACCCCTACGTCGATCACCTCAATTTGGGCGCCACAATAATTCGCCAACGCATTGGCTGCCGCTCCTTTAGGAATCAAATAGTTCATGGTCATATGCACCGTTACCTCTTGTGGGTAGGCGCTGACACCGATTTTTGCCACACCGTGGTCACCAGAGGCGATGATCATACAAGGCTTAGGAGCCGTTGGATTCGGTTGATTCGTCGCCGCTGCATAATGCTCTACCATTGTCGCTAACTTACCATACGAACCATATGGAGTCCCCTTACTCCACTGTTCCTCAATTGCTCGTTCAATCTCTTTATTCCGTGGCACAATGCGCGCCAACGTACTTTCATATAAACTCATACGTCCTCCTATGTGAAACCCATCATAAGAATACAAAAAAGCATAGCCCTAGACTATGCCAAGATGATTCCATTATAAAGTATTTTTTGATCAGTTTCAATTTTTATATTCTTATTATATACACTGAAAGCCCCAATATATGTTTTAAAAACTGCCCTTCGTGAAAGTTTTTAAAACATATATTGGGGCTTCTCATACAATAATACTGACGAAGATATAAAAATTGAAACAGACCGGGGAAAATAGGGTGGGGAAAAGATGTTACTTATTTTTATATACCTCACGTCTATGTGCTACTTCTACTATAAAAATAGTAACTTCTTTGTCATTAATTTCGGCAAACAGTCGATAATCACCTACTCTATATCGCCATACTCCAGAAAGATTTCCTGTTAGCATTTTTCCGTGGATTCTAGGATCTAATGTACCTACTAAATATTTCAAAACCCAATGTTTTATCATCCTTGCTATGGATTGGTCTAACTTTTTAATTTGCTTTATAGCATGTTCTGAAAATTTAACTGAAAACACTAGATACCAAGCTCCTTCCAAACCTCTTCATGATCGTAAACTTTTTCATTATGAAGGTCTCGTCTTGCCTTTAAAATGCGTTCCTCATTAATTTGTAATTCATCCTCAATCGTATCTAGCACTAGATTACGAATAAAGGAAGATACATTTAAGTTATTAGCAGCAACATACGCTTGAATCATTTGACTCTCATCTTCAGATAAACATAAAGAAATAGTAGTCGCCATAAATCTCCCTCCTTTTTGTAATACATGTAATACATTACTTACATTATATCATATATAAATTACCCGTCAAGAAAACCACTCCGGGGCTCAAAATCACTTTCTTTCCCCATAGGTCGCCCACTGCTCAGAACGGTTTAAATTCTATTAGACAATTTATTATAAAGAAGTCCGCATACATTCCGTAAAAACTTTCACGCAGGGCAGTTTTCTAGGAATGTGTGCGGACTTTTCTCACATACTTTTACATTATGGAATTTAAACCGATATGAGCGACCGACCTCTCCATTTGTTTGACTGCCACCTCCACACAAATATAAGTGCTCGTATGATCTCATCAATAGCCATAGCTACCCATACACCAACTAATCCCCAACCAAGGACGATGCCAAAGTAGTACGATAAGGTTACCGCAAAGATCCACATACCAAAGACACCTACAAACACTGGGATACGAATATCTCCCGCTGCTTGCAAACACTGTACCAACACAATGTTAGCACCACGGCCAATTTCCAAGAATATTTCAATAAATAATACATCTTTTGCCAACTGAATAATCTCTTGATTATCCGTCACAAGACCCATCACTGGTTCACAAGCGAAGTAAAAGAACGTACTCAATCCCACACCAATAGAAACACCTGCCGCTGTGGTCATCCATACTCGACGCGACACTTCTTCTTCTCGTTTTGCCCCCATGAGAAATCCCACCACAATTTGTGCTGCATTGGCCAACGCAATGGTATACATGTAACAGAAGGTAGCAATGATATATACATACACCTTCGTAGTAATCACTACTAGCCCCATGAGGTTCACCATTTTCATGATGACTGTTTGTGACAGTTGGTATGACAAGGTTTCCCCTCCAGATGGTACGGAAATAAACAGCAATTGTCGTAGCGTTTCCCAACGGAATGGGCGAAGATAGTCTACTTTCATACGGGCTGTCAACAAAGATTGATGGCACCAGATAATAAGACCTAAACCCAATGCCTTGCTAATGACTGTCGACAAGGATACCCCTAATACCCCCATGCTTGGAATTGGTCCCCAGCCGTAGATGAGGGCGTAGTTCAAGATAATATGAACCACGTTCATAACAAGGGCAATCCACATGGCAATACGAGGCATGGAGTGCCCCCTAAACATAGCTACATAGGTTGTGTAGATACCTGTAATAGGAATACTAGCCGCCACAATATTCAAATAGAGTGTGGTTTCTTCCATAATCTCCGGCGGTACGCCAAGCCATTCACAGAGCGTTTGATGAAAGATAATAACCACAGCCCCTGCGATAGCGCTGAACAGCGTATGAAAGACAACGCTAATAGTATATACTTCATCAATTTTATCTGGTCGTTTCGCCCCTAAGTATTGGGCGATCAAAATGGTTGTGGCTGTACTCATCACAATGAGCAAAAACAAGATAACGTTAATAATCTGGTTCGCATTGGCTACGGCTGCCACCGCTGTTTCTGCATAATGACTGAGCATGAATTGGTCTACATTCCCCAGTAGCATTTGCAAAAATAATTCTATAAAGATAGGGATACTCAGTGCCCCTACCGACAAGGATATATCTTTTGTTACTTTCATAATGATTCGTCCTTTTCTAAAGCTCCATTTAATACGAGAGATTCCCAACTAGCCACTAGGCGATATCTCGCTTCTGCTTCGGCTTCTTCCCAATGAGCCCCATCTGGGAACCATTCACTGGGAACCTTACCAGATTTAGTAAAGTTCAACGTATATCCCATAGAACGAACTTCTTTGGCTGCCCACCAGGCACCGATGCGATCATGACTATCTAAATATACTATATCTAATCCAGTAGAAGAAATCCAGGACACAATTTCACTCCAATACTCACTAGGAATTACACTAGCAGCTAATGTTTCTTGTAACGCCTGCTCAGCGACGCCTAATGGATTCTCCACCCCTGGCCCTTCTGTAGTTTGTACTTCCTCTAGCACTTGATCCACAATGGTTTGCGCTACTTCCATCATACTATTGCTCCTTTCTATCTATCCACTCTATATACTCTTCCCCCCATAAGGCAAGGCATCTAGAACCGTTCTAAAAGACTCCCCTATGGGCATTATATACTATGCTACCTTATACTGCTTCTCCTAATTGCATATACTTCTATTATATCACAGACTGTATATTGATTATATGAGTCAATATGCATTCTCCATACAATCATCTCTACGCTATCTATCACTGTTTATCGATAGTCAAGCTTGGTAAGCGATCTCGTATCTGTTTCGCTCGCTCCAGATACTGCCCCAAACTATCTCCATTGTCATTAGCATGGAGCAACTGTTTTACAGTAGCTAGTTCTTGCTCTACGTGCTCAATGGCTTTCAACACATTCATACGATTTCCGTAGATAATTTCTTGCCACATACTAGGCAGGCCACTAGCCGTTCTCGTACTATCTCGCAAGCCACCAGCAGATAAACTCATCCGTTTGTCCCCCAGTTCATCTCCACCTGCTGTAGTAATCATAATCGACGCCAACATATGTGGCATATGACTCACCATGGCCAAATATTTATCATGGTGCTCCATCTCCACATATTCAATACGAGACCCCACAGCACGACCCATGTCAGCTAACTCCCGTGCCACTGTAGCATCATAGGCTGATTGTGCCTCATCCTCTAGGACAATCCACCCCATTTTCTGAAACAAATCTTGGTGGGCTTCTGCATAGCCACCTTTTTCAGAGCCCGCCATAGGATGAATGGATACAAAATGAACGCCTTCTGGAATATGTGCGTACACGGTACTAGCAAACTCATCTTTCGCACTGGATACATCTGTCACCACTTGCCCCGGACGAAATAAATGGGCCACTTCTTCAAATAGGCGACCATTCGTTTCTGGAGGCAAGGCAAACACAACGATATCTGCACCCGTAATAATAGGTTCCACCATTGTGAAAGCTTGCGATACACAGCCTTCGGCTAGAGCCACATCACAAATCTCTTGGCGCCGAGCGTAACCGATGACATCATATGTTGTATATGCTCGTAATGCTTTTGCTAAAGATGCCCCTAGCAACCCTAACCCTATAATGCCCACTGTTCGTGTCATCGAATCCCTCCTACTCCTCACCTTGAGGATATGTATCCATGCAGATAATCAAATGCTCCTTAGCTACGACTAGTCTATTAGATCCGTATAAGCACCCGTCATAGATATAGTCTATTATTCTATATTTACTAGTTCTACCATGATTTTCTTATGCGGTCAACCTTTCATTATATTGAAAGTAACTATCTTTAGCTAGAAAGTATTATCTCCATTTAAAACAAATAGCATGCCATACGGTTAGAACCCACATAGCATGCTATAAAAATATATTAGTTTTGTACAGCTGTAAAGCGCTGACGAATGAATGGTGTATCATAGAATTATTTACGATTCTGCAGCTCGACGCTTATCCCACGCCAACAGAAAAATAGTAACAATGATCAGGGTCATCCCTATCATATCCCACTGAGAAAATTGATTCCCCAGCACCAACCATGCCAATACAGCTGCCGATATGGGTTCAATGGATGACAGGATCGAGCCCGTCACAGCCCCCACACGACGCACTCCTTCTAGATACGCATTAAAGGAGACTACCGTACCAAAGATAATAATACTCCAAAATCCACCATGGGCCCATAGATCCCAAACGATTCCCTCTGCACTCGGTTGGGTTACTATCCACGCAAACACGCCACCAATCAGCATTCCAAAGCCTACAATAGGAGCTGTACCATATTTCTTCAACAATGGTACAGGTTGTACTGTATAAATGCCAACTGCTACGGCTGAGGTGAGACCCCAGAATAATAAGGTGTCATCTAAAGCTGCCAGATTCCACTCTCCTTGTAGGGCAATGATCGCCGTTCCCACTGTAGCTAGTACTACACTGACTACTTCTGCCCCCCTTGGCAACGTTAGACGTGTAATAGAGATGTATAAAATAATCAATGCAGGACCTACATATTGCAGCACCGTAGCAATTCCCGCTCCTGCATACGCAATGGCCTTGAAATAGGTATATTGGCACAACCACATACCTAACACGCCAAATATGATGAGCCGTATCGTATCTTTTGTATGAGTAAACACTTTAAAAATAGACGCTCTACCTTGCCAAAATGCAGCGAGTACCGTAATGGCTCCAGCTAAGGTCAGTCGCATGGCGACTACCCATTCCGCAGGCATATTCCTCTCTTGCTGCACAAATTGTGAGCACATCCCAGAAAATCCCCAAAGGACAGCGCCTATTACGATATACAACATGCCTTTCAGTATATATGAATTCATAACTCCTCTAATCACTTTCAGTATGACGATTGGCATCGAAAGCAAGCATAAAAATAGTAATAATAATAAGAATAAATCCTATAATATCATAACTTGTAAAATGATTATCTAATATAGTCCAACCCAACAATGCTGCAGAAATTGGTTCTACAGAAGACAAGATAGAGCCCCGAACAGCTCCTATCCGCTGTACCCCTTCATGGTAGGCATTGAAAGAAACTACTGCGCCTAAAAAAACAAGGCTAAAAAAAGCTAACCATGTCCATAGATCCCATATACTTTCAGTGTTATCTAAATCAAAAACACCACAACCTACTAGACCACCAATGACCATGGCAAATCCTACGATCGGCATGGTTCCATAGGTACGAAGAATCCGATTGGGCTGATAGCTATAAATCGCTACAGCCACAGCCGAAATAAGCCCCCAAAACACGATAGTACTTTGCATCTGACTCGCATCCCAATGCCCTTGCAAAGCGATACATACAATCCCCAACGTTGCCAAGATGACACTGAGCATTTCTATCCATCGAGGCCATTTTACATATCGCAGACTCACATAGATAATAATAAATGATGGCCCTAAATATTGGAGTACTGTCGCAATACCGGCCCCCGCATAATAAATCGATTTAAAATAAGAATATTGGCATAAGCCTATACCGAATACAGCAAAGATGACAAGATCCAATACATCTCGCTTGCAACGCCATACATTGAAAATATCTTTACCTTTTTGTGAATAAGCCAAGCCTAAAGTGATAACCCCTGCCAGTAAAAGCCGAATGGGAACTAACCACTCTGCCCGTACATGTCGAAACTGTTGCAAAAACTGTGAGCACATACCGGAAAAGCCCCATAGTATGCCCCCTAAAATTGTAAGCCCTACACCTTCCATCATATAGCGGTTCATATATATTCTCCTTAGTCTCTAAGTAAGCTTTTATGAATTTTGACTACCACTTTACGAATCTGTTGTACCTCATGAGGTGCAATCAAGGTTCGATGTAATTCTCCTGGATAAAAAATACAATAATCCCCTGGACGAACATCAATCGTTACTGTCCCTCCTTGAGTTGGATCATAGAAATAACAATCCTTGTCATCATAGGCCTCCACTACATCTGGTGCCATTTGACGAATGAGGACTTCCATCTGTTCTTCCCCCATTACAAGAAATTGCACATCCATGTAATCCTTATGTCCCTCAATCTTTGTTTCCTCATACACACGTGTATTCACAATATCTACATTGGCATACATTAAATCCCCTTCAATGGGATAGCGTCCCCTTATGAAAGTCGTAAAATCATGAGATTTTAAAAACTCCAACGCCCGTTCCACCGCCTTAGGATAGTGAAACTGTTTATAATCTATAGCTATACTTTGATATATCATGGCAGACTCCTTTATCATCACTCCATGCATCGCGTACATTTCTATGGCACTAACACATGAATCGTATCTATCTACTTTAACTATACTAGCATAGATATATAAGGTCAAACACAATTTCTGAGAAGCCCAGAAAGAGATGCGCCCAACAACACGTCGTTGACTCTTCAACTACTATTATACTACAAAATTACTCGAATCGTGAACATTCATCCTTGAGGAACGCCGTTTCGAGTAGCAGCCTTGTGGCGTCCCTTACTGACTAAATCACGCAAACGCAAGAAGACCGCAACATGTTCCTGAACAAACCTACCGTAGGATCAGTTTGAGAAGGAATATGTTGCGGTCTTCCCTTTTCCCTAATTAGCTACACGAATGCCACAGGCTGCATAGCAAAACAAGTTACGACTCTTCGTGCCCATCAAATCCCGCTATAATCGTTTCAGCCTGTTTATGCGGCACTTCTTCGTATCCACTAAATTCTATGTTAAACACACCTTGTCCTTGTGTCATGGAACGCAACACTGTTACATAGTCCAACATTTCCACCAATGGAACTTGAGCTTTCACCACAGTGATACCTTCACGCACACCTTGGTCCATACCGAGTACACGACCACGACGGCTATTCAAATCACCCATGATATCGCCCATAAATTCTTCTGGACCGATGACATTCACATTATACACTGGTTCTAGCAAAATTGGTTTTGCATCCGGTACGCCTTTTTTCAAAGCTTGAGCTGCCGCCATTTTAAAAGCCAATTCCGAGGAATCCACTGTGTGATACGAACCATCTATTAATGTTACTTGCACCCCAATCATTGGGTACCCTGCCAGTAATCCTTTTTCCAAGGTTTCACGAACACCTTTTTCCACAGCTGGAATGTATTGACGAGGCACTGCACCACCAAAGATTTTATCGACAAACTCAAATTCCCCTTCATATAGAGGCGCAATACTCAATTTTACATGACCATATTGACCATGACCACCACTTTGCTTTTTATGTTTACCTTCTACTTCCACGGTACCACGAATCGTTTCACGATATGGAATATAAGGAGTTTCTAATTTCGCGCGGACCCCATATTTACGTTCCATTTTTTGTAAAATATGTTCTAAATGGACATCGCCCATACAACGTACTTGCATTTGGCGCCCTTCTACATCTTTTACCACTTCGCACGTAGGATCTTCTTCTGAAATCCGTCCAAGAGCATTCGCTAATTTTTCTTCTTCCCCTTTTTTCTCAGGTACCATAGCTATGCGGTATAACGGTTGTGGGAATCGGATTGGTGCATATTGTACTTTAAATTCAGCGGTACCAAAAGTATCTCCTGTTTTCGTTTCTACTAATTTAGGAATGACCACGATGTCACCGGCTTTTGCCACTTCTACTGGTACTTGTTGTTTACCAATCAAAGTGACCATTTTGCCCCATTTTTCTTCTACATCACGAGTTACATTGTACAGCTTGTCGCCTACTTTTAATTCACCAGAGAAGACACGAACAAAACTTTGTTTGCCTGCAAATGGGTCTAAAATTGTTTTAAATACGAACCCTGTAAACGGTTTATCTGCCACCACGATATGCTCCTCTTGGGAATCCACACCGATAGCAGTCATCACTTTTTTCGTTGCATCTGGCATGTAGCGAATCATACGATCTAGTACTTGGTCCATACCGATACGGCCCAAAGCCGTACCACACATCACAGGACACACACGACCTGTCAACATACCTTCTCGCAACCCTTGGCGAATTTCTTCCAATGTTAATTCTTCGCCTTCTAAATATTTTTCTAATAATGTATCGTTACCTTCTGCTGCCGCTTCTACCGTCATTTCACGAATTTCTTCTACTTTTGCAGACAATTCAGCAGGTACGTCCACTTCTGTCATCTTCCCATTTTCATAGACATAGGCTGTCCGCTTCGCCACATCTACTACACCTTTGAAAGTAGGTCCTTCACCAATAGGGATTTGCAATGGCATAATCGCCTTTCCAAAAAGCTCGCGCATCTTTTCTAAGGTGCCAAAGAAATCCGCTTTTTCACTGTCCATTTTATTGATGAAAGCCATGCGAGGCATTTGCAGTTCTACCCCATACTCCCAAGCACGGATGGTATCGATTTCTACGCCTGTACCAGCAGATAATACCATGAGCATACCGTCTGCTGCACGCAAAGCAGACCGTACTTCCCCATGGAACTCAGAATAACCTGGAGTGTCAATAAAATTAATTTTATGGCCTTTCCATTCACAAGGTGCCATACCTAATTGGATCGTCACATTCCGTTTGATTTCTTCTGGTTCAAAGTCCATAATATGTTTATTATCTTGTCCTTTGCCTACAAAGTCTACAGCACCACAAGACAATAGCAATGCCTCTACTAATGCTGTTTTACCCGCCCCATCATGGGAGACCACCGCCACGTTTCTGATTAAATCACTAGTATATTCTTTCATGAACATCGTCCTCCTTTACAGCCGAAAACAGTCTATTGTTTAAGTAATTCTACACAAACAAGAAAATTCCTTTTAAAAATCGCAAGATATTCATGCAAATTACGCATATATCTAAATGTATATGGTTGAAAAATTATTTTCGTGCATACTCCGTTACTTCTCTACTAAGCTAAATTTTTACTAGGTAAATTCTATAGTTTATGGTATTCTAATAGATATATCATTTCAGAACATATATGGGAAGGGAGTTATATAGTATGAAAGACAATGAATCAAAGACGTCATTGCATCGTGGGCTGAAAAGTCGACACATGCAAATGATTGCCTTAGGCGCCTCTGTGGGGACAGGCCTCTTCTACGGATCCGCCCCAACAATCCAATTAGTAGGACCCGGTGTTATTTTCTCCTATTTATTAACTGGTATCTTTATTTTCTTTTTAATGCGTATGCTAGGAGAAATGTCAGTTCGTGAACCTGTGTCTGGCTCTTTTACTTATTTTGCCAGCAAATATTGGTCTTCGTTTGCAGGCTATTTATCAGGTTGGAATTACTGGATCGTATACATGCTGGCCAGCATGGCAGAACTCGCTGCGATTTCAGTGTACTTAGATTTCTGGTTGCCAGGCATTCCGCACTGGATTACTACACTGGCTTGTATTACATTGGTCACTATGATTAATCTCATTAATGTTCGTGCCTATGGGGAAGTGGAGTTCTTTGCTTCTTTGATTAAAGTAGTGGCCATCATCGCCATGATTGCCTTTGGTGCATACCTCATCTTCTTTGGAGATATGGGGTCATTCCCACACAACTTTTCTAATCTTTGGATTCATGGTGGATTGTTCCCAAATGGAGCCTATGGATTCATCGCCTCTATTGCTGTAGTTATGTTCTCCTTTGGTGGCGTTGAATTGATTGGTATCACTGCAGGAGAAGCAGAACATCCTGAAAAAACATTGCCAAAAGCGATTAATGAATTATTAGCTCGTATCCTGATCTTCTATGTAGGTACGATGACTGTCATCATGGCATTATCTCCATGGAATGAACTAGGCACACAAGCGAGCCCATTTGTTCAAATCTTTACCAACATCGGTATTCCAGCCGCAGCTCATATCTTGAACTTCGTTGTTGTGGTCGCGGCCTTATCTGTATACAATAGCTTGCTCTACAGTAATTCTCGTATTTTGCACAGCATGGCATTGTCTGGTGATGCTCCAAAAATCTTCAAGAACTTAACAGCTACAGGGGTGCCATTGATTGCTACTTTGTTCTGTGCTGCCTTAGCCTTGATCGTTGTATTCTTAACATACATCTTCCCAAGCGCTAGTGACGTGTTCTTGCAATTGTTGGCTATCATCGTAGCAGGCCTTATCATTGCATGGTTCATCATTCCAGTGACACATCTTAAATTCCGCAAACGTTTTGCTCGCGAAGGTCGCCTTGATGAATTGAAGTTCAAATCTATCTTGTATCCATTCACAAACTACTTCTGCTTTGCGTTCATCGCTATGGCAGTAGGCGTAATGTTGACCATGGATTCCATGCGCACATCCATCTACATCATACCAGTATGGATTGGCGCTCTATACATTGCGTATAAACTTAAGAAAAAATAATATATGAACGCTAAAAAGGATAGCTGAGATTTGCTCGGCTATCCTTTTTATTATGTCATTTCAATGGAAATTTTTGCACTTTTTGCAAGTGAAATTTTCTTCAATGGAAAAAATCGCTATTTTTGCAAATGAAAGTAGCCCCTACACAATTTGGCTAAGCCCTTTCAGATGTGATACTATACTAGTAATTAATATATAACCGCTTATGATTACGATTACGTTATGTGTATGTTATATTACACTACATGTCTGTTATATTTACGAGGTACCACAATGGCTTGGCTTGAAATTACATTGACCACGACGCACGAAGCGTCTGAACTTATCACGGATACTCTGCTTGCTCTAGGAGCGGAAGGTGTCTACACAGAAGATCCTTACGAATTTGACCAACTCACAGACGATGGGTTTGGCATTATCAAACCAGAGCGTGAAGAACTCTACGATTCCTCGGATGTCACGGTGAAAGCTTATATAGATTCCGACCTATATGAGGTTGACCAACTAGCGGCGCTCATAAAAAGTGAGATCCAGCAGTTACAAAGTACTTTCACCATGGAGTTTGGCCCCCTTGATCTATCCATCCACATAGCAGACGAATCAGGCTGGGACGATTGGAAAACACAGTATCCCCCTATCCCTATGACTGACAATCTTACTATTATTCCAGATTGGTCCGATTATAGTCCTCGTGATAGGGAGCACCTCATTCGCATCGAACCTGGCATCGCCTTTGGCACTGGCGATCATCCTACCACACGATTGGCAATCCAAGCGATGGCACAACATCTCACGCCTGACAGTACAGTCTTTGACGTAGGGACGGGTTCTGGTATTATCGCATTATCCGCAGGTGCCCTTGGCGCTAAATCCGTCACAGCTTTTGACCTAGATGAAACAGCCACAACGAATGCTCGTAACCATGTGGCAATGAATCAATTGCAATCTGTTGTGAATGTACAAACAAATAATTTATTAGAAGGCGTGACGGAAACAGCCTCTCTCATCGTAGCTAATATTATTACCCCTATCTTGCTACGTTTACTAGACGATGCGTATCGATGCTTAGAACCTAATGGAATATTCATCATGAGCGGCATCCAAGAAGGGGAAGAACAAGAACTCATCAACGCTGCTACAACTATTGGTTTTGTAAATATATCCACTACCTCTGAAAATGGTTGGATCTGCATCACCTGTCGTAAATAATGGTTTGTACTATGGTCATCTCATACAATAGAAAACTGACAAGTAGTATATCATGTAGAAAACTAACTGCGATATAGGCACTAAACATAATACAAAAAAGCACGATTCTAACATTTGCGCACACAAAAAACGCGATTTCAAGCACGATTTTAGTTTTCGTGCTTTTTCGCGTTTTTTATATCGTAGTTAGCATTAGATTAGGTTCAGTTAGATTAGATTAGCCTAGCCACCGTTTATCCACGGATTTTATACTGTACCGCTCTGCCTTGGCCTACTTGTTCAATATACTTCTCTTTCAATAATTCATGAATATGCTTTAATACTTTTGATTTACTATATGTTGTGATTTCAACTAAAGTTTTAGTCGTAATATACCCTTTTGTAATCCAATCGTATATCTCTAAAGCAGTATCGCTTACTCCTTCTAAAGACTGACGTAGCACTGGTAAAATAACCTCTATGGAGCTATCTGTAATTGTAAAGCTCGGCTTAGTTTTGCTTGTATGATAAGACCGAATAATCCTTTGTACACCTGTTCCATAGCGTTCAATTAGATGTAATCTAAAAAATACATCCCCCACAATAGGATTTTTTAGTTCTGATATACTGGCCTCCAAATAGTCCTTTTCCGTCAATCCTGGTGGCAACACACCTGGTGACACGATACGAATATACTCATCATACATCGAAATCTGAATATGCCGTTGACTATCCCAATCACGATGTACCAACGCATTCGCTACAGCCTCACGAAAGGCAACCTTTGGAATCCGTTCAATACGCTTACGGTAAAATCCTTGAATCTCTTCATACTCATAATATTGTTCAAATATCTTCAAAGCCTCTTGATGTTGCTTTAAAATAGATTCATGCTCATACTGATATCGATTCAAAATGATATTTTCAGTTTCCCCAAACCTAGCTATATCAATCCCTGTGAATTGATTCACATCAGCTAATAGCGCTCCTGCATTCGTAAATCCATCCTTTAGGTCATATAGATCTAAGGTAATTAGTAAATCTTCTGAAAGTGCAGAAATGCCCATTTCTTCTTGGCAGTATCTTTCAAGAATAGAAAATTCCAAATTTTGTACTTGACTAGATAAGGCATCAAAAGTAGTATTTGACCCTAACTTATCTGTTTTTAAAAAAGTTTTATTCTTACCAACTTCTTGCTTATATTCTAAATCTATGGATTCTCTCATGATACTCACCTCATGTTTAGTATATCAAAAAAACACAAAAAAAGCACGATTCTAACATTTGCGCACACAAAAAACGCGATTTCAAGCACGATTTTAGTTTTCGTGCTTTTTCGCGTTTTTTATATCGTAGTTAGCATTAGATTAGGTTCAGTTAGATTAGATTAGCCTAGCCACCGTTTATCCACGGATTTTATACTGCACCGCTCTGCTTTGGCCTACTGATAGTAACTACAGCTATAACCATACAAAGCTATTACACTTCTATTACTATTTGCCGCCCTGTGCGCATGTGATAACACACTAGCCGATAGGCTCTTAAAGCAAAAGTCTTTTCTGGGACTTCTGCCAGTACTTGTATTGGCTCTTTCGCTGTATTTTCCGAATCTTTTTGTACACTTGTATGCACTTGTGTAGTATCCATCCCCAAAGTGCCATGCTTATATTCCACCGCTTGCGCATCTGCATACAACGGATCATGTACCAACGGATGCCCTATGTGTGCCATGGTCACTCGAATTTGGTGGGTCTTGCCCGTCCATAATCGAATGCGCACTTCTGTTGTATCTTGGCTTGCATCATAGGATAGAACTTCGTATTCCGTTTTGGTCATCACACCCTCTGGGTGTACCTCTTGGTGGATTCCATCTGCACTTTTGCGGATAGGTAGTTCTAGTACCTCATGAGCTTGTGCCAATCGACCTTGTACCGTCGCTCGGTACCATTTTTCCAATCGGTTATCATCCATCTGCAGTTGGTAAAAATGTTGTGCCAAACCATGCTTGGCTACTACCACCAAGCCCGATGTATCTCGATCCAACCGATTTAGGAATCGTACTTTTCCGTAAATTTTATGTATTTTAAAATAATGAGCTACTCCATTCGCTAAGGATACTTGCCCTTTTGAGTTCATCGTGATACCCGATGGCTTATCTACAATAAGAATATCTTCATCTTCATAAGCAATAACTAATGACATCTCGATTGGATCGTGATCGATGCGTTCTTTTAGAGGAATCATTTCTAATACCATTCCCTCTGAAAGTCCCGATTTCGCCGTACACAGTTGCCCCTCTAATCGGACAGAATTTGCCCCGAAGAGTTCCTTCATTGTTTTACGTGGGAATTGATGGATATCTAACCATTCCCCTAACGTCGGTGCTGTTGAGTTTTCAATTGTATATGTTAACGTTCGTTTGTCTTTCATATAGTTTCCAATTCATCCTAGTTTTTGCTGTCTAAGTCATCTTCCAATACGTATCTTATTTTTAGACTCTATTTGCTTTATGTATCCACGCTTTCAGAAAAATAAAGCAAACTCTTTTTTGCTTTTTTTGCTCTCTCTCTGCTTTTCTATCTATATTTTACCATATCTAACCCTATAAAACGTCTCTTATATTTATCTTTTACAAACTATGCAATCCTATATACAAAGAAGAGAAAAACGTATGGCGCATAAATCCACGAGACATTCTAATTGTAGTGATTTCTCCGACGGTGTCACAAATTTACTTTTACAGGTAAAAATGGTATCCTATGATTACTTTATAAAATTATTTTGTTGAAAAAGTCAGGAGAAAGTAATGGGATTGTTTTCAAAAAATAAAGGTTCCCTTTTTATTCGCTGTACTCATTGTGGGTATACTACAAAAGTTACAAAAGAATTATTCGCAAAAATTTTAGGTGCCGCAACAGTTGGTTTTGGATTTAAAGCCTGGGTAGGTTTTCTATTTGCAGGTACAGGATTTGCCATGGCCATTTGTATAGCTATTCTTGCCGGTGGTGTAGCTATGATGGCATATGCTAAAACTATTGTAGAGTGGCTTAACAAGCGCTATTCTTGTCCTCAATGTAGTAATAAGTCCTGGGACACATATGAAGAAAGCGAATTAGAGCTATTAGATCAAAAAGAACAAGAAGAAGACATGAAAGAATTCTTCGGTGGGGAAGATACTGTTGTCTATTTCGACGAAAAAATACGTGTTGCTTTTGAAGCCGGTATAAAGCATGCTCAATCAGAAATAGCTATCGCCGTACCTTTTATCAACAAAAGCATTATTTCTGAAAAAATTACACTGAAAGAGACCTTACAAAGTTTAATAGTAGATGCACTAAAAAGAAATGTAAAAGTGAAAATTTTATATGGAATGAAAAAGAATACCAGTGATGACCCCGCTCTGCAACAAGCACGTCAAGATATGAAAAGCTTTTTTGCTGAACTTCGACATTTGAGTAAGAACCTAAAAATTAAAGAAGGTAATGTTCACTCTAAAGTTGTTATATATGATAAAAAATATATGTTAACAGGTAGCTTTAATTACCTTAGTTTTGGCGGTAAATATGATAAAAATACAAGAAAAGAAGCTACCAACGCACATTATGAACAAAAAAGAATTAAACCATTCTATGAAGAATATTTTAACTTTTAATAGTTAAGTCATGAACTTTCGTTAGTATCCTATAAACATCCACAAAAAATACTACTTACGCCGTAGCATTATGAGGTAATCTATGAATCTCAAAACATCTATTGATTGAATCGATAGCATCGCAAAATAACACGTATCACATAAGCTATTGCACATGTAATACTATGATAATAATTACCTGTAACGGTTGACACGTATATGAATTTTTCTACGTTTGCAAAAAATTATAGGCCACACAAATACACTGATACTAAGCATGCAAAACCTATATACTTCTATCTAAAATATGAATATAATTTCAATTGACATCTTTTTACTAGGGTTATAAAATGATAATATATATCACTAAAAGTAAGGCTACTTTATATACAAGGTACTTTTTATACTCTCCCCTTATATATAAGTAGTCTTTCTTTATGTGTTAGGTTTGGTGTAATTTTTTATAGAAAGGTGTGTTTGTAATGAATCAAATGTTATCTATTTTCCATCAAGGCGGACCGGTAATGTACCTGTTCCTAATTATTTCTGTGCTCACAATTGCTATCGGCATCGATCGCGTATTAGTATATCGTAAAACAGCCGGTGCCAATCGTTTAGTAGAGGAAACTATGGCTACTAAATTTGCCCAAGGCAATGTGAAAGAAGCTCTCGCTTTTGCCAAAGAGCATCCTGACAATGTATTGGCTCAATTGGTTGTGGAAGGTGTAACTGCACAACAAGATGGATTTGCTGTAGAAGCTACTTTAGAAGCCCAAGCTATGCGTACTATCAACGTATTGCAAGACCGTTTGAGCTTACTAAGTACATTTGTTACATTAGCACCTATCTTAGGTCTATTAGGTACCGTTGTAGGCATGATTGATTCTTTCAGCGTGTTAGATTTATCCAACGGTCAACCGATGGCGATTACCTCTGGCGTAGGGGAAGCGTTGGTAGCCACTGCTGCTGGTTTATGTGTAGCTACAGTAGCCCTTGTATTACACGCTATTTTCTCTCGTAAAGTCAACTTAATCGTATCTGATATGGAACAAATGATGGCTTCCATCATTCGTTTCCTTCATAAAAAGGAGAATGCTTAATGAAACTTCGGAGTATGAAAGTACAAGAAGAACCGAAGTTAATGATCATCCCTATGATTGACATCATCTTTTTCCTTCTTGTATTCTTTATGATTAGTACCATGACTATGGTACAGCAAAATACTTTTAAAGTGGGCTTACCACAAGCTAGCTCCGCTCAATTAGATATGAACCAACATGCGAATATTACAGTCATGGCGGACGGCAATATTGCTTTCAACAAAGAAAGTCTCGACAAAGAACAATTGATTCGTCGTGTGCAAATTGAATTGCAACGAAATCCTGATTTACAAGTCATTCTAAACGGTGATAAAGACGTCAACTATGGATTTGTCATTGAAACATTCGATGCTTTAAAACAAGCAGGTGTGAAAAAACTATCCATTGCCGTAGAAAAGAGGTAATCCGTGAAGGAAGATAAATTTTGGAAATATGCCCTCTACATCTCCTTGGCAGGACACATCGCTCTTATCCCCGTGGCATCGGCTATCTTTAATAAGGTGACGGAACCATTTCATGAATCAACAACCACGTTCTATGAGGTAAGCATGGCTGAAAGCGCTCAGGAGCAAGCATCAGAAACTCCACAACCTGCGGAAGAACAACCTCCACAAGAGGAAAGTGCGCCCCCTGAGCCTCAAGAAGCTATGGCTATCCCTGAAATTCCAGATGCCATGAAGCCAGATCCTCGACCAGAGCAACCGAAACAGGAGACGCCAAAGCAAGACGTACCAAAGCAAAAGCCAAGTACCTTGCCAAAGCAATCTCCTTCGACAAACTCTAACGCTTCGTTACAAGCCGCAGAAGCTGCGGCTCGTGCCAAAGCAGAAGCAGATGCTGCCGCTCGTGCTGCCGAAGAAGAAGCTAGGACCACAGTTGTCAATCCTCCATCGCCGTTGGGCAACCTGCAACCAGCTAACCCAACACCTGGACAATCTGGTACCGTGTACGTAGCTGCCGATATTTACGAAAGCGGCCAAGTCGCATCAGTTCAAGTCTCTGGCGATGCCAACGCAGCCCAACAAAATGCGGTCGCAGCCTATATACCAACCGTTCCATTTGCACCTGGCACCAACAAATTTGGCGACCCATTACCTGCTAGAATACGATTCTCCATCGTATTCCAATAATACTTTATATTTTATAAATAACTGTACTATACTAAACATAACAAAAGAAGAGCCACCAACGTGTCGAAGGCGTTAGGCTCATCTCGATAACTGTTAAATCGAAATTGCCTAACGTGTTAAGGTGTGTCAGACCTTATTCGTTAGGCTTTTTCGTTACTTATTAAAGAAACGAAAAATTTCTTTTTTGTGCATTTATAATACTTATACTATAATTTAGGCATAAAATTAATGAGTTCCACATATGAACAACAAACCCCCACGGCCGGGTACCGTGGGGGTTTTGCTTTTCCCTGAGGAACGCCATTTCGAGTAGTAGCCTTGTGGCGTTCTTTTATTACTTATATGACACAGATACAAGAAGAGCACGGCATACACAAAACTCATCTTAAGCACCGAAGTTATGCGTAGTAGCCTTGTGGCGTTCCTTTCTACCTAACTCACGCAATCACAAAAGACCGCAACATGCTCCTGAACAAACCTACCGTAGGATCAGTTTGAGAAGGAGTATGTTGCGGTCTTACTTATGATACTTCTGAGAAAAAACGCCACAGGCTACATAGCATCTCAAGGAGCTAACCAAGCTCGAAGTTCGTCTATGGCCCTCTCTTTCGCAATAATTCCATGGGAACTCCACACTTGATTCGTCACCACATGTACATGTCCTTCTTGCACAGCTGGAATCGTATGCCAAATCTCCATGGACTGCATATCTTGAAGCTCTTTTCCTACCTGATCTGATGTAGTTCGAGTACTTGCCCCAAAGGCTGTACTTACTAATAAATATTTCGCATCAATATCTGGCAACATCTCATAAGATACGGCATTATTACTTTTACCGTCTAGCGCTAAGGATTCCGTATCTGGCGTAATGTTCAACAAATCAAAAATGAATCGACTATTCACACTGGAGGAATACGGATACAAGCGTATTTCTTTTTTCATAACCCGAATGTAGGCTAGAGGACTATCTCCAATACGAGATTTTATGGCTATACGAGCCTCTTTTACATGGTCGTAATACTTGTGCAATCGTGCCTCTGCCTCTTTTTCACGATGTAATACCATGCCCAATGTGAGTAGGGCACGCTCCGCATCTTGCAGTTCAAAAGCTGCGGTGGGTGCAATTTTGTTCAGCGCATCAAAGGTACTACGAGTGAAGGAGTCACGCATAATAATCAAATCTGGTTTTAAGGCCTCAATTTGCTCTAAATTGATGGTCTTCGTTTCCTCATTGATACTGATGTGCTGTACACCTTGCGCCTCTAATTCATCATGCAAGTAAAAATTATCTCGATTGTAAGCACCCACCATAGGAGCCCCCAACGCATACATCGGGTCTTCCATGCGAATCACCACAATACGGTCCTGCTTGTTAGGAATCACCGTAGTACCATATTTATGATGCAATACCATTTTCTCATCTTCATTGGTAATCAGCTTTTCTGCAGATTGCTTTACTTTCTTGAAGCGAGCATCCATCTCTTTCGTGATAGCCTCATCAGTGTCGAGCCGTTTTTCTTTCACCACAGAACCTTCCCCTACACGAGGAGCACCCCAGGTGCTGAAAGTACCACTCACGAGCCCATATACAAGGCCTCCAATGATAGCAAGCACTACCACCCAACCAAGATAGGTTCCTATACGACGTCCCATCATACTCCACCACCTGCTTGTTTCGCTTTTTCCACCGATGCGTGGGTGTAGGCAATGCAGTACGGACGATTGGTTCGTGGGTCATTCAAAATGATGGAGTCCACTCCAAAAATAGTACTCAACATCTCTTCTGTTAAGACCTCATGAGGCGTGCCTTGAAAGTGTACATGGCCGTCTTTCATAGCAATGATATGGTCTGCATACCGAGCAGCTTGGTTCAATTCATGAATCACCATGATGACCGTTTTCTTATACTCTTGGTTCAATCGTTCCACTAGTTCCAGTACATCCATTTGATGGGAAATATCTAAATAGCTAGTAGGTTCATCCAAGAATAGAATATCTGTATCTTGGGCAATAGCCATAGCAATCCATGCCCGTTGACGTTGACCACCAGACAAATTCTGAATCGGTGTGTGTGCAAAGTTATGTAAATCTGTCACATCAATAGCCCAATCGATTAAGTCACGGTCCTGCTGACTTTCACGTTGCAAAATACCAGATTTATGGGGAGCTCGACCATAACTAATGAGGTCACGCACCGTCAAAGACCCTGGTGCCATTGGGTTCTGTGGCAAAATAGCCAACTGTTTCGCCAGTTCTTTCGTATCTTTTTTATGAATATCCTCGCCGTTTAAAATAACGGCGCCCCCTTTAGGCGCAATGATTCGGCAAATCGTTTTTAAAAGAGTAGATTTACCGCATCCATTGGATCCAATCAAGGCCGTTACCTTTTCCAAAGGAATCCTAATATCTACGTCTTTACTGATAATCTTATGTTCATATCCAGTAGAAACGTGTTGTAATTCAAATGCCATAGTTTATCCTCTCGTCCGTGCCAATACATATAGAAAATAGGGTGCACCCACCAATGCCACGATGATGCCTACTAGCATTTCATCAGGAGCAATGATGACTTGTCCTAGCCAGTCTGCTAAAAGTAACAATAGGGCCCCCAACAATAGGGTAACTGGTAAATAATAGCGATGGTTCACACCTACTAAGCGTCGTGCAATATGTGGAGCCACTAGCCCAATAAAGCCAATACTACCACCCACCGCAATACAAGAGGCCGCAATGGCTACGGCAATACAAAGAAAGGTTACTCGTTCTTTTGTAATACGTGCGCCTAAGCCGATAGCCGTTTCTTCATTCAGATTCAACACATTCAATTTCGTGGAGTAACAATATAACACGATAGCGCCAATAGCCACAATTGGCGCTAGCACCATCACATGGTTCCAGCTGTTACCAAAAATCGTACCGATGAGCCAAGTATTAATTTGATTAAACTTATCTGGACTTAAGGTCACCATGGTCACCATTTGCACCGCATGGATACCAGCGGATAGAGCAATACCATTTAAAATCAATGTCATAGGGGACAAGCTACGTCCTTTTCTATAGGACATACGAAAAATCAATATAGCCGCTAATCCCCCACCAATGATGGCAAATAATGGAGCTTTCCAAATCGTAGTGATCGCATTAGCTGGCTCAAAATAGATGTACAACATCACCGCTACACCGGCGCCTGCATTGACACCGAGTACACTAGGGCTAGCTAATTCATTACGAGTAATGGTCTGAAAGATGGCCCCAGACAAAGCCAAACCAGCACCAATGCAAATCGCTAACACGGAGCGAACCATACGGAAGTCGAAGACAATGCGTTCTTGCCACTCGGTTCCATAGCCAGCGATAATACGCACTAAGTCCATGTAGGAAAACTCAGAAAATCCCGTTCCTAAATGGACCACAAACATCAATGCCAAAGCCACTAGTAACCCAATAGACCATATAGCAAATCGTCTACCTTGATGCATTAGTTAGCCCCCTTTCGATTCGCTAAATAGAGAAAGAAAGGAACCCCAACTATGGCTGTGACTGCCCCTAAAGGGACTTCAAATGGAGGCGACACCACACGTGCCACCGTATCGGCTACGATGACCACGATGGCTCCCAGCACAGCAGAGAAAGGAATCACTTTTTCATAGCTAAGACCTACCATATACCGCGCCATATGAGGCACAATGAGGCCCACAAAGCCGATAGGGCCTGCAATGGCCACGGCAGAACCGCTCAATAATAATACGGTAAGTCCCGCCAACAGGCGAATTTGAGTCAACTTTCCACCTAAGCCAACAACCACCTCATCACCTAAGCTAAGCAAGGTAATTTGTTTAGAAATAGCCAAGGCAACTAACACGCCGATCAGCGTCCACGGAGCCACTAACAAAACTTGCTCCATCCGAACACCACCGATACCGCCAGCCGTCCAGTAACTCATATCTTGGGCTACATCAAAAAAGACAACTAGCGCTTGTGTGACCGCCATAAAGATAGCGCTTATAGCACTACCTGCTAAAGCTAAGTAGACCTTAGATCCCTTTGCCATACCTCGATTGGCTAAGTATAAAATACAGGCCGTCGCCAACCCAGCTCCTAAAAAGCTGAATAGAATGGTCATATTCAAGCTCGCCATAGGAAATGCAATCATAGCGATGGCTATGCCAAAACTAGCCCCTGCATTCACCCCTAAAATGGACGGACTCGCCATAGGATTGTTCGTAATCCCTTGCATGAGCGCCCCAGCGACGGCAAAATGAATACCGCAGATGAAAGCCACCAATAACCGAGGTATACGAATCGTGTTGATGACAATCCCATCTATGTTTCCGGTTCCATTCCAAATACTACCCCAGATCATCTCCAATGAAATAGATCTAGCCCCTACTGACAAAAACACGAAACTACCTAAGCCTAATATGATAAGCGCTAAGATAAGCTGCCCCGCAAACTTTCCAAAGAAAGAGGTATTCTTGTCCGATGTATAGGATAAAGATATATCTTTACGTACCATGTATCTCCTTTCTTGTATATACTGAAAACTACTATATTGCAGAAATAACTGCTTTGTAGCTACCCAAATGTATTCAACTCTTCCCACGTATTTAATACACCATTTAGGTATCCTTTTACATCGTAGGAAAAAGAAGCTGTAACAAAATACAGGCATCCCGTATTTCGTTACAGCTCTTATCATTTGGGAAATACTACTTTCACCAGTATTTTAAATTATAAACTTGCCGTTAAGGAGAACATGAATGTACGGCCATTTCCTAATATTACACCATTGCTATGTAATGCATTCCAATAGGATTTGTTAAGCACATTGTACACATCAGCACGGAATGTCATTGGCGTATTACCTGCATTCCAAGTATAACGAGTACCTAAATCCCAAGTGAAGTATCCGCTAGTTTTCACCGTATTAGTATTATTTGCATAGGCAGATCCTGTATAGTTCAAGCGAGTAGATACAGATAATCCTTTCACTCCTTTAATGTCTTGATCAACACCCAATGTTGCATTCACTGTTGGGGCGCCTTCAAATTTGTTACCTTTCAGTTTTGTGCTGCTAGTATCTTTTGTATATTTAGAATCTAACCACATTAAACCACCTAATACTCGAGTACCTTTTACAGGTTCACCAAATACATTTAACTCTAACCCACGAGCACGAACTTCGCTATTTAAACCATATTCATTAGTGGCAACATCTGTTGTATAGGATGGGTTACGCACCTCGAAAGCACTCAATGTGGCTGCATATTTGCCCATATCTACTTTTGTGCCCACTTCCATTTGTTTAACTTTAACAGGTGCCATCAATTCATTTTCATTTTTCGTACCAGCTGGAGCAGAAACCCCTGCTTTTAAGCCCTCCATGTAGTTCGCATACACAGATACTTTGTCATTGAATTTATGAACAATACCTACAGCTGGGCTTACAGCATGACTATTATAGGTAGTTTCTTTTGCACCATAGTTTGTGCTTCTTACTTTCTGATAGCGTGCGCCAAGAATGAACTGCCATGCTTCATCTTTTGTAACAATACGATCTGTTAAGGAAACGCCTGTTAAAATTTGCTTGCTAGATAATGGAGATGCCCAAGACGTTTCTGTTGCAGTTCCCCAGTTTGTTGCTTGTTTCAAATAATTGAATCCAGATACCGTATTCAAGATATTATTCTGCATATGCACTTTTTGTTCTAAACGAGTCGCGGCCAAACCAATATGATGTGTTACATCACCTGTCACTACCTTACCACGAAGACCTGCTTCTGCGGAAATTCCTTTATTAATTTGGTAGTTATGACGATAGCGAATATTCGCATCACCCTTAGCTAAATTAGTCACTGTGAACTCATTATATTTGTAGTCCATAGATGTATAACGAGCACCAATACCCGCATACGCAGTCCAATCTTTATTAAGATCATATTCACCACTAACTACACCATACTTCTCAGTAACACGGCGGAATGTATCAGTAGCTCCATATTTCATATCATTATCAATATGAACTGGTGTGAAAGGATTTTCTTTTGTTGTATTTTTTAAAGAACCATTATTAAATAGTACACGGTATTGAGGATTTAATGTCGCATGATATACATAACCCAAGTCAAGAGCCGCACGGAATTTGTCACCTCGTACATCGGCACCAATGACAACAGAGCTAGTTTGACGTTCTTCATCTTTAACCGATGTTCCACCATTTCGATTTAATACATTGAGGCGAACACCATATTTGTTATTATCGCCAAAACGATGTCCTACATCTACGTGTTGTGTAAATTCACTGCCATTGCCATAGGAAAGTTTCACTTTATTAACGGCTTTATCCGTAGCACGTTTAGGTACAAAGTTAATCGTACCACCTACTGTACCATTTGGTGCCATACCGCCCAATAATGCGCTTGGACCTTTGATGACTTCTACGCGATCGTACCCTTCAGTACCTGTGTAAAAACGTGGTGCAATACTGTACAAACCATTGAATTGCATGTCTTGTTGTGTTGTACGGAAACCACGGATAGACCAAGAACTAGATGCACCAGATAAAGATACATCTTTCACAGACGCATCATTTTTTACTACATCAGTAATTTCTGTAGCTTGTTTATTTTCTAACAATTCGTTTGTATATCCAGTTACATTGAACGGTGTTTCAATAAAACTTTGACGACCTAATACACCCATCAAGTTGCTGTTCGCTACTTGACCGCCTGCATAAGCACCTTCTACAGTAGCTGGTGTTACCGCTACCTCTGGTGTTTCAACCGTAGCTACATTAACTGGTGCTTTCACCACAAACTCACCTAAATCAAATACTTGTACAGCATGCGCAGTGCCACCCAATTGGAATAATACACCTGTTGCTGCTGCAAATGATAACAATTGCTTTCTTGTTTTGCTATTCATTCTATAACTCCTACACAAAAACCTTACCAAGATATACATATTATATCTCTTATATAATAAATATTATCATTATGTTTTTGATTACGCAATATATTTCTTCACATTTTCTTCATAAACCATACCAATTTTGAAATAATTATGCTTTTAATTCATAGATAATGAACAGAAGATAATAGATCAAAACACTTCCCCATACTTTTCCAGTTACGCTCCAGTAAATAGCATAATCTAAAGTATTATAAAGATAGCCAGCCTTATAACAACCTCGTGTAAACTTATAATTTTATAAGTATATTTTCAATATATACTGATATATAACAGCATTCTTATTCACTACGTGTAATTTTTATCTTATATTTTAAATGATAACAACTATCTTACATAATTATCATATCTCTTTATATAAATTATGAGAAAGCTATTCAATGCCTCTTCCTGAGGAACACAGTTGCAAGTAGCACCCTTGTGGCACCCCCCTAGCATCTAAATCAGACAAATACAAAGGCCCCTTATCCAACCTCCCCTGAGGAACGCAGTTACGTGTAGCAGTCTTGTGGCATTTCTTATTATCTAAATTAGGAAAATGCAAAAGACCGCAACATGCTCCTGAACAAACCTACCGTAGGATCAGTTTGAGAAGGAGTATGTTGCAGTCTTACCTTTATCATAATAAATTACAAATGCCACAGACTACATAGAGAAATAAGTGACAACCTACCGAAGGATCAGTTTGTGGAGGAATATGTCGTGCTCTTCCCTTCATCATATTCATACAAAACGCCACAGGCTGCATAGCAGAATAAGCGACGATCTACCGAAGGATCAGTTTGAGAAGGAGTATGTTGCGGTCTTTCCTTTATAACAATAAAATAAAATGCGACAAGCTACATAACGAAATAAATGACGACATAAAAAAAGAACCATCCATCGGATGGTTCTTAGCTATGGTGGACGATGACAGGATCGAACTGCCGACATCCTGCTTGTAAGGCAGGCGCTCTCCCAGCTGAGCTAATCGTCCATATGGTGACCCGTGGGGGAATCGAACCCCCGATACCGCCGTGAAAGGGCGGTGTCTTAACCGCTTGACCAACGGGCCTTGTATGGCTCCTCGAGTAGGACTCGAACCTACGACCGATCGGTTAACAGCCGATTGCTCTACCTGCTGAGCTATCGAGGAATAATACAAGAGTTATTATATAGCACTTTCACATAAAATGCAAGTCTTTTTTATTGTTTTTCTATTTTCACTTCGTGAAATTTTAAAAGATTCTCCAAAAACTCATCATCGGTAACATAACTAGACTGCATCGCATCTTCAATAGCTTCGCACATCAGATCTGCTGCTAAGGTACCTACCAGATTAACATCTGGCACAACAGGGCTTCCTTGAGCAATTGTACCATCCACAGGCATATCAATATGGTTATGACATTCTTTCACATATGAAGAAAAGGCATAGATTGTATCCCCATCAGATAGCGTGCCAACGGGACGAATAGAACGGGCATATCCATTGGTAGCCATCATAGCTATTTTAGTAAGTTCTGCCTTACTAAACTGCGCATTGGTTACGATAGCACCAATCGTTGTATTACCACCAATCATCGAGCTTACCTTTTCTTGATTCACATATTGGTCATACATAATCTGACTCGTATCTACTATATGTGTCCGCGATGCATCCATAACGCCACCTAGTGGTTGCCCCTCGCGATCATACACATCACCGAAGGCATTCACCACCACTACAGCCCCCACTACAAGATCTCCTAGTCGAGCAGCACTATAGCCAATGCCGCCTTTCATGGCCAGTTCCATACCGCAGATTTTACCCACAGTAGCACCTGTACCAGCACCTACATTTCCAGATATAGGAGCTGTCCCTTTAAACGTTGCTTCACAAGCATCATAAGCCATCTGTGGAGTCGGTCGAGCTTTCGGATTTCCGTAGGATAAATCATAAATATCACTTTGACAGACGATGGGCACTACACCATAGGCTGTAGGACACCCTATATTACGTTCCTCTAAGGATTGCATCACCCCATCGCTAGCCCCTAACCCAAAGGCAGATCCACCACCTAGTACCAAAGCATTCACAGGAGTAGGCGCCGTCGTAGGATCTAGCACTCCACTTTCACGAGCAGCAGGGCCACCACCGCTGATGTGCATCCCTCCTGTTGCACCATAGGGGAATCGAAGTACTGTTATCCCTGTTTTCCCCTCTGCATCAGTGGCATTTCCGACAGACACAAATTCTATGTCGTTCCATGTAATTCGTTCCATACCTCTATCCTTCTCCTTTATGATGCATCTAACGTCTCATACAAGCGATTATATATAGTATACTACACCTTTTCTGTATATGCTGTATATCTTAGACGCACGCCTATCCTATCTATCTTATTCTAATATTGCCATAAGTAGTGCAAACAGGTATCCCTTTCCTACTAGAGATACCTGCTACTATACTCTATACGAACTAGATCTGCAGTGCTTAGCCGTGAGCTTCTACTTTCAAAATAGCCTCGGTCAACAATTCTTCTGTTACTACATACGGACAAATCACCACATCTCGCACAGAGGCTGCTTTTTTCACAATCATCGGAATGTCATCTGTGGTCAGTCCCAATTCTGAAAGTTTCGTCGGCCAACCGATACTGCGATACACAGGCAACCAACGTTCTAATTGATCCCATTGTTGATCTGCTGCAAAGAGGATTAATAAGCCGTAGGCTACCATTTCCCCATGTAAATGTTCCTCTTCTGTTTTTGGATCTTCCGCACAACCATAGCAAATAGCATGAGCAATGGTACTGTTAAAATCTCCTGGCATACATCCAGATACAATACCAGTTGTTAAAATAACAGCCATCACGATTTCATCAAATAGACGATTGCGCTCACCTTGTTCGTTGGCAGTTAGGGCTTCACGACCATGAGCAAAAATAGGGTCTGCACACATCTTAGACAAGGATAGGCCTACTTGTACATTATAGGAAAGATCACGTCCACGTGTGGCCATATGTGTTTCATAATGCTTTGCAATCGTATCACCCATGCCAGCCCAGAAATAACGACTTGGGGCTTTCACCAAAATATCTGCATCGATGAAAGTATGCACTGCAGGGCGTTTCATAAAGGCCACATCTGCAAAGGTATGGTCCAAGTGATAGACCGCAATAGCCTCTGATGTAGCCGCACAAGTAGCCGCAATGGTTGGCACCGTCACCACGGGAACATCCCCTAACTCAATACTAGTCAATTTCGTCGTATCCAAGGCTTTACCGCCACCAACACCAATCAGAAAATCTGCTTGCTTAGCAGACTCTTTATTGGCAATCTCCTTCGCTACTTCAAAGGCGCATTCACCACCAAAATGAATGATCTCCAGAATTTCAATACCATCACGTTCTAAGGCTGGCTGCAATACTGGTAGCGCCACAGACAACGCTGTGTCTCCGCCGATAATCACTGCTTTTGTACCAATTCGTTTTGTATGGGCTCCTATGGTATCAAAAATTTCATGACCGCCAAAGCTATAACTTGGCAATGTATGTTCAGGTCTCATGACATTCAACTCCTTCATCATCGTCCACCTAATTCGTACTTATATACTAATTAAATACGATACAATGTATTATAGGACTAATGAAGAGAAAATGCAATGGAATTTCTTGTACAAAACACAAAAGCCAGCAGAACCTAAATTCTGCTGGCTTTCAGTATGTTTAGTTTATTCCCACTCAATGGTTGCTGGTGGTTTACTTGTAATATCGTACACGATACGGTTGATGTGGTTGACTTCGTTCACGATACGGCGAGAGATAGTATCCAATACATCGTAAGGGATACGCGCCCAGTCAGCCGTCATGAAGTCAGTGGTGGTCACCCCACGCAAGGCCAACGTGTAATCGTAAGTACGGAAGTCACCCATAACACCTACTGTACGTGTGCTTGTTAGCACAGTAAAGTATTGGTTAATGGAACGATCTAAACCAGCTTTTGCAATTTCATCGCGGAAGATGTAATCCGCATCACGCAATACGTCCAGTTTATCTTTTGTCACTTCACCCATCACACGGATGGCAAGACCTGGTCCTGGGAATGGTTGACGCCATACTAGGTAATCTGCCAAACCAAGTTCAGCACCTAATTGACGCACTTCGTCTTTGAACAAGTTGCGAAGAGGTTCGATTAAGCCTTTGAAATCTACTACTGCAGGTAAACCACCTACATTGTGGTGAGATTTAATTACTTCTGCTTCGCCAGTACCGGATTCAATTACGTCTGGGTAAATCGTACCTTGTGCTAAGTAATCAACGGAACCAATTTTGCGACCTTCGTCTTCGAATACACGGATAAATTCTTCGCCGATGGCTTTACGTTTTGCTTCTGGATCTTCAAGACCTGCTAATTTCATCAAGAAACGTTCTTCTGCATCCACACGAATGAAGTGCATACCAGAATCTTTGAAAGCTTCTTCTACTTCGTCGCCTTCGTTTTTACGCATCAAACCATGGTCAACAAAGATACAAGTCAATTGATCGCCTACAGCTTTGGAAATTAACGCTGCTGCTACGGAGCTGTCTACACCACCAGACAATGCCAATAACACTTTACCATCGCCTACAGTATTACGGATTTCTTCGATAGCAGTTTTTGCATAGTTTGCCATTGTCCATTGACCTGTACATCCACACACTTCATACAAGAAGTTGTGAAGCATTTCTTTACCATGTTCTGTGTGCAACACTTCTGCATGGTATTGCATAGCATATAAATGGCGCTCTTCGTTTTGCATCGCTGCTACTGGACAATCTTTTGTATGAGCTACGATTTTGAAGCCTTCTGGTACTTTTGCCACATAATCCACATGACTCATCCAAACAACTTCTTCTTCAGAAAGCCCTTTAAACAATGGTGAGGACACATCTACACGAGTTGGAGTTTTACCAAATTCACGAGTTTCTGCAGATGTTACATGGCCGCCCAAAGTGTGTGCCATAAACTGCATACCATAGCACATACCCAACACTGGAATACCAAGTTCAAATACTTCCGCTTCCATTTTTGGAGCATTCTCTTCGTATACGCTAGCAGGGCCACCTGTGAAGATGATCCCTTTTGGTTGCAATTCTTTAATTTTTTCTAATGCTTTATTGTATGGATACACCTCACAATATACATTGTTTTCACGTACACGACGCGCGATCAGTTGATTATATTGACCACCAAAGTCAACGACAACAACCATCTCTTTTTGTTCCATTCTGTCCTCCCAAATGATTGATAACTTATATAGAAACATATCTCTATATGCAATATTATACCTTATCAGTAGAACTTTTTCTATAGGTCCCTACGGATTTATCACGCCTCGCAGGTCCTACTATTACTGGTGAAAGTCCAAATACTCCCGAGGAATGCATTGGATAAATCGACTTCCCATGAGGTCTCGTTTTTTACTTCGATGCACATGATAGGTAATCGTTAAGTGTTGCTTGGCCCTTGTCAAAGCGACGTAAAAAATACGCTGTTCCTCGCTGATACGACCTTCTTGGACTGCTCGATATGACGGATACGCACTATCGTTCACTCCCGCTAAAAAGACATGATCAAACTCACTACCTTTCGCTTGATGTACCGTGATAATCGGAATCCGATCATCTCCTCTACGACGGAACATACCTTCCCCAGCATTTAAGGCAGATAGCTCTAACATAACTTGTATCCCATCTCGACCTACATACTCAGGATTTTCTTCTTCTAACTCTCTGAAAATCGTATAGAGTTCTCGGATACTCTGCAATTGACGACCCTGACTATCTCCCGTCACTTTACTTTCATAATATCCAGCTACACCCATATCTTTCATAATATAGGTTAATAGCTCCGTAGGCTTACTGGTGAGCATTTTTCGCCGCAATGTATCCATAGCAGATGCAATCTTACCGAAGTACGCCCTATATTTATTGACAAAGCCCATCCGTTGCGCTTTTGTAGGGATAATATTTTTCTTCATAGCATATATCAATAACTTAGCAGTGGCTAAAATATCATCCATAGCATTATGTGTAGGCTTATGATCAATAGGAAAATGTTCACTCAAATAGCCTAATTTATGATTTCGCAAATTCGGGTAAAAGCGACGATAGATATTTAATGTGTCATACACGGCTTGCACTGTGGGCATCGACGCGTGATGCCGTATACATTCTTGCTCTAAAATACTCATATCATAGGTCACATTATGACCTACAATGACAGCCCCTTGTGCAAACGCAGAAAATTCTTGTAGCACAATCTCTGGTGGGCGACCATGCTCAGCCAAATAGGCATCACTAAATCCATGCACTTGTTCCGATTCCCCTACGGGTACGCCTGGATTGATAAACTCTTCAAAGGTATCCACTACTTGTCCCGTTTCATCAATGCGAATCGCCGCCATTTGGATAATCCGATCTTCCATGACATTCACGCCCGTACTCTCCACATCAAATACAACTACATCTCTGGCTAAAAGAGCCCTTTCTAATCGTTCATACGGTTCTTGTTCAAAAATATGAGTGCTCATAAAGTCTGTAATTCGCAATCCCGTTTCACGCACATAAGAGCTTTCCAATTCTTTAATCTTTTGTTCCCCTACGCCTGTGACAAATTTTCGTATCATCCGCTTAGCACTCATCACATCTCGAGGGTTAGCAAGCACTTTAAAGAAAGACAATATATCCTTTACTTCTTGACGTCGGAAAAACTTTAGCTCATCTACCAAGATAAATCGTAATCGTTCTGATTCTGGCAAGGATTTATTAAAGGTCTCAAAGAGCTGACTTAACTCTTTTGCTTGGTAATTGAAACGCACTAAAATACCGGCAGGAGGCATGGCCTGACTCGTCCGCAATGCACGTAGTGCATCGAAGATATAAGCCGCCTCTTTATAAGCAGTGGCCCCTTCATACACAACGATAGGAGATCCCGACTCTTTGGCTACCGCCCGTGGCAGCCTCTCATACATATCAGCTACCAACTCAGGGAACACCTGTTGTAACATAGCAAAGGAGGCTTTGAATAAGGTTTGATTCGCCCGATAGTTCTCATCAAATACAATTCCTATAGGCTCATAGTCCTTGCGAAAATCCTTGATCAATGCTAACGGATCTGACCCTCGCCATTCATAAATAGTTTGAAAGTAATCTCCACATAGCAAGACATGATTGCCTGGCCACATCACATTCATCACATCATATTCTAGGCGACTCGTATCCTGCATTTCATCCACTGCAATATAGGAGTAACGATGGCGCCATCGCTGTGCCACATCAGGTCGTTGGAACAGCTGATGTACTCTGGTGATTAAATCTGTAAAATCCAATCCATTAAGAGCCCGTAATCGTTTCTCATAGTCCATCATCACATCGATACCACTGTGGCGGAAAAACTCTTCCACTACAGAACTACCCATGGCTTGTCGCAACACAGATATATCTTTATCATATAGAGTTTCTATAGTTTGTATATAATCCATCTGTATATCATCAGAATAATATCCGTATACAGATCGATACTCTTTCACTACCCCAATCACTCGTTGCATCGTGTCTTTATGAATGATGAGTGGAGTATTGCCCAAATTTCTCTCTTTTACTAACGCAGGTAAAAATTCACCGATCAATTCGGCTGTATCCTCCTCATCCATGATGAGAAACTCAGAAAATAAATCTTCTTGTAATTTTGCCTCTTCTTGCAAGATGGTATAACAAAAGCTGTGAAAAGTAGATACTTTCACAGCCTGTGCCTGCTGCCCCACGATGGAAAGCATCCGTTCTTTCATCTCACGACAAGCTTTATTTGTAAAGGTGAGGCATAGTATTTCCTCTCCCCTTGCTCGCCCAGATTCGAGAATGTGTGCCACTCGATGGGACAATGTATTTGTTTTACCGGTTCCTGCAGAAGCTAGCAATAAAATGTTTCTATCTAATTCATTCACAACTTGTTGTTGCGCTGCATTCAATTGCATAGGTTCTCCTTATCCTATTAGTGAAAGTATGCCAAACCCAATACTGGCAAAGGCCCCAATATCATCGTTAAGGCCCACCACATAATATTCATATCCACAGGAATATGTAGAGCCTCTGTTACGAATGCATAGGAAATTATCCCTAAAAATACATTCATAGCTACTCGTTTAATCGTAAACCAAGCCACTTTGATAACCACCCAGGCTACGATGACCGCCACTGCAGCTGTCATAATATAATCCATAGTTACCTCATTTCTTGACGATGTAATACGGCGCCACTTAGCGTCACTTCGTCGGCATATTCAATATCGCCTCCCACTGGAATTCCTCGAGCAATACGTGTTACCTTAATCCCTGTCGGTTGCAATAATCGCGCAATATACAGCGCTGTTGCTTCCCCTTCTACATCAGGGTCCGTAGCAATAATTACTTCTTGTACGGTATCATCTTGGAGGCGCATCATTAATTCTTTCAATCGAATGTCTTCAACGCCAACTCCATCAATAGGAGATAAAGCCCCTTCTAATACATGGTACAACCCCTTATAATCCCCACTGCGCTCAATGGCAATCACATCACGAGATGTTTCCACCACGCAAATCATGGATTTATCTCGTTTAGAGCTTGCACAAAATTCGCAAGGGTCTTGGGCAGATAAATTAAAGCATTGGGAACAACGATGCGTGGCTTCCTTCGCGGCTACAATCGTTTCCACCAACCGCTGTACATCTTCTTGTTCCGCTTCTATCAAATGGTATGCCAAACGCCGTGCAGATTTCGCACCTACCCCCGGCAATCGCCGTAACTCTTCAACTAATCGTTCTAATGGATTTGTCATATTAGAACATGCCTGGCATTCCAGGAATTTTTAGATTTCCTGTTACAGCGCCTAATTTTTGTTCTGCTACTTCTTTCGCTTTGCGGTTTGCTTCATTCACAGCTGCTACAATTAAATCTTCCAATGCTTCTACATCATCAGGATCTACTGCTGCTGGCGCAATTTTAATGGACAATACTTCTTGTTCTCCATTCATTGTCACAGAGACAGCACCGCCACCGATGGACGCTTCCACTACGGAATTTTTAATCTCCTCTTGAGCCTTCGCCATATCCTTTTGCATTTTTTGCATTTTTTTCAACATACCTTGCATATTACCGCCACCAAACATAGTGAACCTCCTCTTAATTCTTAGACATTTCGTCTACTTCTTCTACATAAATATCATACCCATCTGCTTCCATACGCTGCAATACAGGGTATAACAGTGGATCTTGTTGTTCTTCATCACTGGCCTCTGCAGAACTCCACTTAGGTAAACTCCGTACATCTTGTACCGCCCCCTGTGAAAGTTCCTTGTTACCAACTATAGCTTCCTCATAATACGGATTGAGCACTGCTTCAGGATTTTCATAGACTGTGAGGAAATCATCAATGATACCCTCTATATTCGTAGGGGCACTGCCGGCTCCCACATGAGAATTTGCAGACGTTCCCGTATATATCGGTGCAGCTATCGTTTCTTCTACCACATTTTGTATCACATCCTGCGATGAATCTATTTCTTCTGTGGATACTGATCGTACTGCCGAGGATGTAGCCGTCTCTTTTGCTACCTTCTCTTGTGATACCTCACCATATACCTTTGCAGAGCTTACCAGAGAAGTACCGTTCTGTTCTGACTGTACAGTACTCTTAGCTCCTTCTGATGAACCACCTTGAGCTGCCTCTATATACGCCCGAAGCCGCGGATCATTCTTAGCCATCGCTTCCACCATAATCGGTCTGCCTACAACTTGTTGGAACGCACGCTTCCCATCTTCCTGATGGCGTGGTTGTGTCAAAATAGGTACGGCCACCGCGGTAGGGAACACAAGGATAGCTCGTTCTTGATCTAAATAGGCCAGCTTACCTTGCTGATAAATCGTGTTGAGCAAGCCAAACCCATGACCTCTCAACCATTTTATCACGTTTGCTAAAATCGTGCTATATTCATGCACATTCACAATGCCACGGCCTATAACGATATCTTGACTCACTTCTGTCCGTTTACTAGGTGCTGGTTTTGGATTTGCACGTTTCTTTGTCGTTGGTGGAGGCAACGTATTCTTAATCGGAGAAGCTCCTTGTAATCCGCCACTAACAGTCGGCGGAGGTAACGGAGTTGTGCGTACTGTTTTCGGTACCGATTCCACAACTGTTTCATCGGCTACCGGATGTGGTATATCCTCCATGGCACTTTCATAGAAATCACTTTCTGGTATTGGCGGTGCTTCTATCGCACCCACGGTCATTATAGGCCGTTGTTCTACTAGTTCATTCATCTTTTGCAACAAGGTATCTTCTTGACGATTCACAAACTGTTCCATCGTCGTCATGCGCCCCTCTAAGGTTTGATAGGTGCCACCCCCTAATTGCAAGAGTGAAAGCAATCCCATCTCCACAATGACTCTTGGATTATCCACTTGTTTCGCATTGTTTTGTACTGTTTGCAGCACATTAATATAGCGACCAATCTCTTCCATCGTCAATGCATTCGTCTGCTCTAGCAATCTTTCACGATGTGTATCATAAGCCAATAACTCTTCTGCTTCTGGCAACACCTTGGCAATAATCATGGCCCGCAAATGCTCTACAATAGCCGTCACGATTTGTCGTGCATCACGGCCTTGCTGTAACGCTTCATCTACGGCTTGCAATACACCAGCTCCATCACCAGCTTTCAGAATATCCACCACATCTAGCACCCAAGTCTTACTCACTAGGCCAATCATGGATTCTACTAATGGAGCCGTAATCATATCTGATGTCATCCCTGAGCATTGATCTAAAATACTCAATGCATCCCGCAAGCCTCCGTCCGCATGGACCGCAATGACCTGTGCTGCCGCTGGATCAAGGGGGATCTGACTCTCTTTTGCTACATATAATAAGTGCGCTGTAATATCCTTTGCCGTAATGCGTCGGAATGTGTAGCGCTGACAACGAGATAGAATCGTTACCGGTAATTTTTCAGACTCCGTAGTAGCAAAAATAAACATCACATGACTAGGAGGTTCCTCAATAGTTTTCAGCAACGCATTCCATGCTTCATTCGTCAACATATGCGCTTCATCGATGATGAATACTTTTTTATGACCTACTACAGGCAAAAAGTTGACCTGTTCTCGCAATGCACGTACTTCATCGATACCACGATTAGAAGCCGCATCGATTTCGATCACATCCAAAGCTTGTCCCTGCAACATCTGTTGACATGATTCACACTGACCACAAGGTGTATCTGTAGGGCCATGCTCGCAATTGATGGCACGAGCAAATATTTTAGCCATACTCGTTTTGCCTGTCCCCCTAGGGCCAGCAAATAAATAGGCATGAGCTACTTTATCTTCCCGAATAGCTCGTTGCAATGTGTCCGATACATGATGTTGTCCTACTACATCTGTAAACTGTTTCGGTCTCCATCGTCTATATAAAGCTAAATAACTCATGGAACCTCCTTTCCCTTAAGATATGAAAAAAAGCAGCTAAGCTAGCTGCTTTACCATAGCACTCGAATCTGACAGCCCTATAGGTTTCCTCGTGGCACAAGAGAGTTACCGCTTAATGCTGCTCCAATCAAGGCCTGACATGGTTCACAGGCTCTCCTTGCACAAGCCCCATAGAACTGTCATATTCCAATGCTATTACTTTATTATTATACATGTTTTCCTTGTCCTATTCAAGACTTTATCCTCCTTTCTCTCATAAAATATGCTATACTTTAGGTATCCTCTTTTATCGAAAGGAGGTGAGTTTATGGAGGTTGATTATACCCCTCTAGTGTTATGGGCTAGCTTTCTTGCCCCTATTCTGCAAGGATTGATTGTTAATGTCTTAACTTATGCAATTCTGAAGTACTACAAGAATAGAAAGTAGAAAGAAAAAAGGACGGTGGCAGCCGTCCTTTTTTGAGTTTATGGATGATTTTCTACAACCCTCTTAGAAAGATTCATTCCTTCTACACCAAGTATACACCATTCCATCCAAAAATACAATGGTATTACCCTCTGCGCCCTTCGTAAGGATGCAAAATCAAATGTCCTTTGGAATATTCTCCTACGTAAACATCTCGGATAGAATATCCTTGGTCTTCTAATTCTTCTTCCAACCAAGCCATATCTTTATCTGCTAGTTCTAAAATATCTGGGTCTACTACACCATCCACAATGACAGGATAGCGAATCAAATCATCACCGTTCATAACGACTGTCAATTGTCCATTCTGTTCTAATACAGCACGCCGTACATCACTCACAAGGGTGACCCCTGCACTGCGAAGCTTTAATTGTAGATCACTGCCACGAAGACCTCGCTTCAAACATTCCCCAACGCGAATTTGTCCTCGATCAATCACAATGCTAGGTCGGCCATCGATGAGATTCTTAATCCATCGTACATGAGCGCTGAGAAAGCGCAATCCCATGACTACAATCGTCCAAGCGATAAGCACTAGAAAAAATTGCAGAATGCCGATGCTTTCACTGTAGATTACGGCACCAATAATACCACCAAGTACATAGTTTTGCACTTGATCCAAGGCAGAATTAGGCGCCAAATTGCCCTTGCCCATCAAGTTCATTTGTAAAATGAGAGCTAAGATACCAAGCGTTAGCTTAATAAACACTAATGTATAACCTGTTAACATATTATCGTTCGTCCTTCTTCACATCTACCACTTTTGGATTAGCATTCATCATATGAATCGGACGCAGTGCATAACCATCCTTATTCATAGTGAAAGTAACTTCAAAAAATTTATCGTCAATATTCACAATCATACGATCATGAACACGCAAGGAGTTCACACGAACTTTTTCTCTGTTAACATGCTCTGTTTCACTGAAATTATTCAGAAACTGAACCATATAGTTGGATTCTTCAGCATTATCTACATCTCGCGTATAGTCATTGACTTGTAGGCCTAGTAAAAAAACTAGCCCTAGTACAATAATAATTCCTAAATCACGAAACTTCGTATCGAAACGATTGTACATCACTTTCACACCTACCACTAGTAAAGCCACTAGCAAAATAGATGTCACAATGTATTGTAATAGAGATGTAAATTCTCCTCTTTGCACCACATAGGCATAGGTATAAAATTCCACAGATACCTCACAACTTTCTTACTTTAACGCCTCATTATAATGAGCTCGGTCGCCCCCTACAAATTTAGGTCGTACACGAGCTGCTGTCACATGGGCCGCTCCAATTTCTTTCACGGCTAATCGTACGGGAACTACTACATGTTTTAAATGCATACCGATGAACGTATCTCCAATGTCGATACCTGCATCAGCTCGCACACATTCTACCGCCACAGGGTCAGACCACTTCTCATAGGCCGTAGTCGCCATGGAGCCCCCTGCATGTTGTACAGGCACTACATTCACTTCTTCATATCCTCTGACTTCCGCTGCCGCACGTTCCATCAATAAGGCCCGATTTAAATGCTCACAACATTGGATAGCCACATCAAATCCATAGTCTCTTTGTACTTCTGAAAGAGCCTTGAATAATTCCGCTGCCACATCCAAAGAAGAATCCTTGCCAATATGACCGCCTCGTACTTCACTAGTAGAACATCCAATCACAAGCAACTTACCTTGTCTTAACTTAGCTGCAACCGCTAATTCTTGCAACGCAGATTTCATTTGTTCGTATACAGATTCTTTCATAACAAGCACTCCCTTCTATCACCATAATGGTCAACGTATAACACTTTCACGTGACCCTCCTCAACTATTAGTATACACCATTTCAAGCAACATTCAATAGTACTTTAAAACATACTCTAGGTACCCTCTCATTTCCTAACACCTAGCTATATTTTAGTAATCGACATAAAAAAAACGCGATTTGCAAAAGCAAACCGCGTTTAATAAAATTAGCTTATTTTACCAAGATGAATGTTACATTGATAGGACCATGTACACCAACGACACGAACTAATTCGATATCAGCTGTGTTGGATGGGCCAGAGATGTGAACTACATTGGTAGGGAACTTAGCTGGATCATTGCGATAGATCTTCGCTAATTCTGCCATCGTTTGTGTCATACGTGGATGAATATTTTCAGTACGTAATACAGAGATATGAGTCAATGGCAATAACCCTAGGGAACGACCAGATTCTTCTGTACTTGGTTGGATTACTGTTGCTGTTTCCGCAATACCCAAGATAGGGAATGTAATACCAATATTAGAATCTTTCGCTACATTGATATTCGCTTCGCGACCTTTAGTTGCATCCCATTGATAGAACGTTGCTTGGTCTTCACTCAATTGTTTGAAAGCTGCTTCTAAACCATATGTTTCTACTTCTGCAGATTTAGGATACACAACACTACCGCCACCACGAGCTACAATTTCGTCCACCAAAGCTTGGCTCAATTGAGAAGCCTCCACTTCGATAAGTTTAGTACCTAAACGTTCTGCTTCAGTTTTGAACATCTCTACGACTTGTTCATGGCTAAGATCAGAATACATCGTTTCTTGAGGTCCTTTTGAAAAATCAAAAGGTGTTACAGATGTAGGAATTGAGTCACGGCCTAACGCACGAGATAGGCGACCTAAAAAGGCTTGTTTTTTTGCTTGATCCATTTTATTTCTCCTTTCCCTTTTGTGCTACGTGTTTCGCATATTCATCACGGAATTTACTCATTTTGAGTACGCCCATGTCTTTAGCTTTCACCCAGCCACCAACTACTGGTAATACTTTTGTCCAATCTGCCATATGACCATTTTTACTCATTAGCTTCATGCCGATGGCACCCATTTTGGTACCCATATCGAACAAGAAGGAGTTTGAGAATACTGTTGCCACTGTGTGGAAGATGCTACGTTCAATAGCTGGACGCATTTTCAATTTATCTGCAATCACTTGACGATGTTTCAATAATAGTTCATGCAATGGAATCTTAACTGGGCAGTGTTCCCAACATTCGCCGCACAATGTGGATGCGTAAGGAAGATCGCCAGCTTCTTCATAACCAACCAATAGTGGAGTTAATACAGCACCCATTGGTCCTGGATAGATAGAGCCATAACCATGACCTGTAATATGACGATATACAGGGCAAATATTCATACATGCACCGCAACGGATACAACGTAACATTTCTTCGAAATCGCCACCTAAAATACCAGAACGGCGGTTATCAATGATGATGATATGTAATTCCTCTGGACCGTCAGCTTCACCTTCACGAGCAGGACCTGTAATCATGGAGAAGTAGTTAGAAATTTTAGCGCCTACAGAGGAACGAATCAACATTTCCATCATAACATCCAAAGAGGCAAAGTCTGGCACCAAACGTTCCATACCCATCAACGCGATTTGTGTTTTAGGCATGGAGCTCGCCATACGACCATTACCTTCGTTGGATACGATAGTAATAGTACCTGTTTCAGCAACACCAAAGTTACATCCAGTGAATCCTACATCAGCGCGCAAGAAACGATCACGGATATATTTACGTACGAAACGTGTCATTTCTTCTGGATTTTCAGTACCTTGGTAGCCTAATTTTTTCGCAAATGTATCACGAATACGATTACGTTCGAAATGCAATGCTGGCACTACGATATGAGATGGAGGGTCAAAGTCTGCTGTTTGAAGAATAAATTCCGCCAAGTCAGTTTCGTTAACTTCGATACCCGCTTTAATTAATTCATGGTTCAATCCGATTTCTTCAGATACCATTGTTTTAGATTTAACAACCATTTTTGCTTCTTTTGCACGAAGTACTTCCATGCAAATTGCTGTTGCTTCTTTATCATCAGCTGCAAAGTGCACATGTGCACCAGCTTTTTCAGCATTTTCAGCAAATTGATTTAAATAGTAATCTAAGTTCGCCAATACATGGTCGCGCAAATCAGCAGATTCATTGCGGAAGTCTTCCCATTCTGCTACTTGATCGACTACAGCTTTACGTTTTTCATAGAATACATCCTGTGCTGTTTGAATGGCTTTTACTTTGAAGTCATTATTAAGCACATCATTAACGCGTGTCTTAAACGGGCGTTTATCGTACACAATATTACTCATGGTGACTCCTCCTATCGACTATTCAATAATTCCGCAATATGCATTACACGGATATGACGATCAATTTCGCCTTCTTTGTAAAGTCGATCTAGCATACCTTCAATATTCATCAAGCAAGCCATATCAGAGCCTGCTACAATGTTAGCGCCAGAATCAGCAATATTCAATGCTTTTTCTTTTGTCATAGCAGCTGAAATTTCAGGATTTTTCACTGTGAAAGTACCACCAAAGCCACAGCAACGCTCTGCACGATGCAATGGTAAGTATTCTAACCCTTGAATATTTTCCAATAATTTCATAGGTTGTTCTTTGATTTCCATCAAGCGTGTTACGTGACAAGATTTATGGTATGTCACTTTATCATTAAAGCGCGCTCCCACATCAGTGACACCTAATACGTCAACGATGAATTGCGTGAACTCATAAATTTTAGAGCTCAATTTTTCAGCTCGTGCTAACCATTCTGGTTCATCTTTTAAAATATGATGATATTCATCACGAATCGCAAATGCACAAGAACCAGACATGCTCACCACATAGTCAGCATTCTCGAATTGTTCAATTGTGTTCTTAATAGCCCCTTTGGCAGCATCATTGTAACCAGAGTTAACAAACATCTGACCACAACATACTTGCTTCTTAGGAACTGTTAATTCGCAGCCAAGGCTTTCTAGTACCTTTACACCTGCCATGCCTACATGAGGGTAGAACATATCAATCAAACATTGTTGAAATAAATGAATTTTCATTTCTTCACATCCTCAACTTTAAAGTAAACTACTATCACTTGATTGGCAAAATGCAGCAATCGTTACATCTATGTCCTATATTAGAATCTTCCATCCTATATAGTCTCCGATGATATTATTATATAGTAATTTTTATGTAATTACAAAAGACTTGCAATATTAGCAAGAAGCCATTTTTATACCTTATTGCTAGTCATTATCAATCAGCTATTTTTGTAGCAAAAATCACACTCTATCCGCATTCTATCAAGCCTTATAAGAACAAGGCTTATATTATTTTTATGTATTTTAATACATCCAATTTCTACTTTAAAAGTACACCTGTCTTTTCTTCTTTTAATTCCTACTCGTAAACAGGTTTATAACCAAAACTCATGATAGAGATAACTATTCCTATATAATTCATCTCCTATGAACCCCTATGCATTGACATTTGTCACTCTTTTCACATAGTGACATTCTTTCAAATATGGTATGATAAACATAAGAAATTCATAAGTAGATTCCACTAGTCAGGAGGTATTTGATGAAACGTATATATGCAACTGTATTATTCACATTAATTCCAACATTCCTATTGCAGGCTAAGGAAGTGTCTCCTGTATTCACGACAACTCCTTCTACGCAAGTATCTGTGAATGGGCCAACAACATTTACCTATTCGCAACCAAATAGCCTACAAACCTTTGAACGCATACAAAAGTATCGCTTTACAGATGTACCCCCTCAATTTTGGGCCTATAATTCCATTACAAAGATGACTAAAGAAGGATTTATGAGTGGATACAAAAATGGAACATTCAAACCGAATGATCCACTTTCTCGCGAAGAAGCTGCTTCTTTATTTAGTAAAATGATTGGTGAGCCACCATCTATTATGTTGGCTAGTTCTTTCACTGATATCACATCCGATCGCTGGTCTTCCCTTGCTATTGAAAGTGTAGCCAGAGCTAATATCATCAGTGGCTATGGAGACAAAACATATCGTCCTGAGCAATATATGTCCCGCCAAGAATTTGCCGTGGTGGCTGACAAATATCTACACTATCAAGGATATCGAACAGAAGATCCTACAGCCCTAGACAACATTCATTTTAGCGACCAAAAGTTTATCGCTCCTTGGGCCCAATCTTCGGTCCGTGAATTAGCCTTGTTTGGGTTTATTAACTACAGTACCACAGGGCTGTTTAATCCAGAAAAATATGTCACTCGCAGTGAAGCTGCAGAAATTACATATCGTATGCTCTATTCAAAAGCAGCCGAGACATTACAATCCACCATCTCCCAACAACAAATGGAAGAAACAACTCGTAACCTCATCAAAAAAACATTTGGCGAATCCTATGACTTCCACAATCGCGGAGCTATGTTCTGGCGTGATGGCAAACTAGTCATTTCTTTTACATCCCCTAACGATGTGAAAGCCATTACTGCAGAAACAGCTTACATCCAAGATAAACACTTCTTGGACAATCATATTATCACCACTGGCTCCTATAGCTTAGGCGATTTCGATACATTACAAACTGATGCTGCCTTTTTATATCGTCAATTAGAGCCAACTGGTACCATCCTAGGCGTGACACCAACACCAAATGTAGATGGTCTTATCGTAACGGTAGATACCGTAAAACCAGCTACTCTTACGGCTTTCACTAAAAAATTTGGCAAGAAAATTCAGCTAAAAACTAATTCATAAGGTATGGATTCATTGACACGATTCTATGGAAACTGAACTAATACAGCCAAGCGCATCTGATGTGAAACCGCACTATACTATTAGATTTATAATGGTATGATAACTCACACAAAAAGAGGAAAGTTGACACAGTTTGATCAACTTTCCTCTTTTCTTTTATATACGTACATGCTAGCACCTATCTAGCAAGTTACATCCTCCAACTCCAGACTAAACACTTCTGTAGCAGGACCAGTCATATATACCGTGCCATCTGCTTCATAATCGATGCGCAATGTGCCCAAGTACAATTCTACATCTACAGAGCGTCCAGTAAATCCCTTCTCATGGGCCATGACAGCGCTGGCACAGGACCCTGTACCGCAAGCGAGTGTAGCTCCTGCCCCACGTTCCCAAGTACGGACTTTTACTGTCGTATCATTCACAACTTGTACAAAGTTCACATTGGTACCTTTGGGGAATAATGGGTGCTTTTCAATCTTTGGCCCCAACACTGTAAGAGGTACTGCTGTCACATCGTCCACAAACACTTCTGTGTGCGGCACACCTAATAGGACAGAGCTCACCTCATAAGACACACCCTCTACGTCAATCGTATGCGACAATACTTTTTCAGATTCAATATTCATAGGAATATGGCTAGCCTTAAATGTAGGCTGGCCCATTTTTACTTTCACTAATTGTGCCACACCTCGGTCTGCGATAATCGTGGGCTCCATAATCCCCGCCAATGTTTCTACAGTAAACGTCTCTTTTTCGATAATCTTTCGATCATAGGCATATTTTGCAAAGCAACGAATGCCATTCCCACACATTTCTGCTTCGCTGCCATCAGAATTGATGATACGCATTCTTACATCGGCTACTTCGGATGGCATGACAATCACCAATCCATCAGCGCCGATGCCGGTATGGCGATCACACAATCGTCGGGCCATCGTTGTCACATCTAATGTAGTAGCACCCTCATCAAAAAACACAATAAAATCATTACCTAAGCCGTGCATTTTTGTTAGTTTCATACGTTTCTCCTTCTCTGTACTATACAATTCCTATCCGCATAGAGCGGATTATTAATTTATCGCAAAATATAGCCCTTGCTTTTATACATTTTGATGAAATCCACCATAGCCTACTATAATTTATTTGCCATTTATATTACCATGAATATAGGAAAATGAATAGACGCAATGCGTTATATTTCCCTATCGTAGTACTAGGTTAATCATACATTGGAGGTGATTTTACTATGCTTCCTGAAGAACGTTATGCCGCTATTCTACGTCGCATCAAGCAAAATCGAGTTGTTACAGTACATGAGTTAGTGCAAGCTTTGTCTTCTTCTGCCCCTACTATTCGAAGAGATTTGGCTCACCTACACAACAAAGGGTTGCTGCAAAAGGTTCATGGTGGGGCTACGAGTCTGACCCCGGATCATAGTAGTATGGAGTTAGATACACTTCCTAAATCCATTACCTATCGAGACGCCAAAGAATCGATTGCCTTAGCTGCTTCTGAATTGATTAGCTCCACAGGCTTTATCTTTATCGACGCAGGCAGCACTACAGAAATGGTATTGCATTACTTGCAGCATACTCATGCTACATTCGTTACAAATGGCATTCACCATGCTACACTATTAGCTTCACGCCATATGAAAGTTATCCTCTTAGGGGGTACGGTCAACCCCATCTCTTCTTCTATCGTAGGAAGTGTGGCCCTCAACCAACTAGAATCCTATAATTTCACACAAGGATTTTTTAGTACCCACGGCATCAGTTTCCGCTCAGGTTTTACAGCAGAAGATCCATTGGATGCAGCGGTGAAAGAAAAAGCTATACAAAAGTGTCGTACTGCCTATGTATTGGCAGACCCTTCTAAGTTTGACCATATTTCTTCTGTTACATTTGCTACGATCGATAAAGCATCCATTATTACTACAAAATTACCAAATGAACTCTATCGAAACTATGCCAATATACAAGAAGTAGATCATCATCGATAATACAAAAGCTGTCATTCATTGGGCTTATCCCATATGGTGTGACAGCTTTTTTGCAATCTATACATCATCGCTTATCTAGCCATCTAAACTTCTGTCTTTATATCTATCTTTTTCGATGTAATTGCAGTATAATATAGATTATGTCTTTTATATTATGCATTTTGAAATGGAGATTATAATGAGCTTTTTAAAAGATTTTAAAGACTTTGCTATGCGTGGTAATGTAGTAGACTTAGCAGTCGGTGTTATCATTGGTGCTGCGTTTGGTAAAATTGTTACTTCTTTAGTAAACGACGTGGTAATGCCTCCTATCGGTTTACTATTAGGCGGGGTAGACTTTTCGAATTTATTTATCCCTTTAACGACTGGTGCCGCTCCAAGTAGCTTTGCAGAAGCAAAAGCAGCGGGGATTCCTATGATAGCCTATGGTCTTTTCTTAAATACAGTGTTTGAGTTCCTTATCATTGCCCTCTGTATTTTCACTGTTATCAGCCAAATCAAGCGATTTACACCAGCAGAAGCACCGGTGGAAACTCGTAAATGTGACTATTGCCGTGAAGCTATCGCTGACGACGCAACACGTTGTCCTCACTGCACAGCCGAACTGGCTATCAAAGAATGATAGGTTCCCCATCAATCTTTTTGAATTTTAACTTTATTTAATGCTAATAGGAAAGGACTGACACAAGTGTCAGTCCTTTACCTATAATTAGTATTATGTGAAATGCATAATGCATGATCACAACAAACTTACAATCTACCTTTATATGTACATTGCTTTTCAAATATAGCATAACTAGATATTTAAAATCAAGTTTTAAAGTATTCATTTCGCAAAGGTCTACAACCCCTTTAAAATAAGGCTTTATCTAGACGATACGCAACCATCCATAACAGTAGATACCCCTGATAAATATAGGCTTATATATATGTCAATTATCATCTTGATTTTACCTGTTTTACGAATATATCCCCCTACATATAAATTGTATTTCACAAATCATAAATTCTAGCTGTTATACAACCCCATTTATTTTTATATATTTATAAAAAAGAGGAAGATTGACTTTTAATCAGCCATCTTCCTCTTTTTCATATACAATTTAGTTTTTTATTATTTTCCTGCTTGTTGCATATTTGCCATAGCATTCATCAACATAGCAATTTTTTGATCTTGTTCTTGCAATTGAGCTTTTAAAACATCAATCTCTTGCGACATAGCTTTTCTTGACTTAGATACGCCATTATGTTGTCCTAATTTAAGACTAACGCCTACATTGACCATATTTTGGCCATTGCCCATAGCACCACCAATGCTGAACATAGTGTCCTCATTAGGACGGTAGAAGGCACCTAATGCTAGCGCATTTCCACTGCCATAACTACCATAGCCTGCCGCCACATTCCATTTGTCATTCTCATCAAAATCTAATGGATGTAATGCTGCCAAGGCTGCAGAACCAGCTACCGCTTTGTCCATGCGAGAGTTTACACGGTTTTCTAAGACATTCATATTTTGACTGGTATTAGATGTATTAGCATTGATCTCTTTTATTTTTTCGTTAATTGTTTCTTCAATGCTGTCTTTCATAGTAGATACATCATTTTTCACTGTATTCACGTCTTGTTTCACCTTAGAAACATCTTTCTTAATATTAGAAATCTCAGTTGTATTTTTTCCAACAGTCTCTTTAGTTGTGGATACATCTTTTTTGATAGTGTTTACAGTCTCTTTAACAGTGTTCACATCTTGTTTCACTGTATTTAGCTCAGATTTATCAGCCTTTTTCTCAAGTTCACTATGTAATTGCCCGCCGTTTACTGCATCTTTAGAGTTAGCTGCAACACTTCCATTACCCACATTAGTAACAGCTTGACCATTTGCATTTAATCCATTAGAGGATACATAATTTTTACCACCAATAGTAACACCATTAGCATCAATTTTTGTATTTCCTGTTGTTACACTGTTTAGTGTAATATCCTCTTTCACTGCCACGGTATATACAGACTGACCATTTGCACCAGTAGATGGAGTTACAGTTACATTTTTCCCAGCTACTACTTCTGTTTTTGTTGCTTTAATCGCTTCTTCCACAGTATTTTTATTTGTACCACCAATATTTGTCATAGTAATAGCACCTGTGTCTGCTACGGCTGCATTGCCGCCCAAGATAGTTTTTACAGACCCTGCGATAGTGCTCATCGTGCCTGCTACAGAGTATAATTGGCTACCATTCACTGCATCTGTAGATGTAGCCGTAATTTGACCTGCAGCTACATTCTGAATTTGCTTTTCTTTCCCCGCTGTACCAATAGAAACAACAAATCCTTCTCCATTCGCTTTTCCATCACCTGCAAAGCCAGTGAATTTTAAGGATGTACCATTTGCTGTCACTGTAGCTTCTGCTGTATCTACTGCCTTTGTTGTTTTTGCATAAGTACCTAATGCGACAGAATGTGGCATCGTTGTTCTAGCTGCTTCTGCTGCATTGTAACCACCACCAATGGCAACACTTGTAGGATTTGCTTCTACACGAGCACCAATAGCAACACCATACCAGGAAGATTTAGCACTATCACCAATAGCAATTGCACGATTGCTTGTAGCTTGCGCACTACCACCAATAGCTACGGTAGACTGTCCACTATTACCAGCACTACCAGATTTACTACCTGTGCCAATAGCTACTGCATTTTCACCTGTAGTACTAGCATTCGCACCAATAGCAACACTATTTGCTTCTTTTGCTAGAGCCCCTACGCCTTGTGCCACTGTATTAGCCCCTTCGGTACTAGCATTATTACCGATAGCTACGCTATTAGCTCCTTGTGCTGAGGAGGCTTCTCCAAAAGCAACATTTGAGTCTCCACCAGTACCCGCTTCATTCAATGCAGCATGTACAGGCCCTGCAAAAGCTGTTACTGCTAAAACAGCACCTAATACGCCTGCTTTCACTGCTTTACCATTGACAGTACTCGCCAATTCAGACACTACTACATACATATTTTTTGTTTTGTTCCATACAACTCGATACATTTGATTCATTTCTATTCACCTTTCTATCACTCAATACGTATGTGTATCTTCCCATTACATACGTGACACTACCATGTATATGCCCAGTATACATATAAATTTTACAACTATTGTTATATCTCTATATTTGATATTTATCTTTCATCAATGGATAGTAGAAACATAGGATTTAACTTCAAAAAAAAATTCCTTATCCTCATGACTATCGACACTATGAAAGAAAAAAGAATACTGTACCAAAACGTAGATCTTGATACAGTATTAACACTTCTGAGAATATAATAGGCTCTATAATAAATGTTGGGGCTACTCATATAAGAGTAGTCGCCAACATTCTTTTTTTGCAATAAAATAGACATATACAAACTCAA
>NZ_RQVD01000008.1 GCF_003992055.1 Veillonella sp. CHU740
CGAACACAGTAGTTAAGCTCGTAAACGCCGAAAGTACTTGGCTGGAAACGGCCTGGGAGGATAGGAAGTTGCTGATTTGCATTAGTGGAGGGCTAGCTTAGGCTAGCCCAGCTAAATACCTTGGTTCTGCTACAAGAATCACTTGACAAAGTATCAACTTTACGTTATACTGATAAAGTCGTAAAGATAGGGGTATAGCTCAATTGGTAGAGTAGCGGTCTCCAAAACCGTTGGTTGTGGGTTCAAGTCCTACTGCCCCTGCCAACTCAATTTAATATGACTCAGTAGCTCAGCTGGATAGAGTGTTTGACTACGAATCAAAAGGTCGGGGGTTCGAATCCCTCCTGGGTCACCATCTTATGCGGGAGTGGCGGAATTGGCAGACGCACCAGACTTAGGATCTGGCGCCATTGGCGTGGGGGTTCAAGTCCCTTCTCCCGCACCAATTTAGAAATAAGCGAATAGTAGATATTCGCTTTTTTTGCTATATGCAGTGCAAAGCATTGCAAATTAAAGTATTGATACAAGGAGGTTGCTATGAAAGTTACAGATTTAAGCTTTTTAGCATCTGCAGTTTCCGGATTACGTGAAACTCGTTGGAACAAAGAAATATTCAAAGCCTTTTTCTTCGGTCTTACTGTAGGTGCGTATTTAATATATGCAGCCCTTCATTATATTGAAGAATCCACAAATACGGCGATTAAAGAAAACTTAGAATAATCATAAGGGCTATAGATGTCTATAGCCCTTTTTTGTATGTGATACTCTTACATACATAAACTAGATTCACTTTCTTTCAAAATACATGAATAAGAAAATCTAACTTATATAGAGTCAAGGAGTACGATATATTACTTCTGTAGTATCATACATTATTTATACCGAGCTAAGGGGTAAAAAAAATACGATATTGGAAAGATACATTATATAATAAGTAAACAATGAAGAAACTACATTATATATAATAAGTACACAATAAAGAAATATACCAATATAGCATTCGCTACAGGTGTGTCAAAGAAAGGAATGATATATGTCCATGGCATATAGGCCTATATTAGATATAACAGGAATGATGAAAGACACCATAGATGCCTTTTATAAGAAAGGAACGACACAAATCTATGGATTAGGTGGGTCACAAAAGTCATTTATATATAGCCAAGCAATACTGGCAAAGACAAATCGTCCTACAGTGATTGTTACACACGATAAGGCACATAAAGAAATGTGGGAACGAGATTTACAATGTCTCTTGCCAGATGTGCAAGTACTTTCGTTTCCTATCGTGGATCGTACGCTTTCACAGTGGACTGCAAAGAGTCTAGATACACAGGCGAAGCAGATGGAATCATTAGGGTCCTTGGCTCTTGGAAAGGCAGTCATTGTACTGGCTACAATGGAAGAAGCAGCTCAATATGTGATAGACCCTAAGAGCTTACTTGAGAACATTGTGACCATTGGAATAGAACAAGATATACCACAAGAGGAGCTATTAGCATCTCTAGTAGGTATTGGATATGAACGAGTGGACCAGGTGGAATATCGTGGTCATTTTAGTGTGCGAGGAGATATTATAGATATTTATCCTATTCAATGTGACTTCCCATTTCGAATTGAGTTCTTCGGGGATACAGTAGATACGATTCGTCAGTTTAATGTGGATACGCAGCGATCGATTCAAGATGCTGAGGAATGTATGGTATTACCCATCCATATAGAGGCACAAGAAACAACAGCATCTATACTGTCCTTTATGAAGGAAGCCTTGCTTTTGCTGGATGAATCGAAACGATTAGAAGAAGCAATTCGCAAAATCCATGTAGAAGATACTTCTAATGCTGAGCTATATATGGATTGGAAAGAATGGAAAGCATCCTCAGAAGCAACCACAACAATTTTATTTACTATGATGCAGCGCTCTACGGGATGGGGAAAACCATCTACGATAGGGATGATGGGAAAAAGCATTGCTTCCTATGAGCGACAAATTCCTATGCTGATAGATGATATCAAGTTCAATGCTTCCTTAGATCGGCAGATTGTATTAGTGTTACATAACCAACAGCGAAGAGAAGCCATTGAGGGTGCATTACTAGAAAATAGTATTTCCTATGTACATCGTGACACATGGGAATGGACAGCTCCTGCTGTATTAATCATAGATGGTATCTTATCCGAAGGGTTTGAACTGCCTCATGCCAATTTGACTGTCATCACGGAGGGAAATATCTTTGGCTTTCAGAAGAAAAAAATTCGGAAGAAAGTAGATAAGGGACAGGAGATTAAGTATTTTACCGATATCACTGTAGGTGATTATGTAGTACATAGCATTCATGGTATTGGTAAGTATCGTGGATTGAAAACCATTGAAACGGAAGGTATCCATCGAGACTATATTGAAATCGATTATGCAGGGACAGATCGCTTATTTTTGCCAGCGGACCATTTGGACCAATTACAAAAATACATTGGCAATGAAGGCGTTACACCGAAGCTTCATAAGATGGGAGGCAAGGAATGGGTTAAGACAAAAACTAAAGCCCAGAAATCGATTGATGATTTAGCAGATACCCTAGTGGAGTTATATGCTAAGAGAGAACTCATCGAAGGCTTTGCATTTTTACCAGATCAACCATGGCAACGAGAGTTTGAAGATCAATTTCCTTATGAAGAAACGGAAGATCAATTGCAAGCCATCCAAGAAATTAAAACATCGATGGAGTCCCCTAGGCCGATGGATCGACTATTATGTGGTGATGTAGGATTTGGTAAAACAGAAGTAGCTATGCGAGCTATGTTTAAAGCCGTTATGAGCGGTAAGCAGGTGGCTATGTTAGTGCCGACTACGGTATTATCTGAACAACATCATAAAAATTTCGTGCATCGCTTTTCCCAATTTGGTATTCGAGTGGAAGTATTAAACCGATTCCGTTCTGCAAAAGAAAAAAAAGAGATTATGAAAGCGGTTCAAGAAGGACACATCGATATCTTAATCGGTACACATGCTTTACTAAGTAAGCAGATCCAGTTTAAACGATTGGGGTTACTAGTAGTTGATGAAGAGCAACGATTTGGAGTAGCACAAAAGGAAAAATGGAAACAATGGGCTACCAATATCGATATTTTAACCCTCAGTGCGACGCCAATTCCAAGAACCTTGCATATGTCTTTAGTAGGCGTGCGGGAAATGAGCGTTATCCACACGCCGCCGATGGAACGATTGCCAGTACAAACGTACGTAGTAGAGTTTGATATGCAAGTCGTAACAGAAGCTATACGCCGTGAATTACAGCGAGGCGGACAGGTATACTTTGTCTATAATAAGGTACAATCCATTACTCATATGGAAGAACAGTTGCAACGAGCTATGCCTGACCTTAGAATCGCGGTGGCCCATGGTCAGATGGCAGGGACAATGATGGAACATATTATGCAAGACTTTACGGAAGGTCAATACGATGCGTTGCTGTGTACGAGCATCATTGAAACAGGATTAGACATTCCTAATGCCAATACGATTATTATCTACGATGCAGACCACTTGGGACTTTCACAACTGTATCAAATGCGTGGACGTGTGGGCCGTTCTAGCCAACGGGCTTATGCGTATTTTATGTATCGTCCTGAAAAAGTATTGAATGAAAGTGCAGAAAAACGTCTGAAAGCCATTCAAGAGTTTACCGAGCTAGGGGCAGGATTTAAATTAGCCATGCGGGATATGGAAATTCGAGGAGCTGGTAATTTATTGGGAGCCCAACAACATGGTAATATTGCAGCGGTGGGCTTTGCTATGTATGCAGTCATGTTAGAAGAAGCTATCGCAAAAGCACAGCAAAAAGAGGTGCCAGAACGGCCATTACCAGCACCTGTGGTGGATGTGGGCATCGATGCGTTTATAGATAGTGCGTATATTCACGATGAAGCGCGCAAAATATCTGTATACCAACGGTTATTACAAATCAATACGAAAGCAGGATTAGATGATTTTGTAGATGAATTAATTGACCGGTTTGGATCGCCTACCAAACCAGTAGAGCGATTGATTAAGCTAGCCGCTATAAAAGAGCGAGCGCGAGCATTGGGGATGAAGAGTATCGTCCGAAGAGAGGACCAAATCATCTGTACTTGGCAAGATGAATCGAAAATGGCGGACTGGGATATGGGCGCCATCAGTGAAGATGTGTGGAAACATATGAAACATCGTGGATCATCGCCTACAGTATGGGCTTATCAGGTGCAGCAGGGCAGTGTGATTCGCCAAGTGGAACAAGTGCTTACCGAATTTGAGCGAAAGCTTCCGAAGGAGGTGTAAGATGACAGGATTTATGAAAGGGGCTATGATTTTGACCATAGCAGGGTTGTTGGTTAAGGTCATTGGTGCCATCAGCAAAGTCATTGTAGCTCGTATCCTCGGTGGTGAGGGCGTAGGGTTGTATCAAATGGCCTACGCCCTATATCAATTAATCATCAGTATTGGTGCTGCTGGATTACCGGTGGCGATTTCCATTATGGTGGCACGTAAAGTAGGGCAAGACGATATACGTGGAGCCCGGCATATTTTCAAAGTGGCTCTTATTACGATGGGAATTATAGGTTCTTTACTGAGTCTCACCTTTTACGGCGCCATTCCGTATATCATAGAGGCAGGGGTGATTACCGATAGTCGTGCGGAAGGTGCCTTGGTGGCGGTGGCGCCAGCTATTGTCATCGTGTCTATATTGGCTTGCTTTCGGGGCTATTTCCAAGGCTTTCAAAATATGTTGCCTACAGGCATTTCCCAAGTCTGTGAACAGCTGGCTCGCGTTATTGTTATGGTAGGGGCGGCTATGTATTTCTTGCCACAGGGAATTGAGTTAGCCTCGAGCCGTGCAGCACTGTCATCTAGTATTGGTGTCACATTAGGTCTCTTGGTATTGCTGTATTATTACAAGCGTGAGACACAACCTATCATGGGCTCTGCTCCTTTAGAATCACCGAAGGTCATTATTAAGGAATTAGTACTACTTGCATTTCCAGTGGCCATTGCAAACATTATGATTCCTTTAATCGGCGCTATCGATTTATGGCTCGTGCCACAGCAGTTGATGCTCACTGGCTATGGAAAAGAAGAGGCAACGACGGCCTTTGGATATCTCACGGGCATGGCGACGTCTTTAATTAGCTTGCCAGTTATCGTGACTATGTCCTTGGCTACTAGCCTTGTACCGGCTATTTCAAGGTTAGACTTACACGCAGATCTAGAGGAAATACACCATCGCATGGAAACTGCTTTGCGTATGACCAATTTAGTAACTATACCGGCCTTTGTGGGGCTGTGTGTATTAGCGACACCCATCTCTATGATGATGTTCAATACCCCTCATGCAGGGGGCGCCATTGCTGTGCTGAGTGCCAGCATTTGGCTCTTGGGATTGCAGCAAATCACAACAGGAGCCTTGCAAGGATTAGGGCGGACCGCGTTGCCTATGTGGACATTGCTCTTGGGGGCGGCTGTGAAAGTCTTACTTAACTTGTATTTGACACCACTATGGGGAATCGAAGGAGCGGCTTGGGCTACTAATGTGGACTTTGGATTGGCTGCCTTCGTCAATGTCTATGTGTTGTATAGAATTGCTAAGTTCCATGTGTCTTTCACAGAAGTTGGAAAAATCTTATTTTCGTCCTTGGCTATGGGCGGTGGAACAGCGATGGTATATAATTTTATAAGCACCATGCTATCCAATACTATTGCGGTTGTAATCTCTATTTTGGTGGGGATTGTCTTCTATGTAGTGGCATTGAGTCTGACAAAGACGATCACGTTGCAAGAGCTAGTGGTATTAGGAAAGAAAACGATGAAGAAAGGTAGGTCATCATGAGCGATCGAGAAATGAGTGAATTTACATTAGAACCTATAGTAGATGTATTGGCTGAGCTACGGGGCCCACAGGGGTGCTCTTGGGATAAATTACAAACCCATAGCTCCTTGCGCAGATATTTATTAGAAGAAGTCTATGAAACCTTAGAAGCTATTGATGAAAAAAATATAGACCACCTGCGAGAAGAATTGGGCGACCTATTATTACAAATCGTCTTTCATGCACGGGTGGCTGAGGAAAATGGCCATTTTACGATGCAGGATGTAGTAGATGATATTACGGCTAAAATGGTACGACGCCATCCTCATGTGTTCCAACGAGCTGATCGAGAAACCATAGGCGACACATTGGCGACTTGGGAAGAATTGAAAGCCCAAGAAAAAGGCCATGAACGAACGTCTATACTGGATGGAATTTCACCAGGCTTACCTGCCTTATTACGAGCACAAAAATTGCAAGAAAAAGCGAGTAAGGTAGGCTTTGATTGGCCTAGTGAAGAGGGCGTGTGGGCCAAGTTTTATGAAGAAATAGATGAATTTAAACAAGAAATATTCAAAAAAGACCTAGAAAAAGCAGAAGAAGAGGGGGGAGATGTACTTTTTTCCTTGATAAATCTGTTTAAATGGTATAAAATAGTCGGAGAAAATGCACTACACCGCACGAATACAAAGTTTATACAACGTTTTTCTTACGTAGAACAAGAGGTACTACGGAGTGGAAAAAAATGGGAGAACTTTACTCTCGGCGAACTTGATGAATTTTGGGACGCGGCAAAAGTGAAACTTAAATCGAATGATTAAGTTAAAAGAATACTATTTTTAAGGGAGGTTCAATCATGAACAAAACTGAATTAATTGCAAGTGTTGCAGCAAAAGCTGAATTGACAAAAAAAGATGCTGAAAAAGCAGTAAAAGCTTTATTTGATACAATCGGCGAAGCATTGGCAAAAGAAGAAAAAGTACAAGTAATTGGCTTCGGTACTTTCGAAGTTCGTACTCGTTCTGCTCGTACAGGCCGTAACCCACAAACTAAAGAAGAAATTCAAATTCCTGCTTCCAAATCTCCAGCTTTCAAAGCAGGTAAACAATTAAAAGATCTTGTGAATGGTCCAGCTACACCAGTTCGCAAAAAATAATTAATACGAACTAATTAGAGCTCTAACATATAATGGTTAGGGCTCTTTTTTATAAACAGCTATGCATAAAAAAGTCATACATATTACAGTCATAGTTTACGTTAATATAGGAATGCTTCATTTGGATAGAATCGGTAAAAGGGGCTGTGGAAAGTTTTGTATCTCTCTTAAATTGTGATAGAATAGGAGTAATGTAATATGTGACTGCGTTCTACTCAAAGGGCAAGGAATAGGTTAGAGGCTATCTAAGGAAAGGAGGTCGCATGGGACAGCGCATTTTAATTGTATCGGCTTCGATTGGCACGGGGCATACACAAGCGGCATTGGCCATTCAAGAATATTGGGAACAACAAGATCCGACAGCTGAAATACACCATGTGGACTTCTTGGGAAAAGATACCTTTTCTTTTGACAATTTATTGAAAGAAACTTATTTTAAAATGCTGGATTTTTTTCCATTCCTCTATGATATTGTCTATCGTTGGTCTGGAGGCGAATGGAAGGGCAGCGTAGCCCAAACGGTGGTATCTTGGATGTTGAAGAACCGTATGGAAAAACTAATCCAAAAAGAACAACCCGATTTAATCGTATGTACCCATCCATTTCCTTGCGGTGCAGCCAGTGTACTCAAACGGCATAAGAAAATCGATATTCCTATTGCAGCAGTGATGACAGATTTTGCAGCCCATCAATTCTGGCGCTATGAGGAAGTAGATGCCTACCATGTAGCTACGCCTGCTATGGTATACGAACTATTAAATATGGAAGTGCCTCTTGAAAAAATTCATGTTACAGGCATACCGATTATGCGACACTTTTACGAGCCCTTATCGGAGCCTTATGGTAGTGAGTCATGTAAACGGATCCTTCTCATGGGTGGTGGATTAGGCCTAGGCTGTGTAGAAGAGGCCTTGCAGCGTTTAGATAAGGTACCAGGCATTGATGAAATTCATGTGGTAGCAGGATTAAATGATGCTCTCTATAATTCTTTACATCGTATCAAGGATTCCTTAGATCGACCTATTTATATTTATGGCTACACCAATGAGATCCCTAACTTGATGCGAAAGGCGACACTCCTCGTGACTAAACCAGGGGCCCTGACCTGTATGGAAGGAGTTACTATTGGAGTACCAATGGTGTTCTTTAATGCCATTCCAGGGCAAGAAGAAGCCAATGCAGAATTGTTAGAACAAAAAGGCTGTGGCAAATGGGCTCGCCATATCGAGAACCTCGATGATGTAGTCGGGGCGTTATTACAGAATCAAGAACGATTACAGGCCATGCATGAAGCGGCCAAAGCATGGCAAGTGGATGGCGCTGAAGAGATTGTAAAAGCCTGTCAAAAAATGATTCATACATAAAAAAAGACAAAACAGAGAGTATCTGTTTTGTCTTTTTTTTGCTCTTATTCAGTATAGGAGTCCATTTCAGAATCATAACGCTCAATATTTTCTTGACGAATCTCTTGTAATGTATCTAGTAATTCTTCCGCACTTTCCACACGTAAGAATAAATCTTTCAACTCGTCACCATTTGGAAGCGTTACACTCCATTGAAATGTATCATTATCATCATACACGGATACAATAATAGGCGTATCCATTGATGTAGGAATGCGACCATCATCATCAGAAACAATAGCGTATTGACCAGCTTCCTCTTCGCTACCATCCGATAGCTCGTATAACAGTACGTCTCGTTCATCAACTTCTACAATTTCAAAACCAATATTTTCAAACTCTTGCTGAACCGTGTCAGTGTCCATGACAACCTCCTTGTAATTAATACGCATATTACGTTTATTCTAATCTATGAAAGTAGGTGTGTCAATGGAAGAATCACTGTTTACAAAGTTATAAAATTTAGATATGATAATTAAAAAGGAGGTATTACCATGGAAAAAGTATTAGATGTTGCTAATTATATAATTAATCGGTACAAATATGTCTCTGGTGTTACCATCGATGAACTGAAACTACATAAGCTTCTTTATTTTGTTCAAAGAGAAACAATTGCTATTACTGGACACCCTATGTTTAAGGAAGATTTAGAAGGGTGGAAGTATGGCCCTGTAAGCCCTGTAGTTCGTAATTATTTTACAGATGAAGGGTTATCGTTTGTAGATGAAAAAGAATTAGCTAGTGAAAATCAATATATCGTTAATAATATCATACATCAATATGGGGGATTTGAATCGTGGAAGTTAAGTGATTTATCACATCAAGAATATTCATGGAAACAAGCACGTATAGGAGTAGCCCCATTAGAAAATGGTAATCACATAATAAAAATTGAAGACATATATAAGGATGCTCAAAAAGTTCGACCTTATGACTCAGTATACGATATGTATTATGATGAATTTGAGGATGCGGAGGTCATGCGATGATTGGCGATTTTTGTTTAGCAATATTTCCGTATTATGATGTGAAAGTTAGAAAAAATAAGTTTAAGTATCGACCCAGCCTTGTCATAGCGGAGGCAGGACAAAATGATTGGGTTACTTTACCTGTGTCAAAAGTTTCACATAGTAAATGTATTGATTTAGAATATGATGTAAAGTTAGTAGCTACGGATTATCCATTGATGAATCTATCTTGTATCTCGTATATAAGATCGCATAAACAAACAGTGACTCATCATGCGGCTATTACAAAGATTATTGTTAATATAAAGAAAGAGTATCCCGAATTATATAAAATGGTGATAGATAAGGTTGAGCAGAAGTATAGAGAAAACATAGTTGAAGCTAGAGGATGAGTGTTTTATTATATTTTATAAAGCTTGAATATAAAAAGGGGTTGTAACGAACATGTACAAGTACATTTCGATACAACTCCTTTTCATTCATACAAACTAAACAGAAACAAGGATAAAAAAATATCATTATACTTAGGAGAATATGAGAAAGGAAATATACATAGGCATATGAATATTTTAACCTTACAACAAATAGAAAAATCATATGGCACTCGGTTGCTATTTAAAGACGTCAATGTCACCATTGCTTCGCACCATCGAATTGGTCTTATCGGAGTGAACGGAACAGGAAAGACCACGTTATTACAAGTACTAGAAGGGACGGCAGAGCCAGATAAGGGCGATATTGAACGCAATGGAAAGGCCACGATTCATCGATTGGAACAAGATCCTTATATCGATGAGTCAGGGACATTATTAGATAATGTCTTATTAGGAGAGCATCCAAAGCTAACCTTAGTGCGCGACTTTGAAAGAGCCTTAGAGGAGCCAGAGTCTCCAGCGTATATGAAACTGTTGGCACGGATGGATGAAGAAGAAGGTTGGATTGTAGAGCAAGAAGCGAAGATGATTTTAACCCGCTTAGGCTTTCACGATGTGTATGGGCCGGCAAAGAATTTATCAGGTGGGCAGCGACGTCGGTTGGCGTTAGCAAGAGCCTTGGTGTACCCTTGTGACCTATTATTGCTGGATGAACCTACAAACCATTTGGACGAAGCCACCATTGAATGGCTAGAATTGTATTTAAAAGACAGAAAAGGAGCGGTGTTACTAAGCACGCACGATCGCTATTTCTTAGATGCCGTATGCAATACCATTTGGGAATTATCGAACCAAACCATTTATGAATTTCAAGAAACGTATGAAACTTACGTATCGCTAAAAGAAGAACGAGAAGCACAATTAGATGCCATCGAGGAAAAACGACGGAAGCTGATTGCCAGTGAATTACAATGGGTGCGTCGTGGTGCGAAAGCCCGTACAACTAAGCAAAAAGCTCGATTGCAACGGTTTGAGCAATTGAAGGCAATGGAAAAACGACAAAAAACAGGCACCGTAGATCCCATTGTACTAGCCTCTCGTTTAGGTAACACTATTTTTGATATAGAGAAGATGTCCTTTTCTTACGATGCAGGTCGTGACGTGATTCGAGATTTTACGTATCATATGGTGCGCCATGATCGCATTGGCATCGTAGGTCCTAATGGCATTGGCAAGACTACATTGATGAAACTATTCCAAGGTGAGTTAACACCGACACAGGGAACAATGGGGCGAGGGGAAACCGTCAAGATTGGCTACTTTTCACAGACTCTCCCGGCATTTAAAGAAGATCAACGTGTGTTGGATTACATCCGAGAAAATCGATCTTACTTGCACTTACCAGATGGCAGCTCTTTGAGTGCAGGACAATTGTTGGAACGCTTTTTATTTCCTCCCTCCCATCATGGGTTGCCGATCCGTAAACTGTCGGGTGGGGAGAAACGTAGATTGTTTTTGCTTCGTATTTTGATGGATGCACCCAATGTGCTCCTCTTAGATGAACCGACCAATGATTTAGACATTCCTACTTTAGAAGTGTTAGAGGACTTTTTGGACTCTTACAGTGGCATCGTAATTACCGTATGTCATGATCGATACTTTTTGGACCGTGTGGTGGACAAGTTATTCGTATTCACTGGGGCAGGTCATATTGAGGTGTATCATGGAGGCTATTCCGACTATGAAGCGGATGAAACCAAGTCCATTGGTGGCGATACAAAACGAGGTGTATTACGCCATGCCGTGGAAGTAGGCACTAATAGTATTGCTCCTAAATCACGTACAGGTCATGAAGGTCATAGTCTACGTACAGAGGAAGGTACTGTAAATGGGGATATGACTGATCCGATACCTACTACTGAAAGTAATACCGTGGATCGGATAGATCAAGATACCAATATACCTAAAAAGAAACTGACCTTAGGTGAAGAGGCTGAGTTAGCACAGCTGGAACTTAGAATTTCTGAGCTAGAAGGTTTGGTGAAAGCCTATGATGCGATGATTGCGCAAGGTGGCAGTGATTATAGTGCTATTGAAAGTACGGTACGAGACCGTGAACAAGCAGTCGAAGAGCTAGAGATGAGTACATTGCGTTGGTTAGAACTAGAAGAGAGAAAGTAACAGTTCTTAATGGGTTATCTATATACTTTTCATACATTTATAAAAAGATTAACAAATGAAAAAGTATATCAATTTTAAAAGACTTTTAAAAATTTACAAATTGAATAATTTGTGTTACGCTTGTCACAAGAGTAGAGAATGATAGTGATTGTTGATACTTTGCCGTGTCAAGAGAGGTAACATGGATACTCCCCAATATAGGCTAGTGTTGACTCCTATCGGAATCTACGTGGTATATGGTTTCTTTTTTAGAAAAGGAGTAGTATCATGAAAAAACATTTAGCAGTATTAGCAGCAACAGCAGTATTGGGCGTGACTTCAGCGTTTGCGGCAAATCCTTTCTCTGATGTGACACCACAAGATTGGGCGTACCAAGCAGTTGCTCAATTAGCGGCTCAAGGCGTAGTTAACGGTTACCCTGATGGCACATTCCAAGGCCAAACTAACATCACTCGTTATGAAATGGCGCAAATGGTAGCAAAAGCTATGACTCGTCAAGGTCAAGTTGACGCTGAACAAAATGCAATTATCAACCGTTTAGCGAACGAATTCTCCGCTGAATTGAACAATTTAGGCGTACGTGTTTCCACATTGGAAAACAAAGTAGGTAACTTTAAATTCACTGGCGATGCTCGTTTGCGCTATAGACAATTAGATGGGGAAGTGTATAACATTGCAGTTCGCGATGGTGCTGGCTTAACAGGTGAAGCATTAACTAAAGAAAAAGAAGCAGTTAAAGCAAACTATAAAGTAATTAAAGATCATGAAACAAATGTAGCAACGGCAGAAAAAGAACTTAAAGATGCTAAAGATGCCTTGGCGAACGCCACTGAAACAGATAAAAAAGAGAAAACTGAAAAAGTAGCAGCAGCAGAGAAAAAATTAGCTGATGAAACTATGGCATTAGATAAAGCTACTACTGGTTTATTCAAAAATGCAAGCATGTTAGATCGTTCTAAATTTGACTACCGTGCACGTATCAACTTTGATGCCACAGTAAACAAAGATACAAAAGCAGGTATCCGCATAGTAGCAGCCGATAAAGAATTTGGTAGTGCAGATAGCACAAATGTAACAGTAGATACTGCATACGTACAACATAACTTCGGTAAATATGCTACTGTAACTGCTGGTCGTCATGATGTTGCGTTTGGTGCAGGTATGACATATGATGATACATTCGATGGTGTAACTGCTACAGTAGGTACAGATGCGTTGAATGCAGGTATTACATATGGTTATGCAGCAGGTTTAGGATTTAATGCTGTCAAAGGTATGACTTCTGAAGTAGTTACAAAAGATGCAGACAAAAAAGAAACTGTGATGCATCCAGCACAACGTTTCACAGCATCCATTATGGGTGAGGACGGTAAAGCAAGCCCTGAATTAACTGTACTACAATTAAATGGTAAAGTGGGCCCTGTGAATGTGGGTGGTTACTATGCAAAAGTAAACGGTCATCAAGTAGATGCTATGTTAGAAGGACAAGCAAATGTATTAGGTGCTTTCGTTGGTGTTCCAATGGAAGATCGTCCAACAGTAGGTGATAGTCTTGATTCTTATGGATTCCATGCAGATGCTATGGTAGGTAAAGATGTAAAAGTAGAAGGCGAATTTGCTCGATTCAAAGACATTAAACATTCTAATGCTTGGGCAGCGGGCTTATCCTATGGTCATTACAACATGGCTAAAGCAGGTACATGGATGACGAAAGTACAATACTTTAACTATGATAGCTATGCACCAATCTTCTCTACAACATTCGTAACACCATTCACTCAAAACTATAAAGCTTGGATGGTAAGTGGTAAATATGCGATTGCTAACAATGTTGGTTTAGCTGCGTATGCAACAATTGATTCCAAAGATAAACAAGGTCATGAAGTACCTAACTTTATTCGTACAGAAATCAACTACAAATTCTAAGGCAGTAGTGGATCAAAAAAAAGAACTCCTTCGGGGGTTCTTTTTTTGCTTTACATAGGATAAAGAATTGATAGGAACCCTATGTATAACAAGGACTGTATGATATAGAAAAAATTAAATATTATTTGCAATTCATTAGATAGTATGGTACCATAAGATAAATATCTAGGTGGATATAGTAAAGGTATTGGTGAAATTAAAGTTGAACAAAAAGAGGAAACATGGACACTCTTATATAACTCGATGAGAAAGTAACCAATATCACTATCATACCTGGAGATATTAGGTTATTTTTTGTTTTCATTGAGAGGTAAATATCATGAAAAAACATTTAGCAGTACTTGCAGCAACAGCAGTATTGGGTGTAACTTCTGCATTCGCAGCTAACCCATTCTCTGACGTAACTCCACAAGATTGGGCATACCAAGCAGTAGCTCAATTAGCATCCCAAGGCGTAGTTAATGGCTACCCAGATGGCACTTTCAAAGGCCAAAACAATATCACTCGTTACGAAATGGCTCAAATGGTAGCAAAAGCTATGACTCGTCAAGGTCAAGTTGATGCTGAACAAAATGCTATCATCAACCGTTTAGCTAATGAATTCTCCGCTGAGTTGAACAACTTAGGCGTTCGTGTTTCCACATTGGAAAACAAAGTGGGTAACTTTGCATTCACTGGTGATGCTCGTCTTCGTTACCAAGGTTCTCATACAGAAGAAAATCTTTATGTAAATGATGAAGACACTACATCCCCTAAACGTTCTAAATTCGACTACCGTGCTCGTGTACAATTCGAAGCAACTGTAAATGACAATACTAAAGCAGTAGTTCGTCTAGCAGCTGGCGATAAAGAATTTGGTGCAGCAGGCAATCCTGAAACAACTGTAGATCAAGTATATGTGCAACATAACTTTGGTAAATATGCTACAGCTACAGTAGGTCGTCAAGATTTAGTGATCGGTAGCGGTCTTACTTATGATGGAACATTTGAAGGTGCGCAAGCAACTGTTGGTAAAGATGCATTAAATGCAACTGTTGCATACGGTCATATGCTTGATGGCGATTTAGATGAAGCAGTATTAGGCGAAGGTAATACTCCTGAAGTAACAACATACCAAGTTAACGCTAAATTAGGTAAATATGTAGATACTAAAGCATATTATGTAAACTATCATGGTCACTTATCCGAAAACTATTTCGGTGCTGCTGTAGATACAAAATTCGGTCCACACAACAAAGTTTGGGTTGGTGGCGAATACGCTCGTTTTGAAAGTCGCGGCGAAGCAGGTGAAGGTTGGACTGCAGGCGTTGGTTATGGCACATATGACATCGCTAAACCAGGCACTTGGGGTGTGAAAGCACAATACTTCCGTTTAGGTGAAGAATCTGTAGCAACAGCTCCAACTTGGAACTTACCAGAAATCTCCACATATGATTTCCGTGGTTGGTTAGGTACTGTAGATTACGCAGTAGCTAAAAACGTAGGCTTAACATTAAACGCACAATTACGTGGTAAAAACTTAGATGGTTATGAATTACCAGATTACTACCGTGCAGAATTAAACTACAAATTCTAATTATTAGAATGACTATAAAAAAGAACTCCTTCGGGGGTTCTTTTTTATTTGCGAAACGTTTGTTTTCGAACGAAAAAATTGTGCTTTGGTAAACGGGATATAAGTTAAATGTATAGACTGCCATAGGGAACACGTATATATTCATTACTAGGTGTAATTTGCTTTTATTCATTGATGTATGTTAATATAAATACTATCCAAGTGGATGTGCTAGGCACTGTAGGAATTTTATACATATAAGATGTGAGGAAACATGGAGACTCCATTGCTATATTGGATAGAAAGATTGCACGGCCTAGATGATCCTTTGGAGCGTGTATTTTTTTATTTTCATTGAGAGGTAATTATCATGAAAAAACATTTAGCAGTATTGGCTGCCACAGCAGTGTTGGGTGTTACTTCTGCGTTCGCAGCAAACCCATTCTCCGACGTAACTCCACAAGATTGGGCATACCAAGCGGTAGCTCAATTGGCTTCCCAAGGTATCGTTAATGGTTACGAAGATGGTACTTTCCAAGGCCAAAAAAATATCACTCGTTATGAAATGGCTCAAATGGTAGCAAAAGCAATGACTCGTCAAGGTCAAGTTGACGCTGAACAAAACGCTATCATCAACCGTTTAGCTAACGAATTCTCCGCTGAATTGAACAACTTAGGCGTACGTGTTTCCACATTGGAAAACAAAGTAGGCAACTTCAAATTCACAGGTGATGCTCGTTTACAATATACTGGCAATGATAAAGATGTAGCAGTTGCTAGCTTAAAAGATGGCAATCCAGTAGCGACAAAAGCTCCACAATCTAAGTTTACATACCGTGGCCGTGTACAATTCGAAGCAACTGTTAACGACAACACTAAAGCAGTAGTTCGTTTAATGGGCAGCAAAGAATTTGGTAAAGCAGGTAATCCTAATACAGCTATCGACCGCGTATACGTGAAACACAACTTCGGTAAATATGCAACTGCTACAGTAGGTCGTTATGATGAAACTATCGGTGGTGGTTTAACATATGATGACGTATTCGAAGGCGGTAAAGTAGCATTTGGTAAAGACAAATTAAATGCATCCGTTTCCTATGGATATGCTGAATCTTTAGATATGAAAGTAGTAGCTGGAGAAGGTGTAATTGCTAAACCTACTGTTGTGATGACAGGTTCTTTAGCAAAAGCTGAACAAAAAGATAATGCACAATTGACTGTATTCCAAGTAAACGGTAAATTGGGTAGCGATGTAAACGTAGGTGCTTTCTATACAAAAGTAAATGGTAAAACATTCGGTGAAGCAACAGCTAATACTATTATTGCAAAAGCAGATGGTACAGCAGATTTGACTGATGCATCCTTAGACTTCTATGGTGTGCATGCAAATGCTAAATTAGGCTCTAAAGTAGCTGTTGATGGCGAATTTGCAAAATTCAGAGAAATCGACAACTCCCATGCTTGGACTGCAGGTCTTACATATGGTAACTACAACATGAAAAAACAAGGTACTTGGTCCTTGAAAGCACAATATACTAGCCTTGACGGGTTTGCTCCAGTGTTCTCTTCTACATACTGGGCTCCATACAACCAAAACTTAAAAACTTGGTCTGTACAAGGTAAATATGCAGTAGCTAACAATGTTGGTTTAGCAGCATACACAACAATCAACGCAAAAGATCAAGATAACAACAAAGTATCTAACTTCTACCGCGCTGAACTTAACTACAAATTCTAATTTGACAGTTAAAATTATAAAAAGAACTCCTTCGGGGGTTCTTTTTTGTTCTATATTTAATAAAGTCTCGTCCATACTAGTTTGGATACCTATATAGGGAGAGACTATAAATACACATAACGATAAAAAATGTGAAAAAGATTGCATTTATATAGTTGCTGTGATATGATATGAACATATCGAATACATATAGTGTGGATTAGTTATAGAATCGTGTTACTACAATGTGAGGAAACGTGGACACTCCGTGGAAAAGTAATATGAGGATATAAGCAATCTGACTGAACGTAGGAGATATGTTTATATTATTATTTTTCAATGAGAGGTAATTATCATGAAAAAACATTTAGCAGTATTGGCTGCCACAGCAGTATTGGGCGTAACTTCTGCATTCGCAGCAAACCCATTCTCCGATGTAACTCCACAAGATTGGGCATACCAAGCAGTAGCTCAATTGGCTTCCCAAGGTATCGTTAATGGTTACCCAGATGGCACTTTCCAAGGCCAAACTAACATCACTCGTTATGAAATGGCTCAAATGGTAGCTAAAGCTTTAGTTCGTCAAGATCGTGTTGACGCTGAACAAAATGCTATCATCAACCGTTTAGCTAACGAATTCTCCGCTGAATTGAACAACTTAGGCGTACGTGTTTCCACATTGGAAAACAAAGTAGGCAACTTCAAATTCACTGGTGATGCTCGTCTTAAGTTTGTAAACAAAGTAGAAGAAGTAAATAAAAAAACTCATGAAACAGCTCGTAAATCTACATTCGATTATCGTGGCCGTGTAAAATTCCAAGCAACTGTAAACGATAATACTAAAGCAGTGATTCGTTTAGTTGGTGACAAAGAATTTGGTACAAATGCTCGAGTAAAAACAGCAGTTGACCAAGTATATGTTCAACATAACTTTGGTCAATACGTAACTGCGACTGCAGGTCGTCAAAACTTAGTACTTGGTAACGGTTTAGCATATGATGATTCTTTCGAAGGTGTTGTAGCAACAGCTGGTAAAGATAAATTAAATGCAACAGTTGCTTACGGTTACCTTGCAGGTGGAAAGTTTGCAGATTCAAAAAGCACTCCAGTGATAAATGCTAAAGATGACCATGAATGGACATCCTACCAAGTAAATTACATGCCTTTCGAAAACGTAGCGGTTAAAGGTTATGCAGTAGACTTCCATAACAAGACAAAAGCTACTAATAAAGATTTCCATGGTGTTGCAGCAGATGTAAACTTCGGTGGCCACAACAAAGCTTGGGTTGGCGGTGAATATGTTCGTGCTGAACAATTAGGTACAGCTGGTGAAGCTTGGACTGCAGGTTTAGGCTACGGTGAAGCTAGCATGGCTAAAGCTGGTACTTGGGGCGTGAAAGCACAATACTTTGATGTAAAAGGTGGAGCTCCATTATACAGCACAACTTGGAACTTCGTTGATACAAATCAAAAAGGTGTATTAGCAACTGTTGATTACACTGTAGCTAAAAATGTAGGTCTTTCCGCGTATGCAACAATCGACACTAAAGATCAAGCTAACAATGAAAAACCTGAATCTTACCGTGCAGAGCTTAACTACAAATTCTAATTTGATAGTTACACATATAAAAAGAACTCCTTCGGGGGTTCTTTTTTATTTGTGAAACTTTTGTTTTCGAAATGAAAGAGGTGTAATTTGCTTTTATTATATGATATATGTTATTATAAATATTATCCGAGTGGACGTGTTAGGCACTGTAGGACTTTTATACATATAAGATGTGAGGAAACATGGAGACTCCATTGCTATATTGGATAGAAAGATTGCACGGCCTAGGTGATCCCTTGGAGCGTGTATTTTTTATTTTTCAATGAGAGGTAATTATCATGAAAAAACATTTAGCAGTATTGGCTGCAACAGCAGTATTGGGTGTTACTTCTGCATTTGCAGCAAACCCATTCTCCGATGTAACTCCACAAGATTGGGCATACCAAGCAGTAGCTCAATTGGCTTCCCAAGGTATCGTTAACGGTTACCCAGATGGCACTTTCCAAGGCCAATCCAACATCACTCGTTTTGAAATGGCTCAAATGGTAGCAAAAGCTATGGCTCGTCAAGGTCAAGTTGACGCTGAACAAAATGCTATCATCAACCGTTTAGCTAACGAATTCTCCGCTGAATTGAACAACTTAGGCGTACGTGTTTCCACATTGGAAAACAAAGTAGGTAACTTCGCTTTCACTGGTGATGCTCGTTTACGTTATACTGGTGAAAACGATGCTCGTGCATCTAAATTTGACTACCGTGCACGTGTTCAATTTGACGCAACTGTGAATGATAACACAAAAGCAGTAGTTCGCTTGGCAACTGAAAAAGAGTTTGGTGCAAACAATGAAGATAATACAACAGCAGCTTCTGTAGATCAAGTATATGTTCAACACAACTTTGGCAAATATGCAACTGCTACAGCAGGTCGTCAAGATTATGTAATCGGTAATGGTCTTGTATTTGATGATATATTCGAAGGTGCAGTAGCAACTGTAGGTAAAGATAATCTAAATGCTACAGCAACATATGGATACTTAAACGGCAATACAACTCCTGTTTCTCACTATCAAGTAAACTATAAACCAGTTGAAAATGTAGCTGTAAAAGGTTATGTGGTAGATTATCATAAAAAAGGTGTAGAAAGTGTTCATGGTGCATCCTTAGATGTGAACTTTGGTGGACATAATAAAGTATGGGCTGGCGGCGAATATGCTCGTACTGAACAAGTTGGCGCATCTGGCGAAGCTTGGACTGCAGGTTTAGGCTATGGTGAAGCTAATATGGAAAAAGCAGGTACTTGGGGTGTAAAAGCTCGTTATTACGATGCTAAAGGTCATTCTGCTCTAATTGCACCAACATGGGATTTAATTTCTGCTGGTCACAAAGGTGTGTTTGCAACAGTTGATTACACTGTAGCTAAAAACGTAGGCCTTTCCGCTTTTGCAACAATCGACACTAAAGATCAAGATAATAAAGAACAAGCTGAAGCTTACCGTGCAGAACTTAACTACAAATTCTAATTTGATAGTTACACATATAAAAGAGAACTCCTTCGGGGGTTCTTTTTTGGTCTATAGTCATATTGAGATTCCTGTATATAACTAGGTAGTAAGCTGCTGTTGCATTGGGCTGGCATAGTAAGGGACATATTCTTCATGGTACTTTCATCTATCTTGAATTTATTCATCATACTAGATATGTATGCATGAATATATATCATGTCAAAATAGACTTTCAATAATCAAAACGTAGAATTATGTGGCGTGTTTGATTGTATTTAATATATAGTTGTGATAAGATAAAGGCATGAGATTAAGGTACAGACGAGTCATGACATATGTATTTGCGCATGTGAGGAAACAAGGATACTCCATTTGATATATATGCTGGTGACGTTCAGAAATACATGTACCTAATTTATATTTATGTAGTAGGGTTATATGTGAGGTATGAATTATGAAAAAATATGTAGCCGTGTTAGCAGCGACAGCTGTACTAGGTGTGACATCTGCATTTGCAGCGCACCCATTTTCCGATGTAACCGCTCAAGATTGGGCGTACCAAGCTGTGGAACGTTTGGCAGCAGAAGGCGTTATCGAAGGCTATCCTGATGGGACTTTCAAAGGCCAACGCAACATCACTCGTTATGAAATGGCGCAAATGATTGCTAGAGCCGATGCGCATAAAGATGAAGTGACAGCGGAGCAAAAAGCGACAATCCAACGATTGGCTGTGGAATTTGCTAATGAATTACAAGCATTTGGCGTTCGTGTGAATAAATTAGAAGATCAAGTAGGGAACTTTAAATTTAGTGGGGATTTACGTGTACGGTATGATAACAATATTGGTGCGGGTAAGGATGTTGTGACCACAGAGGGTCAATCTGCATTCCGTTATCGAGCTCGATTACAGTTCAATGCTGCTGTTGATGATAAGACAAGTGCAACAGTTCGATTAAGTACGGGAGATACACAATTTAATGAAGAGGGACAATCTCCGACAAGTGTTGATCAATTGTATTTAACTTATAAGGTTAACGATGCAATTACGGCCAATGTCGGTAGAGAAAATTATATCATCGGTAATGGGCTCATTTATGATGAAAGATTTGATGGTGTAGTGGCACAATTAGGAACTAGAAAGTTAAAAGCAAAATTAGCCTATGGATATATTGTAGATAATGACAAAAAAGAAGTTAATATTTATGAGTTAAACTATCTACCTTCAGAGCATATCTCTGTAAAAGGATTTTATTTAGATCGCCACGGCTCCAAAGCTGTATATGGTGGAGGCGTAAAAAGAACGACTGATGTGTTTGGTGGAGCTGTAGACTTTCACTTAGGAACAGATAATAAAATCTGGATCGGTGGTGAATATGCAAGAAAAGAGCGACAAGGTGCTAATGGTGAAGCTTGGACTGCGGGGATTGGATATGGTAAAGCCGATATTACAAAACCTGGTACATGGAGCATTAAAACACAATACTTTAATTTTAAACGGGATACATTTGTAAAATATACAACATATAATACTACTAGATCATACTTCCACTATTCAAATGGATATGCCAATGCCAGAGGGTGGCTAGTGACTGCTGACTATACATTAAGAAAAAATCTTGGTTTAACAGCCTATGCTACTATGAATAGTAACCGTATTGTTACAGAAAAGTCTGATGAAAAAATCAAACTACCAGAATTCTACCGTGTAGATCTTAACTACCAATTCTAATAGTATACATAAAAGAACTCCTTCGGGGGTTCTTTTACTTTCCACAGAGAAAGACTTTTTTATAGATAATGTCTACCATAGAGTAGTATTTAGATATACTATTTACCATAGTAGATTTTTTCATATTTATATCTCAGACTTTCACAGACGATGATTCGTGATGTATACGGATAGAGGTGATAGTATGTATGGTAAGGGAGATAGTATGTACGAAAAGAACATATGAGATAAGAGTGACTAGGTTTGCTCCACAATCAATTATAATCTGTACATTACAATCCCTAGGAACCATGATATAATATATCTATATGTATTATTCATATCATTTCTACAAGAAACGGAAGGTGTTATGATGAATTATTGGCTATTTTCGCTAATCAATGGTATGGCCAACTGGAGCGTCCTGCTAGATGCATTGATGATACTTAGCTCTAAACTGATTCCATATCTATATATACTTATTTTAGGTTGGTTATATGTGAAAGGATTCCGTACAGGTAATTTTAAACTTCGTGGTGAAAGTTTCGCCACAGGGGTGCTCTTAGTGCTTTGTCTTATCGGTAGTTTTGTCCTAGGGTCCATGTTCTACGAAAATCGACCATTTGTGGATCACCAAGTGAATCTTATTGTGTCTCATGCAGCGGATGCTAGTTTTCCTAGCGATCATGCAGTGGGGACTATGGCCATTGCTAGCGGTATCTTGTTCTATCATTGGAGTTTGGGAACAAAGATGGTCTATGGCTCCATTCTGGTAGGTTTTTCTCGTGTGTTTGTAGGTAACCATTATCCTGGGGATATATTGGGAGCTTTCATCCTCGTATGGGTAATTACGGCAGTCTATAATAAAACGATTCGCCGAGGGGTGGTTCGTTTGTATAAAGGACTGGATGCTCGATTAATGGAAGCGTATACAAAACGATTTCCAAAACGTCGTAGACGATTGAATAATAAGTAATTAGATTGCCACATATAGTGCATAGGAGGTTAGTTATGAATTTTGAAAGTTCTGCAGGTCCGCAACAGTACAGTGATTCCGTGTATGAGGTTGTATTTGCACCGATTTTAGAGCGTCCAGAGTACCAAGGGGAACCGATTCGTACTTTGTTGTTGGAATTACAGGAAAAAATGGGGGAATCTGATTTTAATCAGTACATTAACAGTTTAATTAGTGTGAAGTACAATGGTACTGCATTATGGTTAATTACGAAAAGTGAACGGAATCGTACCCTTATTGAAGGTCGTTTTTTACCATTGCTTCGTGAAGTGTTCAAAGTAGCAGCGCCTCGTATTATTTCGCAACCATAACTATAGTATATGATAGTTGTTATACATACGGATTAGTGTATATTGGATAGGTTAGTATATTCCAAGATAGGAATTTTCTGTTCGACTTGCTTGATACACTATATAAAATAACTGTGAAAGCTCTGTCTTAGGACAGAGCTTTTTTGTGCTTTCAGATGAGGTAACTTTCATATTATTGAGAAAAATTATCATTGACATAATCCCACCGGTGACGTATGATAGGTAGTAAGAAGTGTGTGTTTATGTAACCCGAACGATTAAGAATTAATATGGAGGCATATATGAATCAACGTGGAATTGTGTTAGCAACATTTGGATCGATCTATGGAGATGCTGTAGAGGCATCGGTAGGAGCGATGGAGCGCCGCATTGCAGAGATGTATCCAGGTATAGAAGTGCGTCGTGTATTTTTGTCTGATGCATTAGTAGATAAATGGAATGAAAAATATGGTACAAAGGTATTCACCTTGAGTGGTGCCGTAGAAGATTTGGCGAGAAACGGTGTGACAGAATTGTTCATCCAACCATTTGCGCTAGTCTGGGACCAATGTTATGTGCAAATGCGAAAAGAAGTGATGAAAGATGCGCATGAACGAGGATTGCGCGTGACAGTTGGCAAACCATTATTGAATTCCTTGGGCGTGAAGAACTATGCGGATGATTATTCCGATACAATTGAAGCGATTATCAAACATATTAACATTCGCGCATTAAATAAAAGTGTATTGTTGATGGCGAACGGTCAGAACCAATTGGAATATAGTGCCTTGCAATTGAAATGCTTGTATGGAGCGGGACAAAATGTTGTGGTATTCACAGCCAATGGATTCCCAAACTTTAAACAGGCTTTGACATTGTTAGAACGATTGGATCATCAAGAAGTATTAGTAGTGCCATTGGCATTGATTGGATCGGCACATTTGATGGACTATCTAGGGGGCGATCGCTCCGATTCCATTGCGACACTACTGGGCCAACAAGGCTATGGCGTGTCCATCTGGAACGAAGGCTTAGGGGAAAACCCATTTGTGCAAGAGCTATTCGTAAAACATTTAGCACAAGTCATCCGTAGTGCAGAACGTCGTAACTTGCGCCAGCGTGAAGGCGACGGAAACGTGTCGGTGAAACAAGGAACCTTTAGAACGGCGTAACTTAGTCGAATCACCGATGGCCTAGGGTGTACAGAAGTAGCGATACCATTCTAGATGTAGCCAAAAGTCATTAAAGTTTTATAAGAAAAATACAAATAAGTCGCATACCATTGTGAGATATGGTATGCGATTTTTTGATTGTTAGGGGGATATGGGGTATAATGAAAAATAAGAAATTAAAAAGATTTATGAAAATGTAAAGTTAATTCATAAGTGTTGATGGAGATACTATAAGGGTATAAAGGTATTGACAATAATAACAAATTTATGCTATAAAATAAGTAGTAAAACGGTATTGTCTTAGAACATACCACCATGCCCGCTACTTATAGTAGCGGGTTTCTTTTTTGTGTAGGAGGGACATATGAAATATGATAAACCCTTTAAAACATATGATGAACAAATAGATATTTTGCAAAATAAGTATGGTGTTGTAATTGATGATTATGAGTTTGCTAAACATGCTCTTATATCTGTTTCATATAATGATCTAATTGGTAGTTTTAAGAATACGTTTAAAAAAGATTCGATTAATTTAAGTGAAATAACTATTGAATATTTATATGAATTACATTTGTTAGATAAGAGTGTGCAAGCATTTATCTTGAAGTATAGCTTGTTTATAGAGAATCTTTTTAAAAATGTAATGGCTTATACTATTGCATCATCATTTGGTGTGGATGCAAATAAATATTTGGATCCTAATAACTATCAAGTATATAGTGCAGGAACTGCTTTTAAAGAGAATGTTTTATCAGAAGTTTTGCCTATATTGATGGATGAAAAAGGCGGATATCAACCTACTAACTATTATGTAGAGATGCATAATCATGTACCACCTTGGATTTTATTTAAAAACATATCCTTTGGAGATTCAATAAATTTATATAATGTTCTAAAAAAAGAGCAGAAAGAAATGGTTATAGATTTATTGTTTAATAACGATAATGCTATAAAGTATGATCAAAAAGTAGAAATTCTTCGTAATGGGTTGAATAATATCAGAATTTATCGTAACTTAGCTGCTCATAATTTAAGTTTTACTGAATTTAGACTAAAAAAATCTATTCAACCCAAGCAGTTATATCAGGCATTACCAGGGTTAATTTATTTGACAGCAGACTTGTCACAACCATTACATATTGACAAAAAAGCTTGTAAGGGACTATATTCAGTAGTATTAATTATTTTGCTATTATTAAAAACAAAGATCTTAAAATCACGCTTTGTTGCAGATTTTATGAATGCAGTTTTTCATAATTGTCCAAGCGAGAGCCTTGCGTTAAGAATGGATTTATATACAGATTATTGTCGGCTTACAGCAATGCCTAAAAACCTCTTTGAAAGATTACATAAATATCTCAAATTATATGACGATATATTATGATGAAGTTAAAATACATGAGAAGAGTAAATTATGAATATTTTAGTAACCGGTGGCTGTGGTTTCATAGGTAGCCATTTTTTACGATACATGATGAATACCCATCCGAATGATTCCTTTATATGCTTAGATGCCTTGACCTATGCAGGTAATGAAGAGAATATTAAGGATTTGCTCGGCGATGAGCGTTTGAAGCAGTATGTTGGAACGATTTGTGATGCGAAGTTGGTGGAATCTATCTTTTCGACAAACAAACCAGATATGGTGGTGCACTTTGCAGCAGAGACCCATGTGGATCGGAGTATTGCAGGCCCCCAAATCTTTTTAGAGACCAATGTAATGGGCACAGGTGTCCTGCTAGATGCATGCTTGCGACATGGTGGAGTGCGCTTTCACCATGTGTCGACAGATGAGGTGTATGGAACATTGCCACTAGTCGAAGGTAACCCTTTTACTGAAAGTGACCCATTACAGCCGACCAGCCCTTATGCATCATCTAAGGCGTCTTCGGACCTGCTGGCATTGAGTTATTACAAGACCTATGGCCTACCTGTGACTGTATCGAGATGTTCCAATAATTATGGAACTCACCAATATCCAGAAAAATTAATTCCCTTAATGATACAAAAAGCATTGCATGATGAGCAATTGCCAGTCTATGGAGATGGGCTCAACGTGCGAGATTGGATACATGTGCTAGACCACTGCAGGGGGATTGATGCGATTCTCCAGAAAGGGATGCCAGGTGAGGTGTATAACATAGGTGCCAATGAAGAAGTGGCTAATATTGACCTAGTGAAGCGGATACTCGACTGTTTAGAGAAAAGCTATGAACTAATTACCTATGTAGACGATCGCTTAGGACATGACCGGCGATATGCCATTAATAGTGGAAAATTGCGGACCTTGGGGTGGAAACCAGAGTATACGTTGGGAGATACCTTGAGGGATGTTGTGGAGTGGTATAGATGGAATTAAGCATTTTGCAAGGATTACAACAGGATATCAAGATATTTTTGTTAGCACCTATTATAGAGGCTATTTTTAGAGCATGTTTTATCTATTTTTTTGCACCAAATAGGGAATACAAAGGTGCCAAGAAACGGTGGCATGAGTGTTTCCGCTTTGGATTTTGGTGGGGAATGGATCTAAATGCGTATGTATTATTAGTGCCGTTCGTATTCGTAACGTTACCATCCTTATGGCTAGAGTTGTTAATAATTTATGGAGATAGTATCCGAGCTGTATTTGGAGTTATGTATCTATTCCTTCTGTATGTGGCATTTTTAGGAAAGTTAATTTTCTATTATCATTATAAGGATACATATAATTCCAACTTAAGGTTAGGGAAGAATGCAGATAAGAGGAATTTATTAGACATTTTCTTTAATCAGAATCATGGATGGTGGATACTACTTTCATTACCAATCTATATAGGTATTACCTATGGAATTGTATCTTGGTTATTAGATTTAGGTACGCTATCAGCACCAACTGTAGGTGAAATGTGGCTGTATGTAGTTATCAATGTAGTGATTACTATAGCTACGGTGGTTTTCTTTTATTGGATGCGGTATGGTGGTACGCTGCGTCATGATAAAAAGCCTGAATGGGATACAGTCCCTGAAGTTGTTAAGGAAGATAGATTTTTTGCCAAAGCATGCATTAGTGATCTGGTAGCCTTTAAATTAGCGTTGCGCATGCATCCACAGGAAATTCTAGAGCATACGGATGAGGAATCTAAGGCGTTGCTTTCACCAATTATGAAAGTTGAGACTGACTTGGTACAATCGATTTGGAACTCTATGAGAAGGACTACTAAAGGGGCACAGATTCAAAAACCAAAACGAATCTTTTTGATTATTGAGGAAAGTTACAGTCAATTTGCATTCGATGCTGCGTATGAGGAGATTCCAATTGCGGAAGCGGGAAGAAAGATACGACAGCTAGAACATACAGTTTGTATCGATAATTTTTTAGCGGGAGGTTTGATATCGCAGCCCTCCATTAGCTCTTTATTTAACGGTATTTATGATGTAGATTTAGAATTAAACGAAAGATCTTACTTTTGGCAACATGATTTGCCAACATCATTGCCAAAACAATTAGCAGGGCTAGGATACCATTGTTCGTTGTGGTATGGAGGTTCATTGTCTTGGGCTAGCTTAGGGCCATTTGGTAAAGCTGCTGGATTTAATGCCTTATATTCGGGATTTGATATTACACCTAAAGGGAGTCCTGCAACGTGGCTAGGTGTTTATGATCATCTTTTCTTTGAAGGCATACAAAAGCAATTAGAAGTAGGTGAATCCCACCCATACGAGTTTCATTGTATCTATACAACATCGAATCATGGGCCGTTTAAGATTCCTATTGAGAAATATGGTTTTTCAAAAGATGCATTACAAACACAATTGCCAAAGCACTTGCAAAGTTATGTAGCTGATATTGGGACTTATGCATATTGTGACTATTATCTAAATCATTTTGTAGAGTATTTACAGCATACATATGAAGATAGCTTAATTATTATCACAGGGGACCATACAAGTAGGCTACCTACACCGTGGGCAAATTCTGATAGAGTGCATACATTGCGCGAAGATATGAGTACAGCTTTTTATATGCATCATAAAGATTTAGATAAGGATATGTTTTGTCATAGCACACATGGTTGTCACATGAATATATTACCAACAATTATGGAGTTAATTGGACCAAAAGGCTATGAATATTTTAGTTTGATGCCATCTTTATTAGAAAAGCAAGATGTTATAGTGACGCCATATCACTGGATTGATGAAAATTGTATTGGTTTCTTTAGGGATCAACGTGTTGAGACGCTGGATGGAAAACCAATCACCGACTATGCAATAGACCGTGTAACTCAATTGCAGAAGGCTTATAAAGAGGTGACAGGAGCAATCGTTCGACAGTATCAGTAAATCTTAGTTGAATGGTATTCTATATCTTGATACAATAGAATAAGAATAAAAGACTATCGCTTAAGGCGATAGTCTTTCTTGTATACGATGAAGATGAGGAGTTTAATGAGTACAGTTAGTGTATTAATTTTAACGAGAAATGAAGAAAAACATATTCGTGATTGCATAGAAAGTTGCTTGCCAGTAGCTGATGAAGTCATTGTGATTGATGATGGGAGTACAGATCAAACAGTGGCTATAGCAGAATCATTGGGAGCGAAGGTGGTTCAACATGCATTGGCGCAAGATTGGGCACAACAACGAATGTTTGCGATTAGCCAGGCAAGTTGTGAGTGGATTTTATTTGTCGATGCAGATGAAAGAGTTTCCTCAGAATTAGCTCAAGAGATACGACATGTGATTGATACAGGTGTAAAACAGTCCTTTACCATACAACGTGAAAATGTATTTCATCATAATCGCGCTACACATGGTGTATTGCGTCCAGATCGAGTATTGCGCTTAATGCCGAGGGATGGGGTTACTGTGACGGGTGCCGTTCATGAAATGATTGCTAGTATCTATCCGTCGGAACCATTGCAGTCCTCTATGTATCATTACACATACGATACATGGGAACAGTATTTTAATAAGTTTAATTCTTATACTACAGTGGCCGCAGAAGCCTATCGTAGATCTAACAAATCCGTATCTTTTGTCAAAGATATTTTAATGAGACCTTTATGGGCATTTCTAAAAATGTATCTATTACAAGGTGGTTTTTTAGATGGCAAAATGGGCTGGGTGCTTTCGGTAAATCATTATTTCTATACGATGATGAAGTATGTGAAATTGTATCATTTATATAAATCTAATGGAAAATTATGATCAGATTAACCAGAAGCTATATATATATTTCGCAGACATAGATTAAAGGAGTCCTCATGCGAGTTGCTATATTAGAAAGTATTATCATGCCAGCAGGGCATGAAGTTGAATTTGATAGAATCCTTGTAAATGAGATGAAACGTCAAGGACATGAACCTATGTTTTTTGTGCCAAAGGGGTTTCCATTTAAAGTAGACTATGGAGTACCCGTTCATGAACTATTAGGGGGACCTGTTGTCACTTACGCAGATGCTAATTGGTATCAAAAACTATGGCGGTCCTTGCAACGTGAAAAACGACGTGTAAAATGGTTTACCCATGCTTGTGAATTAGCAAAGTCAGGTGTATGTGACGCCATTATTATACCAACAGCTACGTATCGGTATGTACGCTCTTTGTTACGCAGTGAACTTAAAAATTCCCCAGTACCAGTACATATTGTATTCCATGGCATGCGACCAGATGAAAAAGAAAACTTTGTGAAACAAGCTCGCCGTGTAGAACAATATGGAAATATTCATCTACACATTATTAGTTTGCGCGATGATATCAGTGATGTAGGATTACAAAATGTAGATGTCATAGTACCACCAGTATTTGCACCTGTTTATTATGATGTAGACTATGTAACTAGAAAGCCAGGGCCTATTCGTATAGGATTCTTTGGACAATTTAGAAAGGAAAAACAGTTAGAGCCCTTTTTACAAGCTTTTACAAAAGCGCAGTTTTCGGTACCTGTTGAACTAGTTGTACAAGGTTCTACTCCTACTCCAGAGGATACCGCTGTATTTCAGGAATTAATAGCAAAGTATCAACGGATTCCCAATATTACGTTCCGTCATGAAAATTTGATTGGAAAGGATTGGGAAGAGGCATTACTATCTGTAGATGCTATCGCTATGCCTTATGCAGCGGAAAGGTATCGCTATAACTGGGGGGCTATGTTGTTTACAGCCATTGGCTTTTATAAACCAGTGCTAGCGTCGCAAGAATTAAATCCAGAGGTATTCGAACGATTTAAAGTGGGAGTTAGAATCCAATCCCTAGGGGAATCTGATATTATATCCGCTATGATGGAACTCGTGGAGCTATTAAGTGTAAGAAAAGAAGAGACAAGACTAGAATTAGTAAAAGCAAATACGTTCTATAGTCATGAAAAACTAATTAAAGCTATTATTTACTGATGCTATTATGGCTACAAGAATGAGAGAAGAAAAGGTACTCTCATATACACATTACTAATGTATTTCTATTAAAAGCTGAAGCAGGGTATGTTTTAAGCCATAAAAAAGTATATAAAGGGCTTGATTCATCTGAAAAAACAATTTAATTTGATAGTGAATTTTTAAACAATAATACACATAAGAAATGCAAAAGTAGATTTCTAAAACACTAGATTCATTAGTGTCTTGTAGAATATATAGGAGAACTGCTATATGAATATACATAAACAAAAGGTGCTCTTTGTACTGTCAACTACAATGCAAATTATTACTGCATTACACTTAATCAATAGCTATAGTCTACGAGCTGATATCATTTGTCTAGTAGATGATTTACCATGTGCTAAAGAATATGCTGTTAAATTGGAAAGATTAGGAATTTTTGAAAGAGTACGACTTGTATCTTCTAGAGGCAATGAGGATCTTTCACTTCAAACCTATGATGAGATTTTTGTAACTAATAATGTTTTTTTGTGGTCCTATCAGAAACAATTGATTCGTTCCAAAGCAAATGTATCTATTTTTGATGAAGGAATTATGTGTTATTTAACGCGATTTGTTGAAGAATGTTATCGCTGTTGTGAAAGCAAAACGATATATTTGTATGAACCAACACTAGCAAACTTTTACGGGGATAAAAGGTTTATTATTAAAGAGATACCGAAAATAGAGTCAACGAATACAACATTATTAAACCAATTAAATGTAGTTTTTGATGTTAATGTAGCTGAAGTTCTATCATCAGATCTGGATACATTACATGTGTTTTTTTCTCAGCCATTTGAGCATAAATTATCTGTAAAAGCTAAATTGCGGAAAATTTTTAAGATTCGTCGATCTCACTCTAATTGGGAATACATATCGGAAGCCTACGGAAAATATCAAAGAAATATTATAGAAACGATGCAACAGACGGGACTTTCCCTATATAGAAAGTATCACCCTAGAGAAAAAGAGAGAGTCATAGACGAATATACAATACAATTGGAGTATCCTTGGGAATTGTATGTATTACAACATCCCCACACGAGGGTGGTAAAATACTCTTTGTTTTCTAGTGTGCTAACATCTAGTTTTGTATTGAGCGACTCCTATGATATAAAAAATTATTACTTATACCCTATTGTAGTTAAGGAGTTAAAGCAATGTGGATATAAGGATTCTCTTGATAATGATTTGTTAACCTTTTTTGATCGTTTAGTGAAAGTAGGTAAGGTAATTCCTGTCTATTCTCTAGCAGAGTTAGAAAGGATATGCGAAAATGAAGTTTAATATTGGTCATGAATAATCTCCCGTTGATTCATCATATTGCTATATTTAGCAAATCTATGATTGTATCCATAGGAATGAATGATTTAGAAAGTTTTAAAGGTATATTATCTACTTTAGAAGAATAAGTATCATATCAGCGATTATTCCCATATTCACTGAAGAAAATGGATGATGTTTTATGGAAAATTATAGTCAACAGAAATACTCTACGAGCTTTAGTTACTCAAAAATATTTTGTGGAAATGTACTTATGGTCATTGTTCCACACCAGGATGATGAAATGAACACAGCAGGTAGCGTCATTTGTGGAGCTCTACTAGAAGGTATGCGAGTCATACTCGTATACTTGACTAATGGAGATTATGAATTCCCATTTTCTGTTAGGCAAAAGGAAGTATATGATATGGGGCAGGCGATGGGAATCCCGGAAGAAGATATTATATTTTTAGGGTTTGCAGATAATATTTCTAGACAAATGGTTGAAAATCCTATGGATAGTATAACTAGTAAATGGGGACAAAACGAAACATATGGAAATGATATAATTGCTGACTTTTCAACATTGACGAATGGTGTTCCCAAAAGTTATTCTTTGCAAAATTATAAGGATGCTATTGAGGAAGTAATTTTACACTTTCATCCAGATGCTATTATAGCTACAGATTATGATAAGCATGTAGACCATCGACTATGCTCTATTATTGTAGAAAAAGTAGTGGCAAGTTTAGTGAAATGTAAATTATGGAATGGGAAACTGTATAAGGGACTTGCATATGCTACAGCTTATGAAACGGTGAAGGATTATTTTGAAAAAAATCTCAAATCTACTAAGATTAAAATCGATATTGCTGAAGATAATCCAGCTTTAGAATGGAATCAGCGATTACGATTGCCTGTACCAGATGCATGTAGAACTTATAATATATTGGAGAATCCAATTTATAAGGGGATGTCAAAGCATGTGTCTCAACATGCCTACTCTAGAAGTGGTCAATTAATCAATGGAGATCAAGTATATTGGGAAAGACGAACGGATAACTTAGCGCTGCATGCAAAAATTTCGGTATCATCTGGTAATGAACTGTATCTGAATGATTTATTAAAATATGATTCACCATTATTATTAAATGATAAATATAATAGAGAACTTTATATGTGGATTCCTAATGAGGAAGATACGTATCCAAAGATAAGAATTGACTTAGAGGCAGCATGTACTATAGGTGAGTGTATAATTACTGGGATCACATTAAAAGAGAGTGTTACGGTTCAGGTCAAAACAAGTAGTGGACAATTGTATACGGTAGATTCAGTGACCTTGAATGATTCCTCAATTCAAATTAGTCTTGATAGATTTCGTAAGGAAAGCTATATTATTATTACATTTAATAGCAACAATATTATGTTATCTGAAATTGAAATTTTTGCCCCTAATACTGTATATACATTCTGCCACATATTAGCCAATGAAGAGTTCTTATATCATTGGACAGTATATCCAGGAGAGCCTATACCGTCAATAGGTGTGTATACAAATTCTAATTCGAATATACATAGTTTAGAATATACAGAAACAAATTATAAATGGCAAATTAACAGTGTTGAGATTCCGTATAAGAATATCAATCAATATATTCAAAATCACTTATCTAACGATATTATGGAAGTGAAGGTAACTAATACGTTAACAGGTGCATTTTGTACAGGGACGATTAGAAAAGGAAGTTTTTTGGAATTATTAAAATTACGAGGTCATCAAATTGTAGAAAAAATAAGACTCTTGAGGGAAGGACTTCGTATTAAGCAAAAAAGTAGAAGGATAAAAGGTAATGTATAATGAAAGAAGAGAAGTTAGTATCAATTATAATACCAGCATATAAGACTGAGAGATACATTGAAAAATGTTTGAGAAGCGTGCAAGAACAAACATATAAAAATTTAGAAATTATTGTCATTGATGATAAGTCTCCAGATAGAACTGGAGAGATTTGCGATAAAATTGCAAAATCAGATACACGAATTAAAGTCATTCATCATGATAGTAATAAAGGAGTTAGTAGCGCTCGGAATTCAGGATTAAAAATTCGTACTGGAGTATATATCGCCTTTGTAGATGGAGACGATGTTGTTGCCCCTACATTAATCGAAGACTGTGTTAGATGTATTGAAATAAATCAATCAGATGCAGTCATATTTAATTTAGCAAAAATAGAAAATGGCAAAATCATAGAAAGACGGATTGACGAAAAATTTTTTATAAATACTGATACAGTACTTAGAGCAATTATTGAAGACAAGATTCCTAACTATTTATGTAATAAATTTTTTAGATCCTTTTGTTGGGATACCATATCATTGGTTGAAAATACAGAGTATGAGGACCTTATGATCATGCCGAAAGTATTTGAGGGAATTAAATCTGTAAGTTATCTTGACAAACAACTATACTTTTATAACTGTGATAATGAAAATTCTATTACCAGCAATATTAGCTCAAAAGCAAAATATGGATTATTCTGCTCATTTTTATATAGACAACCATTAGCAAGACGATTAGGTATGGATGAATTTGTAGATAGATGTAGATTTCGCTCTATTAGAAGTGCTGTAAGTGGCATTGGCTTGAATTTAGTGAAGCGAGAACTTTCTAATGATCAAGTAAAACATATGATGGATTATTTAAAAGAAGAAGAAAAAACTAATGATATGCCTAAAATAGGACTCAAATATCATATTTTATTATATGGTGCTTTACACAATCAGTTCTTATCTAAGATATATGGAAAAAGCATGTACTTATTTGAGTCAATAAAAAAACAAATTAAATCTTATTGTAGATGAATGGGACTTAATACTCAGTAAATAATATAGAAAGGATATGCCAAAATGAAGTTTAAGATTGGTCATATTGAAGTAGGTCATGGATGTAGACCACTAGTCATTCCAGAAATTGGAATTAATCATAATGGTAGTTTAGCCGTGGCAAAAGAAATGGTGTATGCTGCTTATACAAGTGGTGCAAGAATTATCAAGCATCAAACACATATTGTAGAAGATGAAATGAGCGCTGCTGCTAAAAAAGTAATTCCAGGTAATGCAGATATATCGATTTACGAAATCATGGAAAATGCAGCATTAAGTGAATCTGACGAATACGAATTAATGAAATACACGGAATCATTGGGGATGGAATTTATTAGTACGCCATTTTCCCGTGCAGCAGCGGAACGCTTAGAAAGTTTTGGAGTGAAAGCCTATAAAATTGGTTCTGGGGAAATGAACAATCTTCCATTGATTCGACATATTGCCAAGTTTGGCAAGCCTATGATTGTATCCACAGGAATGAATGATTTAGAAAGTATTAAACGTACAGTATCTATTTTAGAAGAAGAACAAGTATCTTTTGCACTCTTGCATACGACCAATTTGTATCCAACAAAACCAGAGTGGGTGCGTTTAGGCGCCATGCAGGAAATGATGGATGCATTTCCCCATATACCGGTCGGACTATCGGATCATACTGTTAATAATAATGCATGTATTGCTGCTATGGCATTAGGTGCAGTTATTTTAGAACGTCATTTTACAGACTCTATGGATCGAATCGGCCCAGACATTGTTTGTTCAATGGATCCTAGTGCATTGGATGAACTATTGGGAGCAGCACAAGAGGTGCCTCTTATGTTAGGTGGTAAAAAAGCTCCTATTCAAGAAGAACAAGTGACTATTGATTTTGCGTATGCTACGGTTGTGACAATTGCCAATGTAAAACAGGGAGAGCAATTTACGACAGATAACTTATGGGTGAAGCGGCCAGGAACAGGTACTATTTTAGCCAAAGATTTTGAAAGCATTTTAGGAAAAACAGCAAAGGTAGATATTTCCAGTGATACGCATCTCACTTGGGATATGATAGAGTAATTAAGATGAAACGAATTATATTTGTTACCGGAACACGGGCGGATTATGGTAAGTTAAAGCCATTAATGATGGCAGTCGAACAATCTATAGAGTTTGAGTTACATGTGTATGTGACCGGTATGCATTTATTAGCAGAATATGGATCTACCTTTAAAGAAGTTGTGAAAGATGGATATAACCATATATATATTGCACGAGAAAACATGCCTACCTATAATATGTCTGATGATTTAGGTAAAAGTATTTCCAATTTCACTCGGTATGTGGGAGAAATAAGACCGGATTGTATTGTTGTTCATGGAGACCGTGGTGATGCACTTATGGGATCTATTGTAGGGGCGTTTAATAATGTGCATGTAATTCATATTGAAGGTGGCGAGGTAACAGGAACAATTGATGAATCTATTCGTCATGCCATCACTAGATTTGCTCACTTTCATTTAGTGGCTAATACAAGTGCTGAAGAATTGCTTTTAGCCATGGGTGAAAGTCCGCAACGGATTAAGGTAATAGGGTCTCCTGACATTGATGTTATTATAGGACAGTCATTGGCAACTATTGATGAAGTTAAAGAATCATTAAAGATTCCTTTTGACTCATATGCAGTACTTCTATTTCACCCGGTTGTGACGGAAGTAGGACTTTTACAACAACAAGTAACAGAATTACTTAAAGCTTGTAAAGAGAGTGGAAAAAAGTTTATTGTCATTTACCCTAATAATGATCATGGTAGCCACATTATTTTGGAATTGTATAAGCAATTAGAGGGAGATGATTCCTTTCTATTCTTTAAGTCTGTACGATTTGAAGAATTTTTGGTTATATTACAACATGCTGATTTTATGATAGGTAATTCAAGCGCAGGAGTTAGAGAGGCACCGTATTTTGGGGTACCTACAATTGATATAGGCACGCGCCAAATGGGACGATATACCAAAGATGATATCAGTATTACTCATGTAGAATATAATAGAAAAGAAATTTTGCAAGCTATAGTAAGTTTGCCACGTCGTTATACGGTGCACCACAATTGGGGAGAAGGTAATAGTACAGAACTCTTTATGAGTATTTTAGGTAGTGAAGAATTCTGGCATATACCATTACAAAAGCAATTAAGTTATAAGGAATAAACAGATGTATGAATCTATGAAAATTGTTGCTATAATACCGGCACGAGGCGGTAGTAAGGGGATTCCACATAAGAATATTACGAACCTATGTGGGAAACCATTAATTGGGTACACGATTGAAGCCGCGAAACAATCTACATATATAGATGATGTGATTGTCAGCACGGATGATTTAGATATTAAAAAAGTTAGCGAACAATATGGAGCTTTGGTTCCTTTTATTAGAGATGGTCATATTGCATCCGATGAGGCTAAAACGATCTCTGTTGTGGTAGATGCGATACAAAGGCTACAAGCAAGAGGGCAAGAGTATGATGTAGTGATATTACTACAACCTACATCTCCATTACGAACTGCTGAGGAGATTGATGTGGCGATTGAAGTATTTTTTCAACATCAGATGGAAGGGGTGGTCAGTGTTAATGTTGCAGATATTTCTCCGTTTTTGCTACGAACTATTCATAACCATAAGTTACATCGAATTATAGATGAAAGTAGTACGATCAGAAGACAAGATATGCCAACATATTATGAAGTAAATGGCGCTATTTATATCAATAGAGTCGAAGAAGTGACTGAAGAACTAAGCTTTAACGATAATCCAATTCCTTATATTATGAATCGAGATCACTCTGTGGATATTGATACTTGGGATGATTTAACTGAGGCTGAAACAATAATCAAAGAAGGATATTTGAAATAATATCTGGCTTATAGTTAGGGAAGACGCATATTTAATTATACAATAATATCTGATTTTAAATTGCAAGTGGCAATTGAACACTTTGATATAAATAATTTATCAGAAAATATATAAATGTAGTAGAAAAAGTCTAGGCTATTGTTTACTCTAGATTATGTTTTTTTGATGTAAAAATAGATTTTTGAAATTTCTAGACTTTTAGTTGTTAGATTTTTGTGCTCTTGTTCTCTAATTGTATATATGAATCCGCATTGCATACAATACCAATAAAACCATGAACTGGTTTGGGGTGTCTACAAAGCATAAAAGAAGATATAGGAACTTTCTTTTATATGTATCAAAAGAATTTAGAGTATTCTATGTTTTCTAATTTAAAAATTGGTTCGCATATGAATATCTTGCCAACTATCATGGAATTAGTGGCACCTAAAAATCATGAATATGTAAGCTTATTTCCATCGTTGTTTGAACCACAAGAGCTTATTGTAACCCCATATCATTGGCTCAGTAATAGTCATATTGGGTTCTTTAAAGATCAACGTGTAGAGACTTTAGATGGAACTCCCGTATATGATTATAATTTAAAAGATGTAGTTGCTTTACAACGAGCCTATATGGAAATAACAGGTACTATTGTTCGCCATCATGTATAACATGTTGGTGGGCACAAGCCGTAAACTCGATAAAATAATTAAGTTTTAAAGTATTTTTTAAGTTATATTGAAAGAGAATGTTACAGGTAAGGGTTATGATGAATGAGAAGTTGACAGAATCTGAATTTAAGAAGACTTTGCTAAAAACACTATTGAAATTTGATGCTTTTTGTAAACAGTATGATATAAAATATTCACTTGGATGTGGGACTGCATTAGGTGCTGTACGGCATAGTGGATTTATACCTTGGGATGATGATATTGATGTTATTATGCTACGACCAGAATATAATAAGTTTGAAAAATTATGGAAAGACCATGTACGAAGTAATTCAGAACATTTTAAACTGTGGGCAGAAATGGATGAAGAAAATTACTTTATGGCTTTTTGTGCAAAATTTTTCGATACTGATACAATACTATATGAACACTTTGGAACGCGGAAAACAATTGAATACGGAGTTTATATAGATATATTTGTATTAGATCATATTCCAAGTGAAAAGATAGAACAACGAAAGTATTTTAAAGAAATCTTATTTTATTTGAAATGGATTCAACATTTTCAACGGCATTTTAAAAAGTGGAATCATTTTGTAAGAAAGTATAATTTAGGGGTGCCTTCGTTAGATATGATTGCTAATAAATTAATGAATCATAAGAATCGTTACAATCAGCAGTTGACATCATTAGTATCTATTACTCAAGATTATCAGAAAAAAAGAGACTATAATCCATCTATTTTTCAATATAAATGGTTTGAAGAGTTTGAAGAGATACTATTTGAAGGTTATAGTTTTCCAATTATTAAATCTCATCATGATATGTTAGAAACCATGTACGGAGAATACATGATATTACCCCCCGAAGAAAAACGTATAGGTCATAATGTCGAGGCATATTGGAGAAAAAAATGAAAAAAGTAATTACATATGGTACATATGATTTATTCCATGAGGGACATTATAACTTATTAAAAAATGCAAAATCATTAGGTGACTATTTAATTGTAGGGGTTACTTCTGATTACTTTGATAGATTAAGAGGTAAGTTTAATGTTAGAGAGTCTCTTATGCAAAGGATTGAAAATGTTCGTGCTACTGGTTTTGCTGATGAGATTATTGTAGAAGAATATTTTGGGCAAAAAATTGATGATATTAGAAAATTTAATATTGATATTTTTACAGTAGGGTCGGACTGGAAGGGTTATTTTGATTATTTACACGAGTACTGCGAAGTACACTATTTACCTAGAACTGATGGAATTTCGAGCACGCAAATTAGGAACTCTAATACTTTAAAATTGGGGATTATTGGAAACGAGAAGGTTTTAGATAGACTTTTAGATGAGTGCACATTTGTTACGGGTATAGAAGTAGTTGGAGCATTTACAGATCTAAAAGGTTATGACTTAGAATATAGATCTAAAAAATTTAGTTCATTGAAACAGTATGATTCAATAGAAGCATTAATTGATAGTACTGATGCAATATACATTAATTTACCCTTATCTGAACGAGATGCTATTATAGATAAAGTATTAGATGGTAAAAGGCATATTTTAACTGAGTTTCCATTTAGTACTAGTGTTTTAAAAACTAAAGAATTATTAAATAAGGCAAAAGATAATAACCTTATTTTAATGGAAGGACTAAAAACCGCGTATGCACCTGCATTTACAAAGATGATAGCTATAGCAAGAAGTGGGCAAATTGGTAAGCTTTTAAATGTGGAAGCTAATTTTACTCAAGTCTTAGGAGAGGAATTGAGCAATCAAGTTAGAATAGCCGGGGGTAGTGTATTGTCGTTAGGGGCATATCCATTACTAGCAATATTTAAACTTTTAGGATTTAATTATAAAAAATTGGATTTTGTTAGCTATAAACAAAATGGAGTAGATATATTATCAAAGATTAATTTAATCTATGAAGAATCAATGGGGTCAGCAACCATTGCTATTAATGCAAAAGCAGAAGGAGATATGGTTGTTTCGGGATCAAAAGGGTATATATACGTTCCAGCCCCATGGTGGAAAACAGAATATTTTGAACTCAGATTTGAAGATGCCAATAAGAATCAAAAGTATTTTTATAAGTTTGAAGGTGAAGGTTTACGTTATGAGCTAATAGAATTCCAAAAATGTATTAATGATGGTGTTGAAAGTTTTTTAATGAGCCATAGTGATATTTTGGAAGAAGTAAAAGTTTTAGAAGCATATACAAATGAGCATAATGTTACTATTATTGTCTAAATAAATTTTAGCGCTTTTATTCAGGGTGATTTTAGGAGAGAATAAAATGTATATCAATCAATTAATTGATAAATTGGAGAGAAAGTATCCGGAATGTAATAGAAAAGGATTATTAAGATTGGATATGAATGAGAACCCAGGAGGATTACCTCTTGATGTTATGAATGAATTAAAGAACAAAATTACTCCTGAATTTCTTGCTACATATCCAGATAAAGCGCCACTCTTGGAGTCTTTAGCTGCATTTCATCAAGTAGTTGTTGATAATATTGCAATTACTGATGGTTCAGAGATGGCTTTAAAGTATATATTTGAAGCATTTGGACGACCTGAATCAGAATTCCTTAGTGTATCTCCTACCTTTGAAATGTATGGTGTATATGCAAAAATGTATGGAATAACACATAAAAAGATTGAGATAACAAAAGATTTTGATATAGATATTAAAAGCTTATTAGATAATATTACTTCAGAGACAAGTATAGTATCTCTTTTAAATCCCAATAATCCAATTGGACGACCATATACGGATGAAGAGTTTTTGTTGATAGCTGAAAAAACAAAAGCTGTAGGCGCACTATTAATAATTGATGAAGCATATCATTATTTTTATTCTAATACACAAATTGGACTACTAAATACATACGATCATATCATAGTTTTAAGAACATTTTCTAAGCTTTTTTCAATTGCAGCATGTAGAATTGGTTATGCAATTTCTTCAGCAAAAATTATAAAACTGATTAATAATGCGAGACCAACATTTGATACTAATTCCATTGCATTATTGTTTGCTAATGAGTTAATTAATAATAAGGCATTACTTGAACATCTTATTAATGAAGAATTAACAGGCAGACAGTATTTAATTAGTGAGTTAGAGAAATTGGGCTATACTTATGTATATAATGGAGGAAATTATATTACGATAAAAACAAATCTAGATGCTAATGTTGTGGCACAACGATTATTAACAGATAAGAAGATTTCAGTAAAAACATCGGGATATGATATATTGCAAGGATATATTCGGGTAACTACAGGAGATGTTCAATATATGAAAGTATTTATGGATAGTTTGTGTGATGTCGATAAGTAGTATGGAGTAAATTTAATATTCCTCATTAAGAAAAGTTAGGAGAGTGTAGAGATAAAATGAAAATAGCATCAATGAAAATGCATAACTTCAGAGGATATAACGAAGAGATAGAAGTAAAATTTGAAAATTTAACTGTAATTGTTGGGAAAAATGATGTGGATAAGTCAATTGTTTTTGAAGCCATGGATTTTTTTCTAAGGTTAATTGTATAATGAAATTGAACAATTGAATATAAATATCCATAGTGATTTCATGGTCTAATTATAGTGCTAAATTATAAGATATCATGAAGTAATCACTATGGATAATACTCATCCTAATACACAGAAACACGTACTAATAAATATCTTTCGTTAAAAGATCGATTTTACATCGAAAGACGTCTGCAGCTAGGAGGATTAATATCTTCTGTTACTGCTACTCTACAACGATCTAGAATGACTATTTATTATGAAACAAAGCGTGGTAAAATCGCCCAGATAAAGAAAGATAAATTAGTCAGCTTCTATTTTGTGGAAGCAAGATAACTAGCATATGAAAAAAGCATAGGAAGATTATTTTCTCACCTGAAAATTAATTCTGTTAGCACGTTTTTAGAGAGGGTAAAACGTAAGATTCAATTGTTTTCTAAATGGTTTAGTGATGCTTGTGTAGGCGTAGCTAGTAAAGAGATTTAGATAATAGCAGTGAGTTCACCAATCTTATAAAAGGTTGTAGAGTAATCCACTCAGCCTACTTTGCTCATCCTAATTCACCCTTAGTAAAGAGGCACAAATGAACGTCATAATGGATCGTTAAAATGATTTATACTAGCAGGTAAAGGATTGAGAGATCTTTTCATAGGAATTCTCCATATTGCTTATAATTGGATACACCAGTTGCCTATAAGGCTTCTTGGATACAAAACATCATAGGAGATGCTCAAAGAAGAAATTTAGTTTTTGTATTTGATGTTTTATATTATTAACAAAGTTTATTGCGTTAGAAAGGTTATAGAAATGAGTTCTGAACATAGAAAAGTTGGATTTTATAGTATTGATTTTAAAAACTATCGCCAGAAAAATAATGATAGAACTACATTTGATCAAAAATTTTTTTTAGATGTTATTAATTATATTACATCTCTACCGATTATAGATAGACTTTTAAACTTGGAAAAAGAGCGTAAAACATACTTTTTATATGAATATAATATGGAAAATAATAAGCTATTAATTACGTTTAAATCATGTAAGTTTGGACATTTTCCACCATATTTAAATAGTAAAGATGGTACAGAAAGAGCGACGGCTAAGAATGAGCACGAGGGAGAGACAGAAAAAACGCATTTAGTTATTAAGTTAGAGTTAAATGAAGCGTATTTAGTTTTAGAAGAACGGAGAAATGGGGTTGGTATATCTAAAATTGTTAAGTATTTTAATGAATTCTCAAAGCGTTATTATGAATCTAAGCAGGAAAAGCGTAAGTATATTGTTCAGTACACTAGTGTTGCAGGCGAAGAGTTTCAGAAGGCGCTAAAAGAAGCTGGAGAAATAAAAGGAGTTGAGATATTTACATACAAGAAAAATGTAGGAGATGCATTTCTTGGTTTATCGTTAGAAGAAGATTGCTTTATAAAGGATGAAGTTATTGTAAAACTGAAGTCAGTGCCTAAAGAAGGTGTAATGAAACGCACTTGTAATCGGTTGTATAATAGTATAAAGTCTGAGGGTAGTAACATAACTAGAATACGAATTCATACGGCGCAAGATGATTTTCGAGGGCCAATTGACAGTGACTTTTTTAGAAAAACTGAAAATATTGAGGTGGAATTAGAAAAAAATGGTACGGTGAAGTCGTCTTCTATATTTAATAAGTTAATTAAACTTATAGAGTGAGGTCATATGGGAAGGATAATATATGGTCAATGGATAATTCTGATTGAGCATTACTTTAAGACACTTAAGTGTAATGAGTTTACATATGAAATAGTAATACCACTTATCAGTGCTTGTTCAGTGAGTTATATTTATAATGAAGTGGGATTAGATATACAGGCGTTATCAGAACTAAGAGGAATGCTTCCCACAGCAATATCGGTATTAATTGGTTTTACAATAATGGCTATTACATTGTTGTCTGCAAGTGAATCAAATACTATTACAAATATTAAGAATAGGGAATCGAAAGCAAGTTATTTAAATGGGAAGTTAATTAGTATTTATAAGCTTATGCTTATTATGTTTTCCTATGCTTTAATTGTTGAAATATTCTTTTTATTAGTTATATTTTTTGTTTCGTTTTTAATAAATATTTATTCGTTCTCTATGCTTGTAATGATATGTTTATTTCTAGAAATATTTTTATTACTTCATATATTACTACTAATAGTGCGTTCTGTAACTAGTTTATACTTAGTACTATATCATCAAAGTTAAAAATGGTACTGTGCTGTCTAGTAGTAAAGCTGATAGAATATATTAACAAGAAAAAATGGATTGATAAGGTTTATTTCGTATAAATAATGGCTCATTGTCAAGTTCTGAGGACAACAATTAATCAGTTCAGTTTCTCTCATATAAGAACTGTATAAAAATATAAATATAATGGAATAGTAAGAAACATAAGTGAGATACATGATATATAACTGATTTCAGGTATAACAAAGTAGCCTCACTTATGTTTCTTTTTTGTGGAATGTCTTTACATAATATAATAGATTGGTGCAATGACAGATACAGGTGTATCAGACTTTCGTAGGATTTCAAATAGTCGAATATATTCCTCCTCCGAGAGTATGTGAGCTGACAATTTGTATAAAAAGAAAAAGCGCTCCAATCAGGAGCGCCTTTTCTTTTTATACAAAAGGATAATATGAGTTAGTTTTGGGATTCATAGTCCAATTTGTACGTTTATTATATATTGCTGATTAAGGATAGTCAATTTTTTCAGTGCATATATCATTCTTATGATAGTATCTATATTTTATATAGCTTTGTTGACAAAGAAATACATATTTGCTAAGATTTAACTATACAAGAGGTGTCCCGCTACCGAAAAAGGTGGAACATTAAAGAAGGTGTCTCACTACCTATGTACTAAAGGTGAAACATTAAAGTAAACAGAGAGGGGAACCTCTCTGTTTTTTTTAGGAGGATCTATGGGAGATATAGTAAAGTTTGGATTTTACACAATATAATCAGAATATTTAAGATATTTAAACTCAATAGACTCTGAAGTCTATTATAATGCCTCTTATAGAGATAGTATTAAACCATTTGTAGGAATTATAGTATTAATAGATTCATTTAAGTATTTTATTCCTATATCATCGGCTAAGAGAAAACATATAGGGTGGAAAAATGTATCGGATGAATATTTTTTGATTTATGAAATAGTAGGTAATGAAGGTGTTAAACAAAATGGAATCTACAAAGTATATAATAATGATAAATGGATGCATATAATGTCTATATTAGATATAAAGAAAATGATTCCAGTTCCTGAAGGAGTTTATCAAAGGATAGATTTTAAATTATTAGAGGATTTTAAATACAAAGATTTATTTGAGAAAGAGTATAAATTTTGTTTAAGTATAAAGGCTAAGATTTTATTAAAGGCGGAAAAAATATATGAAAAACAGAAAGTTATGGGTATTGTTAGAAAAGCTAATTGTCATTTTGAAATATTAGAAAATGCGATGCTAGAGTGGTCTAAAAAAACTTGCACCAACCCCTCTATTCTTGTAAAATAGAACTATAATACATCATTATATATAATATACTTTAGGAGGACTTGATTATGGCAGTGAAGATTGGTATTAATGGCTTTGGTCGTATTGGTAAATGCGTCATGCGCGCGGCTCTTAACAACCCAGAGGTGGAAGTGGTAGCCATTAATGATACTGGTGATATTGAAGGTTCCGCTTTACTGTTTAAACATGACTCAATTCATGGCAATTTAAGCTGTGACGTGTCTGTAGAAGGCGAATATTTAGTGGTAGACGGCAAAAAAACACGTGTATTCTGTGACCGTGATCCAGCAAACTTAGACTGGTCCTCCGAAGGAGTAGAAGTGGTTATCGAATGTACAGGTGTATTCCGTTCTCGTGAAAAAGCAGCGGCTCATCTTGGTGGCACTGTTAAAAAAGTAATTATTTCCGCACCAGGTAAAGACGAAGATAAAACGATTGTTATGGGCGTCAATGAAGGTGAATACGATCCAGCTACGCATCATGTTGTATCTAATGCAAGCTGTACAACAAACTGTTTAGCTCCATTTGCCAAAGTATTGCATCAAGAATTTGGTATTAAACGTGGTATGATGACAACAGTGCATTCGTATACTAATGACCAACGCGTATTGGATGCACCACATAAAGACTTACGTCGTGCTCGTGCAGCAGCGATGTCCATTATTCCTACTACCACAGGGGCAGCGAAAGCAGTGGCATTAGTATTACCTGAATTGAAAGGTAAATTAAATGGCTTTGCTCTTCGTGTACCTACACCAAATGTGTCTGTTACAGATTTAGTAGTAGAACTTGAAAAAGAAGCGACTAAAGAAAGCATCAATGCGGCATTCCGCAAAGCAGCTGAAGGTGAGCTAAAAGGTATTCTTGGCGTATCTGATTTACCATTAGTATCCAAAGACTTCAATGGTGATGCTCGTAGTTCTATCGTAGATGCAGATTTGACAATGGTGATGGAAGGCAATATGGCAAAAGTAGTAGCATGGTATGACAATGAGTGGGGTTATTCCTCTCGTATTGTTGACCTAGCTGTGTACATGAGCAAACGAGGCTTATAATCTGTTGGGGACTACGAGAGTAGTCCCTTTTTGTCATGTTTATTGTATATACATAGGAGATAGTATGAAACTTTCACTAGCAAATATGAATGTAGCGAACAAAACAGTATTTGTTCGAGTTGATTTTAATGTACCTCTGAAAGACGGTGTTATCACTGATGATACACGGATTCGTGCCACATTACCTACATTGCGGCATTTGATTGATCAAGGTGCAAAAGTTGTCATCGTATCCCATTTAGGCCGTCCTAAAGGAGAACGCAAACCAGAGTTTACCCTATCGCCTTGTGCCAAACGATTGGGTGAATTGTTAGAGCAACCAGTTCGTTTCGTAGAAGATTGCATCGGTGACATCCCAGCGCAAGCGGTAAGTGAAATGCAATCTGGCGATGTAGTGGTATTGGAAAACCTTCGTTTCTACAAAGGAGAAGAAAAAAATGATCCTATTTTTGCGAAAGCTTTAGCGGATTTAGCAGAAGTAGGCGTGAATGATGCCTTCGGGGTATCTCATCGTGCTCATGCTTCTGTAGAAGGGATTACGAAATACTTACCAATGGGAGCTGGTTTCTTGTTAGAAAAAGAAATTCGCTATGTCGGTGGTGCTGTAGAGCATCCAGAACACCCATTTGCAGCCATTATTGGTGGTGCGAAGGTGAGTGATAAAATTGAAGTTATCTCCAATTTGTTGCCAAAAGTAGAAGTATTGATCATCGGCGGTGGCATGGCAAATACGTTCGTAGCGGCTCAAGGTCATAATGTAGGTACTTCCTTAGTGGAAGCTGACAAATTTGAACTAGCTCGTGAATTAATTGCTCGTGCTAAAGAAACAAATACAAATTTATTGTTACCAGTAGATTTCGTAGTAGCCGATGCTTTCAGTGAAACGGCGAATCATAAGGTAGTGGATGCCACAGCTATTGAAGATGGTTGGATGGCATTAGATATTGGACCGAAGAGCCGTGAGTTATTTGCTGAGGCCTTGGCACCGATGAAGATGATTGTTTGGAATGGTCCTATGGGAGTGTTCGAAATGGAAGCCTTCGCTGGTGGTACGAATGCGGTAGCGAAAGCGGTGGCAGAGGCAAGTGCAACCACTATCGTAGGTGGCGGCGATTCTGTGGCAGCTATTGAAAAAAGTGGATTAAGCCACAAAATTTCTCATATTTCCACTGGTGGCGGTGCGTCCTTAGAATACTTAGAAGGCAAAGTGTTACCAGGTATTGCAGCCTTACAAGAGGCGTAGGAGGTTATCATGCGACAACCGATCATTGCAGGAAACTGGAAAATGCATATGACGAATACAGAAGCAACAGTATTCGTTGAACAATTGAAAACATTAGTGGCGGATGCTAGCTGTGAAGTGGTGGTATGCCCTCCGTTTACAGCCATCAGCACTGTAGCTGATTTAGCGGAAGATACCAAGGTTCGTGTAGGGGCACAAAACGTGTTCCACGAAGAATCTGGTGCCTATACAGGGGAAGTATCGCCTTCGATGTTGACGGACTTAGGCGTGTCCTACGTAATTGTGGGGCACTCTGAACGACGTTCTATCTTTAAAGAAGCAGATCGCTGTGTGAACAAGCGTGTGCGCATTGTCTTGCAACATGGTATGAGCCCTATTCTTTGCGTAGGTGAAAGCTTAAATCAACGTGAAAGTGGTGAAACGGTGGCATTCATTCATTCCCAACTAGAAATGGGATTACATGGAGTGCCAGCGGAAGAAATGACGGAAGTTGTCATTGCCTACGAACCGATTTGGGCCATCGGCACAGGTCGTACGGCGACAGCGGAACAAGCAGGCGAAGTATGCCAAAGCATTCGTGAGAAAATCGCCGCTATGTATACGCCGGACATTGCAGAACAAGTACGCATTCTATATGGTGGTAGTGTAAAACCAGAGAATGCGAAAGATATTTTAGCCCAAGCTCATGTAGATGGGGCTTTAGTGGGCGGCGCTTCCTTGGAAGCAGAGTCTTTTACGGGAATTATTAATGCCTGTTAACATAGGTTTGAGGTAAAATATGGCAAAATTAAAAGGACCAGTGATGTTAACCATCCTTGATGGATTCGGCATTGGGGACGGTCAAGACCCAACGAATGCGGTGGTGCAAGCGAACCCCCGAACATTTTTAGACCTATGGGACACGTGTCCTCACACTTTATTAGAAGCGTCTGGTATGGCCGTAGGCTTACCGGATGGACAAATGGGAAACTCTGAAGTAGGCCATTTGAACATCGGTGCTGGCCGTATTGTGTATCAAGAATTGACACGCATCACAAAAGAGGCAGAAGAAGGGACTTTGTTCACTCGTCCCACTTTGATGAAAGCCTATGAAGAAGGGGGTAAACAAGCTTTGCATCTAGTAGGTTTGTTGTCTGATGGTGGCGTTCATTCTCATATTGACCATTTGAAAGCCTTACTTCGTGGCGCTAAGGAGGCCGGTGTAGGAACTGTTTACATTCATGCATTCTTGGATGGTAGAGATGTGCCACCACAAAGTGCATTGGCCTATATTGATGATATCGCAGCATACTGTAAGGAATTGGGCTTAGGCTCTATTGCGACAGTAGGCGGGCGTTATTATGGCATGGATCGTGACCAACGTTGGGAGCGAGTGCAATTAGCGTATAATGCCATTGTTTGTGGCAGTGGCACAGAAGTAGGTTGTGCCCATGGCACAGAAGTAGGTTGTGCCCATGAAGCGGTAGAACGCAGTTATGCAGAGGAAACGACAGATGAATTTGTCATTCCATCTGTAGTGGAAGGGTACAAAGGTATGCAGGATGGCGATGCAATCTTGTTCTTCAACTTCCGTCCTGATCGGGCTCGTCAATTGGTGCGTGCTGTGGTAGATCCTGATTTCACTGGATTTGAACGGAAACATGTATTGCAAGGCTCCTATGTGGCGAGCATGACTCGGTACGAAGCGGACTTGCCAGTACCTGTGGTATACGATAAAGAATTGTTGACGGACACCTTAGGAGAAGTGCTATCCAAGGGTGGTTATCGTCAATTGCGCATTGCAGAAACAGAGAAATATGCGCATGTGACGTATTTCTTCAATGGTGGTAAGGAAGATGTATTCCCTGGGGAAGATCGAATCTTAGTGCCATCTCCGAAGGTGGCAACCTATGATTTGCAACCAGAGATGAGTGCTCCAGAGGTAACAGAAAAGGTAGTTGCCGCCATTCGCAGTGGCGAGTATGATATGATTATTTTGAACTATGCGAACCCAGATATGGTAGGCCATACGGGTGATTTTGAAGCAGCAAAACGAGCTATTTTAGCCGTAGATGCGGGGCTTTCAGAGATCGTGAAAGCGATTCAAGAGATGAATGGACAGTTGTTGATTACAGCGGACCATGGAAATTCTGAGGTCATGGTGGACCATACCACAGAAATTCCGCACACGGCGCATACGACGAATCCGGTGCCACTCATTTTAGTGGGAGCCCCAGAGGGTGTTGCCTTGCGACCAGGTCGACTATGTGATTTAGCACCAACTATGCTGGCTTTAGGCGGTATTGAGAAGCCTGAAGCGATGAGTGGTGAAAGTTTGTTAGTACAATAAGGAGAAGTAACAATGGCAGTAATTACTGATGTATACGCAAGAGAGATTATGGATTCCCGTGGCAATCCAACAGTAGAAGTAGAAGTGTATTTGGAAGACGGTACGATTGGCCGTGCTGCAGTTCCATCTGGTGCTTCCACAGGTCAATTTGAAGCGGTAGAGTTGCGTGATAGCGATTCTCCACGTTATTTAGGCAAAGGTGTATTGCAAGCAGTAGCGAATGTGAACGACATCATTGCACCAGCGATCTTAGGTTTCGATGCGTCTGAACAAGTGGCCATTGACCGTATTATGATTGAATTGGATGGCACGCCTAATAAAGCAAAATTAGGTGCTAATGCTATTTTAGGTGTATCTATGGCGGTGGCTCGTGCAGCAGCTGAATCTTATGATTTACCATTGTTCCAATATCTTGGTGGTACCAATGCAAAAGAATTACCAGTACCAATGATGAATATCTTAAATGGTGGTGCTCATGCAGATAATAACGTGGATATCCAAGAGTTCATGATTATGCCAATCGGTGCTACTAGCTTTATGGAAGCATTGCGCTATTGTGCAGAAGTATACCATACATTGAAATCTGTATTGAAAGCAAAAGGCTTGGCTACAGGTGTAGGTGACGAAGGCGGTTTTGCTCCTAACTTAGGTTCTAACGAAGAAGCATTACAAGTCATTACAGAAGCGATTGAAAAAGCAGGTCTTGTAGTAGGTAAAGACATTGTATTTGCTATCGATGCGGCATCTTCTGAGTTCTACAAAGATGGTAAATACCACTTAGCTGGTGAAGGCAAAGTGAAAACAGCGGCTGAAATGGTGGAGTACTATGCAGAACTTTGCGAAAAATATCCAATTTACTCCATCGAAGATGGTTTAGCAGAAGAAGATTGGGAAGGTTGGAAATTGTTAACAGATCGCCTAGGTAAAACTGTTCAATTAGTAGGTGACGATTTATTCGTAACGAACACTGAACGCTTGTCTCGTGGTATCAAAGAAGATACAGCGAATGCAATTTTGATTAAAGTGAACCAAATTGGAACATTGACAGAAACATTCGATGCTATCGAAATGGCAAAACGTGCAGGCTATACAGCAGTGATCTCTCACCGTTCCGGTGAAACAGAAGATTCTACAATTGCTGATATTGCTGTAGCAGTCAATGCTGGTCAAATCAAAACTGGTGCCCCAGCTCGTTCCGAACGCGTAGCGAAATACAACCAATTACTTCGCATTGAAGACATGTTGGCAGAAACGGCTCAATATCGTGGCAGCGATGTGTTCTATAACATCAAACGATAAGAATATATGAAAATGAAAAAGGACCCTGCGGGGTCCTTTTTGTATAAAATCTATATGTATTTTCCGTATGCTGTGGGAAGTTCTTGTAGGAACAAATTATAATTAGGAGCTTGACGCTGGTTTAATACGGCAAGAATAGTAACTGTATGATGTATTTCGTTGATACTATAATAAATGTCATATTTCTCGAAAGAATAGATATGATATACATTTTTGATGTGCTTAGATACACTTAGAATGCGATATCGATGCGGTAGATATGATAAACTCTCTATAGCTTTATAAATTTTTTGCGAAGTGTATTTAGCTGTTTCTATTGAGAAAGATTCAGCCATGTAGCAATAGATATTTAATAAATTGTATTCCGCAAACGCTGAAAGCTGTACATCATAGGTTTCCATAATTATTCTCCCAATAAAGTAGTGAAAAATTCCTTAGCAGAACGTCCATGACCCTTGTTTGTTTCTTCGACTCCACGAGATAAAATATCTTCTAATTCTGAAGGGCTAAAGTCAGCTGTACTAAGAGGTGGTGTATTTAACTTTAGATCAAAAGGTAATCCTTTATGTAGGATAATTTGCCGATAAAACAAATCAATAGCGACAGCTCGACTTAGTCCAAGGTCTTCTAAAATAGCTTCAGCATGTTGTTTGATATTTTCATTAATTCGGACATTAACACTAGCAGATTTCATGAGGGGCTCCTTTCAGTTTACTATGTTAGTTATATTATAAATCGTTATGTTGCAATACGCAACACAAAATAAAAGTTAGTGTAAAATGTTTGTGGGAAATAAATTGACTAGGTAACAGTTTGTGATATTATATAGATAAGAAAAGGAGAGCCATCAACGTGCGTTCGGTGTTAGGCTGATCTAGGGATTAAAAAAGATGGTACCTAACGTGTTGAGGAGTGGTAGTCCTCATGCGTTAGGTATTTTCATTGTCTACTTACATAGATCAATGATAGCACTCGCTTTGTTTTATACAAAGCGTTTATTTTTTGCGAAAAATCAATGAAAGACGATATATATAATCTGTGATATAATAAAACAGATTAATGCTAAATGCATTCTATAGAATTTTAAGTGAAGGTAAGAGGATTAGGAAAGGAGGAGTAGGGTGTACAACAATTTTGAAGTGATTGGGGCATTTGCATTGTATCTAGGCCTCATGATGTACATCGGGGTATATTATTACCGCAAGTCTAATAGCTTAGACGACTATATTTTAGGAGGTCGCCAGCTAGGCCCCTGGATCACGTCCATGAGTGCGGAAGCATCAGACATGAGTGGATGGATGTTGATGGGTTTACCTGGATTTGCCTACTCAACAGGGATATCGGCGTTATGGATTGCCATTGGTTTGGCTTTGGGAACGTGGCTGAACTGGGTGTTCGTATCGAAACGATTGCGCAACTACACAGAGGTAGCGAATAACAGTTTGACAATACCGGATTATTTGAAAAACCGTTTTCATGATACATCGAGAATTGTGCCGGTTGTATCTGCTATCTTTATCGTTATTTTCTTTTTAATTTACACATCCTCAGGATTCGTAGCAGGCGGTAAGTTATTTAACACCATTTTCGGATTAGATTATGTAACATCCCTCTTTATTACAGCAGGGGTAGTTATTTTCTACACTTTCTTAGGTGGATTCCTAGCTGTAAGTTGGACGGATTGCATTCAAGGGATGATGATGTTTTTTGCCATTTTGTTGGTGCCTGTGACGGCAGCTATGTATTTAGGTGGTCCTGCAGAAACGGCACATTTGATTGCTACAGAATTTCCAGCAGGTTTGTCCATTTGGGGACCAGAACAAGATACATTCACCTTGGTGGTAGGGATCATTTCTAGCTTAGGCTGGGGGCTTGGTTACTTCGGTCAACCTCATATCTTAGTACGTTTTATGGCGATTTCCGATGCGAAAGAATTGAAAAAAGCGACGAATATTGCCATGATTTGGGTTGTTATTTCCTTGTTGGCTGCGGTGGCAGTTGGTCTTGTTGGTAAAGTATATTTAACAACACCTCTAGTAGATGCTGATGCAGAAACAGTGTTCCTTGTGATGAGCGAGCATTTATTTAACCCATTTGTGGCAGGTTTGATTTGGTCCGCCGTATTGGCAGCAATCATGAGTACAGCCTCTGCGCAATTACTAGTGACAGCCTCTTCTGTGTCACAAGACTTGTATCGTAATGTGTTTGTTCGTGATGCAGGAGACCGTGAACTAGTGATGGTCAGTCGTGCTACTGTATTGATCGTATCTGCTATTGCCATCGTGATGGCGGTGAATCCACAAAGCTATATCTTGACGATGGTGGCCTATGCATGGGCAGGATTTGGCGCTGCATTTGGTCCAGCTATCTTAATCTCGTTGACTTGGAAACGTATGACTCTGAAAGGTTGTATCGCTGGTATCTTAGTAGGTGGTATTACCGTTCTTGTGTGGAAGCAATTTGGTTGGTTCGGCTTGTATGAAATCGTGCCAGGTTTCATCTTATCTACCATTGCTATCTTTGTAGTAAGCTTGTTGGATCATGAACCAAGCAAAGAAATCCAAGCAGAGTTCGATGCATCGGAACAAATGCATATTTTATAATTACATACACACAGTAAACGAAATGTTGGGGCTACTCCTTCGGGAGTAGTGCCAACATTTTTTCGTAGAAGATACTTATAGATGAGGCGCTTATAAAGCACACACTTAGTAGTCATTGGGGTCTGTATGAATTAGCATATTTTTTACCAATATGTATGGATATAACTATAAGTCCTAGTAGGTCTTGTTAGGAAGTTATAACGTGCTGTAAGGAAGGTACTGTCTTAAGGAGAACGTGTAACAAGAAAGGTATGTCTGCTAGTTCATGATGAAAGGAATTATTGTACTATGAGAATAGTATAAAAACTGTAAGGTGCATATAACGATATAGGCAATGACTATGGAAAAGAAAGTTGAGTTCATGGTGGAATAGTTTATACTACCCCATAAAAATGGTATAATAAATAGATACGATTCGATGAAAGACTACTTAGAGAGGAGGAAGGATATATGGATGCTAGAGCGTTGCGAGCATTACAACATTTTTATGGATATTCCAGTTTTCGCCCAGCCCAAGAAGTGCCTGTGACAGCTTTATTAGAAAACCAAGATGTGTTAGGGATCATGCCAACTGGTGCGGGCAAATCGATTTGCTTTCAGATTCCTGCTATGTTAAAGGCGGGCATTACCATCGTCTTTTCTCCGTTAATTTCATTGATGCAAGACCAAGTGGATACTTTAAAAGAGCAGGGTATGCCTGCAGCCTATATGAATAGTACCCTTAGCCGAGAGGAACAAAATAAAATTTTGTACTATTTACGTGAAGGGCGGATTAAATTACTATACTTGGCGCCAGAAAAATTAGAATCCGAAGGGTTCTGTGAATTTCTAAGAGGACTGCCAATTAGTCAAGTGATTATTGATGAGGCTCATTGTGTATCACAGTGGGGCCATGATTTTAGGCCGTCTTTTACAGCTATTGGTCCCTTTATTGCTAGCCTACCCCGTCGCCCCGTAGTGGGGGCTTTCACAGCGAGTGCCACAGAAGAAGTAGAACGAGACATGAAACGTCTTTTGGGCTTAGAAGATGCTCGCGTTCATATTACAGGATTTGACCGCCCGAACTTAGCTTTCACCGTCATTCATGAAAGCCAGCGTATGGACTATGTCCGTGATTATGTGCGGAATAATCCTAATGATGTAGGCATTGTGTATTGTGCCACAAGGGCCAATGTAGAAAAGGTACATCGTGAGTTACTCAGGGCCGGTGTGAAAGCGGGGTACTATCATGGTGGCTTGTCTGATGAAGAACGAAAGTATCAGCAGAATCGCTATGCCTTTGATGAAGTGCAAGTGATGGTAGCTACCAATGCATTCGGCATGGGCATTGATAAAAGCAACGTTCGCTATGTGATTCACTACCAAATGCCTCGCAATATGGAAAGTTATTACCAAGAGGCGGGGCGTGCTGGTCGAGATGGAGCTCCGGCAGATTGTATTTTACTGTACAATGGGCAAGATGTGGCGGTTCACCAATACATCTTAAGCCAAAGTGATTTGCCACCAGAACGACAACGAATTGAACGAAATATGTTGCAGTCTATGATTGATTATTGCCACACGCCTATGTGTTTGCGCAAGTTTATGTTGTCCTACTTTGGAGAGCAAGTACCGTGGGACGCCTGTCATCATTGTAGCAACTGTGATCAGCCTAGAACGGCTGTAGATATGACAAAAGAAGCTACTGCTGTATTGCAGGCGATTTGGAGTACGGAAGAGCGATACGGGGTGACGATGATTGCCGATATTGTAGCAGGTCATCATACAGAGCGTATCGAGCGGTTCCGTTTGCATCGGATTCCTGTATTTGGAGCCTTGCAACGGTGGTCGGATAAGGACATTAAAGGATTTATCAAGCGCTTAGTCGCTATGGGATACATTCATTCTTCTGGAGGGCAGTATCCCATTGTATCTGTAACAGAATTAGGTCACGATGTATTGCATGGGCATAAAACTGTGATGGATACGCCAATTCAAGTAGGCGAGCATCGTCCTTTACATGCTCGTTCTAAGCAGTCCAGCACTAGCCATTCTAAAGCCACAAAGGACACGTCTTTATTTGAGGCCTTACGTGCTTGTCGTATGGAACTTTCAAAAGCAGAAGGGGTCAAGCCATTTATGATATTCTCGGATGCTACCTTGTTAGATATGGTGGACAAAGAACCTTTTACATTAGGTGATATGGCCAATGTGAAAGGTGTTGGAGATATGAAACTCAAGAAATATGGCAATCAATTTTTGAAAGCTATTTCTGATTTTAAAGATCGACAGGGATAAGAGCTTGGTGGCAACTGAGACCTGATAAGGAGGTATACATGAGTTTAGCTGATACACAATATTTACATATTATAGAAAATATATTAGATCATGGATATTATGCCAATAATCGTACGGGTATTGCGACGTACAAATTACCGCATCAAGTGATGCAGTTTGACTTGGAGAAAGAGTTTCCCATTTTGACCACAAAATTTGTGGCCTTTAAAACAGCTATCAAAGAATTGCTTTGGATATGGCAATTACAGTCGAATGATGTACGTCAATTGCAGGCTATGAATGTGAAAGTCTGGGACGAATGGATGCGTGAAGATGGAACCATTGGTAAAGCCTATGGATACCAAATTGCCAAATATAAACAGTTAGATAATTTATTGGACATGCTACAAAAGGATCCCCAAAGTCGTCGTATGATTGTAACTTTATGGAATATTGAGGATTTGCCAGACATGGCGTTACAGCCATGTGCGTATGAGACATTGTGGGATGTGACAGATGGCAGATTGAATTGTATGCTTGTACAACGCAGTGGTGATATGGGCCTAGGAGTGCCTTTCAATACGGCACAGTACGCGGCATTGGTGCATATGGTTGCACAAGTATCTGGGTTGAAAGTAGGTCAATTTACCCATGTTATCAATAATGCTCACATTTATGAAAATCACGTAGAAGCATTGCGTACGCAATTAGAACGTCGAGGGGAAGCATTAGCAGCACCAGTGTTGCAGTTGAATCCGAAGATTACTAATTTCTATGATTTCCAACCAGAAGATATTACGTTAGAAGGATACGAACATTTAGGAAAATTATCTATGACCGTAGCGGTTTAAGTATGAACTATAGGAGTTATATATGTTAGCAATGATTGTGGCAGTGGCTGAAAATGGTGTTATAGGCAAGGATAATCAATTGATTTGGCGTATTCCAGAAGATTTAGCGTATTTTAAACAGCGCACTACTGGACATGTCATCATAATGGGACGGAACACATTGGAGTCTTTGCCATTTTTGTTGCCTAAGCGGGAACATTGGGTCATTACATCGCAACTGGATTACATACCACCCTATGAAGGAGTGAAAGTGTTCCATAGTCCAGAGGATGCGGTTCAGGCAGCGAAGGACTTAGACTTGGCGTACTGTATTGGTGGAGCCCAAGTGTATGCGAGCTTGGCACCGTATGCAGATCGGCTGTATGTAACAGAATTGCATCAGTCCTTTGAGGGTGATGTGGAATTTCATGTCCATGAGCAAGAGGGTTGGCAAGAGGTAGAACGGATACCAGGTGCAGGTCATGAGGGAATTTCCTATGACTTTGTAACCTATGAAAGGAAGATATAAAATGGAAATACATGTAATTATTGCTTCTGAATTAGGGGTGAAACCGCATCAAGTAGAAGCGGCCATCACCTTATTAGATGAAGGGAATACAGTGCCATTTATTGCTCGTTACCGTAAGGAAGTAACGGGAGAGTTGAAAGATGAACAATTGCGCGAAGTAGAAGAGCGCACGAAATATCTTCGCAACTTGTTACAACGTAAAGAAGAAGTCACAAAATCTATAGAAGAACAAGGTAAGATGACAGAGGAGTTGGCAGCTTCCATCACTAAGGCTATGAAGTTACAGGAATTGGAAGACTTGTATTTGCCATTTAGACCTAAGAAACGTACTCGTGCCTCTATGGCGAGAGAACGTGGTCTAGAACCATTGGCACAAGCGTTGTTCACAGTGCCTACAGAAGAACAGTTGCAGGCATTGGCTGTGGACTATATCAATGATGAGGTTCCAACAGCAGAAGATGCCTTGCAAGGAGCGATGGATATTGTAGCGGAGGAAGCTAGTGAACGTGCTGATATTCGACAATACCTTCGTAAAGCCATTTGGAATGGTGGTCGTATGAAAACGGAGCTCATCGGTGAAGAAGACGTAAACCAAGGGTTCTTGCAATATAATGAAGAATATCAAGAACCAATCCACTTGGTACCGTCTCATCGTACGTTAGCCATGAACCGTGGAGAAAAGCTAGGGGCCTTAAAAGTTGGTTTTGTCGTACCAGACGAAACCTATATCCAATATATGGTGGATACTGTGCAAGGAGATGCGAAGGTTTCGCATTCTTTCATTCGTGAGGCCATTGCTGACGGGTACAAACGCTTATTGTATCCATCCTTGGAGCGAGAAACACGCAATGCTATGACGGAACAGGCAGAGGAACAAGCCATCAAAGTATTTGGCACGAACTTGCGCAATTTGTTGTTACAAGCGCCATTAGCTGGCCATGTCATCATGGGACTTGATCCAGGATATCGTACAGGTTGTAAGATGGCCATCATTGATCGAGAAGGGAATGTGCTAGATTATGGTGCGTACTACCTCACCATGAGTGAAAAGCAACAAGAGCAAGCTCGCAAAGAACTGGCTAAGAAAATTCGCCAATATGGTGTTACTTTAATCTCTATTGGTAATGGTACTGCTTCTTATGAAACAGAACAGTTTACATCGAATATGATTGCTGAAGAAGGTCTGGATTGCCACTATATTATTACGAATGAAGCGGGAGCCTCTGTATACTCTGCTTCTAAGCTTGCCATTGAAGAGCTGCCAGACTTAGATGTATCTATTCGTGGAGCTGTCTCGATTGCTCGTCGTGTACAAGATCCATTGGCAGAATCTGTAAAAATCGATCCTAAATCGATTGGCGTTGGACAATACCAACATGACGTGAATCAAAAGCAATTGGGAGAAACCTTAGATCAAGTGGTAGAAACGGTGGTAAACCATGTAGGTGTTGAATTAAACACAGCATCTCCAGCCATCTTAAAACATGTGTCTGGTATTTCCAACACGGTAGCGAACAATATTATTGCGTATCGCAAGGAACACGGCGCTTTCACCAGTCGTAAACAATTGCTGAAAGTGGCCCGATTAGGACCTGCAGCGTATACACAATGTGCGGGATTCTTGCGCATTGGTAGCGGTGAAAATCCATTAGATGCAACACCTGTGCATCCAGAGTCTTACGAAGTAGCACAAGGAGTATTAGATAGCCTTGGATTGACATTAGAAGATTTGCGCAATAAAGCTACATTAGAATCAGCAAAAGCTAAATTGCAAGCTGTCGATGTAGATTCCTTAGCAGCTAGCTTAGAAGCGGGGGTACCCACCGTTCGCGATATTGTGGAAGCCTTGCAAAAACCAGGCCGAGATCCACGGGAAGACTTACCGGCTCCGATGACCCGTAAACAAATTGTCAGCCTAGAAGATATCGAAGTAGGAACCGTCGTAAAAGGAACCGTTCATAATGTAGTAGACTTTGGAGCCTTTGTAGATTTTGGTGTGAAAATTAATGGCTTGTTGCATAAAAGTGAGTTCTGTGCTCGCCATGAACATCCATCAGATGTATTGGCTGTAGGCGATATTATAGAAGTGGAAATTATCTCCGTAGAGCCGAAGCGAAACCGTATTGGTTTGACGATGAAGCGAGAGAAACCGAAAGATCCAAATCGTAAGGGACCACGCAGACAAGCTAGTGGTAATCCGCTTCGAGATAGAAACAATCACTCTGAAGAACAGAACAAACAACGAAATGCGGCGAACAAATCTAAGAATCGAGAAGGAAATGCTAGTGAGAAACGAAATAAGCCGCAACGAAAGGGTAAACAAAATCGAAACGAAACAACCAAAGATTTAGGTGCTTTATTACAACAATGGGCTGATCGAGGTGGCCGTCGATGATCGTGTATATCTTAGCTATTTTGACAATTATTTTAGATCAAGTTTCAAAATGGTATGTGCAAACCCATTTTCGTATAGGTGAATCCATTCCAGTGATTCCCGATATATTCCATTGGACCTATATCGTGAATCATGGGGCAGCCTTTGGGATTTTGATGCACCAACGATGGATATTTTTGTTAATCGTAGCCCTACTGGTAACGGCGTTATATCTAGGACGCCACAGATTGGCAAAAGCGCCCATATATGCCCGTATCGGTACGGGAACTTTATTAGGTGGGGCTCTTGGCAATGGTTGGGATCGCCTCTATCTTGGTGGTGTAGTAGATTTTTTTGACTTTCGGATTTGGCCGATTTTTAATGTGGCGGACATCGCTATTTGCATCGGTGTGCCGTTGCTCATTCTGTATTTTTGGTCTCATGAAAGTCAGAAATAATGAGGTGTAATGTGGAAGAAAAACGATATATCGTAGATCCTCAACAAGAGGGAACACGACTCGATGTATATTTGACAAAAGAATTAGGTCAATCTCGTAGCTATGTGCAATCCTTAGTGAAAGAGGGGCATGTACAAGTCAATGGAAAACCAGGCAAATCTAACTTGAAGCTTTCAGAAGGTAGTGAAATCGTTGTTACTATACCAGAAGTACAAGAAGTATCTGTAGAGGCGGAGGATATCCCTTTAGATGTATTGTTCGAAGATGGTCATATGATCGTGGTCAATAAAGCACGAGGTATGGTGGTACATCCAGCAGTAGGAAATTATTCAGGAACCTTAGTAAACGCCTTACTCTATCATTGTAAAGATTTATCTGGTATCAATGGGGAAATCCGCCCAGGCATTGTGCACCGCTTAGATAAAGATACATCGGGTGTGATGATGGCTGCTAAGCATGATGAGTCTCACTTAGGCTTGGCTGAGCAAGTGAAGGATCATGTGGCAAAGCGGACCTATTATGCCATTGTGCAAGGGAATATTGCAGAAGAAAAAGGGACCATCAAGGCCCCTATTGGCAGACACCCTAAAGATCGCATGAAAATGGCTGTAGTTTTTGAAAATAGTAAAGAAGCTGTTACACATTTCCGGGTCTTAGAACGCTATGGAAAGCATACATTAATTGAGTGCCAACTGGAAACGGGACGGACTCATCAAATCCGTGTGCACTTGGCCTATATAGGGCATCCAGTGGTGAATGATCCATTCTATGGATTCCGTAAAATGGACTTTCCTATCGTAGGACAAGCCTTACATTCACGCACATTGACAGTAAAACATCCGATGACAGGAGAAGAGATGCATTTTGAAGCTCCTCTACCAGAGGACTTCCTAGCGTGTATTGCGTATGCGAAGGAGCATAACCGATAAAGGAGAAAGTTATGGGAGAACGTATTTTAATTGACGAACCAGGCATGATGCGTGCTATCCGACGTATTGGGCACGAAATACTAGAACGTAATAAAGGTTTATCCAATGCGCTTATCATAGGGATTGAACGTCGTGGTGTGCATTTGGCAAGACGGTTACAAGCACAAATTGAAGCGATTGAAGGCATACAAGTAGATGTGGCCACAATGGATGTATCCTTGTACCGTGATGATCGGTCGGGGGCTGACACAAGTGGGGAGCGATTTACGATTGACACAACGGGAAAGATCGTGATTCTCGTGGATGATGTGCTGTTTACGGGCAGGACGATACGATCTGCTTTAAATGCGCTTATGGAAGCCGGTAGACCTAGTGCGATTCAATTGGCTGTTTTGGTAGATAGAGGTCATCGAGAGTTGCCAATTCGTGCTGACTATGTAGGCAAAAATATTCCTACATCTCATTTGGAAACGGTGAAAGTCCATGTGCATGAAATTGATGGCGATGATAGTGTGGTTATTTTCTAAATCAGGAGGAACTATCCATGCATGGTATGGGGACGATCATTAATGTGGTATTGATTATTTGTGGTAGCCTTTTGGGGCTATTTATACGACACCGCATGAAAGAGAACTTAAAAGAAACACTAATGATAGTGTGTGGTATCATCATTCTTTTATTAGGAATGAGTGGGACTATGCAATATATGCTGGTGATTATCAATGATAGTTTGCAAACGACAGGTCCTATGATGATGATCATTTCTATGGTGCTAGGTGCTATCATCGGTGAAATTATCGACTTCGATGCTAAAATTACTCGTATCGGCGAGTGGTTAAAACAAAAGACTGGCAACAGTAAGGATCCTCAATTTACCAATGCCTTTATTACCGCTTCTATGACTTTCACGGTGGGAGCCATGGGTGTCATTGGATCCATACAAGATGGTCTTACCGGTGATTATAGCACCATGGTTGTAAAGAGCATTCTAGATGGTATCATCGTTATGGTCATGGCCTCTTCTATGGGAAAAGGAGCCTTGTTTTCCTTTCTGCCCGTAGGGATTACACAGGGGATCATTACTGGGTTAGCACATTTGGCAGCTCCCTTAATGACACCGGAGGCAATCGATAACTTATCATACGTAGGCTCTATTTTGATTTTCTGCGTAGGTATTAATGTAATTTGGCCAAACAAAATTCGGGTGGCTAATTTGTTGCCAGCCATATTTATTGCTATGTTATTGACATTCTTGCCTATCTCACTTTAACTAGGTAGGATAGGAGTAGCCAGTTAGCGCTAATGAAAGCTTGACAATCACGCCTGAATAGGATATACTATTCAGGTATTAAGAAGTAGAAGCCATCCGCTTCTCACCTAATGTCATGAAATATTGGGTACATTTAGTTGATAACTATGCTCGGATGGCCTATGCCATCCGATTTTTTTATCCCTATGGAGGTGACTAGTATTAGCAAAGATACACCGCGTATTAATGAAGAAATCCGTGCTCGCGAAGTTCGTGTCGTAAGTGCAGATAATGATCAGTTAGGTATTATGTCTGTTCGTGATGCTTTAGCTATGGCAGAAGAACAACATTTAGATCTAGTAGAAGTAGCCCCTAATGGTAAACCACCAGTTTGTCGTATTATGAACTATGGTAAATACCGTTATGAGCAACAAAAACGCGAAAAAGAAGCAAAGAAGAAGCAAAAAACTTTCACATTGAAAGAAGTTAAGCTTCGTCCTCACATCGAAGATCATGATTTTTATGTAAAACTTAAAAATGCAGCTAAATTCTTAGGTGATGGTAATAAAGTTAAGGTAACGATCATGTTCCGCGGTCGTGAATTGAGCCACCCAGAATTGGGGCTTAATGTGCTGACTCGTTTTGCTGGTGAATTAACTGACCAAGCGGTTGTTGAAAAAGAAGCGAAACTAGAAGGCCGAAACATGACAATGATTTTAGCTAAAAAAGGTAATTAGGAGGAAGAATAATGCCAAAGATTAAAACTCGTCGCGCAGCGGCTAAACGTTTCCAAGTAACAGGTAGTGGTGAATTCAAACGTGCAAAAGCTTTCAAAAGCCATATTTTAGAGAAAAAATCTCCAGCACGTAAACGTAATCTTCGCAAAGCAACATTGGTTAGCAAATCTGACTACAAACGCGTAGTGAAATGCTTACCATACGCATAAGATTGACATATTTTAGTAACATATAACGATATTGGAGGAATACAATAATGGCAAGAGTAAAAACAGGCGTAACAGCGCATGCACGTCATAAAAAAATCTTAAAATTAGCTAAAGGTTACCGCGGTACACGTTCTCGCTTATTCAAAAAAGCAAACGAATCCGTAATGAAAGCATTATACTATGCTCGTCGTGACCGTCGTGCTAAAAAACGTGAGTTCCGTAAATTATGGATCGCTCGTATCAATGCAGCAAGCCGTATTAATGGTTTATCCTACAGCCGTTTCATTGCTGGTTTAACAAAAGCTGGTGTTGAAATCAACCGTAAAATGTTGGCTGACTTAGCAGTACATGATGTAGCTGCATTCGCGAAATTAGTTGAAATTGCTAAAAACGCGTAAGACAAATAGATAATGGCCTAGATTAGGTTGTATATAGAAGAACAGTCCTTTGGGGCTGTTCTTTTTTGCTATAGTATACAGTGTATTAGTAAGGTATAGGTCCAAATGAGTTGGTTTTACTAGTGAGAGTGGTATCGAAAGATATGACTTACTTTTATGTAATAAAGATATTTACAAATCCTGGAGTAGGTATATGGATGATGCTAGCAGATAACAACCTATCTATTAAAAAAATACCCTTGAAAGTAATCTTTCAAAGGTATTTTGTGTTTCTATTTAATTATCTAAAGAATCGTCCTACTACAGGCAATCTAGCACCATCGTTTTTGTTAAGGCCTTTCAATAGAATCATGATGATGACATAGATACAAGTACCTATGATAGCTGTGATCATGATGTTAAAGAAGGTTGGGATGGAACCCTGCAATAGTGGGTAGAAATAATACATACCTACCCCCATAATGGCTGCGGAGATAATATTTTTCCCTAATAAGATAAGGTCTATGAAGTATCCCGTGTGACGATGGATCCAAATCAGGTTGAGTAGAGCTGCAAATCCAATGTCGGCTACGGTTGCATAGGCAGCACCACCGATGCCAAGTGCGGGGAGGGCTGTTAGCTCCCAGTTTAGGATGACTTTCACAATAGCTGCAATTCCCATGTTGATAACTGGAATGCGAGGTTTTCCTAAGCCTTGTAAAATGCCAGTTGTCACTTGATGTAAGCCGAGGAAGAAAATGGCCCAAGCTAAAATCTGTGTAGCTTCTGCGGCACGTGGTGCGTTATAAATAGTGGACACTACAGGTTCTGCTAAGATGTACAACATCACAGAGAATGGAATGGTGGCCACAAATGTTAATCGCATAGAACCAGCTGTACGATAGTACACTTGTTTTACATCTTTAATGGAAACTGCATTGGATATGGCAGGTACAATACTTGTAGCAATGGCCGCTGTAATAATCGTTGCTAAGTTGATGAGAGGTACGGCCATACCAGATAGATACCCATATAGCTCTGTGGCTTCACGAAGTGGATAGCCAATGTCAATCAATCGTCTTGGAATGATCGCTACGTCTAGCATGGCTACAATAGGTAACATCATACTCGCTAGGGCGATGGGAATGGATAAGTTAATCAATCGCTTAATGATGGATTTTGAACTTTCCTGTGGAGTAGACTCCGTCATGGGCTCTTCGAGTTGTTTTGGCAATCGGTAGTAATAATATACTAGTACTACAAGAGCACCTACTGCGCCAACACCGGCTCCTAAGCTAGCACCACCGGCTGCTACATCCAATCCATAAGGTAATAGGATATAGGCAGCGCCTAACATGACTACAACACGCAATAGTTGTTCTACGATTTGGCTGATAGCGGTAGGTGTCATCATTTGCCAACCCTGTAGGTAGCCTCGATAACAAGAAATTAATGTGACAAAGAATACAGCAGGAGCCAACGCAATCAGTGAATAGTAGGCTCTAGGATCTGTGATAAAGTTAATGTCGATCAACCATTGGGCAGATCCAAAGACTAAGATGCTAAAGAGTAGTCCTAAGACAAATAACATTTTGAAAGAAATAGAGAATACTTTCTTTGCTCCTAATAAATCATGTTTGGCTAGTTTTTCTGCTGTCATAATTGAAATGGCGATAGGAATTCCTGCACTAGATAGCTGCAAGGCCAATAAGTAAGCAGGAAATGCCATTTGGTAAATACCGATACCTTCACCACTGAGAACGCGAGATAAGAAAATCCAGTTCAAGCTACCAATAGCTTTCACAACAAATCCGGCAATCGTCAAGATGAGGGTACCTTGTAAAAATCGGTTAACCATGATATCTCCTATATTGAAAGATTCAAATTGAATCTGAAAGACTCATTTTTAATTGTACCATAGAATACGAGTATTCTCAATTAATATGAGTTAGATTTTGGTTGAATCGCTCCATTAGATACGGTATAATAACGATATGATAGTCATTAATGATATGTATAATAGATATGACAAGGAGGCCAATTATGCCATTAGTATCTACAAAAGAGATGTTTGAAAAAGCCTATGCAGGTGGATATGCTATTGGGGCATTCAATGTGAATGACATGGAAATTATCCAAGGGATTGTGGATGCGGCAAAAGTGGAGCAAGCTCCATTGATTTTGCAAGTGTCTGCAGGGGCTCGTAAATATGCGAAACCAGTATATTTGACTAAGTTGGTAGAAGCAGCATTGTTAGATACAGATTTGCCAATTGCTTTACATTTAGACCATGGTGATGATTTCGAAATTTGTAAAGATTGCATCGATAGCGGTTTTACATCTGTTATGATTGATGGATCTAAACATCCCTTTGAAAAAAATGTTGAGTTAACTGCCCGTGTTGTAGAATATGCACATAAACATGGCGTTGTAGTAGAAGGTGAGTTAGGTCGTCTAGCTGGCGTAGAAGATGATGTTAACGTAAGTGAAAAAGATGCATTATTTACAGATCCAGATGAAGCGGCTGAGTTCGTTCGATTAACAGGTGTAGACTCCCTAGCTATCGCGATTGGTACGAGTCATGGGGCTTACAAATTTAAAGGTACTCCATACTTAGACTTTGAAAGATTACAACGAGTAGGTGAACTGTTACCTAATTTCCCTATCGTATTGCATGGAGCGTCTTCTGTACCGCAAGCATTTGTTGAAAAATGTAATTCTTTTGGTGGTGCTATTCCGGGAGCACAAGGCGTACCAGAAGAGATGCTTCGCAAAGCGGCTACAATGGCAGTTTGTAAAATCAATATCGACACAGACTTGCGATTAGCGATGACAGCAAGTATCCGTGAAGTGTTGGTAAATAATCCAGCTGAATTTGACCCACGTAAATACTTGGGACCTGGTCGTGAAGCGATTCAAGCAATGGTACAGCATAAAATTAAAAATGTGTTAGGTTGCAGTAATAAGATCTGATTCATAAGATACTAAAACTGACACCCTCTCAAAAGAGAAGGTGTCAGTTTTTTGTATGTAGTGTGTTTAGTTTTATTTATACTTTATTTCGGTATTTGATTAAAATACTCTGGTAACGGTGCCTCTAACGTAATCCACTGGTTCGTCATAGGATGCAGAAAGGAAAGTGTTGATGCATGTAAGCACTGTTGGGATTGCCAAATTAAGGATCCACCATATAGGTCATCCCCCGCTAATGGGTATCCTAGCGTGCTGAGATGCACACGAATTTGATGAGTGCGTCCAGTATGTAAATAACATCGTATATGGGTATGATGGGAATATCGCTCTAGAACTGTTAAATCAGTATGTGCAGCTTGACCATCGCAAGAGGCACAACGTTCAATAATGCTGCCTTCTCTGCGAGAGATAGGATAGTGTATAGATAGTGCATCTGAGGGAATGATTCCATCAGTGATAGCATCATAGACTTTTTGAATAGGCTCTTTTTGTTTTGTAAAAGCATGTTGAACAAGGGCGTTTTTAGCGATGATGACAAGGCCTGATGTGTCTTTGTCCAATCGATGAATGGGATGAAAGCTTGCTTGCGGATTGGTATGCTGAAAGTAATCTAAGACACCGTTGGCGAGAGTAGACAATCTTTCAGTAGAGGTGGGATGCATCAAAAGTCCAGCAGATTTATTAAGCACCAAGATATGAGAGTCCTCATAGATGATGGAAAGATTCATAGGTGTAGGATCTATGTGGGAGTCTTTGTCTAAATAGACAAGAACTGTATCGCCAGGTTGCAACAAAGCATCCCAAGTGGCAGGAACATTGTTGATAGAAAAACGCCCTTCCCGTCGAAGACGACGACGCATAGCTTGGGATACTTTTTGCTCTCGTATAGCTTGATTCATGGAACAAGGTGAATGATTTAAGGACAGTGTAAATTGTAATAGTGGGTTCATATAACTCCTAACTAGGAACGTAATGCAGTCAGTAGACGTATCTGTGTATGGATTAAGAATGCATGGTATAATAATTATATTTAGTATATCATAAGAACGGGATATCTTATATGGTTTGATACATGAGGATGATAAAATGATGAAAGATGTAATAGATAGCGCTGTTGAAAAGAAACGAATGGATGAATTGAAGACAGTAAAATGCATGATCGAAATATATTGCAGGGGCAATCATAACACAAAAAAAGGAGAACTTTGCCAAGAATGTCAGGACGTAATGACCTATGCAGAAGCTAGGGTGCAGCATTGTCCACATATGGAGCATAAAACGTTTTGTGCTATGTGTAAAACACATTGCTACGCACCTACCTATCGAGAAAAAATTCGTCAAGTTATGCGATATAGTGGACCTAGAATGTTGTGGAGAAATCCGATTATGACCATCCGTCATTTGCTATTAGGATGGGGTATGTTAAAGTAGGCAGAGTGTTAGTTTTATGATATAGTTAAAGATGAAAAAATATGCGTACAAGTATACTTTGGAGGGCTTATGTTTTGTAAACAGTGTGGAGCAAAAGTAGAGGTTAAAGAAGCCGCTTTCTGTCAAGAGTGTGGCACGCCTATTGATACACAAAAGAATGAAAATACATTAGAGAGTTTGAGTAAACATATAGAGTATAAAAATGATGAACGTATCAAGGAATTGAAGTCCCGTTTATCAACAGGCGGTTTATTAGCAAAGGCTGATATTGGGGAGAAAGAGAAACAAAACTTGAATATAGAGCGTGTGAAGGAGGGGGTATCTCGCGACGTTTCTAATACAGATGTTCCTAGAGGTTTGCATGTTAGTGTACCGCCCGAAGAAATTGTGGAAGTGATTGTTGAGAAAAAAGAAAAAGGGTCTCGTAGTGTACTTTTTATTGTTATTGGAGTCATTACTGTAATAATTGGTGCCATATTCTATTTTTCATATAGCGGTGAAACTAAGCAGAAAAAAGTACCCAAATCTACACAAGTGCATACACAAAAAGAGTCTGTAAATACAAAGGAGAAGGATGAGCCGAAGACGAGTACAAAATCAAATACTAATGTAAAAGATGATTTGTATGATCAAGCCCAAAAAGAAAGAGAGAAACAAAAAATTATGTGGAGTGCAGAACAGGTAGTCGTTGACTATATAGAGGCGCTTGATAGAAATGACTATAGAAAAGTTTATGATTTGATGAGCCCAAGAAAACGTGAAGAGGTGGGACCATATCATATATGGGTAAAAGGTTTTACTGAGCCTGATACAAGAATTCAGGTGAATGGAACCAAAGCGATTAGTATTGAGGGTGATAAAGTACTTGTACGATATGAGGTGGCTATTCAAGATGATGGGTATAAACCTTGGAAAACAAAATCTGGGGTTGCACGTGTCATGCTTGTAGGTGGAGAAGCAACATTGGATGACATCAATAACCAATAAATAGATTAGGTAGGAGACACATATGTTTTGTATATTTTGTGGAAAAGAGATAGTGCATAAAAGTAAATTCTGTATATATTGTGGCAAACAACTACCAGTTAGGGAGATTCAGCAGATTCATGAATCCTTAGAGATACAGAATGAGAACTTTGAAACGGAAGAGAATCATACATGCGAACAGCACGCCGTTAATAGTAGTGACCCATTTGGACTGAAGAGTAAAGACAATACGGATGTTAAAAAGGAACAAGAGGTAGATCCACAATCAATAGTTCCTAGTATTCCTATGGAAAGTCCAGAAAAATCCGTAAAAATCTGCAAATCCTGCGGTTCAGAAAATCCGGGAGAAATGACATTTTGTGGGCGGTGTGGAACTAATATGTATAAACAGGATGGTATGAGTCGAGGTTCGAATCAAGGGTTTTATCAATCATGGTCTATGCAGTATGGTAACCAACCATCAAATGGAGCGTCTCATCCTCATATTCCGTATCCTGGGCAAGATGTATTACATAGAGAAGAAATGAAACGACTAGCATCAATGAATGGTTCGGTGGGGATTGAAAGTAGTGCGTACCTACTAAAGGTAAACCCCATGTATCCAGTATATGTGCCAAAAACGAAAGAAGAAAAAATTGCAGTTATTGCTTTGGATATGCAGAATAATTGGAATCGGGCGATTAAAGAAAAATATTTTACTGCTAGTGGTCGTGCTTCTAGAGGCGAATATTGGAAAGTGCAGCTCTACCAATTTTTTCTTTGGATAGGTATGTGTATATTCCTCCTCATTTTAGGAGCAAGTATAGCAGAAAGTAGTAGATATTCTTCTGGAGTGGAAGCTCTTATACTATCTGGTGGAATTGTTACACTTCTGTTTATAATTGGTAATGTACTGTTAATTATACCATCTTGGATGATAACTATTAGAAGATTCCATGATATTGGGAAAAGTGGCTGGTGGATATTACTAACATGTATTCCTTACATAGGGGCGATTATACAGTTGTATTTTATGTGTCAAAGAGGTGATGCTCATATAAATGAATATGGTAAACCGGAAAATTATTATGATCCAACACTAGAGGAATGTAAAGAATTAGGCTTAGTTCAGAATTCGAGATAATAGTTATAGGTTGAGTATGTGAATGAAAACTAGCGTAAATACATAACTATATAATTTAATATCTAGTTAGGAAACAGTGTAACAAGGAGGGTATATGTTTTGTAAATTCTGTGGTACAAAGGTTGATGATACAGAGTCCACTTTTTGCGGGAAGTGTGGAGCGAGGCTAAAAGATAATGGCTTTGACGAAATAGTAGGAGATATACCAGAAGAACTACAAAAAGATATATCAGAAGAAATACAAGAAGATATATTAGAAGACACACAAGAAACGCCTACGCCTATTGAAGTGGAACCAACTGGTGATCGCACGTTTAAAGATAAAGTAATGCAGATGATTTCTAATATAGGAGAGAGCATTCAAAGGCATAAGAAGTGGTCAATTGGGATCGCAACTGGCGTAATTTGTTTGTGCGCAATTGGTGTGGGAATCTATTTTGGTTACGAAGATCAACCAGTGGTTAATAATATGGTTTCTTCATCACTACCAGTCATAAAGCCGAAAGAGCATAAAGAAGAAAAGAAAAATTACGATACCATTGAGATAAAAGCAGATGATACTAAAGATATCCAATTTCTTTTAAATGAACAAAAAGAAAAAGATAGACAAGGATTTTCTAATGAGGCTAAAAGAATTGCACGTTTATATCTTGAGGCACGAGGAGACAATAATGATCGGGAATCCTATAAATATTTGACTGCAACAAAAAAAGAAGCGGTGGGAGGTATTGATGGATGGCTTAAGCAGAATGAATATATAAGAAGTACAATGTCCAATATACAGATAGATGCTGCTGATATAGATGGAAATAAGGCTTTAGTTCATTATAGAGGCGTATCTCATTCTAATGGATTCTTTAGATCTTATTCTACTATGGTTATAGGCTTAATGCGGTTATCACGAGAAGGGACTACTGTTGGTGTGGATTAATGCACTAAAATATCGTAATTATAAGGGAGACATATTATGCATATGAGAGTATTAAAAATGATATTCTTATGTTGTTTTCTTGTAGTATTAGCAGGGTGCGGTACTATAGATTCTGATATAGAGATTGACAACGATTTTAAAGGAAAATGGGAAGCAACAGTTGATATTGGTGGAGAAAAAAGTAAAGAAGAAATAGTACAGTTCTTTGAGAAGTCATTACAAACTACTGCTGTTAATGAAGAGGGGAAATTACTTAAAGAAACTGGTGAAGCGGAAGAAATCGAAGCCTATGCCAATGAATTTATTAAATTAGAACCATTAGATGCAAATGGCAGAGTGATTAGTAGTAAGGATGATTCAGTTAAGAGCAGTACCTGGAGAGTGACAGCTATCTTTCAGAATGAAAAGGAATTGTTAAACGCCTATCGAATTATATACTCCTGGCCTAAAAATGACCGAGCTTGGAATGTGATTTTTCCGTATGGGGATAGTACAGAACAATATATGTTTTACATGGGAAAAGCCCTAGGTGATACAACGATTACAGTACGCGGAGATATTAATAAAGAAATGTCAAATGCTTCTGAAATTAGCGGTAGTACTATTACGTTCTCAAAAGGTGAAGAAGTACGTTTCGTATTTTCTAAAGGAACACCGATTTACAGAAATGTAGCTATTTTTGTAGCGATTATTGGGGTTACAGCTGTTGGTATCGTTATCTATAAACGGAGAGGTAAGAAACATGCTCAATAAAATGATGAAAGGCCTTTCACTGGTGGCACTGATAGGGGTATTAACAGGATGTAGTTTTCATTTGGGAACCAAAGATGCGAACCCAGTAGTATTTACTACGACAGATTTGTCTGGAAGTTGGTATCGCTATGATGATGGTAAAAAAAGTAAAACGAATGAATTTGTAGAAGAAGTGGTATTAAAAAAAGCAGGTAGCTTAAGTTATAGTACAGAATCTCATAAACAGTATACATTGCAAGGTAATCCAGAAAAACAAAGTGTGGATCATGGGTCTGGAAGTGGTGCAAATGATAACTATGTAGTTAAATACATATCTAGTGATGCGGATAAGCCGATTGAATCCACTGTATATGATATTGTATATACTTGGGCAGCTAAAGATGTAAAAAGTATTAAAGAAAACATTAAAACCATACGTGGTGAACAAGTATATGACTCTAAAGAAGGACGTGAATACGACATTACTACAGAAGACGGCACCGATGTATTAGTGAGTGGAGATGAAAAGTGGTATCGCTCTAAAGAGAAAGCATTCGGAATGGTAGAAGATAGAAAAATCGCAGCCATAAAAAGAGCATTAAATGAAGGAAATAGAGCATATCCGTTTGGAATTATTGAAATCAGAAATGTTAAGTTTCTAGGGAAATAATGATAGAGTAAGATGAAGAGGTGATATACATGTTTTGTAGGCATTGCGGTAATAAGATTATTGAAGGAGCTAAATTTTGTAAACACTGTGGACATGGGGTAGGGCAAACACAAATGCCTCCTACTGCAACTGAACAAACAGGAGGCTCCCCACAGGGGCAACAACAAATGCCGCCTCCTGTAGCTGAACAAACAGGAGGATTCCCACAGGGACAACAACATATGAATCCTGTAAGTCAACCTGTGATGCCACAGGGACAAGTAGGAGGAGCACCAAATACTATGACACAAGGACAACCTGTATATACCAATCAACAGGTTGTTATGTCACAGAATAGTTTCAGTGTATTATCAGATTTTAAACACCAATTCTTAGAACGATATTTTACATTTACAGGTCGCACCTCACGTCGTGCATTTATTGGGTATTCTTTGATTCAGTGGACGATAGGTTTAGTTGTCATTGCCATTGCGCAATTAGCAGTCATGTCGATGAATTCATTAGATGCCATCCTATATGGCACGAGTATGCTAATGATTGGCATATTTATTGCTAGTGGAATTTTTATTATTCCTAATGTGGCAATTGCCGTAAGACGGCTACATGATACTGGACATAGTGGATGGTTCTATCTCTTACTGGGTGTGCCTATTGGTAACTTATACATAGCATATCTTTTATTTTCTGCCGGAGATGCTGCGCCTAATGCGTATGGGCAGCCAGAACAATTTGATCGTTCTTCCCAAGAAGCAATAGCAAAATTAGCTGCTGCTGAAAGTTCTTATAAAAAAGAAGTGGCCATAATCGCTGTGATTTCTCTGATTTTCTTAGGTCTTATTGTTAAACCTATATTTGAGGTGGCCGATGTATTAGCTGGTGGTGATACAAAAACGACTATGATGTCTACAAAGTCTAAAAAGGCAGGGTCTGACATATCTAAATCGAAGGCTGAACAACCAGCACCACCAGTAGATCCGAATGTGCAAATTGCCAATGAAGCAAAAGAAGCATTATTAGCCTATCATCAAGCTATCTCGAATCAAGAAATTATTAAGGCCTATAACTTAATGACTGCCAACCGTCAACAATTGTTGGGTGGATTAGATAGTATGCGTCAAGGTTATAGCACAACGATTTCTAGTACGATCGTAGATGCTAAGCCAAGCTATGTGGATCCTAATAAAGTTATCTTCCAATATAAATTGAATGCGAAGGATGCCTTAGATGGGCGCATTAAATTACAGACATTTACTGGTGAAGTGACAATGGTTAAAGTCAATGGTCAATGGTTATTAGATGATATGACAGGAACTTTGGTAGGATCTTCGTATCAATAGAAAGGGAAATTGATGAAAGTATGTAAAAAAGTGTGGAGCAGTATTTGTGTGGCCACAGCATTAATTGCATCATTAGGATGCTCGTTTACAGGGGCTAATTCTGCAGAGCAAATTGATACACAAGCGATTGCAACAGACACAACATTAACGGTGGATGAGCGAGCAGATAAAATTGTGGCTGCTATGTCGGACTCAGAAAAAGTAGGCCAATTAGTTGTGATTGGTGTTCATGGTACGTCTATCAATGAAGATATGAAATATATGTTGGGAGAGTACCACTTTGGTGGTGTTGTCTTATTTGACCGCAATATGCAATCAAAAGAGCAAGTAAAACAACTATTAGGGGACTTGCAAAGTTATGCGAAAAAGAATGAAAAAATTGGCTTATTCTTAGCGGTAGACCAAGAGGGTGGTGCTGTAGCTCGTATGCAAGATGGCCTTGTAAAAGTACCAGCTGCACAAGATCTTGGCACACAAGATGTATCAGTGGCTGAAAATTATGCGAAACAAGCTAGTCAAGAATTAGCAGAATTAGGGTTTAACCTTAACTTTGCACCAGTCGTTGACTTAGGACTTACCTATGGACGTTCTTTTAGTCAAAACGATCCAGAACATGTAGTGCAATATGCAGGCACTGTGGCGAAGGCCTATGAAAGTAATGGATTGCAATTTTCTTTTAAACATTTCCCTGGCATTGGTAAAGCGGATGTAGATCTTCATGAAAAAGAAAATACCATTGATGCAAGCAAAGAGGTATTGTTAGCAGAAGATTTAAAACCATATAAGGATCTGATTCCACAATTCCCTCAAACATCTTATATGATTATGGTATCTCATGCAAAATATCCAGCCTTTGATGCAGAAAACCCAGCCAGTCTAAGCCCTAATATTATGAATGGCTTATTGCGCAATGAATTGGGCTTCCAAGGTGTTATCGTAACTGATGATATGGAAATGGGCGCCGTAGCAAACCACTATACATTTGGAGAAATGGCAGTTAAAACTATTCAATCTGGCGCAGATATTGTTCTTATTTGTCATGAATATACACATATGACTGAGGCTTATAATGCCTTGCTGAAAGCAGTACGAGCTGGCACAATAACACAAGAACAATTAGACACTTCTGTAAAACGTATTGTGAAAATGAAATTAGAAAATAAAATGTTGATGAAGTAATATAGTTTTTGTTAATTACATAAGATTATATAAGAAGATGAGGATCACTCCGAAAGGAGTGGTCCTCATTTTTGATGTACTGCTTACGAGCATCAAAAATACTATAATCAAAAGGCTATGCGTGCTAGTAAAATGAATCATCTCATTATATAATAGTAAGTATAACAATTAATCATTACAAATTGTGTGTGATAGCATAGGGGGATGTATGAAAAAATTAGTAGGAAGGGTTGTATTAGCTCTATTCGTAGCGAATGTTGCTTCTATCCATATAGGTGTAGAAGCGAGTTGGTTGAGTAAGGCTTGGCAACGATTGGAAAAATCATTAGAAAAGTCTGAAGAAATATCTAAATTACCAAACCCAAATGATAAACAATATTCATATTTAAGAGAGCAATCTGATTTGGCAGGTATCGGGCCATATATACCAAAGTATGAAATGACTGTGTCAGGGATTCCTATGGGGATTCATGTTAATGATGTGAAAAAGAGTTTAGGTAAACCTACATCAGAGGATATGAAGACCTATGGAAGAAACTATCCTATTTATACTTTGACCTATGGCGGCGTAACGTTTGAGACTTCAAAACCTGAATACTCTCCGTATACGAAACCTGGACATATTAGTAAAACTACAATTAATAATCGTGATGGAGCAACATTGCGAGGAATTAGTGTTGGTGATAGACTCATGCAAGTGTATTATATTTATGGAAGACCAACATTTGTTTCTAAAGATGAGTGGTTTTATGGCAAATTTGGCAATGATGTACATACAGGGATTTGGTTTGTCCATGATGGTTATAAAGTAACTAAGATAAAATTGGGAACACAAAGCTTTGAACATATCGATAGTATATCTAATATACTGTGAGATATGATAAGGTAAAGCATACGATATAAGTTGATAAATAACTAGTATTAAAATATATGGCATTTGATTGTTGAATATAATGAGGAATATATATGAAAAGATGGCTAAAACAGACAATAGTGGCTGCGTGTGTTCTTAATAGTGTAAGTGTGCTACTAGGGGTTAGTATGATAGGAGTAAGTGCATTTACTTTACCGAAACCAACAGATCCAGATTATATGGATATAAGAACTAGGCATCCTATTATTAGCATATATAATGATAAGTATACATCTGATAAAGAAATGAGTGCGGCTGGCATTCCAATGCATGCACATGTAAATGATATTATAAAAAGTTTAGGGAAGCCGACTGCTCAAGACATTGAATATGTAGATTGGCATCGTGGAAAATTACCTCTGTATCACTTACAATATGGCGGTATCCTCTTTGAAAGCACACATGAAATGTGGTATAATTCCGCTTCTGAAGCAGAACATATTCGTAAGATCACTTTATTTAATCGAGATGCTGTCACTCCACGAGGTATTGGTGTAGGAGATACATTAGAGCAAGTATATAATGCCTATGGTCGTCCTGATTTTGTGACTTGGTATGAATGGTTTTATGGAATTCAGCAACAAGAGTGGAGAACAGGAATTTGGTTCGTTCATGATGGTAAAAAGGTCGTCCGAATAAAAATGGGAAATGCGGGCTTTGATAGTGATTTGAAAAAAGTAGACTAATTATATCTATGTAATATGATGAATTAGATTTATATGTGTTATTCTGATAGGGGGATGTATGAAAAAATTAGTAGCAAGGGTTGTATTAGCTCTATTCGTAGCGAATGTTGCTTCTATCCATATAGGTGTAGAAGCGAGTTGGTTGAGTAAGGCTTGGCAGCGGTTAGAAACATCACTAGAAAAGGCTTCACAAGAAGCAACGGCAGATAGACAACGAGCTGCAGATATTCGAGCTTTACCGAAGTATACAGATGCCGACTATGAGTATATAAGAATAGGTAAAAATGGACTTAGATTTGGTAAAGTACTACCGAACTCAGAATTTACGGTAGCGGGTGTGTCTATAGGAACACATGTAAATGCTGTTATAAAAAGTTTAGGAAAGCCAACCTCAGAAGATATACAATACACAAAGGGACCGTACCGTAATAACATACCAGTTTATACTTTGCAATATGGTGGGGTTATTTATAAAACACAATATAAGTTTGTCTATGAACCAATCTCTAGTGCGGAACGTATAAGTAAGATTACTATACATAATCGTGATGCTACTACTGCAAGGGGAATTACCGTAGGTGATACTTTAAAACAAGTATATAATGCTTATGGTAGACCAACGTTTGTTACGAAAAAGAATGAATGGTTTTATGGTATGGCGTATCCAGATGGATATGATGGCATTTGGTTTGTTAATGATGGCTATACAGTAACAAAAATTAAATTAGGTGATGCTGGTTTTGAATATGGCAGAAGTAAAGATACATTCTAATGCTATGACAAAAGATTTATGACTGAAATGTAAAATTGTCATCAACAGTATCAGATACCTAGTATACAAATAACGTTCGGCTTTTACATCGAACTACATAGCAAACTATAAAAATCCGACATACACATTCTGTTCTACAGACCGTCTCAATGTGTATGTCGGCTTTTTTATTATCTTTTCCTTACAAGTGTAAAATTATCTACTTTATTTCAGTAATATGAAAAATAACTCCTGTTTATTGCTAGAAAAATTCAACGTTTAGGGGTATAATGAAGTATACAAATGCCTATTCCCAAAGGTATTAGGTTTGGAATACTCAAAATTGAGGAGGGATTACAATGAAACATATACGCTCTTTATTAGTAGCTAACCGTGGTGAGATTGCCATCCGTGTGCTTCGTGCTTGTAACGAGATGGGCATTCGTACGGTAGCTATTTACTCCAACGAAGATGCGCTTTCCTTACACCGTAATCAAGCTGACGAATCCTATTTAGTAGGAGAAGGTAAAAAACCAGTTGATGCGTATTTAGATATTGAAGATATTATCCGTATTGCAAAGGAACATGATGTAGACGCAATCCATCCTGGATATGGTTTCCTTTCAGAGAATGCACATTTTGCAAAACGATGCGAAGAAGAAGGGATTACGTTTATCGGTCCTAAGGTAGAACATTTAGTGATGTTCGGGGACAAAGTAAATGCCCGTATTCAAGCGAAAAAGGCAGATATCCCAATGATTCCTGGTAGTGATGGACCATTGAAAGATTTTGCTGAATTGGAAGCATTTGCAGAAACATATGGCTATCCATTGATGATTAAAGCCGTAAATGGCGGTGGCGGTCGTGGTATGCGTGAAGTGACGAAACATGAAGAACTTCGTGATGCTTATGATCGTGCGAAATCGGAAGCCAAAATGGCCTTTGGTGATGATGATGTATATGTAGAAAAACTCATTGTAGAGCCGAAACATATTGAAGTACAAATTATCGGTGATGAACACGGTAATATCGTGCATTTACACGAGCGTGATTGCTCTATTCAACGCCGTCATCAAAAAGTAGTAGAAGTGGCGCCAGCTTTTGCCTTACCACAAGAACTTCGTGATCGCATTTGTGCAGCGGCCGTAAAAATTATGAAACACGTACAATATGTAGGTGCTGGTACTGTAGAATTTTTGGTAACAGAAGATGGTAATTTCTACTTTATCGAGGTCAACCCTCGTATCCAAGTAGAACATACTGTAACAGAAATGATTACTGGCATTGATATTGTGCATTCCCAAATCCGTATTGCAGAAGGTTATACATTGCACAGTGCAGAAGTAGCAATTCCTGAACAAGATCAAATTCGTTGTGAGGGCGTGGCTATCCAATGTCGTATTACTACAGAAGATCCGCACAATAACTTCATGCCAGATACAGGTAAATTAATGACATACCGTAGCTCCGGTGGCTTTGGTATTCGTCTAGATGGTGGTAATGCCTTTACAGGGGCAGTTATCACTCCATATTATGATTCCTTATTGGTAAAAGCTACCTCTTGGGCACTTTCTACAGAAGAAGCCATTCGTAAAATGCTTCGTTGCTTGCGCGAGTTCCGTATTCGTGGAGTGAAAACGAATGTCCATTTCTTGGTGAATGTACTAGAACATGAAGTATTCCAATCTGGTGATTATAATGTAAACTTTATCGATGAACATCCTGAATTGTTCAACCTTAAAAAAGATAAAGATAGAGGTACGAAATTACTTCGTTACATCGCTGATGTGACAGTGAATGGATATAATGGTCATAAAGAAGAAGTGCCTAATTTTGATCCAATCGTGATGCCTCCTAATATCCAAGGAGCACCAGCGGCAGGTACAAAACAGCTATTAGATGAGTTAGGACCTGAAAAATTCTCCAAATGGATTCAAGAACAGCCAACTGTGTTGTTTACAGATACAACATGGCGTGATGCGCATCAATCTTTATTTGCCACACGTGTACGTACTACCGATATGGCTCGCGTAGCAGGTCGCATTGCTAAAGGGTTACCGAACTTATTCTCCTTGGAATGTTGGGGCGGTGCTACTTTTGACGTGGCGTACCGTTTCTTACATGAAGATCCATGGGAACGATTACGCATGTTCCGCAAACAAGTACCAAATATTTTGTTACAAATGTTACTTCGTGGTTCCAATGCTGTGGGATATACAAGCTATGCAGATAACGTAGTGCGTGAATTTATCCGTCTAGCAGGCAATAATGGTATCGATGTATTCCGTGTTTTCGATAGCTTGAATAGCTTAGATAATATGAAAGTGGCTATTGATGAAGTGCGTAATCAAGGTAAAGTAGCTGAGGTTGCTTTATGCTATACAGGGGATATCCTAGACGCTCGTCGTGACAAATATAACCTTGACTATTATGTAAAAATGGGTAAAGCGCTAGCGAATGCAGGTGCCAATATTATCGCTATTAAAGATATGGCGGGCTTGTTAAAACCACAAGCAGCGTACAATTTAGTGAGCGCTTTAAAAGATGCTATCGATTTACCAATTCATTTACATACCCATGAAGGCTCTGGTAATGCCATCTATTCTTATGGTCGTGCCGTAGATGCAGGTGTAGATATTGTGGACTTGGCTTACTCTGCCTTTGCCAATGGTACAAGCCAACCAAGCATGAGTTCCATGTACTATGGTTTGACAGGCCATGAGCGTCAACCACACATGAATGTGGAATATATGGAACATGCATCCAATTACTTTGGATCTATTCGTCCGTATTATAAAGGGGTAGATCATACCTCTTCGTACCCAAATACAACGGTATACCAACATGAAATGCCTGGTGGACAATATTCTAACTTGCAACAACAAGCGAAGAGTGTAGGCCTAGGTGATCGTTGGGAAGACATTAAACGTATGTATCATGAAGTAAATATGTTATTCGGTGATATCATCAAGGTAACGCCATCTTCCAAAGTTGTAGGGGATATGACCTTGTTTATGGTACAAAATAATTTAACAGAACAAGATATCTACGACAAAGGGGATACGTTGGACTTCCCACAATCTGTAGTAGAATTCTTTAAAGGTTACATTGGTACTCCATATTTAGGATTCCCTGAACGATTGCAACAGATTATTCTGAAAGGGGAAGCTCCATTGGATGGACGTCCAGGAGCGACATTACCATCTGTAGACTTTGAAGCGGTTCGTAAAGAATTAGCTGACAAAGGTGCAGGCACTACTGATGAAGATGTAATTGCTCATTGTTTATATGCGAAAGTATTCTCTGATTACAGCACATTTAAACAAGAGTACTCTGATGTAAGTGTATTAGATACGCCGACATTCTTCTTTGGTATGAAACGTGGTGAAACTATCGAAGTAACTATCGAAAAAGGTAAAACTTTGATGATTAAATACATTCAAATGAGTGAAGCCGATGAAGATGGTACTCGCCATGTATTATTCGAATTAAATGGTCAACCACGGACGATTAAAATTCACGATAAACACATCAAAACAACAGGTGTAGTTCGTCATAAAGTGGATCCAACAAAACCAGGTGAAGTAGGAGCTACCTTGTCTGGTTCTGTAGTAAAAATTGTGGCACAAGTGGGTCAAGCTGTGAAAAAAGGTGATCCATTGGTAGTAACAGAAGCCATGAAAATGGAAACGACGATTACAGCACCAGTGGCGGGTGTCGTAGGTATTATCCACGTTCGTGAAGGCAGCCGCATTGAAAGCGGAGATTGCTTGTTAACAATTGAGGAGCAAGCACATATTGCTAACTAGGTATTAGGATTCACATGGTATGAGCATTGGAACATGTGCTGAACTCATGTGCTCTAGTATATGGACCATATATAAGTGAACTAGTATTATTACAGGACATATAATTTAGTATATGAAAACAGGAGCAACTCTGTTGCTCCTGTTTATCATATGCATAGATAGTAGCTATATAGTGTATTTGAAAAATCAGATTATTATATAGAAATGAATACAAGATATAACATGATATAAAAGGAGTGATTCTTATGGCATTCGCATTGCCAGAACGGTCCATCAGTAAAGGGCCTAATTTCATTCGAGATGTATTTGAACGAGGAGCTGGGATTCCCGGTTTCATTAGCTTTGGTATAGGAAATCCTGCCGGTGAAGTAGTACCTGTGAAAGAAATTCAAGATGCCTTTGACCATATTGTACATACAAATCCATTGGAAATTCTTCAATATGGACCTATGCAAGGTGATGCCAAGTTAGCAGAACAAACATTGCAGCGATTGATTCATGTACACCATATGCCATCAGAAGGACAACAATTGTTGCTATCTGTGGGAGCTGGACAAGATTTAGGGCTGGTGCCTAGAACTGTTTGTGATGCAGGCGATGAAGTGTATATGGATGCTTATACGTTTACGAGCGCCATCAATGCAGTGCGCAGTGTAGGTGCAAAAGCGGTGGGCATTCCTACTGATGGAGATGGGATGATTCCAGAGGCATTGGAAGAAGCAGCAAAGTCAGGAAACGGTAAATATGTATACCTGATTCCTAACTTTCAAAACCCAACAGGAATTACGATGCCTTTAGAGCGACGTAAAGCTATTTATGAAGTGGCAAGAAAATATGACTTGTTTATCTACGAGGATGATCCATATGGAGAAATTCGTTTTGCTGGGGAACGGGTGCCAACCTTCAAAGAGATAGACACAGATAATCGGGTACTTTATGCAGGTTCGTATTCTAAAACGATTTCTGCAGGACTTCGGGTAGGTTTCTTGTATGGACCGAGCGAAGTGATACAAGCGATCCAAATCATGAAGAATAACTGTGATGGTCAAATGCCACTAGTGACACAACGTGTAGTGAGTCATTTGTTAGAACATATCGACTATGATGAGCAGATTCAAAAGGTGTGTAAGGTGTATTTAGAAAAATGCCAAGTGATGCTAGAGACATTCCGTACATATGGCAGTTCCAAAGTGCAGTTGACAGAACCTACAGGGGGGATGTTCCTATGGATGACGTTACCAGACCATGTAGACTGTGATGCGTTCTTTGAAGAAGCGATTGCTCGTAAAGTAGGGATTGTAAAAAGCGGAGCCTTCGCTGCCGATGGAGTGCCTTATGGTCAACATTTCCGCTTAAGTTATACAGTGCCATCCTTGGAAGATATTCGAAAAGGTATGCAAATCATTGGAGAGCTGACAAAAGAGTACTGTGGTGAGTAATCCTTTCTATATTGAAAAAATTAGTTTTTGTTCTCGGAATTTTTCATATCCTATGATATAATAGGGATATACCTATATTTGTGTAGGAAATAACATACGTTCACAAGTGTGAAATGTAGTTATCGAGTAGAAGTGAAAGTGTTTGAAGCTTTCAGTCATATAGAAAGAAGGTTTATCATGGCATGTGGAGATAATGGAGGTTGCGGCGGTTGCGGTTCTTCCGGCGGTTGCGGCACTCAACAACCAGTTGATTTAACAGTAAAAACAAATGATAGAAGTCATGTGAAAAAGGTAATCGGCATCGTGTCTGGTAAAGGCGGTGTAGGTAAATCTTTGGTCACAAGCTTAATGGCTGTTAGCCAATCCCGTAAAGGGAAATCTGTTGGGATCCTCGATGGAGATATTACAGGGCCATCGATTCCAAAGGTATTTGGCTTAAAGGATAAAGTGCGCAGTGATGACGGTAAATTAATGTACCCTATCGTGTCTAAGAATGGCGTTAAGGTCATGTCCGTCAACTTGCTATTAGATGATGAATCAGATCCTGTGTTATGGAGAGGTCCTGTGGTGGGGAATGTAGTGAAACAATTCTTCTCCGATACAGTGTGGGGCGATGTAGATTATTTATTTGTGGACATGCCTCCAGGAACAGGTGATGTAGCGATGACTGTATTCCAGTCCTTACCATTGGATGGTATTATCGTGGTTACTTCTCCTCAAGACTTAGTGTCTATGATTGTTGAAAAAGCTGTGAAAATGGCCGACATGATGCAAGTGCCTATCATTGGGGTAGTAGAAAACTTCTCCTACTTCCGTTGTCCAGACAATGGAAAAGATTATAAAATCTTTGGTGAAAGCCACATTGATGAGGTGTTGAAAAAGTATAATTTATTGTTACTAGGTCGATTACCAATTGATCCAAAAGTAGCAGAGTTGTGCGACGCTGGTGAAATTGAAACCATCCCATCCACAAACCTAGAAGAAGTAGGCTTACCAGAGTAAGCATGGAAGAGGCCATAGTGTACGGTGTACCTATGGCATTTTTCTTAGGAGGACAGTATGTGTGAACAGTATGATGTGACAGAGATGTATGGTGATTTTTTTGAATATATTGAAAGTTCTACTTCGCCATACCATACGGTAAAAGAAACGTATCGACGGTTAGAAGACGCAGGATTTACACCGTTGGCCATGGATGAAGAGTGGAACTTAGGACCAGGGGACTATGTCATCGATGTATATGGCACGACCCTCATCGCCTTTCATATAGGTGACAAGCCAAGAGATACATTGCGAATTGCTTCTGCTCATACAGACTTTCCCGGATTTAGAGTGAAACCAAACCCTATGAAAACGGCAAAAGGATATGGTACCTTAAATGTAGAAGGGTACGGGGGGATGATTCAATATACTTGGTTTGACAGACCTCTTTCACTAGCTGGTCTTGTCGTCACAAAGGGAAAAGATTCTTTAGATATAGAAACTCAACATGTAGATTTTAGCCGACCAGTAGCCACTATCCCTAGTTTGGCCATTCATATGAATCGTACAGTGAATGAAAAAGCTGTATTCAATAAACAAAAGGAAATGTTGCCACTTGTACTTATGCGGAATGTGGGGGCTGACTATGAAAGTGATGAAGTAGCATTACAATACTTACTAGCAGAGGAAATTGGCTGTGCCCCCGAGGATATCTTGTCCTATGAGTTGACCGTTTATAATGCAGATACAGTGGATCCAGTAGGGTTTGATGCAGAATATATTAGTGCTCCTCGGTTAGATAACTTGACCTCATGTTATGCCTGTTTGCAAGGGATACTAGCAGCTAAAAAACAAGAGACTTCTGGGATTCGGATGATTTGTTTATTCGACCATGAAGAAGTGGGAAGCCGTACGAAACAAGGTGGTGCCTCTATGTTATTACCGAATATTGTGCGCCGTTTGTATCGAGCATTGGGCTTCACCGAGGAAGCTTGTGAAGCAGATATTGCCAAAGGCTTTATGATTTCCTCTGATGTGGCACATGGATACCATCCTAATTATGGAGAAAAGAATGATATTACAAACTATCCTACATTAAATGGTGGGGTTGTGTTAAAGATTGCGAGCTCTCAATCGTATGCGGGAGATGCAGTCGCACAGGCCATCGTCACAGATCTTTGTAATACACATGGTATTCAACACCAAATTTTTGTGAATCGGTCAGATATGCCGGGAGGGTCTACGGTAGGATCTATTTCTTCTGCACAACTCGTCATGCGTACTATGGATGTAGGGTTACCATTGTTGGCGATGCATTCTGCTCGTGAATTAATGGGTACCTATGACCAGTTAGAGCTAAACAAATTGATGACAGTATTTTTAGGGGAGGTATAATATGTGGTCTTTATTAGCATTATTTGTAGCGTTAATTATGAACCGTGTAACAACACCATTCCAACAAATATTTGATACCAAAACAACGGCTAGTGAACAGCGGAAAGAGATGCTTAGCAAGGGGTTACAACTGTTAGGTATGCTTGTAGTCGCTATATATGGGGTATCGGGACAAGTAGAAATAGCCGGTGTTTCTGGTCGCCTTATCGTACAAGTAGTCTTGGGAGTTGCTTTGGGACTTGCCCTAGGGCAATGCCTAGAATTGTTTAGCTTTGCTCATGTACGACCACCAGTAGAAGGGAAAAAGCCTACTTCGGTGTATGATCGTTGGATATGGGATACGATTTTTATTTCTATTTTTGTAGCAGCCTATGTGAAATACAATTATGAAATGATTTATATGATAATAGGCTGGGCCATCTATGTGATTGTGCCGTATGGAATTACACGGTATTTAGAGAGCAGAAATGCTAACTTTTATGTGCATATGAAATCGTATAAGATTGGAACTGTGTTATGGATTATAGCAGCAGCTATCCATGCCTATGCGATTGGGTGGTAACTAAAGATATAAATTATGATTCTCATTGAGAACGTGATATAATGGCTACATAGTATATTAGAAAGAGTATAATGACGTTATGTAACAACGGTTAGCCCTAATATAGTGGGGTTGGCCGTTGTACTTAGTCTATAGAGAAAAGAGGTATTATGAAATTAGATACAGTACATGCAGGCTTTCGCGTAGAACGCGTGGAAGCTGTACAAGAAATTAATGGTACAGCCTACTTGATGAAACATGAGCAGTCTGGTGCGCGCTTATTATATATCGACACAGAGGATACAAATAAAGTGTTCCATATTGCATTCCGCACACCGCCTCATGATAGTACAGGGGTAGCTCACATTTTAGAGCACTCTGTATTGTGTGGATCCCGCAAATTTCCTTTGCGAGAGCCATTTGTAGAGCTAGTGAAAGGGTCTTTAAATACATTCTTAAATGCCATGACCTACTCCGATAAAACGGTTTACCCGGTGGCAAGTAAAAATGATGCAGACTTTCACAATTTGATGGATGTCTATTTAGATGCCGTATTATATCCTCGTGTAGCAAACGATCCAATGATCGTGATGCAAGAAGGTTGGCATTATGAGTTAGATACGCCAGAAGATCCGTTGACCTATAAAGGTGTTGTGTATAACGAGATGAAAGGGGTCTATTCCTCGCCAGATTCTCAGCTAGATCATCATAAGATGAAGGTCTTATATCCAGATACGACCTACGGACATGACTCTGGTGGATATCCTGAGAACATTACAGATTTGACCTATGAAAACTTTAAAGCGTTCTATGAGTCTTACTATCATCCGTCCAATAGTTATATCTACCTGTACGGGGATATGAACATTGAAGAAACATTGTCTTTTATCAACGATGAATATTTATCTAATTTCCATGCCATCGATGTGAACTCTACCATCTCTATGCAAAGGCCATTAACTCAAGGTGTTGTAGCATCCTATCCATATGGCATTGGACAAGAGGAAAGTGAAAGCGAAAAAACAATTCATTCCTTGACCTATGTATTCCCAGAAATGACATTTACCCAAAGTTTGGCCTTTGAAGTGCTTACACATGCCTTGTTGACATCTGGATCTGCTCCGTTGAAAGAAGCGATTGTAAAAGCCAATATTGGCAGTGATGTGAGTGGCTATTATATGGATGGTATTCGTCAGCCATTACTTGAAATTAGCGTAACTGGTTCTGAGTTAGATAAGCAAGGACAGTTGCAAGAGGTAGTGGAAAGTACGTTACGTCAATTAGTGGATGCAGGATTGGATAAAGAACTATTAGAAGCATCCTTAAACCGCATTGAGTTTACGTTACGTGAAGCTGATTTTGGTGGTCGTCCTATCGGTCTTGCCTACGGATTGCGTGTCATGGATAATTGGCTCTATGACGAAGATCCAATTGAATTATTGCGCTACGAGCCTGTACTGAAAGAGATTCGTGAAGGATTGCAAACAGATTTCTTTGAAAACTTACTTCGTACATACATCTTAGATAATACCCATAAAGCATTAGTTTCTTTGTATCCGCAAAAAGGATTACAAGAAGAAAAAGAAAACCAAGAAAAAGAAAAGCTAGCTGCTATCAAAGCGAATATGAGTGCAGAGGAAATCCAACACATTGTGGATCAAACGGCAAAATTAAAAGACATGCAAATGACGCCAGATACGGAAGAAGCACTGGCGACGATTCCGTTGTTGGAACTTTCAGAGATTTCACCAACGGTAGCTGTGACACCACGTCGTGAAATCGACCATAAAGGAATTCGTATTCATCACATTGATGTACCAGCTCGTGGTATCAACTATGTAAGTTTACATTTCAATATGGAAGCCTTACAGGAAGAAGAAGTATTCTATGCGGAATTGCTGTCTGATGTATTAGGGCGTTTGGATACAGAACGATACACCTATACAGAAGTAGCAAAAGAAATCAACCTCCACCTAGGTGGCTATACGATGGATATTTTGCCTGTGTCTATCTATAATGAACGAGATGCATTCGTACCATTAGCGGTGGTTCGCAGTAAAGCCTTGGCCTCCAATATAGGTCATTTAACATCTATCTTAGGGGAAATCATTGGCCGTACGAAATTTACGGCACAAGACCGTTTAGTAGAATTGTTGAAAGAAACGAAAGCAATCTGGGATACCGAAGCATTCCGTCGTGGTAATACAATCGTTACTAATTTATTGCTGGCACAAGTATCTAACATTGGCAAATTCCGTGACCAAGATACATTGGGCTACTTCCGTCAATTAGTGCAAGTGTTAAACGATGAAACGGCTCTTTCTGGTGTAGCAGAGCAGTTGATGAAAGTGCAACAACGTTTGTTCCGTAAAGATAACTTAGAAATTTCTTTCGTAGGTACAGACGAAGAATTAGCTGCTTTCTTAGATCATTTAGATGCCATTACCAATGTGTTAAGCGACGATACTTGGGAAGCACAATTGAACATGACTGCTTCCTATGTAAACGAAGGCTTAGCTACTTCTGGTAAAGTGCAATATGTGGCTAAGGGTGGTAACTTCCGTGACCATGGTGGTACGCATACCGGTACTATGAGCGTATTGGAAACGATGTTGCGCTATGATTACTTATGGAATCTAATTCGTGTACAAGGCGGTGCATACGGTGCTTTTGCGAACTTCCATAATAATGGTAATATGGTATTCTGTTCCTATCGTGATCCAAATTTAGAAAATACATTGAAAGTCTATGATGGACTGCCAACATATTTGCGTGAATTAGAATTGTCCCCACGTGAAATGCGTAAATATATCATTGGTACAATGAGCAGCCTAGACTTATCAAATACTCCATTCCTACAAGCCGCACGGGCTATGAGCTTGTATTATAGCCAAACCGACGAAGCACAAATGACAGCCTTCCGCCAACAAGTGTTAGACACAACGGTAGAAGAATTACAAGGCTTATCAGATGTCATCGAAGCTGTATTACAAGACAACCACATCGTAGTGATGGGCAATGAACAACGCATCAAAGAAGCGGGTCAACTCTTTGATCAAGTCAATAACTTACCACAATAATACAAGAGTAGAAGTAGTTTACCTATGAAAATACTAATATAGAAACTACTCATATAGAAAAGCCATACCCTAATCTGGAAATAGATATGGGTATGGCTTTTGTGCTGTTATAAACAATTGACAGATTATAGATTGTATAGCCTTAATAATTTATAAGAGGGATGATTTATTTCTTGACAGTACCTATTTGAAAGGCATATAGTAAATATGATAATCATTACTAATTTATGAAAGGATGTGTTGTAAATGTATAGAAGTAAGAGAGCGTGGATATCAGGGGCTATAGCATCTTGGTGTTTACTTTCATTAAGCAGTGTGCAAGGTGCAACAGCAGATTCTGTATATGTAAGTGCAAATCCAATTATAGAAAGTTTAAAAGATGAAAGTTTATCAACAACAGTGATTTCAAAAGCAGATATTGTTAACAAGCAAGCTAAATCTGTGGAAGATATTATTTTTACTGAAACAGGGGTAAGTCGAACTGTAGATGCTATGGGTCGAGTGGCTCTATCAATTCGTGGAGCAGAGCCTCGTCATACGCTAATCCTAATTAATGGTCAGCCAGTGATGGGTGAGATGGAAGCCTATTTAGGTCAAGGGGATGAATTGCAGCGTTTAGGTGCAGAATCCATTGATCGTATTGAGGTTATCAGAGGTGCTTCTTCCGCTAAATATGGAGCGAATGCCATGGGTGGAGTCATTAACGTGGTAACTACAAAACCGACTAAACATAGTCAACTGGAGTTGAATGTAGAAGGACGTAGAATAAAAGGCGACCATGGAGTGTTACCTTATAAGAATATATTTATTAGAGCTAATTCCGGAAATATAGGGAAAGGTAGAGTTTCTTTATATAGTAGTAAACGGGATATTATGCCTATTTATAGTCAAAAAGAGTTTATAGGGGCTATGAATCAATCGGGGAGTGTGCATAATGCATTACGATACTATGGAGATATTAAAGAGCTAGGATTTCATGCTGAGTATGATGCCAATGCAAATCATCATTTCAGTGTACAGTCTACACATTGGAAGGAAGATACAAATAGGGATATTAAACATTCCAATGATGCTCCTGATCCAGTAGTACATTATGGAAGAAATATAGAACGATGGAGACATCAACTTACATATGCAGGAAATAATCAAAAAAATCTAGACTGGAAAGTTGATCTATCTATTTATAATCAGAAAGAATTTGATAAAACGATTTCATCCACCGCTATCTTTTCTCCCTATGAAGGCAAGAATACGCTGCATTATATTGATGATGTGAAGCACCGTGAATGGAAATTAAATGCCACTTTAAATCAACAAGTAGGTAACCATCATTTTCTATTCTACCGAGTGGGCTATAGTGAAGAGAACGGCTCAGGTAGTCGGTTGAAAAGTGCGAAGTCTATATATACAAGATATATAAATCCATGGGACTTTGATAAAAATCTTCATAGTGATAAAGGTGTTGGTGAGCCTAGTTCCAAAGTCTATGATTATGCATTATATCGTGATGAAGCAGATATACCACAATATGATCAGGCTTATGAATTATATGGGTATAAAAATCAGCAAGGGAAGGCAGTCATTCCTAGCTATACTTATCAGGATTATACCAACGATGTAGAAGATGAAGATAGAATTCATACATTTGCAGAAGAATTGCGTGCTGAAAATGAAAGTCTACGAACACCTAATGAGGATGGTGATTTGCCAGATGATGATATTATTATGCGTCGATACTATGATGCAAAAACATTAAAATGGCATGGGAAAACATTTACAGAAGAGGGAACCAGTCGTAGAAATCGTCAGACCATTGGTACTTCAAATATTAGAAAAATGAATATTGCTATTTCAGATTTTTGGCAGTTAAATAAGAATACATTCTTCACACCTATCCTTCGATGGGACAATAGTAATTTATTCGGCAATACAGTGACATTTAATTTAGGGCTAACTCATTATGTACATGGTAATAGAAACTATCGAATCAAAACCAATGTAGGAACTGCCTATACAGAACCAGGTATGGGGGAATTATACTATAACTGGGAAATGTATGCAGGGATGCCATATGATTTTGGTGTTGGTAAGTTAGGCTATTATTGGATTGGCAATCCTAATTTAAAACCAGAAAAATCTATCAATGTAGACCTAGGCTTTGAATATGATACGAAACGATTACACAGTCGTATGATGGTGTTCCATAATGATATTAAAAATTATATGACAACCTATTTTACTGGGAAGTTGATGAACTTTAATCCAGATGCAGGTAAGAATACGTGGATGACTCCTCCAGATATGATTTATAGCTTTAAAAATATAGGGAAAGCTGAAATTACAGGCGTAGAAGGAGAAATAAAATATGCCCTCAACACTAACCTTTCTACACGACTCGGCTATACCTATTTGCACGCTCGTAATATCAGTGATCCAACGATGCCGGCACAGTTATTAAATAAACCTGTACATAAAATCGATATAGGATTGCAGTATGAAAATAAAAAATCTGGTTGGCAAGCATCTCTTTGGGGAGATTACTATATTCATATGTTAGATAGTAATACCATTGCTAATAATGGTAACTATGTACATAATGATTTGGGCAATGGAGATTCACAATATGCTTTTGCAGAAAAAGGGAAACAAACTTACGAAAGTAAAAGCTTTGCTATTTGGAATGCTATAATCCAAAAGAAAATAGGAAAAGATTCCCTTGCCTACATAGGTGTTGATAATATCTTTAATCATCGTGATGATGCCCAAGCTCATCAAGAGCGAATGTATAAAGTAGGTTTACACATGAAATTTGGGGCGGATAGTAGTGAAAGCAGCTACCAACGAATTACAAAATTATCACAGAAAACTTCTAATACGCCGTTGAATTGGTTCATCCGTCAAGAATCTATCCAAGAACCTCTTACATTTTATGGTTCCTATCGTGGTACGTGGAGTAGTTTTACAGGTAAAGAAAAACCATCAGAAGCTAGGGTGACAGCAACAAGCACAATAGGAAATGCGTATAAAAACTATTTAGAAAAGGCTAATCATGGTTATAGTTCCTCAGTACAGGTAGGAGTGAAAGGAACTGTGACTAAAGATACCTCGATAGATGTTGCGGTAGAGGCTAAATCATATAAGGGAAAAGAACAGTCAATTGATGCTGGAACGCATGCAGGTATACAATCAGTAACGGTAAAACGACTAGAAGTCAAGCATCATAAGAATAACTGGAAATGGTCGGTTGGTCGTTTATATGAAGCCCTTGGCACGACTGGATACTGGTTTAATGATTCCTATGATGGTGTGAGAGCCATATGGTCAAGCCCGATGACAGAAGTACGGATGGGATATGGAGATTTCCATCGTAGTACGGGTATTACCGATTCTGCTTATACACATGCCGTTAAAACATCGTTTACTAGACCACCAACAAAAGATGAATGGTTAGGACAAGGTTCATTTGATAAGACGGGCTTAACAGGAGAGTATACAGATGGTAGTGTGCATGTAAATAATTTTAAAACACTACGTGATAAACTAGAAGCAGCTCAATCTCCAGAAGAGGAAAAAGCAGTTATAGACACATATATGAAGGTCATTGAAAAAGATGATCCTAAATTGTATGAAAAATTACATAATCGAAGTGGTCAATACTATATGAATAGTTTCATATGGAGGAAAGTGACTGTTACTAATACGGCTGGTCAAGTTATAGGTGAATATATGACTACGGACTTGCCGCAAGTATATACTAAGAGCGCTTCTGATGATACAGCATTGTTAGAAAAAGATGCTACAAAAGCTTGGGATGTAACAATGCAAGTAGGAGAAAATAAGGAGGATTGGTCCAAGTATGTATCTAATTCTGGATTGTTAAAGGATGGATCTTATAAACTACATTCAGACTTTTATGGGTATGGAACCTATTTAGGGAATGATGTGCTAGAGGATTTGGGAACGACGAATCGTGGTAAACGGTACGGTGGAATCATTGCATCTAAGTTTGATGCTTCCAAATTTGTTCGTATGACACAAGAGGAAGCGAAAGCAAAAGCAATTACATCGCTTTGGAATAAAGATACAGCATGGATGACATTGACTAAGAAACTACCTAATGGGTCTAGAGCGACTGGATTCGTGAAAAGTAATATTTCGCCGTTGGCTAAACGTGTCTTATTGTTGTTAGCGAGTGATCTTTGGAAACCAGAGAATAATAGTTCACTTCCTTTACACGTATTGGAACAAGAAGGGTATCGTATTCCTATTGTTGGTAATGTACTGGTTCAAGATACGATTCCATCTGTTAATAAAGCGTTCTTTACACAACTCAAACATCAAATAAATAATCACTGGGGTGTACAAGCTTGGTACATGCGATCAATACAGGATTCAACTAATACATTGCAGTATGCGAATGCTTCTGGAAATGATGTGTATCAATATAATCAGGTGGCTAATGTGCTCGGAGTAGGCCTATTATGGAAGCCATCTGATACGTTAATTGTGTCAACAGATATAGGACAAAATAGAACATCTTTTGGTAAATATTTAAATGGTGAGACTCAATATACCTATGATAATAGTGTTATTACTTCCAAAGGTAGACGTATTGGTTCATACCCTAAATTCTGGACGATTCGGTTAGATGTAGGCCATCCAGAACAGAACTATGTTGGTTCCTGGAATGCATATGCAGACTATAAATACTTTGAGCATGGATCATTTATCGGTGGTAATGGAACTAATGCATTGCCAGATCGTTATTTAGATGGAGTACAAAGCTTTACTGTAGGTGGTAGATATACACCAGTGCAGAATGTGAATGTATATGCATCTTATACATTCAATGCAAAAGGTATTCATAGTAGAGATACTTTATATGGAGGAGAAAAATTTGACTTAGGTGATTATACTAAGATAGCTGTTGAATATAAATTCTAACGGACATATTAAAAAGCCATACCTAATCTGGAAATAGATATGGGTATGGCTTTTGTGGATTTAGGATTAATAATACCATAAATTGTCTTTAATGATATAGTTCCAACCTATTCTATGTATCATATACTCAAACAATTTACAATTGAATTGACCGTATATGAAGAGATACAGTAGAATATAAGTAATATATTGTTTGTATTTCATAAGGGGGAAATGCGATGCTAAAAAAATGTTTAGTAAGTTGTCTAGCAGTAAGTTCCTTACTGTTCACGGCGGTACATGCATACGATTACAACGAGTATGATCAAAAGTTAGTGAACAGAATGTCTGGAGAATGGAAGAATCTAGATGGTCAAGTGGTGTTTAATATCCAAAATGGATATATTAATGGGGCCCAAGTGCTAGATGTAGCAGCATTAGCAGGTAATCGTAGCTTTGGTGTTGGGAACTTTATTATACATGAAGCGGTAGGAAATCGCCCATTGCGTATGAGCTTTGCTAGTTTAGACAATAGTGCTGGTCGAATTGTTTATAATGGCCAGGCATTATTTAGAAAAGTGCCAGTACCATATTCTGAAAGTGTATCTGGTATACATATTGGATCTACGAAGGATGAAGTGTTACAGACTTTTGGTAGGCCAACGAAAACATGGGGAAGTGACTTTGATGAAAACTGGGAATACTCAAATTATAAAATGAGAGTTAGACTTGGTGGGGGCGCTGTTACAGCAGTGTCGATGTTTGAGGGAAGCCCACTCAGATTTGATACATCTGGTTTAAGCTTTGGTGACGGTAAATACGAATTTATGAATGTTTATGATATTCATAATAGTGGTGGAGCTGCCATGAAAGTATTATCTACAGGAGAGATTATTTCATATAATAAAGGCATGGGTTTCATGGAAATTACCCTAGATCCGATGACTTAATAGATTTGATTAATACGATTAATTGTGCCTAGAAAGACCTTACTGTCAGAATCTATCAATAGGTCTGCAATTGTTGATATCGTAGATATGCATACAGCACAAATAATATAAGTACTAGACTGTATAGATTAGAGTAATTAGCCTAAGTGTAGAAAAGAGGAGGTTTTTATATGAAATCTGCATTTAAATTGGTATTAGTCACTTTGGTAGTGTGGTTAGGTGCACTATCACTGACTCCAGTAGACGCAAGTGTGGCTAATGACCCTGGATATGTACGTATTTATCGTCAGGGGGCATCGACATTCTACTTGAATAAACGATCCATTGCTATTGAAAACTATCATCCACCATACTATCGTTTATCTGTCACGACTCGTACTGAATATGATCCGAGTTTGAGACTACCAGAGAGCACAGAAGATGGTTCTAGATTAGTGTTTGACTATAATTATGATGATAAAACAATTGCTTTAGTAGGGTCTAGAAGAGGAATTCGACCTATAGATGTATCAAGAGGTGAAGATTGGCAGTACCCAGCAGAAGCGAAAGCCGCTGCACTTGCAGCATTCCGTGTAGTTTACGGCATTCCATTTTATTAATAAAAATCGTATAACGTATTGAATGCTTAGATAATAAGCTAAAAAACTACAATAAAACAATGTCTAATAAAACAGAGGAATGTTGATCAACATGTGTCAACATTCCTCTGTTTTTATACTTGTAATAAGAAAAAAGTTTTATTTTTCAATATTTAATATGTACATAATTAATAGATGTAATATCCATCAATATAATATGGCCAACCAATGTTATTGATTGTATATAGGAAAATTTTGTTACCAGGACTTACTACGGAACTATTTCCTCTCATTGTATTAGTGTAATAGCGCCACATATCTGTTTTAAACTTGACAAAGTTCCAGGTTAATACTTCTTTTAATCGTCCATTTTGTACACGTTTTACAGATACAGACATCCAAGGGCCAGTTTTAGATTTACCATACGAAATGGTATCATCCATAAGATTGTATATATTATTTATTCTAACATAAATAGTAATAAATAGGGTTATAGGACAAAATGAGTTGGTAGACTAATCCCAATCTTTTGTCAAAGATATATCATAATTATGTAAATCAC
>NZ_RQVD01000009.1 GCF_003992055.1 Veillonella sp. CHU740
GCTGCTGTTAAAGTAGTTTTACCATGGTCAACGTGACCGATAGTACCAATGTTAACGTGTGGTTTATTACGTTCAAATTTTGCTTTTGCCATTTTGAATTGTCCTCCCGGATAATTAAAACTTTATGTATAGTAACCCTATGGGGCTAAGCGCCCCACAGGATTTACTTTTGATTAGCCATTTTTCTTAGCTTGAATTTCTTCAGCAATTTTCTTAGGCACTTCTTCGTAATGATCGAATGTCATGGAGTAGTTACCACGACCTTGTGTTTTGGAACGAAGGTCAGTAGCATATCCGAACATTTCGCTCAATGGAACATATGCTTTGATATGTTGGGAACCGTTGCGAGCTTCCATTCCATCCATGCGGCCACGACGGGAGTTTAAGTCGCCGATTACATCGCCCATGTATTCTTCTGGAACTTCTACTTCAACAGCCATGTATGGTTCAAGTAATGCTGGGTCAGCTTTACGAGCACCCTCTTTGAAGCCCATGGAGCCTGCAATTTTGAAGGCCATTTCAGAGGAGTCAACATCATGGTAGGAACCGTCAAATACGATAACTTTGATGTCAACCATTGGATAACCAGCGATAACACCGGATTCCATAGCCTCTTTAACACCGTTCTCAACTGGTCCAATGTATTCACGAGGAATAGAACCACCAACAACTTTATTTTCAAATTCGAAACCAGCACCTGGTTCTTGTGGAATGATTTCCAACCAGCAATGACCGTATTGACCTTTACCACCAGATTGGCGAACGAATTTACCTTCAGATTTAACTGCTTTACGAATTGTTTCGCGGTACGCTACTTGAGGTTTACCTACATTACATTCAACCTTGAACTCACGGTTCATACGGTCAACAATGATGTCAAGGTGAAGCTCACCCATACCAGAAATAATTGTTTGGCCAGTTTCTTCATCAGTACGAACTTTGAAAGTTGGATCTTCTTCAGCCAAACGAGCTAAAGCCATACCCATTTTTTCTTGGTCCGCTTTAGTTTTTGGTTCCACAGCAACGGAGATAACTGGTTCTGGGAATTCCATGGATTCAAGAATAACTTGCGCTTTGTCATCGCAAAGTGTATCACCAGTCGTAGTATCTTTAAGACCTACTGCAGCAGCGATATCACCAGCGTATACGCGGTCGATTTCTTGACGGCTGTTAGCATGCATTTGCAAGATACGGCCGATACGTTCTTTTTTGCCTTTAGTAGAGTTGAATACATAAGAACCAGACTCTAATGTACCGGAGTACACACGGAAGAACGCTAATTTACCAACATAAGGGTCAGCCATGATTTTGAAAGCTAACGCAGCGAAAGGACCGTCATCTGTGGAAGGACGAGTAGTCTCTTCACCAGTGCTAGGGTCGATACCTTTGATCGCTGGTACGTCTGTTGGAGCTGGCATGTAGTCAACTACAGCATCTAGCAACATTTGTACACCTTTGTTTTTGTAGGAAGATCCGCAAAGAACTGGGAACAATGTGTTTTCACACACTGCTTTACGAAGAGCCGCTTTAATTTCTTCTTCAGAAATTTCTTCGCCTTCTAAGTATTTTTCCATCAATTCGTCGTCAGTTTCAGCCACTGCATCCACCAACATTTCACGGCGTTCAGCCGCTACGTCTGCGTATTCTTCAGGGATTTCAGTGATTTCGTATTCTTTTCCGTCATCACTGATGTAGATTTCAGCTTTCATAGTTACCAAGTCAATGATACCTTTGAAAGTATCTTCTGCACCGATAGGTACTTGGATAGCAACGCTATTTGCACCTAAACGAGTTTTCATCATATCAACTACGCGGAAGAAGTCAGCACCTACTGTATCCATTTTATTTACATAAGCGATACGAGGTACGCCGTATTTATCCGCTTGACGCCATACTGTTTCAGATTGAGGCTCAACGCCACCTTTAGCACTGAATACAGCTACGGAACCGTCTAGTACACGAAGGGAACGCTCTACTTCTACTGTAAAGTCTACGTGACCAGGAGTATCGATAATGTTGATGCGATGACCTTTCCATTGGGTAGTAGTCGCAGCGGACGTGATAGTGATACCACGTTCTTGCTCCTGCTCCATCCAGTCCATCGTAGCAGCACCTTCATGTACCTCACCGATTTTGTGAACTCGACCAGTATAGTAAAGGATACGTTCCGTTGTGGTTGTTTTACCAGCATCGATGTGAGCCATGATACCGATATTACGAGTTTTCTCTAAAGAAACTTCTCTTGCCACTTGTATATCTCCTTAACTAATTACCATTTGTAATGAGCAAATGCTTTATTAGCTTCTGCCATTTTATGAGTATCTTCTTTTTTCTTAATAGCTGCGCCAGTGTTATTGAACGCGTCCATTAATTCGCCTGCTAAACGTTCTTTCATAGTGCGTTCACCACGAAGACGAGCATAGTTTACCATCCAGCGAATACCTAGAGATAAACGGCGATCAGCACGAACTTCAACCGGCACTTGGTAGTTAGCACCACCGATACGGCGAGCACGTACTTCTAATACAGGCATTACATTTTTTAAAGCCTGATCAAAAACTTCCATTGGGTCTTGACCCATTTTGGAACGAATAATTTCAAATGCATCATATACGATGGATTCAGCAATGCCTTTTTTGCCATCGTACATTACTTTGTTAATGAAACGTGTTACTAATTTGCTATTGTATACCGGATCTGGTAGTACATCGCGTTTCACAACAGGGCCTTTTCTTGGCATGTCAATTCCTCCTTTAACGATGTGTGTTTTCTAATCTTATGCTAAATTATTTTTTAGCACGTTTCGCGCCGTATTTGGAGCGGCTTTGCATACGGTTTTGTACGCCAGCTGTATCCAATGCACCACGAACGATGTGATAACGCACACCCGGAAGGTCCTTAACACGTCCACCTCTGATAAGTACAACGCTGTGTTCTTGTAAATTGTGACCAATGCCTGGGATGTATGCAGTTACTTCAATACCGTTTGTCAAACGAACACGGGCAACTTTACGAAGCGCGGAGTTCGGTTTTTTAGGCGTAGCTGTGTATACACGAGTACATACACCACGTTTTTGTGGACACTCTTTCAAAGCTGGAGAGTCAGATTTACGCACTAAAGTTTTACGGCCTTTACGTACTAACTGGTTAATAGTTGGCATGTGGGCACCTCCTTTCCAAACAATTAGATTTATAATTGATCCGCTCAACAATATGTCGCTCGGATATTACCAAAACTAGCGAAGCACGCCGATTGCAGCGGCTCCTACCTTAATGTGAGCAGCCTGCCCTAGTTCCTCCATCGTATGATCTCGGTTCACAGGCACGTTGTGCTCTAAACAAATTTCCAGAATCGGCAAGATAAGTCGGTCATCGCTATCAAGACCTACAAATACACACTCTACTTCATCACGACTCACGGCTTTTCGCGTTTGTTTCGCTCCTATTGTGAGATTTGCATTTGAAAGCATATCGATTGTCATATGCGTCTCCTTCTCATTCGTTACTCGCTTTAGGGCACACTGTCCCTTAGGCACTCTAATAGTTTACCACCCTTTATAGGTCATGTCAAACGATTTTATGTCCCTAAAAGTGCTGTATCAAGCCATTTTATATGTACATGCTTCCGTGTGGTTCATATATTTTATTTTTTGCATAAATAATATCTATTTTATACAAAATTTATTATTTTTATGTATATACATTCATTTTCTTTTCTTTAATTAATTCTAGCTATGCAAAATTGATATACTTGTTTTTTATTTTTTAGGTTGACTACATTATTTGTCTTTTTAGGGAATACAAAAATAGCGAATAACCATACTTTTGTAGGTTATTCGCTATCATTGTATCTAAGATATCATCTCTATACAAGGAAGGTATTACCTTTCACTTGTATAGAACTAGATATCTAAGAATCTACGTCTCTTGAAGTATTGACTATTCGTTTGTTTCAGATACTACTTCTTGAGATGCTTCACCAGCACTTACTACTTCTGTATCTACTACTAGATCTTCTAGTTGCGGATTTTGTTTCACTACTTTAATCTTGCGATAACGGCTCATACCTGTACCAGCTGGTATCAATTTACCAATGATAACATTTTCTTTTAAGCCAAGTAATGGATCAATTTTACCCTTGATCGCTGCTTCTGTAAGAACACGTGTTGTTTCTTGGAAGGAAGCTGCTGACAAGAAGCTGTCTGTTGCCAAAGCTGCTTTAGTAATACCCAATAGTGTACGTACGCCAGTGGCTTCTTGTTTACCATTTAAGCGTAAACGACGGTTTTCATCTTCAAATGTATTCACATCGATAGAATCTCCTGGTAATACATCTGCATCCCCAGCATCCTCAATTTTTACTTTATGTAACATTTGTCGAACGATAACCTCGATGTGTTTATCGTTAATTTCTACACCTTGAGATTTGTATACTTTTTGTACTTCATATACTAGGTAACGTTGCGTTGCTTCTGTACCCATAACACGCATAATGTCATGAGGGTTAATGGAACCTTCTGTTAAACGTGCACCTAAAGATACTACATCTCCATCTTTTACGATGATACGCGATCCGTAAGGGATTAAGTAATCAAACTCTTCACCCTCAGCTGTAGTAATGAAGATTGTATTGGTACCTTTTTTATTATCGTTAGGAACGACACGTACAGTACCTTCTACTTCTGCAATAATAGCATTACGTTTCGGACGACGTGCTTCAAACAATTCTTCGACACGAGGCAAACCTTGTGTAATATCGTCACCGGCAACACCGCCTGTGTGGAATGTACGCATTGTTAACTGTGTACCTGGCTCACCGATGGATTGTGCTGCAATAATACCTACTGCTTCACCAACTTGTACTTGTCCACCAGTACCTAAGTCACGACCATAACATTTCATACATACGCCATATGGAGAACGACAAGTCAATACAGAACGGATTTTCACTGTGTCGTAATGTTTTACTACTTCATCAGCTAATTCATCAGTGATTTCACCATTCAATGGAACGATAACTTCACCAGTTTCTTTATTGATTAATTCTTCTGCTGCTGTACGGCCCACGATACGATCTTTCAATGGTTCGATAACGCCAGTACCTTCCACGATAGCTTCTACTTCAATGCCATGAATTTCATTATTGCGAACTTGAACTTCTTTTACATCGGAGTTCAAGATAGCTTCGATACCTTCTTCTGTCAATGCTGTATGCGCAGGAAAGATTTCTACACCTTCACTATCGATAACAGGATACACAGTATCTTTACCCAACATATTTTCAACCATTGTGTTGCGTAATGTGGTACGAATCGTATCGTCCACTTCACCTAATGCAATAGTTTGAACAATGTTAGTATGGTTGATATCACTATCGCTACCCAATTGTGCGCCACGCAATGCGATAGATTTCACTTGAGATTCTGCCAACGCTTCGATGGTTGCTTCTGTTACGATGCTTTCAGCGTCAGCAATCACTTCACCAGTCATAGGATCCACTACATCACGATCTAATACACGACCGATTAAATCATCTTTCAAGTATGTCAACGCATCTTTTGTATTGCGCGCTAAGCGAGCTCTTTCACGAGCCAAGTCAATACCTACTACGTCGCAGTCTTCTTCACGAACAATTACGTCTTGGGATACGTCAACAAGACGACGTGTTAAGTAACCGGAGTCAGCTGTACGAAGGGCTGTATCGGCCAAACCTTTACGAGCACCATGAGAGGACGTAAAGTAATCCAATACAGTCAAACCTTCTTTAAAGTTCGCTTTGATCGGTAAGTCGATGATACGACCAGATGGATCCGCCATCAAACCACGCATACCCGCCAACTGACGGATCTGTTGTTTGTTACCACGAGCACCGGAAATCGCCATCATATATACTGGGTTGAAACCGTCTTGGTCAGCCGCCATATTATCCATCATGGCTTCTGTTACATTATCGATTGCTTCATTCCAAAGATCGATCGTTTTACGGTAACGTTCTTCTTCTGTAATTAAGCCACGACGATATAGACGGGATACTTTATTAACTTCTGTATCTGCTTCTTCTACGATACCAGCTTTTACTTCTGGTACTTTGATATCCGCAATAGCAATCGTCATACCAGCACGACGAGCGAAGGAGTAACCCAAGGATTTAATACGGTCAAGCAATTCTGCTGTTTTTTCGTTGCCGAACGCTTGGAAACATTGGTCGACTAATTTACCAACCATTTTCTTATCCATGACTTTACCCAAGGACCATGTGCCGTCTTCTTCTTTCACAAATTGACGGATTTCTGGATATAAAGCTTCGTTGAAAATCAAACGACCTGCTGTTGTTTTCACTAGACCATATCCTTCGATACGAATGTAGATAACGTCTTGCAATCCGATGACTCCAGCTTCATAGGCCAACATTACTTCGTCATAGTTCGCAAAGCGTTTTGCTGTATCTTCAGTGCCTTTACGAACTACTGTTAAGTAGTACGTACCCAAGATCATATCCTGAGATGGAACCGCTACTGGCTTGCCATCTTTGGTGGATAAGATATTATGGGATGAAAGCATCAAGGTACGTGCTTCCGATTGTGCTTCTACTGACAATGGTAAGTGACATGCCATTTGGTCACCGTCAAAGTCGGCGTTGAAGGCTGTACATACTAATGGATGCAATTTGATAGCACGGCCTTCCCAAAGGATTGGTTCGAAGGCTTGGATACCTAATCTATGCAACGTAGGGGCACGGTTTAATAATACTGGATGTTCTTTGATAACTTCTTCTAAAGCTTCCCAAACACCAGCACCGATACGTTCTACTTGACGTTTTGCTGCTTTAATATTGCTTGCTTGTCCACGTTCTACCAAGCGTTTCATCACGAATGGTTTGAACAATTCCAATGCCATCTCTTTTGGAAGACCACATTGATGCATTTTCAATTCTGGGCCAACTACGATAACGGAACGGCCGGAATAGTCAACACGTTTACCCAACAAGTTTTGACGGAAACGACCTTGTTTACCTTTTAACATGTCAGACAAGGATTTCAATGGACGGTTGCCTGGACCCGTTACAGGACGGCCACGACGACCATTGTCGATCAACGCATCTACAGCTTCTTGTAGCATACGTTTTTCGTTGCGCACGATAATGTCAGGAGCGCCTAAATCCAACAAACGTTTTAAACGGTTATTACGGTTGATAACACGACGGTATAAGTCATTCAAGTCAGACGTGGCAAATCGACCACCATCTAATTGCACCATTGGACGCAATTCAGGTGGGATAACTGGTACTACATCCATAATCATCCATTCTGGGCGATTACCAGATTGACGGAATGCTTCTACTACTTCTAAACGGCGAACGGCACGTACTTTACGTTGACCTGTAGCAGTTTCCAACTCAGCACGCAATTCATCGTTCAATGCTTCTAAGTCTAATTCGCAAAGTAATTCTTTAATCGCTTCTGCACCCATGTCGATACACACGAATGTGTTCTCTTCCAAGGCACCAAGCTCTAATTTTTCTTCCCGAGTTAATACTTCGTATTCTTTTTCTTCTTCTGGAATTTCAGTGTTCGCTGCCAACTCTGCATTGACAGCTTCTTTGTGCTTAGCAGAATTGATCAATTGCAAACGCTCACGACGTTGTGCAATGGTTTCAATGATGACACTTTTACCAGCGATTTTGTAATCAGCATCATTAAACATCGCTTCGTATTCACGGAACTCAGTTTCAAACAACAATTGTTGTTTAGACAATGGAGATTGACCTGGATCCACTACGATATACGCAGCAAAGTACAATACACGTTCCAAGGAACGAGGGGATATGTCAAGGATCAATCCCATACGAGATGGGATGCCCTTGAAATACCAAATATGAGACACTGGTGTAGCCAATTCAATATGACCCATACGTTCACGACGTACTTTAGCACGAGTGACTTCTACACCACATTTATCACAGACAACACCTTTATAACGGATGCGTTTATATTTTCCACAATGACATTCCCAGTCCTTTGTTGGTCCGAAAATGCGCTCACAGAATAAACCATCTCGCTCTGGTTTTAAGGTGCGGTAGTTAATTGTTTCAGGTTTTTTAACTTCTCCATGAGACCACTCCAAAATTTGTTGTGGCGAAGCTAAACCGATTCGCATGGAATCAAATTCATTTACGTCTAGCACTGTATGCTCCCTCCTTTACGAGATAGTGGTACTTACTCATTATCAGAAGATTCTACATAGCCGCTGATTTGGCTGATGATATCGTCTTCTTCACCTGCTGTCACAGGTTCTTCTTCTACAATATATCCGTCAGGTGTTCCTTCTACTGTGGAACTTTCTCCTTCCGCAGTCGCTTCTGTTGTACCTTCTTCCATCACTTCACGAATATCATCATGACGTGGTGCATCATCTTCATCTAACTCTTTGATGACAACTTCTTCTTGATCTTCGTTCAAGATTTTTACGTCAAGACCGATACTTTGTAACTCTTTCAATAATACTTTGAAAGATTCAGGTACGCCTGGTTCAGGAATATTTTCACCTTTAACGATTTTTTCGTAAGCTTTTACACGGCCCACAACATCGTCAGATTTCACAGTTAACAACTCTTGTAATGTATAGGCTGCGCCATACGCTTCAAGAGCCCACACTTCCATCTCACCGAAACGTTGTCCACCGAATTGAGCTTTACCACCCAATGGTTGTTGCGTAACAAGGGAGTACGGACCTGTAGAACGAGCATGGATTTTATCATCTACTAGATGGTGAAGTTTTAACATGTATACGTAACCAACGGTAACTTTGTTATCCATTTTTTCGCCTGTACGGCCATCGTATAATATAGTTTTACCATCATCATCACGACCAGCAATACGCAATGTATCGAATACGTCACTTTCATGAGCTCCGTCAAATACCGGTGTTGCAATATGAATACCAGCCACGTCAGGTTTTGGCATACCATATGTGTCATAGTCATAACCATATTTTTCCAACTCAGCTCGTAAGTGACTGCGTTTTTCTCGAACATGGTGAATCGTTTCGATCACAGTAACCACTCGACGAAGTGCGTGCAACTCTTCTGCTAATGCTTCTTCCATTTCTGGACGTTCTGCGTCTACATCATCAAATGTTTCAATACCTAATTCATAGATACGTTTTTCTTCTGCTAATAAGAAGTCATAGCGTGTTTGTCCGCCCAATTCTTCAAATTTTTCTCGGCTACGGTTAAGAATTTTATCTAAGGCTACTACTTTTTGGCTGTCGATTTGTTTATCTGTTTCCAAGTAGTTATTGATCGTAGGATCTGCGATGGCTTGTTCTAAGCTTTCAATTTCAGCATAGATATCTTTAATACCATCGATTTCATCCCAATATGCACCATTAAGTTTTGCTTCGTTCAAGACTTCTTTGATTTTTAAGTCTGTTGCTTTAATTTGCATACCTAAGCCTTGTACAGCCCAACCTAAATGAGTTTCCAATACCTGTCCAATGTTCATACGAGACGGTACGCCTAATGGGTTCAATACGATTTGTACTGGTGTACCATCTGGCAAGAATGGCATATCTTCTTGGCGCATAACGCGAGAAACGACACCTTTGTTACCGTGACGGCCCGCCATTTTATCGCCTTCGTGGATTTTACGTTTTTGCGCAATATACACACGAACCACTTTATTTACGCCTGGTTGCAATTCGTCGCCATTTTCACGAGTAAAGATTTTAACGTCCACAATTTTACCTGCTTCACCATGTGGCACACGCAAGGAAGTATCGCGAACTTCACGTTCTTTATCGCCAAAGATAGCACGCAATAAGCGTTCTTCTGGAGTTAATTCAGTTTCCCCTTTAGGAGTTACTTTACCAACTAAGATGTCACCTGGTTTTACTTCTGCACCGATGCAGATAATGCCTTCTTCATCCAAGTTTTTAAGGTTATCATCGCCAGTATTTGGCAATTCACGAGTAATTTCTTCGGCACCTAGTTTCGTGTCACGAGCATCACATTCGTATTCTTCAATATGGATGGATGTGTAGATATCTTCTTTACAAAGTTCTTCACTTAATAAGATCGCATCCTCGTAGTTGTAACCTTCCCAAGGCATGAAGGCAACCAACACGTTGAAACCTAATGCCAATTCGCCACCATCTGTAGCTGGACCATCTGCCAATACTTGACCTTTTACAACGGATTGACCACGGTATACAATTGGTTTTTGGTTAAAGCATGTAGATTGGTTAGAACGCATGAATTTATTCAATTTATATACGTCTACACGACCATTGTCACGTTGTACATGGATTTCATGGCCCCAACAACGTGTAACAATACCAGCTTCTTTTGCTAATACGCAAACGCCGGAGTCTGTCGCCGCTTTGTATTCCATACCTGTACCTACTAGCGGTGCTTGCGCACGAAGTAAAGGCACTGCTTGACGCTGCATGTTCGCACCCATCAAGGCACGGTTCGCATCGTCATTTTCTAAGAATGGAATCATAGCAGTACCGATAGATACTACTTCTTTTGGACTTACATCCATATAGTCTACTTTATCTGGAGATACTTCTAATACGTCATGACCACGACGACATGCGATATGTTCAGACACGAAGTAACCTTCTTCATCAATGCGAGAGTTCGCTTGGGCAATTGTCATGCCTTCTTCTTCATCAGCTGTCATGTATACAACTTGGTCTGTAACGCGAACTTTTATAACTTTATTAGCTTCATCACCAGTACCATATACTTTTTCAATTTTACGGTACGGTGCTTCAATGAAACCAAATTCGTTCACTTTCGCATAGTTGGACAAGGAGTTAATCAAACCGATGTTTGGACCCTCTGGAGTTTCGATTGGACACATACGGCCATAGTGGGAGTGATGCACGTCACGAACTTCGAAGCCTGCGCGCTCACGAGACAAACCACCAGGTCCTAACGCAGATAGACGACGTTTATGTGTCAATTCGCCCAATGGGTTAGTTTGGTCCATGAACTGGGACAACTGAGAAGAACCAAAGAATTCTTTGATGGCTGCCACAACTGGACGGATATTCAATAAAGCTTGTGGAGTAATCACAGATACGTCTTGGATTGTCATACGTTCTTTTACCACACGTTCCATACGAGTTAAACCGATACGGAATTGATTTTGTAACAATTCGCCTACGCAACGAAGACGACGGTTGCCCAAATGGTCGATATCGTCAGTTTGTCCAATGCCTTCGATTAAATTCATCATGTAACTTACGTTGGCAATCATATCTTCACGAGTCACTGTACGATGGCTGAATGGCAAGTTGCTGTTGTTACAGATTACTTTTACTACAGTACCTTCTGTATTCACTACGAAGAACTCAGGCACTACATCGCCACTGTACACACCGCTATTGGCTACTACATCAAGAACATCTTCGTTCACGTATGTACCAGCATCTACGATGATTTCCCCATTTTCGTCTACGATTGGTTCCGCCAATGTTTGACCGAACAAGCGTTGACGCCAACCTAATTTTTTATTTAATTTATAACGACCCACACGCGCTAAATCATAGCGACGAGCGTCAAAGAATAAGTTATCGAATAAGTTACGAGCACTTTCCACAGTTGGTGGTTCGCCTGGACGAAGTTTTTTGTAGATTTCTACTAATGCTTCATCAGCAGATTGTGTGCTGTCTTTTTCTAATGTACGAAGTAAACGTTCGTCGTATTCTGGATGACCGTTTTCGTCCACTTGTCCATTCCAGAATAATTCCAAGATGGATTCGTTAGATTCCCAACCCAATGCACGTACTAATACAGTAGCTGGCAACTTACGGTTACGGTCAATACGTACAGACACGATGTCATTCGCATCTTTTTCTAACTCAATCCAAGCACCACGGTTTGGAATCACTGTAGAATCATACAAACGGTTACCCATTGTATCGATGCTGCCACCATAGTATACGCCTGGAGAACGAACCAATTGGGATACGATAACACGTTCCGCACCATTGATGATGAAAGTTCCTGTATCTGTCATCAACGGGAAGTCGCCCATGAATACTTCTTGTTCTTTAATATCTGGATTTTCTGGATCATTGTTAACGAGACGAACATTGACACGCAAAGGTGCTGCATAAGTTGCATCACGGTTTTTGCATTCATTAATGTCGTACTTCGGCTCTCCAAGGCTGAATCCCTCAAAGGAAAGAGCTAGCTTTCCCGAATTGTCTTTAATCGGAGAAATATCGTTAAAAATATCTTGTAAACCGCTCTCTAAAAACCACTCATAAGACTTGCGTTGCACGTCTAACAAATGTGGCATTTCGAGAACTTCGTTGATCTTAGCGTAGGTATATCGAGTACGCTTACCCACCTGCTCAGGTTTGAACATGTTCTTTTCACCCCTCATAAAAATTGGCTTACATATTCTATAACGGTATGACTGCAGACGATTCCAGGTCTCAGTTTTCCTGCTGACCAATGACAAAATAAGCAAGGCTCGTAATTTTTTCTTGTGAACCTTGCTTTCCTCATTTCAGCACAACCTTGGATATATTCCTTCATCAATTCAATGTTATAGTTACTTTTTTGCAATTAAATATTATAATCTTCTTCTATCTATTTGTCAAGAACTATTATACTGAAAGTCTCTCATATATCTACAGTAGTCAAACATTTGTGACACAATCTCTTAAAAATATATGTTAGAGATGCTCTGTTATACATTCAGATAACCAGTACTTCCCTAATACATGGCCATATACATAGGTATACAAAGAAGGACTTGGCACACAAACGCATTATTCGTTCGTATCCAAGTCCTTTTCTTTTACCATCTGCACGGCGCCCACTGGGCATATGGCATAACAATCACCACAGTGAATGCACGCATCCTGATGGATAACATAGCGATCACCTTTGCGTGTAATAGCCTGTGTTGGGCAATCCATAGCACACCCTGCGCAACACACGCAGGTGTCTTTAATATGAAAGTACATAGGCAAGCCTCCTAGTCTTAGTATACTACGAGGCTTGCTATTCGCCTATACCATAGATTACCAAATATATTTCACACTTACATTACCGCGATACCCTTTGTAGTATGCGCCACCTAAGTTTCTTTCAAAGCGTACATCACCGTAAATATACACGCGGTCGTTTTTACGCCATTGTAAACCTAAGCCTAGTTCACCAATTGTACTGCCATACGTTCCACGGAATGCATCTTGGCCAATATGAACCTCATTGCCTTTTGTGAATGTTCTCCACACATTAGCTACGCCATAGACTGTGCGTGTAGCCACACCTTCCTTATTGTAGTTATCACGGGAGAAACGAAGTCCTAAGCGACCTACCAAATTGGAATGTCCGCCATGAGATACTTCTTTATCAGTACCATGAATACCATGAAGGTTCACATAGCTGTACACCAATTGTGCTTGTGGCTCAATGATGATACGTCGGCGGTCGTTTTCACGATTGATGTACGGATGACCGAATTCAATGGAACCAGCAAAGCCCCAACCAGATTGTGTTTCTCTGTCATGGCCTACCGCTTCATAGGTGTTGCGGAGCCAGCTGAATTGACCTACTACATCCATGTACTCTTCGTGTTTGTTATATTTTGTCCGTGTAAGACCTAGGGAAAGATTGCGAACTTTGCCAACGCCTGTTTGCAAGTTTGTCACTTGTTTACCTTGGTCATCTGTATTGAAATTATCTTGGAAGTTCACGCCACCTTGTTGGTAGGCTACATATCCACTATTCACACTTGTGGAGCCGTCTTCTTTCGTTTTCACATTCCAATCACGGCCCAATTGAATACCATGCGTATGCAATGTGTAGCCAAAACGATCATCAATATGGCGGCCATAATCTTTCAATACTTTTGCCCAGAATGGATGATCATCACCCTCTTCATGATGGGCATACATAACACGGCTCATTGGATAGGATTCCATATGACGTTGTTCATGTAATACACGTGGGTTTTCACTACGACGTTCATGCAAGGTGCGCAAAATTTGACCCATCATACGAGAGTTTACATCTGGCATTTGTACATAACCAGGCGTACGTTTATCTAAATTAGGCGTTTTATTCAAGCCCATCAATGTCCAGAACCACTCATGTTTGCCGTCTTTCACACGATGCGCCAGTTTCAATTCACCTGCGCCAGTTGTTTTAGCCACCCCTGTGAAAGCCCCTTCTTCGCTGGATTCTACATCAGCACGAACCACTGGTACTGTATTTTTCGTTAAGTCTGCTGCAATGGAACCAATAGACCCATCGATCACAGCTTCTGTGCCATCTGCTGCCACAGGTACTACTGTGGTAGATCCTTTCGCAGTGCCTGTAATATGCACTAAATCGGATACGGAGTTAGCCCCTTCTTCATCACCAGGAGAATCCCACTTCGTATTCATTTTGATAAAGCCATCTTTACCTGTGTAGTTACCATTCAATGTCAATACATCTTCATAGGATTTGTTAACTGTGGTAATAATACCGCCTTCATTTTTGAAGTCAGATACAGTAGTACCATCTTTTTGTACTGTTGTCACTGTATATTCTGCTTTCGCATCATCTGTTAAGTTCGTACCCGCATCAAGAATACCACCATTAGACAATGTCACTGTAGTAGCTGTAGACTCTTGCGCCCCTGTCAAATCTTCTTTCTTCGCTAATTTCCAAGCCGCTTCTTTATCGACTGTCATATGTAACGTAGATTCTTTATCGGCATGGATTAAACCTGTAAGGACAGCTTTATCTGCAATCGTTGCTGTTAATTCAGACGTAGCTCGGTCTGTTTCTACAGTGGCCTCAGCATTTTCAGATTTAGCGCGAATAGCCCAACCTTTTTTCGCTGCTGTGGCTTCAGATAATTCGCCAGTTAGGTTGAATTTGGCATTTTTGACGTTGAACGCCCCTGTTTGGAAGAATCCTTCAATTCTACCACGAACACCACGCACGCCAAATCCTTCTGCACTTTTCGCAAGAGCATACACTTCACCTTCTGCCTTATGACGAGCATTGGCTAAGATTAAATCATCTACTTCACTAGTAGTGCTCACTTTTGTGTTGGTTAGGTTGACTACACCATTTTCATTGTCTGCACCACGAGTTAACATTTCCTTATTATCACCAAGGATTGTCACATTCACATTAGCTAAATTTTCATAATCAATGGTATCAAATACTACACCATTCGTACTAGCTTTAATAGTCGATGCTTCTTTTGTATTTTGACCAGTTACGAGCAGCTTGGATCCTTTTTCAAATAGACGGACTGCCCCAGATCCTCGATGTAGTTTTTCTTCTGCATCAGTTTTAAACAAATAGGTGCCATCAACGCCAGTAGTATCCAAATCTAGCTTACCATTCACTGTGACAGTAGCATTTCCTACTGTACCAGAATCTTTTGGTTTACCGATTTTAATCCCAGCAGAGTTAATACCTGTTGCTGTTACCTTAATATTAGTATTACCATCAAATACAGCAGATGCATCATCACCAGAAATGTAAAGGCCTACATTGTAATCCGCTACTTTATCTGCACTTACATCATCTACCGTCACATTCACATCACCTGTGGCGTGAAATTTAGGGACAGCCCCATTAGAACGATAGATTTTAATACCAGACATCTGATATCCATTGAGGAAATCACCTTGTGCTTTTACATTCATGAAAAAAATTCTACGTTCTATACTTAACCCATTCGTATAATGACCTTTTACAGTATCTGCCGTATTATTCACCTTAATGGTGGCATTGTTCACTGTGAAGTCAGTTTTATCCCCTTCACCTTTCCAATTATAGCCTACTGCCACACCATAGGCAGCGTCACTATCTGGACTATTACCTGTATTTGGATTACGGTTGGACTTCGTCACGGTTACGTTCAAATTTTTAATATCCGCCGTGGAGCTACCACGTACAATCATACCTTTAGGGCGATTGTTAACAGCGTCGTCCCCTGGCTTAACAGTAATCGCAAGGTCATTGGCCGTTAATTTTCCGTTGATCACATTGATACCTAAACTCTCATCAGATTTATTATCCATAGTAAGGTCTATGTTTTCTGACCCAGTAATTGTTAGATTACCACCTACTACTCCTACGCCATCTTTAATGAACGTATCTGTTCCCCCAGCTACTGTTTCCTCAGCGGTATAATTTGTTTGGTTTTGTAGTGCCCCATAACTCACACTCGTCGTCAGGGCATACGCTGCTAATAGCGCCCCCATTGTCATCATACTGCGTTTTCTCATGCTTCTTCTCCTTGCTCGCCTATTATTACATATAACACTATTTCAGATAAAATAAATACTTTTATTATGTATATATATTTTTTACTATGTTTTTATTATCATATATCACATGTACAACTGTCAAGATGTGGAGCACACTCAAATACTACCTACCTAGACCTATTATGCATACATACAAAAGAGGAATGCCGACTCATCAGCATTCCTCTATCTATTGTATTCTGCTCCGTTATGCTAGCATATATATTATTCTTCCACAATGCATTGGCACATCTTCATCGTCAACAGTGCCGCCTCATGGGATTCTTGGGTCACCCCTGCGCAACATTTCGGATCCACATGAAGAGGAACTTCTGGCAATCCTGCTTTTAGAATCAAAGCATTGGAAACCACGCAAATATCCGTACATAAACCAATCAAAGTTAAGGATTCGATAGGTTCCTCTTCGTGCATTCCTTTAAGATGAGCCAACAAATCTAAGGACCCAAAGTTAGGTTTATCTAGTACATCCACCCGTTGACCTCGTTCACGAGCCACTTCCAACAGGTCATCTACAATCTCCCAACCTTTGGTGCCACGGGCACAATGTTCCACTGGCAAATGTTTACCCTCTTGGCTTTCAAGATAACCCCCATCATGGGTATCACGAGTGAACACAATGGGACCAGTAAAGTTGCGAATTTTTTCACGTACCGTCGGTACAATGGCCTGTGCCTGCGGTGAACCTAATGTTCCATCAATAAAATCATGTTGCATGTCTATCACAATCAATACGTTCATAGGGCATCTCCTTTGTTAGAAAGTAGGCAAGGAAATGATACACTCCCTTGCCTTACCTAAATTGATAGTACTTGAACCTTTGACTACTTATGCTATTGTCATTATCCTTTGACTACGTCAGCACAACGAGCACATAATGTTGGATGATCCCCATCTTGACCAACTGTGTCGCGGTGAATCCAGCAACGTTCGCATTTTTCTAACTCAGAAGGAGTTACCACGATGGATAATGCTCCGTCTTCTACTGTCACTGCGTTGGCTGGTGCATTGTTACGGCCTTCCACTACATGCGCTTCAGACACGATCAACAAGCTAGCTAGGGAACTGCCAAATCCAGTCAATGCTTGGTACGCGTCGTCATCTGCATACACAGTGATGGATGCATCCAAGGAGTGACCAATAGCTTTATCACGGCGAGCCCCTTCTAAAGCTTTTGTCATTTCGCTACGAAGGTCTAGCATCGTCGCCCAGCGAGCGGACAATTCCTCGTCCACATGGTCTGCATGACCTTGTGGCCAATCTGCTAACATCACGCTTTCTTCCATACCCTCTTCTTTTGGCATGTATTGCCATACTTCTTCGGCTGTGAAAGAAAGAACTGGGGAGACCATTTTCACTAATGTTGTCAAGATTTCGTAGATTGCAGTTTGCGCACTACGACGAGCTACGTTGTTTTCTTTCTCTGCGTACATAGTATCTTTCAACACGTCTAAGTAGAAGGAAGATAAATCAACGGTACAGAAGTTATGGATCGTATGATACAAAATGTGGAATTCATAGTTTTCATAAGCATTCGTTACTTTTTGACGAACTTCTTCTAAACGATGTAACGCCCAACGATCTAATTCTGTTAAATCTTTGTAAGCTACTTTATCTGTGTTAGGGTTAAAGTTGTCTAAGTTACCCAACAAGAAACGGAATGTGTTACGGATTTTACGATATACTTCCGCCAATTGTTTTACGATGTCTTTGGACAAACGCACATCTGCTTGGTAGTCTGCAGAGGATACCCATAAACGCATTACGTCAGCACCGTGTACATCAATGATGTCGGAAGGAGCTACTGTATTGCCTACAGATTTAGACATTTTACGACCTTCCCCGTCCACTACGAAACCGTGAGTCAATACAGCATTATATGGTGCATGACCACGTGTAGCGATACCTGTTAACAAGGAAGAGTTGAACCAACCACGATGTTGGTCGGAACCTTCTAAGTACATAGCGCAAGGTACATCCATTTCGTTTTGTTCCAATACGCCAGACCAAGAGCTACCGCTGTCGAACCATACGTCCATGATATCTGTTTCTTTGTGGAAAGAATCATGTCCGCAAGATGGACATGTGAATCCTGCTGGCAATAATTCTTTCGCTTCATGAGCCCACCAAGCGTTGGAGCCTTCTTTGGCAAACCATTCTTGCAAAGAAGAGATCGTATCATCATTGATGATGTGCTCTCCGCAATGGTCGCAATAGTAGATAGGAATTGGCACACCCCACGCACGTTGACGAGAGATAACCCAGTCCCCACGGTCTGCAATCATGTTATAAATACGGTCATGACCCCATTTAGGAATCCATTGTACTTGTTCGTCGATGGCTTTCAAAGCTTCTTGACGGTAGCCATCCACGGAAGAGAACCATTGTTCTGTAGCACGATAGATAACAGGATTTTTACAACGCCAGCAATGAGCATATTGGTGACGGATATTGCCTTTTTGTACCAACGCACCATTGTGAGCCAAGACTTTGATCACTGGCACTTCTGCATCATGGATTTCAACACCAGCTAGTGGTTGTTCTGTATCACCATAACGAGGTTCATCTACTTTCGCAATGTAACGACCAGTAGCATCTACTAAAGATAAGATATCGAAATCGATTTTACCAGCATCTTTATAAGCTTTCACTACATTAAAGTCATCTTCACCATGAGCAGGAGCAGTATGTACGCAACCTGTACCAGCATCTAATGTAACGTGAGAACCCAACAAGATAGGAGCATTACGATCTGCAAATGGATGTTTAAAGTTCGCCAATTCTAATTCGCTACCTTTGAATGTGTTCAACACTTCATAGGATTCTACGCCCATTTCTTTGGTAGCTGTTTCGATTAATCCGTTTGCTAATAACCATGCTTCATCGCCGATTTTCACCCAAGAGTAATCTAACTCTGGGTTCACAGAAATCGCTTGGTTGGCAGGCATTGTCCAAGGAGTTGTTGTCCAGATAACGGAGAACAATTTGCTAGTGTCAAAACCTGCTGGCAATGTGCTGTCAGCACCATTTACGTAAGCAAATTTAACATAGATGGAGAAAGATTTTTTCTCAGCATATTCGATTTCCGCTTCTGCTAAGGCAGTTTCACAATGGGTACACCAGTATACAGTTTTCAAACCTTTGTAGATGTAGCCACGCTTCGCCATTTCACCGAACACGCCGATTTGTTTCACTTCAAATTCAGGGCGCAATGTCAAATACGGACGGTCCCATTCACCAAGTACACCAAAACGGATGAAATCTTTCTTTTGTTCTTCTACACAGTTCAATGCGTATTCACGACATTGATTGCGAAGGTCTAATGGACTCATTTCATGACGATTCAAGCCAGTGTTTTTGATAACCGCATGCTCGATAGGAAGACCATGTGTATCCCAACCAGGAATATATGGTGTGTAATGGCCTTGCATCGTTTTATATTTCATCACAATGTCTTTTAATGTTTTGTTCAAGGCATGACCGATGTGCAATTTACCATTCGCATAGGGAGGGCCATCGTGTAAAATGAAAGACTTTTTACCTTTATTTTTAGCTAAGCGTTTTTCATAAATTTTATTATCTTCCCAAAACTTGATAAATTCTGGTTCGCGCTTTGGCAAATTACCGCGCATAGGAAATTCTGTTTCAGGCAAGTGCAACGTCTTACCATAATCCACTTCATTAGACATTGTATTTCTCCTCTCAATAAAAAAAGCACCCGCTCCCCGAAGGGACGAATGCAAATCCGTGGTACCACCCTACTGATGATTCTTATGAAAGTTACCCCCAACGAATCATCGCTCAAACATATAACGGTGTCCACCGATGTGAGTACCCCCAGTACGGGCTCCCCAACATATACTCAAAAGTGATCCGCCATGCATTCACCCATGAGGCTTTCACCATCCCTCACTCGCTCGGAGCTACCTTGCATGACCGTCTTTATCAACGTATTAACATATATCGTTGTCAATTACAGATACAATTATATACTATCTGCAGAGTACTTGCAATAGGTCTAAACGCATTTCTATACGTACACAATAAACGATATATCCTATAACCATAATACCATTATTGAATGATATTTATGAAAGTATATTTAGAAGTTAAAAATAGCCATTATATTTTCACATATATCTAGTGTTGGGGGTATAATAAATCTCACTGATATGCTACCATAAGTACATGGATGATTACAGTTTTACACCACGCACATAGGAGTCAACATGGAACTTTGGAAACGCACATTATATGTTTGTTTATTTGGTGCCTTCATGGCATCAGTGGGGCTTAGTCAAGCAGCCCCTCTCATTCCGTTATATTTACAAGACCTAGGGGTCCACGATCAGGCGGACCTCGCCAATTGGTCTGGCCTCGCCATGGGCATGACCTATCTTATGGTGGCCCTCTTCGCACCCTTTTGGGGCAAGCTTGCGGACCGCAAAGGGCGCAAACTCATTCTATTGCGCGCTAGTCTTGGGATGGCTATTACCAACGCTCTTCTCGGATTTGCCCAAGCTCCCGAACACATCGTTATCATACGGATTCTAAACGGAATGATTTCCGGATTTTTCTCTGGCTCCATTACCCTCGTAGCTACGCAAACGCCACAAACACAAACAGGTTGGGCTCTTGGACTCCTGTCCGCTGCCAACCTCGGTGGCTCCCTCTTAGGTCCCATGATCGGTGGTTACATCGGTGGACTCTTTGGCATTCGGTACGCTTTCTTCATCGTATCTGCCTTACTGGGGACAGCCTTCTTGTCTACCTTATTCTTTGTGAAAGAAGAATTTACACCACAACCAAAGGGGACATCGCAATCACTGGCTACGTTGAAAGCATCCATTCCCGACTGGAAAGGGTTGATCTATATCTCTATAGGTTCCTTTATCTTTGCTTTCACCACTATGGCAACGGCACCGATCCTATCTGTATTCGTGCAACAAATCGTGGGGCAAGGGGCAGAGCACATTGCCCTCTTGGCGGGATTAACATTTACCGTAACAGGTTTGGCACAAATGGTGGCTAGCTCCGTCCTCGGTAAATACATCGACAAACTAGGTCCTCGATTTATCCTTTGGACAAGTTTCATCTATGTGGGCCTCGTGACCATACCACAAGCCTTCGTCAATAACATCTACACCTTGTGTATCTTGCGATTCCTACTCGGTATCGGCCTAGGCGGATTATTACCAGGTATTAACACCTACCTATCGAGCATTACCCCGAAAGCATTTGCAGGGCAAGTCTTCGCCTATAACCAATCCACCTTATTTATGGGCTACTTCATCGGATCCTTGGGCGGTTCCTTCATCGCATCCCAATGGGGCTTCGGCACTATGTTTATCACCACAGGGGCGATTATTGCACTGACAGGAGTGTTCTTGAAAGTTACACTGGGACGCACACAGACAGCAAATCATTAATTACGCTCCTGTAAAATACTGTATATTTTGAAACACTATATACTCCGCATTATATGAGTTCTTTACTACTTAGTATCTACTACACAATATATACTCATAAGGACACACCTTCGAGAAACTATTAAAAAATAAATACAATATAACAAAACAGAGGTCTTATTCCAAAGGCCTCTGTTTTTTATCTTATTTTATTAAAAACATTTTATATATAAATCTAATCTACTACGGCCATATGTGTAGCATACATTACGCTATAGTAGTACTTTACACACTTACGAATCAGTACCCGCTATACTGACAACATCAAATCAAAACTATAATGTATTCACCCCTGTCTCCAACGGGAATCCTTCGTAAGTCACCCAATCGCTAGAACTACCTACGTACATAGCAGGTTCTACACCAATTTCAGCAAGAACAATCATCAAGTTCGCTGCTGTCACACCAGATCCACAATAGGTAACGATAGGTTTTTCCACCTTAGCTAAGTCGCCGTAGGCTTGTTCTAATTCTGCAATGGGACGTACGCCATCAGAGGTAAAGCCCCATTCGTAGAAATGGTTGATCGCCCCTGGAATATGTCCTGTCATACCATCCATGGTATCCACTACAGATCCATCGTACCGTTGTGGTGCCCGTGCATCGATGATGACATGACTACCTGTTTGGCTAGCTTGTAATACTTCATCACGGCTCATCACTAAATGCTCTTGCAATGTGTACTGTAATGGTTGTGGATTTGCCACAGTAGGTGTAGATTCTTGTGTCAACGGATACCCCTCACGGTACCATCGTTCAATGCCACCCGCTAGGACTTTCACATTGGTGAAACCCATGTATAGTAGCAAAAACCGTAAGCGACCAGCAAAGGAAATCCATGCATCGTACACCACAATGTGCGAATCCATGGTCACACCGCATTCACTCAATCGTTGTGCTAATACGGACATATCTGGCACTGGATGACGACCGCCGTGCACGCCTAATGGTCCGCTCATATGCGCATCCATATCGATGGCAAAAGCCCCTGGAATATGCGCTGCTGCATAGGCATCAAAGCCTCGTGCATCGAGGACCACCACTCTATTTAATTGTTCTTGTAATTCTTTCGGAGAGATTAAAATACTCATCATTACACCTCCTATATAATAAAAGAATGCCATACACTCTCTATAATCTAGTGTAACATAGATTATCTTCGATGTGTATGGCATTTCTATTCATACGTGTATTCTGTTAGGTGATATTGATTCCCGTCAGTTTCCAATACTTTGAAAACCGTCAGTTCTCCTACTATCCCTTAATCGTTTGAAACGCTTCCTTCGCAATTTGCAATGTGTATGCCAAGTCTTGTTCGCTATGACATGTAGACAAGAAGTTGCTTTCATATTGGCTGGCTGCATAATAGATGCCACGTTCCAAGTTGTAATGGAAGAATGTTTTAAACGCTTCCATATCGCAAGCACTGGCATCATCAAAGTTATGTACCGCTTTGTCCGTGAAGAACAGTGTAAACATAGAGCCCACACGTTGTACCACCACAGGTACGCCTACTTCTTTCGCCGCTGCTTCTAATCCTTGGCAAAGCAATTCCGTAGATTCCTCTACTTGACGGAATGCATTCGGATGTTTTTGCAACATTGATAAAGTAGCTAGACCTGCTGCCATGGCTACAGGGTTACCACTCAAGGTGCCTGCTTGATACACAGGACCGGATGGAGCGATGGCAGACATGATCTCTTTCTTACCACCGAATACTGCCATCGGTAAACCGCCGCCTACGATTTTACCTAAGCATGTCAAATCTGGGATGACATTGTAATATTTTTGTGCTCCTCCAGAACTAGAACGGAATCCGCACATCACTTCATCAAAGATGAGGACTGCGCCGTGCTCTGTCGTTACTTCACGCAAGGTTTCCAAGAATCCTTCCACAGGAGGCACACAACCCATATTACCTGCTACTGGTTCTACGATGATGGCTGCGATGCTTTTGCCATGTTCTGCAAATAATTGGCGAACCGCATCAGAATCATTGTACGGCAAAGTAATCGTATCTCCTGCCACACCAGTTGGCACACCTGGACTGTCAGGCACACCAAAGGTAGCTAAGCCGGAGCCAGCTTTCACCAATAAACTATCGCTATGACCATGGTAACAGCCAATGAATTTCACAATTTTGTCACGACCTGTATAGCCACGAGCCAAACGCAATGCACTCATGGTAGATTCTGTGCCGGAGTTCACCATGCGCACCATTTCCATCGACGGATAGAAAGCTTGGATTTTCTTCGCCACTTCTGTTTCTAGTAGCGTTGGCGCCCCATAACTAGTACCGCGAGGGATGGCTTCCAAAATGGATGCGACAATTTCAGGATTCGCATGGCCTAGAATCATAGGACCCCAAGACAATACGTAATCGATGTATTCATTGCCATCAATATCGTAAATGCGAGATCCACTGGCAGAACTGATGAAAGGAGGATTCCCCCCCACACTGCGGTAGGAGCGAACAGGACTGTTCACGCCGCCCGGCATATATGTACGAGCCTCTGCAAAGGCTTGTTTTGATTTTTCTAAACTAAACATAATGGCTCCTATATTTCCACACTATTTTTCTTGTAGCCAACGTGCCACATCAAGGGCATGGTAAGTAATAATCATCTTTGCCCCTGCTCGTTTCATGGATAACAAGGTTTCTAAAGTAATGCGTTTTTCGTCCACTAAACCTGCTGCTGCTGCCGTTTTAATCATGGCATATTCACCGCTGACATTGTAAACGGCTAATGGGCAATCGAAGTTGTCTCGCACTTCGCGTACGATATCCAAATAGGATAAAGCCGGCTTAATCATGATGATATCCGCCCCTTCGATGATATCTTGTTCCACTTCACGCAAGGCTTCTAAACGGTTAGCCTCGTCCATTTGGTATCCTTTACGGTCCCCAAAGCCAGGTGCCGAATGGACTGCATCACGGAATGGACCATAATAAGCAGATGCATATTTCGCCGCATAACTCATGATCGATACATGGCTGAATCCCTCTGCATCTAAAGCTTCACGGATCGCCGCGATACGTCCATCCATCATGTCCGATGGCGCCACCATGTGAGCGCCCGCTTTCGCATGGCTCACTGCTACATTGCACAACAATGGCAACGTCGCATCATTGATGACTTCATGATGCTCCACATGACCGCAATGACCGGTAGATGTGTATTGGCATAAGCATACATCAGAGATCACGATTAGGTCTGGTACTTCTTTGCGAATGGCCATAATCGCTTGTTGTACCGGTTGTTCCATGTCCCACGCAGAAGAACCATCTTCATCTTTGTAAGTAGGAATGCCGAAAATTTCCACACCCTTGATACCTAAGTCATAGGCTTCTTTCGCCAATTTTACAGCCTCATCCACGGACACATGGTATTGTCCTGGTAAGGAAGAAATTTCTTCTTTCACTGCTGTTCCAGGAACAATAAATATAGGATAGATTAAATCATCTACTTGTAATGTTGTTTCACGAACCAACGCACGCATGGCTGGATTAATGCGCAATCGTCTTGGTCTATTTCGTAATTCCATACTGTGCCTCTTTCTATTTGCAATCGTTCAAGATTAAGTCCACCATCGCAGGGATTGTGAAAGTTTCCCCAATCAAATCTGGTTGAATGCCTTCTTCCACACAAGTGGCTCCTGTAATTGGTCCAATACAAACAACCTTCGTATTGCTTAGTAAGGTCACCGCATCAGCTCCAAGCATATCTTTTGTATTTGTCACCGTAGAAGAACTTGTGAACGTAATGTAATCTACTTCTCCTGCTCGCAAGGCTTCTTCTAAATATTCTTTGTGGGACGTGTCTTGTACCGTTTCATACAAACGCAATACACTTACATCGCATCCCGCCTGCGAAAGTCCTTTGTAAATCACATCGCGCGCCACTTTTGGTTGTACCAACACAAACCGCAAGTCCCCTAGCGCTCGCTCTGGCCATACACGGCCTTGTTCAGCAGTAATCGTTTCTACCACAGATTCCGCTTGGTAATTTGGTGGCACGATGTCCGCACGAATACCTCGATCTAATAAGGATTTCGCTGTAGCACTGCCGATAGCACATACTTTCATAGAACCTAAGGCACGGCTATCGAGTCCACGATCTAATAAGCCATCAAAAAAGAACCGCACCCCTTCGGCAGATGTAAAAATTAATCCATCGTAGGAAGATAAGCTATCATAGGTCACATCCATCTCTTCTGTACGAGGCAAGGCCTGTGTTTTGATGGCAGATGCTTCGATGACATGTGCACCTAATTCTAGTAAACGTTCAGATAAGGCACTCGCTTTGCTACGAGCTCGTGTGACCACGATGGTTTTACCAAACAATGGTTTATTATCAAACCAACGCAATTGTTCACGAAGAGATACTACTTCCCCAACGATAACGATGGCTGGCGCTTTCAATTGTGCTTTCTCTACATCTTCTACCACATGCTCTAAGGTAGAGACCAACGTTTCTTGGATTGGTTTTGTGCCCCAACGGATGACCGCCACTGGTGTTTCCTTAGAACGACCGTATTTGATTAAGTTATTAGCAATATTCGGTAAATTAGAAATACCCATCACAAAGGAGATGGTATCCACAGATTTGGCTAAGCCCTCCCAGTTCATACCAGACTCTGGTTTTGTTGGATCTTCATGACCAGTAACGATGGCAAAAGAGGTCGCCATGGCACGCTGTGTAACAGGGATCCCTGCATAAGCTGGTGCAGAAATACCAGATGTGATACCAGGTACAAATTCAAATGGCACGCCCGCTTCTACCAAAGCCAAGGCCTCTTCACCACCACGACCAAATACTAGGGGGTCGCCGCCTTTTAGACGAGCCACCACTTTGCCTTCTAATCCACATTTCACGAGAAGTTCGTTGATTTCCCATTGGTGCATCGTATGATTGTTACTTTTTTTGCCCGCATAAATAATCTCTGCCCCTTCTTTCGCATAGGACAAGAAATGCGCATCTGCTAGATAGTCATAGATGATAACGTCAGCTTTTTCAATACATTCCTTACCTTTTAGAGTGATTAACTTATGATCGCCCGGTCCGGCACCAATTAAATATACAATCCCTGTCATTTCAACACTCCTCTTTCTACCAAGTCATCGATGATGGCTTTGCCACCTTCTTCATAGAGAGCTTTTGCCAAATTACGACCTAACATATCTGCTTTTTCTTTTGGACCTGACAATTCACCTTCAAAACAATTCTTTCCATCTAAGGAAGCAATGATCGCTTTCAACGTTAATTGTCCTTTATAAATCGTCCCATGTACACCCATCGGTACTTGGCAACCACCCTCGAGTTGACGAAGGAAACTGCGCTCTCCACGAGTAGCCCACATGGTATTTTCATCATGTAATACAGATAACATATCTAGCATTTCTGCATCATCCTTGCGACATTCAATGCCCAATGCCCCTTGCCCTACAGCAGGGATGATTTCATCGCTAGTGAAAGTCTGTGTTATAACAGATTCCAAGCCCAACCGTTTTAACCCTGCCTCTGCCAGTACAATGGCATCAAAGTTTTCTGTTTCTAATTTATTCAAACGTGTCTGCACATTGCCACGAAGTACAGAAATCTGTAAATCAGGACGTCGATTCAATAGTTGTGCTTGACGACGCAAACTACTAGTACCTACCTTAGCACCTTGTGGCAATTGATCTAAGGTTTTATATTTCGGAGATACCAAGGCATCACATGGTGTTTCACGTTCTGTAATAGCACCTAATACCAAATCTTCTGGTAATTCTGTAGGCATATCTTTCAAGCTGTGTACAGCCAAATCAATACTCCCATCGCGCATCGATGCTTCTAGTTCTTCTGTAAATAAACCTTTCCCGCCAATTTCAGCCAATGGTTTTTCTAAAATGCGATCCCCCTTTGTACTGTGATGGACTAACTCCACCTGGCATTGTGGATAATGTTTGCGCAATGTATCGGCTACATAATTGGCTTGCCATAAAGCAAGGGCACTACTACGGGTGCCTATACGAATTGTCTCTCTCATAGTGTGTCATCCTCCACTTCCAAAGCAAACATATCTTGGAATAACTTCCAATAATCTCGTTCTTCCTCTTTACCCGCTATTTCACCAAAGTGAATCATTGGATCCCGCAATAATTTACGCACCAACATACGAGACATATTGCTAATAATTTTGCGCTCACGATCTGTCGCATCTGGTAACTTCGCCATAGCACGATGCACTTCACGTTTACGAATGGCTTCTGCTTTTTCGCTGAGTAAAACCATAATAGGACGAACCGATAAATATTGCAATTTCTCTTCGATTTCCCCTAAGGCTTCTTCAATAATCGGTTCTGCCTTACGAGCTTCTTCCTCTCGTTGATGTTTATTCGCTTCTACTACACTTTCCAAGGCATCAATATTAAACAAATAGACACCTGGAATCTCTGTTACATCTGGATTGATATCACGAGGGACAGCAATATCGATCATGACAATTGGCTTACCACCACGACCATCCATAATTTCTTCTGCTTCTTCTCGCTCGATCACGTAATGTGATGCACCTGTGGATGTGATGATAATATCTGCTGTTTTGGCTTCTCCCACAAAATGGTCAAAGGCCACCGCCTTACCATTGAATTGTGTAGCTAATTCTTCTGCTGTTTTGAAAGTCCTGTTGGACACAAACATACTCTTCACACCCTTAGCTTGCAAATGACGTGCTGTGAGCTCACTCATTTGACCAGCCCCTAAAATGAGAACCTTTGCCTCATTCATAGGTATATCTAAGCTATCTTCCGCCAAATTCACAGCTGTATAACTCACAGACACAGGCGTATTCGCAATGCCTGTCATCGTCCGTACCCGTTTCCCTACAGCAATAGCTTTTTGGAAAATAATATTAAACACAGATGCTGTTAACCCCTTGCTATAGGAAGAGATATAGGCCATCTTTAATTGGCTCAAAATTTGACCTTCCCCTAACACAAGAGAATCCAAGCTAGATGCTACTCTAAATAAATGAGAAATACACGCCTTCCCTTCATGGAGGAAGAACCATTTCTCATCTACGTCTACTGTTTCTTTGCCTTTCAGATGCAGTAGTAGACGTATCATATATTCTTTTACATTCTCCATATCATTTAGGACGACATAGAGTTCTGTGCGGTTACACGTCGATAAAAGGACGCACTCCTCTACTTCTTCATGAGCATAGATATGATCCATAGCATGATCAAGAGCTTCTTTGGAAAAAGAAAATTTCTCCCTCACATCTACAGGTGCACTTCTATGATTCAGACCTAATACGACTAATTGCATGTACAATATTCTCCTTCACTGAGTCTCCATGACCCTCTAGTATTTGTATAAACTCCGATTCGCCCAAATAGATACGCCAGAACTGCTCCCGTTCTTTTGACGTTGCCAATAACCGTTGCAATTCTTGTCTCCATAGGCGAATCTGAGGTAGCCACTCGGCTAATATAGTATATCGTCGTTCTATATCTTGACGTAACAATCGACTCACACGAGGACTTACTTGATTCGTAAATATAGAAATATCTAAATCCCCGATCTGTGTAGAGCTACCAAAAACCCAGTTGGAATCTTCTTTCACATCTGCTCGATTGATGAAAGCCCCCACTGCTCTCGCATCTTGTAAAACAGCTTCATTCACATCTGGTCGATCTGTAGCGATGATAACAAACTGTTGACCCACCATATCATTCGATGCGTAAGGTGCCTCTATCCATTGCAACTTTCCTTGCTCATGATATGCTACAATCTCTGGCAACACCTCGGGGCTCACCACTCGAATCGAGGCCTCTTCTTCTATCAACTTTTCAATTCTACGTAGGGCTACTTGCCCACCACCGACAACAAGACATGGTCTGCCTTTCAGTGAAAGTCCTACTGTTATCATAATCTCTACCCATATTATCTATCTCTACAATGGCAAAAACGGCTTGAATAATCAAGCCGAAAATCACCTTATGCTTCTGTATCTGTTACCTCAGTCGTTGCAATTTTTGCTAACGATACGTTTGTTTCTGAGTTATTTTGCAAAGAAATTCCATCTAATAATTGTAATTGCGCTGTCAAAATTGATTCTACTTTAGCTCGGAATACGGCCATTTCATTAGCAATGGTAGCATATTTTGCTTCTGCTTCGCGCAAAGTACGATTTGCATCTTCTAGAATCTTTTTACGCTCTTGACCTGCTTCTTCCAAAATCAAATTTGCTTCTTTACGAGCTGCTTCTTTTACATTTTCCCCAGTTTCTTGCGCCAATACCAAGGTATTTCGCATCGTCTCTTCCGTAGACTCATATTGGCTCAACCGTTTTTCCATGTACTCTACTTTATCCGTCATTTCTCGATTTTCACGGTACAATGTTTCATACGCTTCGGCTACTTCGCTCAAAAACTCGTCTACTTCGTCGGATTTATAGCCTCGCATACCTTTACCAAACTCTTTATTGTGAATATCCATAGGTGTTAACATAGGATCTACCTCCTTACATAAATCGTTTTAGATGTACTCCGATACGTCCTTTTTTAGACGTACCTGTAATACCTTCAATTTGCATACGTCCTCTACCACGAAGAGAAATGACATCCCCCTCTTTTACCTCTTGCGATGGTCCTTTTGCTGGTTGCCAGTTTACCTGTACTAACCCTGCTTTGATCGCTTCCACTACTTTAGTACGTGACGTACTAAATCCTGAAGATGCAATAGAATCCAAACGCATAGATGCGACGGTGGTACGCACTTCTTTTATTTTTTCTTCTTTCGGCTGTAATTCACTCAATTCCATAGGCGATACCGTGACGGATACCATGGCAATTTTTGTAAAATTTTGGATGACAAAGTCTGCAATCGTTGCATCTACAATTACTTGAGCGCCCCCACTGGTAACGATAATATCACCAAAATGAGTGCGATCAATCCCCAACCCCATCAAGGAACCTAACACATCTCGATGCGTTAATAATCTAAATCGTGGGTCCCAAGACACTTTCAATACGGCTATTTGTAAATCTACCGTACCTTGAAAGTGTGGATCTACAAAGGCTACACGAAGACGTTCTGCCCCTTCGTAACCGCCACTGGAGATGGTTTCGATGCCACCGAAATTGGCTTTCACTGCATCGGCAATCACCAAACCCGCCGGAGACATAAAGTCTGTCACCCGATACGGACGACCTGCTTGTACTTGTTCCGCTAAGTCGATCATGCGCCGCGCTTCTTCTCCATTTCCAGAAGCCTCAAAATAACGAATTAACTTTTCTTTATCTTTCACGTTGTTTTCCTATTTCATTGGACCGCTCATAACACGCTAGAATGCCTTCCATCATGGCTGAACGAAGACCTTCTTTTTCCATCGCTGCAATACCTGCGATAGTTGTACCTCCTGGTGATGTCACTTGATCGCGAAGCACACTAGGATGGCTGCCTGTTTCCAAAGCAATTAAACCAGAACCGTACATCGTTTGTACCGCTGCTTGCAAGGCCAATTGTCTAGTCAAGCCAATCCGTACACCTGCATTCGCCATCGCATCTAGGATGGTATACATATATCCCGGGCCGGCCCCCGCTAAAGCTCCGATGCGATCTAAATCCGCTTCAGAGCAAACAACAGCTTCCCCTAAAGCTTCAAAAATACGCAGGGCTTGCTCCCTTTCACCTGGTGTCACTGTTTCACCACTAGCAATCGCAGTAAAACCAGCTTTCACCAAAATCGGAGTATTCGGCATCGCTCGCAACCAATGCGCTTCTGGCGCAAAGGATTGCAAGGTCTCTAACGGTATTCCTGCCGCAATGGAGATGCAAATAGTTCGTGGTTCAATATGTGGTCCTACCTCCTCCATAAGAGAGGGTAACACTTGAGGTTTTACACCAAATACAATCAATCGATACTCATCAAAGGCCGGTATAGCCTCACAATCTGTGAAAGCTGTCACCCCAAATTGGCGCTCTAATTCGGAGGCCTGTTCACTGCGACGCACTAATACATCAACTTCATCAGGGCCCCAAACACCTTGCTCTAGAGCGCCTTGTAAAATAGCACCGCCCATAGAGCCTACACCAATCATCAGTATTTTTTGCATGGCTACCTCCTAATACTTAGGCTTGTGGTTCTTTCCAAGCTAATTTATCAGATAATTCTGTATATTCTTTATCTGTATAATCTACTGTTACATTCACTGGAACACAGATAAAAATATCTTTTCCAATTTTTTCTAATTTGCCATCTAACGCAAATGTTGCACCACTTACGAAGTCAACGATACGAGCCGCTTCATGTGGATCTGTGTTTTCAAAATTAATGACTACTGGACGCATATCGCGCAATTGATTTGTAATGTGTTCAGAATCCTCGAACGCTTTTGGTTCGACAATTACTACTTTCATACCACTAGAACGTTGTGCCACTGTGTTATATCCTCCTGTTTTTGGTCGTGCAGCTGGTGCCACAGGTGCAGGGTTTCCTGCCACTGGTGCGCTTACCACTGGTTGTTGTGGATCATCTTCATAGATTTCATCTGCATATTCTTCATATTCATACTCATCGTCTTGATTACCAGCGAAAAAGTTTTTCATAGAATTCCAACTGTCCTTCAGTGCCATCGTTATTTCCTCCGTTACTCATCATAGTGGCGTTCTCCAAATATTGCCGTTCCCACACGCACAATATTGGCACCCTCTTCAATTGCTACTTCAAAATCGTGGGTCATCCCCATCGATATATATTCAATCTGTCCCACATCAAAATGGGATTTCATATCTTCAAATAAAGCGCGAGCGACTCTAAATATAGGTCGAGCTTCCTCTGGATCATCAAAGAAAGGCGCCATGCACATCAACCCTTTCACCCGTATATTAGGCAAGGTTTTCGCATAGTCCCGTATAGCTGGGAATTCTTCTACATCCATACCGGATTTGCTCTCTTCTCGAGCCACATTCACTTGCAGTAATATTTCTTGTACTAGTCCTTCTCTAGCCGCGACACGCTGGATTTCATCCAGTAATTTGACACTATGAACTGAATGAATTAAAGAAAACTTTCCAATTACATTGCGCACCTTATTGTTCTGTAGTTGACCAATTAAATGCCATTGTAATTCGGGGCCCTCATAGAGCTCCATCTTCCCTCGCGCTTCTTGTACACGATTCTCACCTACTGTGGTCACACCGAGGCGAGCCACTTCTTGTACAGCGTCGACAGGATGATTCTTTGTCACTGCTACTAGCATGACCGAGTCTGTTCTACCCACTCGTGCTTTTGCTTCTTCTATGCGCTGTTGCACATGATGTAATGCTGTTGCAATCATATATGTCAGTCCTTTTTTAGTCGTTTCTATTTACTGTGAAAGGTCTTAATAAAGAAAATAATACTTTATCTTTTTTATTATAAACGAAAGAATAAGAAAAGTACATAGAAAAAGCATGATTTCAAGGCTACTTCTGTGTATTTTCTTATTCTTTATGATAAATCGTATACATGTATTGCCCGTAAACAGGGAATCTCATCCAAACTTTCCATAACTATCACTAAGAAATATCTGTAGTGATAGACTCTGTCAATACAACTTTTATTATAATTTATGTTCTACATCACGTAGCACAGCAAACATAGCCATGCGCCCTGTACGTCCTTGGTCACGACGATACGAATAACATCGTTCTTCTGTCATCGTATCTGTGCCAGATACAGAGATTTGATCCATCGGTATGCCTCGCTGTACCATACAGGTTGCAATGTATCCTTTTAAATCTACATGCGGTGTGGCCACCGTCTGCCCTTCCCGTTGGATATATTTGACTAGGTCTATCTCCTGTGAAAGTCCAAGCCCTTCTATGTCTTGACGAAACTGTTGTGCAATCTCTTCACTCACCTCAAAGGAGTCTCCACCAATCGAAGGACCTATGTACAAGTAACATGCATTAGCCATCGTTCCATAGTCTTCATGCATGCTGTCCAAAGTGCGCTCCACAATATGAACAATAGCACCTCGCCATCCTGCATGGATCACCGCCACAGCATGATGTGCTGCATCATAGAGCAGAACTGGCACACAATCGGCTACTAGTAATAGCAAAGGTATATTCACTAAGTTAGTATGGATAGCATCACTATCAGGAATGCTATCAGCCCAACTAAAAGCCCCTTTACCGACGAGCTCCTCTGTCACCCTCGTTACACCCACACCATGCACTTGCTCACCACAAGTCAAATGATTCGGATCCACCCCTAGCACCTGAGCTAACCGTTTGCGGTTCTCCACCACCGCCGCAGGATCATCACCTACATGAAGCCCCATGTTAAAACTGGTGAAGTCACCTTCACTGACACCACCATAACGACAAGTGACACCATGAGTCAAAGGGAATCGCTCTAGTAGCGGACTATATTCATAGGTAATACTGGTGGAATTATTTTGGGAGATGGAGGATTTGTGAAGAGTGGAGGATGAGTAGGGTATTTTAGTTGTGATCATATTGAGGCCTCCTGAGGTATTAGTAAACTGATTTATAGTGTAATGAATATATAGATTATCTTAATTTGAGCATCAAATTTATTTTATATTGTAGTTAGGAAAATGTTCAGCTCTCTGAAATTAATGTGCATCTATCTTTATCTTAGTTACTCGTTCTCCATCATTTTCAAACGAAATCCCTGAAATAAAATCTGAGTTCCACATAAAGGCTCCATAAAACCATGTATTAGTTTTAAAAATATATGTTGGTCGCCCATACATCTTGTATACTTTTTCTAAAGTATCACCAACACCGATTCCTCTATATGTGACTGCATCTCGATTCTTAATTTCAATATAATTAACTACATATGAATCTTTATTGTCACCCTCTGTAAACACTTGAGTAAATCTTACGCCTCCATATACCAATCCATGTCCAGGAGAAGTCGGATTTCCTAAACTAGATCGAACTTGTCCTAAAGTTGCTCCCATTGGAACTCCTAGAACCTGATATTCCATAGCATCTAATGGGTTTCCAACAACCCGATGAAGACTAAAATTACTTGGGTACTCTGACCTCTTAGGTAGATTAATTATACCCGAAGAGCTTTCGCTATCCACATCATTTCTGCTAGACTGAACTTCTAAAGACGTATTTCGTTGCTCTGTTTTATCCCTAACTGCTTCTAGTTTTTTCTCAGACTTAGATAACCAACTCGCTTCCGCTGAAGCTGGTGTAAAAACCGTCGCACTGAAAACAGCTAGCAAAATAGATGTTGTTAATTTTTTCATAATAACCCTCCTAGATAAGCATTATATTTTTCCATATATAATCTATGTAACTATAATTTTTGTGACTCTTTCTCCATCATTAATAAATCTAATACCATAGATATAGTCTGAATCTCGCATAAACGCACCATAGAACCACACATTATCATCAAAAATATGTGTCGGGCGACCATACACTTCATACACCTGTTCCAACGTATCACCTACTGCAATCCCGCTATACGTTGTAGCATCACGATTCACTATCTCAATTAAATCTGTATTATGAACTGCCATTACATGACTATAAAACGTAATACCTCCATAACGTGCAAATACATTTTGAGGTTTTCTCCACGAAGGATTAAACATTTGTTCCTCCGTAGGTGTTCCTAAAACTCTATGAACATCCTCATACGTTGATCCTACAAAAACACCCGCAACACTACGATCTTTTATATTTAAATGCTGACCTATCACTCGTCCTACTGGATAATTGCTTGGGTAATCTGACCGCTGTGGTAAGCGAATCTTACTCGTAGATGTTTCAATTGTTTCACTAGATTCGCTTTGTTGTCCCGCTTCATTCCAAGATTTTTCAATCTTTTTCCATGTTTTAGATAACCAACTCGCTTCTACATGAGTTGGTGTGAAGATGGTGGCACTGAATAGCGTTAGTAAAATAGATGTAGATAATTTTTTCATAATAATACCTCTAAATATGACCTAACTTTATCTTCTACAGACAATTCTTCTGAAGAGATACCTCTTGCACCAAGGGCGATGTATAAAATTGAGATTGATTTGACATGAGGTACCTCCTTGCTAAACATGCACTCTCAGATTTCTTAATTATATAACTCTAATTTTAGTTACTTTCACACCATCATTCTCAAAATATATACCACCGATATAGTCCGTGGTCCATTTAAAAACTCCATAAAACCATGAACCATCATCAAAAATATATGTTGGGCGGCCATATACTTTATATACTTGTTCTAATGAGTCTCCCACGGCAATTCCACGATAAGTAACAGCATCTCTATTAACTACTACTATTTCACCTGCCGTTTCTATCTGCCCGTAAATACTACGATAGGTGATGCCACCATACCGCATAAAAGCTTTTTGCTCTCCATCCCTCCGAAGTTCATGATGGACTTCTTCTGTTGGTTCACCTAATACCCTCCGGATTTCTTCATACGTCGAATTAACGTGTACACCTGCTATAGCATATTCTTCAGCACTCAATCTATATCCTACCATTTGCCCCACTCTATAATTTCTAGGATAATCAGACTTTTGAGGTAAACGTATGGTGCTAGTAGAATTTTGGCTATCTTGTTCATCCTCTTCTACTTTATCCACAGAGCCCTCTTTAGAAGCACGCTCTCTTTCTGCCATTGCATTCCAAGAGGCTTCAAACTTCTTTAATGTTTTAGATAACCAACTCGCATCCACATGAGTGGGAGCAAACACAGTGGCACTAAATAGTGCTAATACAATCGATGTCGTTAATTTCTTCATGTTCTCTCTACTTTCATCAAAGAATACATACTAAGCTCACAATATATTACTTATTATTAGTATATCATTTGTAGCTTTTAAAGTCCTTCTCATCAAATCAACTTTCCCACACATTCCACGATAGGCAAATCAGCTTCTAACCAATCTACATCGTATAGTATTTCTTTTGTTAACCAACGAGCTGCACTATGTTCTTGTAAATGAAACTCTCCTTTCAGCTCACATTGATAGGCATGCATAATCAAATGAAAGCTAAGATAATCATATTCTACGGTGGTCAAAAATTCTCCTACCACAATAAATACATCTAACTCTTCTTGGATTTCACGAGACAATGCTGTTGTATGATCTTCTCCAGCTTCAATCTTTCCGCCTGGAAATTCCCAGCTTCCTTGTAAGTCTCCATACCCTCGTTGTGTAGCCAAGACCTGTTTGTCTTTCATTATGACAGCCGCCACTACTTCTATCGTTTTCATCCATATCTCCTTAACGGTTCACAAAATAATCATATAAATCTTCTCGTATTGGTGTGTCTAACTCATAGGCAATACGAACTGCTTTTTTCGTAGTCCCCGGCATCGTAAATACTTCTGTTTCTCCAGTAGCATGGATATGTCCTAAATAGTAAAACTCTTTCGCTCCATCTTCATCATTTTTATTTTTTCTAATAAATAGATGCATAGCAATGCCTTCTTCACGAGCATGTAATGCTTTTTGCACTAAATTATTAGTAAGGTCTACACCACTTTTAGAAATGGCAATTAACTGATGAGGAGATACTAATTTATCTTCATAGCGTATAGTATCCGAAATATCTTCCCCTTTGTCGTAATTGATAAATACAGGGTAGGTCTTCGTTGCTTCATCGTACTTATAACCACCAATATTCAATGGTACTATACTAGTTTCCCATTCCATCAATTGACATACGTCTTCATAGGTGTATTTCTGATACAACGTGAAAGATGCTTCTTGATACCGTTCCTTATAATACTTTTCATACCTCTGAAAGCCTACTTTTACATAGTCCTCTATCATATTTCGGAAACCTTCTTTTTGTAAAGCCTCACAAAATACATCAGAAATACGTAAGCTACTACCTTCTTCTCTACAAAGCACCGCTTCTTTAAAGCTAGCTTTAGATGTGCCAGTTTTAAATTGTCCGGTGAACAAATTAATAATATTTCTCTCTGTATGAACTGTACAAGGAATATTTAGTATCTCTAATTGTGTTCTCATATACGCTAATGGATCTACTTCACCTTGTAACAATCCTTCCAATACATAGAGCTCATGTACTCGCTTTCCAAGCACCATATATTGACCCATATACTCTAGTATCTTCGCTTCTACCGTTGAAAATCTATGCGTATACTCTGTTTCATAGTCCACCAAAAATTTATAATACGTCTTAGCACTACTATTAAAGATTAATGAAATATCGATACTTCCATAGTTTTCAAAATCTACAAGACTTGGAATGCGACCTAATTTATACTTTAACTGTTTATAGGCCTGGCGAATGTTTTTAATCTGAGTAAACTTAGCTGTGTCGATGGATTTAAAAATTCGCTCTTGTGCTACCGCATCAAAATGGATCGTCGAAGCTCCAGGTATTACCCTAGTTCCCTCTTGCACATAATAACGCAAACTATCTTTATTATGACTCACATCACCAGAAAGGGCCACAGGAATCATAAAGTTATTATTAAAATTTCCAATAAAGTCAAGAACTACTACATACTCTTTACTATTGTGACGCCGTAACCCACGACCTAACTGTTGCACAAATACAATAGGGCTCTCTGTGCCACGGACCATAACGACTTGATTTACTTCTGGAATGTCTATACCTTCATTAAAAATATCTACCGTCATAATATAATCCAAGGACTCATTCGTATGAGACCCTGACAATCGTTGAATTGCCTTCTCTCTATTTTCTTGTGAGTCTGCACCACTTAGACTAACGGTACGCATCCCTAATTCATTAAATGCATCAGATAAAGCTTGTGCTTCTTCTATACTATGACAGAACACTAACCCCTTTACTCGTTCTCCTGAATATCCATAAAAGTTACATTGTTCTAAAATCAATCTGGCTCTCGTCTTATAATCCCATTCATTCGCAAAAATACTTTGTGCCTCATCACCTTCATAGGTTGTAATCCCATCTGATAATTGACTGATACCAAAATAATGGAATGGACATAATAAGTCAGATTCTAAAGCATGCTGTAAGCGTATTTCATGAATAATATTATAATCAAATAATTTATAAATATCGAAATCATCCGTCCGTTCTGGACTTGCTGTCATAGCAAACCAAAACTTAGGTGTAAAGTAATCCATAATACGATGGTAACTTTCAGATCCTGCTCGATGAGCCTCATCAATCACAATTACATCAAAATCTGTAGGAGAAAATCGTTCATAACATTCAGGCTTCGCCATCATTTGCATCGTAGCAAATAAATAGGTTTCAGAAAATCCTTTTGCCGTACCCGACAATACACCATATGTCACAGTATCGCCAATCACATGTCGATAAGATTCTAACGCTTGCCTTGCCACTTGTTCACGATGGACTAAAAACAAAACTCGTTTCGGCTTAACACTGCTCACTGCAAATGCAGAAGCATACGTCTTACCTGTCCCTGTTGCTGAAATTAGTAAGCCTTTATTTGCGCCGGACTTATAGAGCTGTTTGAACTGTTCAATCACATAGGACTGCATACTATTGGGTTGCAAAGATTGTTGCGCCTCATGATATACAGACTTCCTTGTTTCCTCTATATGCAATACCTGTTTCTGATTCACTTCATTATATTGTTTATATAACTGTCTATACGTATCTATATATTCTGCATAAGATTTTGTCTCACTAGCAGACCATAAACTTTCAAATTCTTCTAATACAGAGGTAACGAACGATTCTTGCTTATGCGAACTATAATGAACATTCCATTCTTTATTTCGTGTCAATGCATGAAGTGTCATATTGGAACTTCCCATAATTATGGTGAACTCATCTTGCAAATGAAATCCGTATCCCTTTGTATGAAAGCCAATGTCTGATTCTTGCACATCAAAAATTCGCAGTTCAATATTTTTAAATTGGCTTAATTTGTCCAATATTTTAGGATCATTGAACATTAAAAAGTTAGTGGTTAAAATTCGTCCAGAAATTTGTTTTGCTTCTAATTCTTTTAATGTCATAAGCAAGGGACTTAATCCACCAGCAGTAATAAAAGCAACACTAATAAAAAACGATTCACATCGCTTCAATTCGCTTTCTATGGCAGAAATAACTTTTCTTCCTTCTTCTGCATTATTTGATACAAACTCCGGTCCGCCTTGTTGCAAGGCCTTCGTAAAATTAATTTCGTGCATCTCTTTCTCCTATATATCTATATAAGATCACTGTACCAGCTCTTATGCATAAGATCAATAGGAAAAAACTAATTCATGCATCATGCTGTCCCCAACAAAGCATTCACTCAACTAATTCCATTATATTTTCTTGCATCTTTTCATAACAAAAAACGATATACCCGACACTAGCAGAGCTCTCTCTGCTAGTATTGTTGTATATCGCTTTCGATTACCACCATTCATTAATATATGTATTTTGTTTTGGGTAGGCACGGTTCAATACTTCTAAAATATCTTCCGGCCCTTCTAATTTTTCCTCAAAGGCCAATTCTGTGGCGCTCATGCGTCCCATCAATAATAGTCCCAACGATCCTACTGAGAACACTAGTTTTGCATTCACGTCTACATGATCTTTATGCTTCACGATGTGTGCTTTTCCCTCTTTATATGACACGACATAGGTGCCGTGATTCCACGGACATAGTTCATCGCGCACCCCAAATTGGATAGCTCCTTCTAAGGCTACTGGAACAGGGATACTCTCCATCGCTAATTTCACGTCCACGATACGACTCATCATAAACGGCATCGTGCTATGTCCCACTTTTCCATCTGGCTGAAAGATATACCCTTGGTCAATCATGCCTTCGTTCCAACGTACACTTTCACCTTGGGAGCGATGATTATATAAGAAGTTCAATAACGACTTCTGTGCTCGACGTGTCGTGTACACAAATTCTGACACACTGATTTCAGGCTCTCCCAATCGATAGAAACAATACCCTTCTAATTGGCCAGAATCATTTTTCACATACCCTACTTGTACGCCTTCTGCAAATAGGGACTCTAACAAACGAACCCATTCTTTTTCTTTGCGCAAAGAATAGCCCGACAATGGTTTTGTATACGTTTCGTACACCCCAGCCAATCGTTTCCACTCGCGTGGGGACCGCAGCATGCCAAAGGATAACTCATGGCTCGTCAACGGACGAAGGTCATCTAGTTTCATCGTTTGCACCCATTGGTGTGCATATAATTCCCAACCATATTGTTGGTAAAAGCCCGCTTTCGATGGCATCAAAATGGTTAACCCTTGACCTCGTTTTTTCAATTCTTCTAAGGCTGCTTTCAATAATTTTTTACCTACCCCATGACGGCGCATAATAGGATCCGTAGCCACCCCAATCATATAGCTCATAGGGAGGTTCACGCCACGAACACGAATTGTATTTTGTCGCAAATGAACGGTACTCACTAAATAGCTGTGATCGATACCGACCATCGTATTGTCCGCTTCATAGGCTTTGTCGAAATAATAATTAAAAAATGGATGCCCTTCTGGCTCGAAGCAGTAGGCCCACAAACGTTTTACATCATTGAAATCCGTCTCTTTTGCTATTCTAAACTTCAAAATTATCCCTCTTCCATAGATATGGTACACATACTAACAGTTCAATTCATCTATCTTATTATTATATAAAAAAATAAGGGTCTACTGCTAGACCCTTTATACACTTCTTTTGTGAAAGTTTACAAATCCAACAACTTACTATGTTGTACTGTATATAAAACAAAATGTTAGCTTATAGATACATAAACACACCATCTACGAATAATTTTGCTCCGTAGCCGAATAAGATGAGTCCACAAATGCGATTAATCCAAACAAGCTGAGAAATTTGTATCCGCTTGGCTAACTTATGAATGATCGTAGACAAAGCACCAAACCAAGCAAAGGCAGATACGATATACCCCAGCAAGAAATATATAGCCGCATCCTCTGGAATGCTAGCTTTCACAGCGCCGAACATCATCGTCACATCGATCAGTGCCTGTGGATTCAACCATGCCACTGCAAAGGCTGTGGTCACAATATTCCAAATCGTCACATTCGTATCCATGTGAGATACTTGTGGTTCTGAATTAAACACGGTATAGCCCATATAAAAAATAACGGCCCCACCTAGCAATAGGATAATACCTTTCAGAAATGTCCATATATCAAAGATAGCACCGATGCCATAAAAGGCAGACACGCTTAATGTAATATCAAAAAATGCCACAATTAAAATGGTCATCACAATGCGAGAGACCTTTTGGACCAACGCGGTATTCACAATAAATAGGTTTTGCATTCCAATGGGTGCCAATACAGCAAATCCCAATAGAAGCCCTTCCCAAAAATAGGTCATATTGGCTCCTTTCATTATCTACATCCATTCTGTTACTACCTAGGTATTGTACGGCTTGACGTGAAGTCTTGTACAGTTCCAGTAAGCGCGTCCCCAAAAGACATCGCCAAGAACGAGCTACTTTTTAACCAACGAGAAAATAAAACTCCTAGGAACCTATGCTATTGTTCCTAGGAATTACATGCGATTTGTTATAGAGTGTCATCACAGCCACCCTGTTTGATACAACGGGCATCAAATTTTTCTGCAAAATGGTCTGGATGATACGATTCTTTCGCCATGCGAAGGCCTGGCAATCCCATATCTTCTTCACGGTTGATAAATTTCGTATCGGCGAATTCATGACGAATAAATTCATTATTGATAGCTTGATACAAACCACGAATAGTCGGATTTGCTTTTTCAATGTGGATCAAAGCCATATGTTCATTCAGCATTTCCCCAATCGTGAAAGCCTCGACATGTCCGAACAGTTTAATGCATCCGCCCACAAGACCTAATGCATCCCAATGATCAAAGAGTAAGTTGATAGCTGTTAACTCATCTTCAATTCCTTCTTCATGATGAGTTTCTACCCATTGCGCTGCCGCTTCTCGGCAAAGTGGAATTGTAGTCTCATCAATGGGCATATATTCATAGTTAGAATATTGCATACGGAATTGATTTAAATGATTTTTCTTTTGACGTAACTTTTTACCAGCTAAGGTAATCATATCTTCTGTACGATAAATATATTCAAAGTTATCTCTGTCTGCAGTAAATTCATAACAATCTGGACATAGCTTTTGCATTCGTTCCATCATAATAGGGTTAACACCTTTTAATAAAAATGGAATTTGATTGTCTTTGAACCATTCCTTAGCCATTTGTAAACCATCGACAAATTTGGCATCTTTTCCTGCAAATGGTGGCAACATAAATGGAGTGTCCGTCACTCCGCCACCTTTAATAAATAATACGCCTTCTTCTTCTGCCCAAGTAATGCCATACGCATCTTGCCACATAAACAATGTAGTAAAACTGTTATCTGACGCTTCATAATGATGCTCTGCAAAATACGCATCAATACGGGGCTTATCTTCTAAGGTAAAACGCTTGAAGTCTAAAATAGGACTCGCCTCCTAATACACTGATTTTATGATATAACATTACTATTATATGCTATTCATCGATAAAATTCAATGCAGAAAAAGTATAATGCCATTTCGAGTAGTAACCATGTGACGCACCTTTACTACCTAAACACTGAGGAACGCAGTTACGAGTAGCAGCCTTTGTTGCGTTCGTAACCACCTAAATTACGAAAACGCAAAAAGACCGCAACATACCCCTGAACAAACCTACCGTAGGATCAGTTTGAGAAGGGGTGTGTTACGGTCTTCCCTTATACTAATTTAGACAGAACGCCGCAGGCTACATAGCGAAACAAGTGACGACCCGTAGCAAACCTACCGTAGGATCAGTTTGTGGAGGAATGTGTCGTGCTCTTCCCTTGTTCTCAATTAAGAAAAGCAAGAAAGCCGATATTAGAACAAGCTTTCGTCTTCTTTTAGTGCTTCACTCGAGATAACCGCCACAGAGGCAATTTTATCTCCTTCGTCTAAGTTCTGTGTTTTCACGCCAGAAATGGCTTTACTTTTCTTCACAGCAATGTCGTTCACGTCAAAGCGAATGATCTTGCCTTGTTCAGAAATCAGCATCATTTCATCGTTGTCATTTACGATTTCCACGGCTACTACTTCGCCAGTTTTATCCGTGATTTTAAAGTTTTTCGTTCCTTTACCACCACGTTTTTGCACTGTGTAGGAGCTTTCTACATTGCGCTTGCCATAGCCTTCTTCACTGATAGTGAATACTTGGCATTCTTCGCCAGTACCGTGGATGATGCTAGCACCTACCACTTCATCGCCAGCGTTTAGGTTGATACCTTTCACGCCACGAGCAGCGCGTTTCATCAAGCGTACATCTGCTTCATGGAAACGAATCGCCATACCTTTTTTCGTGCCTAGCAATACATCTTGGTTGCCATAGGTCAAGCCTACAGAGATCAACTGATCCCCTTCGTCCAATGCCACTGCATTCAAGCCACCACGGCGGATGTTGCGGTATTCATCAATGGATGTCCGTTTTACAACGCCCTGTTTTGTAACCATGAACAAGTTCACATCGCTGGAAATACGTTCTAAGTCGATCATGTTCGTCACTGTTTCCCCTACATTAAGAGGAAGTACGTTGATAATGGCTGTACCACGAGAGTTACGGCTCGATGCTTCTGGAACTTCGTATGCTTTCAAGCGGTACGCACGACCTGTTGATGTAAAGAATAACAATGTATTATGGGTCCGCACATGCATAATTTGCGCCACATAATCGTCTTCTTTCGTTTTCATACCCACAACACCTACGCCACCTTTATGTTGGTTGCGGTACACATTGGCATTCATGCGTTTGATATAGCCTTGACGAGTTAAAGTGATCACCATTTCTTCGTCAGCAATTAAATCTTCTACATCAAAGTCAGAGGTATCGATTGTGATTTCACTACGACGTTTGTCGCCATATTTTTCTTTCATGGCGATCAATTCTTCTTTGATGATGTCACGTTGGCGTGCATCGGAGGCTAAGATCGCTTTCAAGTCCGCAATCAACACCAATAATGCCACATGTTCTTCTTCAATTTTTTCACGTTCCAAGCCTGTTAAACGAGCTAAACGCATATCTAAAATAGCATTCGCTTGAATTTCTGTAAGGCTGAACTTTTCAATCAAAGCGGTGCGAGCAATATCTGTAGTTTGAGAACTACGGATAGTATGGATTACCTCATCAATATGATCTAAGGCAATCAGCAAACCCTCCAATACGTGGGCACGAGCTTCTGCTTTTGCCAAGTCGAACTCAGTACGGCGTACGATCACTTCTTGACGATGTGTTAAGTAATGACCTAATACTTCTTTCAACGTCAATACTTTTGGATGGCCTTTCACCAATGCCAACATAATCACGCCGAATGTATCTTGTAATTGTGTATGTTTATATAGTTTATTCAACACGATATCTGGTTGCACGTCAGCACGCAATTCGATGACGATGCGAAGACCACGGCGGTCACTTTCATCACGAAGGGCGGTAATGCCGTCCACCACTTTATCACGGCTTAAATCTGCAATAGTTGCAATCAAGCGTGCTTTATTCACTTGGTACGGAATTTCTGTGACCACGATACGGTGTTTGCCTTTCGTCATAGCCTCAATGTGAGCTTTCGCGCGCATTTTGATGCTACCACGACCTGTGGCGTAGGCTTTTTTAATACCCTCACGACCAAGGATAGACGCTCCTGTTGGGAAGTCTGGACCTTTGATAGCCGTCATCAATTGGTTCACATCTACCTCTGGATCGTCGATGAGCATCACGAGACCATCTACCACTTCCCCTAAGTTGTGAGGCGGAATGTTCGTCGCCATCCCCACGGCAATGCCGGCGGAACCATTGATCAACAAGTTCGGAATCTTTGCTGGAAGTACAGTTGGTTCTTCCAAAGATTCGTCATAGTTCGGCATGAAGTCCACTGTTTTCTTCTCGATATCTGCTAGCATTTCTGTGGCAATGCGAGACATACGAACTTCTGTATACCGCATAGCCGCTGCAGAATCGCCGTCAATGGAACCAAAGTTACCATGGCCATCCACTAGCGGATATCTTGTATTAAAATCTTGGGCCAAACGCACCGTTGCATCGTACACAGAGCTATCACCATGTGGATGGTATTTACCAAGTACGTCGCCGACGATACGAGCCGATTTTTTGTACGGTTTCGACGGTGTCATGCCTGTTTCATGCATCGCATATAAAATACGACGGTGTACAGGTTTCAACCCATCACGTACATCTGGAAGGGCGCGCATAACGATAACGCTCATCGCGTAATCGATGTAGGAACTGCGCATTTCTTTATCGATTTGGACCGGCACAATCTTGCCGTGACTCCAAGCCTTTTCCTCCATTGTATCACCTCATTTTTAAAAACGAATCTATTAACTAATCCATTATACCATTTTATGCACTTTTTTTCTATCTTTTTACATGAAAGTTTCAATACACTCAAATTTTAATGCTTATGAAAGTATATTTCGTATAATTATTCCTATAAAGCTATCCTTATTTGCTTAACATCGCCTCATTTAATCGATTCATACGGAACTGTTCCACCACATCGATCATAAAGCGTTCATCATGGATAGGATTCACATCCATTTTGAATAGGTGTGATGAACAATGACAATCACTGCAACCAAAACCTTTCACCTCGTCTACGCTAATAGCCTTCATCGCCTTTGCCAATTTACATTCTAAATCGCTGGAGCTGCGAATCGGTAAGGCTGCCACAACAGTACTGACACTTCGCAAATAATCTAGATGCCAATGTTTTTGTTTACGCTTCCGTTTATGACGTTCTATGCGTTTTCCTAAATTGGCTTTCGCTGACCCTACATAGATATAATACCCAGCTTCAAAATGCATGTCTCCCTTACTGCCGATGGTTACGGTCACTGGCTCTTCCACCTGCAACACCATGAGGTAATCCCCTCGGTCCTCTGCTTCTCGTTGCACCGCTGCATCATTGTATAAGCACTCACGCACCACTGTAGGTTTAGTAAATTCTGGTGTCCACTGCAATGCCATAGCTTTCCAGTCTAACTGTGGTGCTACCTCTATAAATGTCTTCGTAAATTCCAAATCCGTGTGAAAGTCTGGAGAAAACCACAGAGCTCGTTCCCATTGCACTAAGAACAAAATACCCGTGCGGTATCCCTCATGTTGTAACTCTTGCAAGTGTAGTAAATGTTTCCTACCACGCTCCGTTACCGCATCAGGAAACATGGCCCCTTGATCACCAAATAAGGTACAGGACTTTACTTCCAGTAAAAAGTGTTCTTCCTGATCATTGGTGAGAAGCAAATCAAAGCGACTATGACCCACAGTATATTCACGGCGTACTACACGCCATTCCTCCCAACCTGGGATGAGTTGTTCAGCAATCATGTACTCCGCCATGTCATTACAATAATTGGTATCCAACATGATAGGCACACCATCTCGTTCAATACCGATGACACGATATTGCGTTTTCGCGCCTTCTTTCGGATGATGCACCACATACATCTTCACCCCTACAAACAGGAGCTCCCACATACGACCTGGATTTGGCAAGTGAGCTGCTATGATTTGTCCCTGTAACTCTAAATGAACAACAAATCGGTTAGGTCGCTCTACAAAGGTAGCAACCTGTACATTTTCATATAATACTTTCATATATATCCTTACGTTCTATCACTTCATATTACATCATTATTAACCCATCTTCGCATAGTATTCTACGATAGGTTTTATACATATATCTAGATTTATACAATATATTTATCAAGATTAATACATTACAAAATCATCAAAAAAGATAAAATTTCTCTATTCACAGTGCTCTAATATTCTAATTAGTAACATATATACACTACTCTGTGGATAACTATGTGAGTATCCTGTGCCTAATCTGTGTGTAAGCTCCAAGTTATTCACTGATATGTGGATAACTCCGTGATTATCTTATGTATACTCTGTGTGTAATTCCAAGTTATCTTTGCTGTATGTTTATTTTTGTCATAACTTAATCACTTTTTGTGGATAATTCTGTGTGTAACTTTAAATTTCCCGTGTATAAGCCGTGTATAGTTTGTGAATAAAATTCGTTGCCTCAGCTACATACAAGAACCACTTCTTATAGTATACTAAGAGCATAGGCTTTCGCCTAGTCATGTATAGCAATTATATAATTTATTTTCATGAAACTGCAGTCTAAGACAATTTGATGTAAAATACTTGTTATAATTTTATACATACTACTACATAACATATAAATAGGTATACAGCCCTTCACTAGATTGACTAGATACATTATAGCTATCCAACATTATCTATATTAAGGACAATACCTACTTTCATACACAATCATAAACAACATTTACTCAATTTTAAGGAGATACACATGGCACAAGTGGCAGGCAATTTACAACGTATCCGCAACGGGAAACGCACATACGCAATTACCCCTCGCATACCTGGTGGTTTCGTACAACCACAAATGTTACAAAAATTTATCGACGTGGCAAACACATTCCACGCAACTTTGAAAATTACAGGTGCTCAACGCATCATGATTACAAACCTAAAGGCAGAAGATGTAGACAAAGCGTGGGCCATGCTTGGCATGGAACCAGCGCATACCGTATCTAATCGTGTTCGTTCTGTGAAATTCTGCCCTGGCACGACATTCTGCAAACGTGCGAAACAAGACAGCGTACATTTAGGTATGCAATTAGAACGAAAATACATCTCTAAAGAAATGCCTTCTAAAATGAAAATTGGCGTATCTGGTTGTCCTAACTCTTGCGCCGAAGCCATCACAAAAGATATCGGCGTTATCGGTAATGACCAAGGTTGGCAAATCTATGCAGGTGGTAGCGCTGGCGCTCATCCACGCTTAGGCGATTTAATCACAGAGGTGGCTACCGAAGAGGAAGTACTAGCCATCATCGACCGCATGATTACGTACTATAAAGAAAACGCGCAAATCGAGCGTATGGGCCAATTCATTGAACGCATCGGTCTTGCTGCTTTCAAAGCTGCTGTATTAGACACAGTGGATGCTGCAGAAACTGCTCCGAAAGCCGCTGCAGAACCAGTGGTCAAATTACCAGGTCAAGGCAATGCAGGTCTTGTAGAAGCAGCTGCACCAACTAACGACAAAGGGGCCACACCACTTTCACCAGGACAACTGATTACAAAAGATACTATCGTTCGTCATATCGTTGACGTATACCCAGAATTAATTCCTATTTTGCAATCCATGGGCATGGGGTGCCTTGGCTGTCCTTCTTCTACAGGGGAACCTCTATGGCAAGCGGCGAATATCCACGGCATGGACATCGATGAATTAGTGGCAAAACTCAATGCTGGTCGCAATGTATCTGAAATTGCTATTACAAAAGATTCCATCATTCGTGATATTATAGATATGTATCCACAAACGGTGCCTGTGTTGCAATCCATCGGCATGGGTTGTCTTGGCTGCCCTTCCTCCACGGGGGAACCATTATGGCAAGCCGCTAGCATTCACGGCATGGATGTGGATGAACTTGTTTCCAAATTAGAAGTCGCACGAAAAGGAGCGTAACATGTCAGCAGTACTAGGACACATTCATTTCTGGTTATACAAAAAAATTCAGCTTATCGCTGAACGTGAACAAATTATTAAGAAAGAGGCACAAAGTCGCCTCGACGACTTAGCCGATGAGTTATATGCAACAGCCATCGATTTATATGGAAAACCAATTCCGCCTGATCGTCAGTTGGACCGCATCATCGACCATAACAACATCCACGGTTGGTTGCAAAACCAATTACAAACCTCTTCCGTTCGCGAAGCTACTTTCATCAAAGATTTAACGGATTGTGGCGGAGACGACGGTATCGATGCAGTATTAGAAGCGTTCATCAAACAAGGCGCAATGTGCGGTACAGAAGCAAAAGAAAAATTGACTGCTCAAACAGCACCTGCCATTTACACAGTGATGCAAGACTACTATGTAAATGGTATGCCTTGCGATCCAAGCGATACTATTATCGAGCAAACTGATACTACCTTTAGTTGGTACGGAAATCACCAAAATCAAATTTCCTATTGGAAAACAGCCGGCGTAAATCCAATTATTATGGCCGCTGCCTTCCAAGCATGGTTCAGCGCTTTCGTCAGTCACGTAGCACCGGACTTCGCATTCAATGTGAACCTTGATGGTGACATTCCTGTATATACAATTGCAAAAAGCTAAGTAGCTAAACCCTTTTTATATTATTAGAGCAGCATGACCGCTGTTGGTATTGACTTTCACCGCTGTGAAAGTCCCCAGAATAGGAGGTTCTACTATGGCAGGAACTGTAAAACAAGAACTAGGTTTAATTTTTGATGGCCCTAATTACAAAATCGTGAAAAAAGGCGGCATCGCTGGTGACAAAGTAGAAAAACACAATCACCCAGAAGCTAACGTTATCTTCACCGTTGTAAAAGGCAAAGTAAACGTATTCCTTAACGACACAGAATCCCATATCTTAACACCAGGCGAAGTATTGCACTTCGACGGCAACAACTACATCCAAGCTACATTAGTAGAAGATAGCGAGTTCGTTGTAAATCTAATTCATAAATAAGCTCATAATAAAAGGTGTGAATCCATGCTAGTCATTAGCATCGGGTTCACACCTTTTTTATAGCTCACCTACCAAATTAAATCAACAATTTTTTCTATTGGTGAATTAGGTACAATAGGATGTATCTTTGTAGATTGGTCTGCTTTACGAATCCCAGCAGGTCCCCTTACTTCAGTTACAGTAAACGTTTTGCCATACCGACTAATTAAAACATGTCCCCACACTTCTCTACCACGGCTGTCGGCCATCTTTGTCCATACATAAGCATTCTTATCATCCTTCTGAACTGTATCATTATCAATATAATATGATATTCCACCATTAGTTCCCACATAATACCAATGATTTGCCGCCAAAGACATCGTACTCCCTAATGAAATTAGCAACACAGCCAATAGTAACACTCTTTTTAACATATCTTTTCCTCCCTTATTACCACACTCGTATCTTATATCTATACCATAAGAATATCATACTATGAATAAAAAAATAACCCCCAAGTCACACGACCTAGGGGTTTATTATATCTTATTTGTTGATACGAGCTACTACATCTGGAGTTAAGTCGATAACTTGGTTACCTTCTTTTACTGCACCAACAGAAGATGGATTCATAGCTATTACATCAATATTTTTTTCATTTGCAACAGCTTTGATAGCCTCGCCTACTTTTGTATCCAATGGAGCTAATACTTTTGCTTCTTCTTGATTGTATTTTTCTTGGATACTACGAACGTTTTTATCGAAGTATGCTTGTTTTTCTGCATCAGTTTTGAAGTTGTTCAATTTATTGAACTCAGTTTGTAATTTTGGACCATATTCACCACGCAACTTTTCAATTTGCATTTGGATCGCACCAAAACCATTATAACCAGTATAAATAGCTTCTTCGTTGATAACACCTACATTTGCTGCATTGGATACTGTGAAAGCACCTACAACAGCCAATGCGCCTAATGTTGCAATTTTTTTAGTTAAATTCATGTATAAGCCTCCCTATGAGAAATATTTTCATCTATTTATCTAGTATAGCAAAGTTGTTGTTATTTAGCAACTTACCCCTTTACTATACGTCATGTATATGAATATTACATGAAATCAATAACTACAAATCTATGCGAATAGTTTGCAATTATTTCTCTTCACTTACATATACATATTCTTCTTTTCGTAATTTGCTGATAATTTCTGGAACCATACCAATTAAACGATCAAAGCCAGTATATTTAGCAGATCCTTTAATATTGAATAACTCGATACGCTCCCCTTTAATAACAAGTACTGCTGTTGGCTCAACTTTTGCTCCGCCACCACTTGCTTTTTGGCATCCGCCTAAACCAAGAGATACATCTACAAAAGGAACAATCGTAGTATCGCCCAAACGTACAGGCTCACCTACTACAGTTTCTACACGGATCATTTCTTTGAATTGTTCAAATAAGGGTTCTAAATTTTCCTTTAAGTTTGTAAGTTTTGTATCCATCATAACCTCCTATGATTCTTAGACTTCTGAAAGTATTAATTTACTGCACTTTGCTTACGACGACGATACTGTAAAAATGCTTTTACACTATCTGTTAGACATTCTCGAACTGCTTTTTTTAGAAGAAATTGAATTCCGTAAAAAGCAAACACACCTAGTTGCATATGTCCCTTTACTTCTAAACTACCTGTATAGGCAAAATCCGTATAGGAGAAATTTACTTCTTCCATTTGTTTCGGACAAAGACTATAGGCAGTCGCTGTAATCAGTCCCATTTCGTATGGTTTTGGAATCCCAAAATCCCCCTCTAAACGAAACACTCTAGGACTTGCATGACCAGCACATTGTTTACTTACAATAAACAAGGCTTCATACAGCTTAGGATTAGATACATGTTTCCACCACCAAAATGTGGGAAGATCTTTTGTATCCTTCGTTTCTTTTTGTTCGTCTGTTGATGAGGTAGTTCCTACTTCTTCAATGACATTTCCATCCGCATCAAATCGTACAGATGCCACTGGCTCTGGTCCATCATAACCAGATAATGGATACGGATCCATCTCTTCTTGCACAGAGTCTGCGTCCATCTCCTCATCCTCCATTTGCGAGGATAGTGGATCTAGCTCTTCTTTAACGCGACGATTTAACCAATCTTCATAATCGCGAGCAGAACCCACTTTCATAGACCCTAACACATACACCTCTTTGAACAGCGAATGACCTTGTTTATAGGCAAAATGCATTTTTAAAATACGATACATCCACTGCAATCGGAAGTCAAACTCATAGGGTTTACGAGAACTTACTTTCAGACTGTACGTGATTGGAATACATAGAATTGCTATGATGAAAGCTACTACCACAAGTAATAGAATCATCCATAGTGACACGATACCACCTGCCTTTCAGCAATTTACAAGACGTATATTACTTAAATTATAACATTCTTTACCCTTAATGCTCAATACCAAGACGAGCTTCTACACCTTGATCATAATAATGACGGTATGCTTCCATAACAGTCACTAAATCTGCCTCGTCTAATAACCACTGTGGAGCTCCTCGTCCTGTAAAGACAACTTCCACATCAGGGTTGCGTGCAGCTAGGATTGCACGGCCTTCTTCTTCTTCCACGAGTCCAAAGAAAAGAGCCATATTGTATTCATCTAAGATAACGATATCAAAGTCACCTGTGGACACGGCTTGCAAGGCTCGCTCTTGCCCTATATGAATTAAATCTTTGTATTCTTGTGGTGGTTGCCCTTTGGGAAAGACCACTACATCATCACCCCAACGACGCAATTCTTCATCACGCTTCATACCTTCAGGAACGATAAAAAACGGTTTCCCTACCGTTTCTACAGTAATTGGCTCTAATTGGTCTAACACAGCATGTTCTGAGTAGACTTTAGATTTCATAAATTGTAGTAACAATACTTTCTTACCAACACCTGCAGCTCGTACTGCGAGGCCGATAGCTGCCGTTGTTTTTCCCTTACCATCACCTGTATAAACTTGTACGTAGGATTTCATAGTTGCCTCCTATTGAATCGGCAAAAATAATAATGGATCGGCAGCCACACCATTCACGCGCACTTCATAATGTACATGACTACCTGTACTTTTACCAGTACTACCCATCAGTGCAATAGACTGACCTTTTTTTACAGTCATCCCTTGTTGCACCAAAATAGCAGAATTGTGACCATATCGTGTGACAAATCCATTGCCATGATCGATTTCTACTAAATTACCATATCCGCCACCATCACCAGCATAGACTACGGTGCCTGCCGCTGTAGCCACAATATTCGTTCCTGTATCATTGGCGATATCTAATCCTTCATGGAATCCACCACCACCATATACGGGATCTTGTCGCCCACCAAAACCAGAGGTAATCACACCTTTTGCTGGCCAAATGGATGGCATATGACTGTTTGCACTCGTATCATCCCCTTCGGACAATAACATAGATTGCAATTCACGAATATCTTTACCCACTCCATCACGAAGCACATGATATAGGGTATACATCGATGTCATACGTCGTTGTGCCTGTCTGTCTAAACTCGATATATGTGCAGATAATTGTGTAATTGTGAAAGTTTTATTGGGGCTTTTGGGAGAAGGGTCCTCTTTCTCTTCATTTGTTTTTGGAGTAGCGGTTGTATTCTGTACCGTTCCCGACTCTGTCCCCTTAATCATATTTCTAATATTTTGATCTAACTCATCTAAGGTCTTCATTTTTTTATCTAATACTTCAACCTTTTGATCGAGTAATTTAAGCTGCTCTTTTTGTAGCTGGTTTTCTTGGCGTAGTTGTAAGACTTCTACTTGTCGAGCTATCCCCCACACGCCAAATCCAAGAAGTGCTACTAGCAAGACGATAAGAATAACCGCTACTACTCGCAACTGTTTCTTGGTAAACCGCAACGTCCAATCCTCACCTTTTTGTTCTAGGCGAGACTGTAACCACTTAGGTACTTGCATTGCTATTCCTTTCTAGGCAGAAACGGATGAGCTGGCCAATACATCGCCATTACTACGCTGTCCCATCGCTGCTTGTAAGCTAGCTAATTCCTCTTGTGAAAGACTAGCTAGGCTTTTACCATTGACAATCGGTTTTGTAAAAATACGGGATTCATTTCTACCATATACACTAGAGATAACAATCCCATTTAAGTTACCATCTAATAAAGTCAGTGAAAATGACAATTCATTGCCAATATTTTCAAAGGCATTATATTTTACAAAACCTATATGTTGAAATGTTTCTGATTGTGTGGATTTAATAATCTTTTGCTCTGATAAAATGGTTTCCCATGTGCTTGCCATATCTCGAAGTTCTTTTACTTCGATAGCAAGACGGCGTTCAATACTTTGTCCATCTCCACCGTTCATAAAATATCGGTATCGTTTTGTCAGTCGATTCACCCGAATCTGTAGACTGAGCGCATGTAATACAAGGAGTACAATAATACCCCCTAATATCCATGGCAACCACGGTAATAGTTGTTCTAACACAATAATCCTCTCTATTCTAATTCATGTACAAAAGGTGCAATAGCACGTTGCAATATGCCATGCAAGGATGCAATCAACACACCATAGTTCACAATAGGAACTCCTTGAACAGATGCTACATCGATACGGCGTAATACTTCACGGCGAGTCAACATGCATCCACCACAGTGAATAATGACATCATAACTAGATACATCGTGAGGAAATTGCCCTCCACTAGTCCACTCTAATACTAAATCTGTGTATCCTTTTGCTTGTAACCAACGAGGGATTTTAACAGTCCCTATATCTTCGCATTGTTGACGATGCGTACATCCTTCACTGATCAATACCTTAGATCCTGACTGTAACTGACTAATAGCTTGTACGCCAGCTACTAAGTCTTTTAGTTTTCCTTTAAATCGAGCCATTAAAATGGAAAAGCTTGTCAAAGGTATTTCTTCTGGAACAATTTGACTGACAGCCTCAAACGCTTGTGAGTCTGTAATCACTAATTTAGGAGCTCTGTGCAAGTGTTGCAATGTATCCTGTAATTCTTCTACTTGGCACACCATTGCCATGCCGTGATGGTCTAAAATTTCTCGAATCATCTGTACTTGTGGCAAAATGATACGACCTTTTGGTGCCGATTCATCGATGGGACATACAAGAACGATAACATCTTTTTCCTCTATATAACCACCTAATAAGGACTGTACTTCTTCATCAACAGGTTTTAATCGACTTAAAGAGTCTAATAACTCAATTCGATGAGCTCCATCACTCACATCAGCGATTGCCACATGTGTACTATAGGCTTGCAATTCCGGATGTGCCTTGATAAAAGCTGCACCTGTATGACCGCTTACCTCGTTATACACCACTAAGGTAGGAATCTTTTGTTCTTCCAAGAGTTGCAACCATTCGATATCTTCAGGAATCGGTGCTACATCCGTACGCATCATATACACGGCCATATTCATTTGTGGCACTACTGTTTTTGTTCGCTCCACCCGTAACACACCTAATTCCGATGTATCATCAATACCTGCTGTATCTACAATCACAACAGGGCCTAATGGAAGCAATTCCATGGCTTTTGATACAGGGTCTGTTGTAGTTCCTGCGATAGGCGATACTAAGGAAATTTGCTGCTCTGTTAGGGTGTTAATCAATGTGGATTTTCCTGCATTACATCGTCCAAAAAATCCAATATGCACTCGATTCGCCTTTGCTGTTCCTTCTAACATAGCTGCTTTATTCTCCTTCTATATAGCTAATCAATCGCATTAGCTCTTCTTCATTTTTGAAAGTCACCTCAATGGTTCCTTGTATTTTTTTTGTGTTTTTTAAACGAATATCAACAGGGGCTCCCAGGCTATATTTTAATCGTTGCATCAGCTTTCTTAGTTCTGCTGTCGCTTTAGGTTGTGTGGACGTAAGTTTTTTCTTACCTGCCTGTAATGTTTTTACAAGTTGTTCAATTTGACGAGCATTTAACTCTTTTTCTTTAATAATCTCCAACGCTTCTCGCTGTAAATCTTCGCTTTTTAAGGCCAATAAAGGTCTTGCTTGGCCTACCGTTAACTCCCCTTCAATCAAATCTTCTTGAATACATTCCGGCAATTGTGTGAGTCGTACCATATTCGCAATATAAGAGCGACTACGGCCTACGATAGTAGCAATTTCTTCCTGTGTTTTTTTGAATGTATCCATTAAATATTGGTATCCAAAGGCTTCTTCCATGGGGTCTAAATTCTGCCGTTGCAAATTTTCTACAAGAGCAATTTCACTCACTTCTTCTGTTGTATAGTCTCGAACTACTACAGGAATTTTGGAAAGTCCTGCTAATTGACAGGCTCTCCATCGTCTTTCACCAGCTACAATTTCATAATGATCTTCTACCTTGCGCACAGCAATGGGAGCAATCAATCCATGTTTAGTAATAGATTCAACAAGAGTTGTCATATCATCTTCTGTAAATCGTTTACGAGGCTGATTTGGATTCGGCTGAATTTTTGTGATATCTACTTCGTAGCCACCTTTATGACCATCCTTAAATGTACCCGTTAATCCAAAAGACCCTAATCCCTTTCCTAGACCACCTTTTGTCTTTTTAAGAACCACGTTGTATTACCTCCCGAGCTAATGCACAATATACTTCCGCACCTTTCGATCGTTTATCGTAAATCACAACTGGCAATCCATGGCTTGGTGCTTCCCCTAATTTAACATTACGAGGTATCGTCGTTGTATATACAGCATCACCAAAGTAATTTGTTACTTCTTCTGCCACTTGTACTGCTAATTTAGTGCGTCCATTGTACATAGTAAGAACTACACCTTCTAGTTCTAAGTCTTCATTTAATTCTTCTTGTACAAGTTCAATCGTTTTAATAAGCTGGCTTACACCTTCTAATGCATAAAATTCTGTTTGAATTGGAATTAACACACTATTCGCAGCCGTTAACGCATTAATTGTCAACATCCCTAAGGATGGCGGACAATCAATGATAATATAGTCATAATTCGCTACAACCGGTGCGATAGCATGCTTCAAAATATATCCTTTGTTATCCATGTTGACCAAATCGACTTCTGCACCAGCTAGATCAATTGTTGTCGGTGCAATATGCAAAGTATCTATTACTGTTTCTTCAATAATATCTGTAATCGCTACATCATCAACAAGCATTTCATACACGCCTTGAGTTATATCGTCTTTATTAATACCCAGGCCACTTGTTGCATTTCCTTGAGGATCCAAATCCAATAAGAGCACTCGTTTTCCTTCTACTGCCAGAGAAGCACTCAAATTTACTGCAGTTGTCGTCTTACCAACACCACCTTTTTGGTTGGCTATGGCGATAATCTTAGCCATTATGTCACCTCTTTCTACTAGTCTTATCACATTATAACATAGATTTCTCTATTTTTTATGAAAGGAATAGGGAATTATACTGTTTTACTCTATTTTTTCTATCTTTTTTAATATGTTTCACGTGAAACAACATCTGTTATCCCTATACATCTATTATATATAAACATTACCTATTTAAGTATTAATGTGATTCATTGTATTATTATTCTGATTAAATTCAATCATATAATCTACACACCTATTCTTTAACATTTATAACATTCCACTCTAAATATTACCTCTAACTTCATTGATTTGTGCTACTCATATTAGATTTCTTTCATAACTTATAATGTTTCACGTGAAACATTACGACATAAATTGTAGAGTAGAGAGAATTTTCACTCTTAATTATGGCAGAGAGCCTGACGAACTATTAGAAACTAGGTCTACTATAGATCGCAGAATATTATTGAATCTATTATTCCATGAAATATATCACACTCTTATCTATTTAGTCCTATAAATTATATGATAGCATGTACCTCTCTTATCTTTACAAGCATACTTTGTTCAACCACCTGTGTAACAATATTCCTCTAATCGGCTATTCACAAACCTATTACATCTATCGTATAATTAAAGCATCAATTATTTCATATAAAGGGGGATATACTATGTTTAAAAAATTTAAAACATTAGCAATTCTAGGTACTCTTGCTTTCACTGCATTAAGCGCTAATCAAGTCGATGCACACCGACTTGGCCATGACCTTCCAGACTCTGACTTTGTGGTAGCTGGGATTCCTCGTACCTCTAATGCAGATGCAATTCGTCAAAGTTTAGGCACACCTACTTCTGAAGGCCGTTTTAGCCTTTCCTACGGTGGTCTTACCTTCTATGTGAGCCGTCAATATTATCCTGATGTTATCACCAAAGTAATTACAAACCGTGATGCTGCTACTGCGAGAGGTATTTCTGTAGGTGATACCATTCGTGATGTATATAATGCATATGGTAGCCCTGATAAAACATATAGCAAGGGAGGCTATGATATTTTATTCTACGGTTACTATACTCCTAATAGTGGTGATATGGCTGGCATCGAATTTGCTACCAATGGGCGCTATGTTCAAGAAATTACAATTACCGGCAGTGGAGAATAACCTATCACTATAGCCAGAGTGTTTCACGTGAAACAGTTGGTACCTAATGACAGTATTCCAATGAAAAGGGTCCTTCGGGACCCTTTTTGCTTATTAAAAATATATAACACATAAATAGGAAAGGAAGGTTGACATGTAGCATCAACCTTCCTTTCTTATATTTGAGTTATTTCGTACTATTATATACATGGCCATCTCAATTATCCATTAATCGTATGTAACCTAATTACTCATCACCTAATAGGCCTTTTACGATATTTACTGCGGATATACCATCTTTAGCATAAGAATCAGCACCGGCTTCGTCTGCATAAGCTTGTGATAATACAGCACCACCTACTAACACTTTCGCATCCACACCTGATTCACGGATGGCTGCGATGGTCTCATTAATCATCGGCATTGTAGTAGTCATCAAAGAGGCAATCCCAATAATCGGTGCATTGTGTTCTTTTGCAGCTGCAACGATTTCTTCTGGTGATACATCTTTACCTAAGTCCACGATTTGGTATCCATTGTTTTCTAACAAGGCAGATACTATATTCTTACCTAAGTCATGAATGTCACCTTTTACCGTAGCTAGGATAATCGTCGCTTTCTTCTCTGCTGTACCTTCTGGCAACACTTCTTTGATGGTTGTGAAAGCCGCTTGCATCGTTTCTGCAGCTAGCATAACTTGTGGCAAGAACGCTTTACCAGAGCCGAACTTTTCACCAACTACTGCCATAGCATCGGATAAACCTCTACGAGTCACCTCTAGTGGATCTAGGCCTTGTGCTAAGGCTTCCTTTACCAATGGCACAACCGCCTCTTTTTCCCCTTGTTCTACGGCATGTTTAATGCATTCAATAGGATCATCACTGTGGAACGCTTCTGCTGTAGCTTTCACTTTTTTCGTCACTACTGCGTTTTCATCGTCATCACCGTACTCAGCAATAAAGTCCGCCGCTGCTGGGTCAAATCCCATGAAGGTACGCCCTGTAATAAAAGCTTTTCGTACGATTTCATTCATTGGGTTCATGATAGGGCAGGTCAATCCATTGCTCAATGCCATTGTCAAGAACTGTGCATTCAAGTATGCCCGTTGTGGTAATCCAAAGGATATATTGGACAAGCCCATCACCGTTGGGAACCCAAATGTTTCTGCATAGAGTTTTAATGTTTTTAGTGTTTCTCTTGCTGCATGTTGGCTACTTGCTAGGGTCAACACTAATGGATCTAATAATAGGTCATTTGGTCGCAATCCATAGTTGTACGCTTCTAAGACAATTTCTTTTGCTAAAGACACACGCTCTTCTGCCGTTTCTGGTAATTCTTTTTTACCTAATGGCAAGCACAACAATGCTGCGCCATAACGTTTGGCTAATGGCAAGACCGCCTCTAATTGTTCTGGCTCTGCATTTACAGAGTTTAACAATGGACGACCTGGGTAGGCTTTCAAACCTGCTTCCATCGCCACTGGGTCCAATGTATCGATGGATAAGGGAACCTCCACAAGCATCGTTAATTCTTCGATTGCTCGTTTCATCGTTTCCCCTGGGTCAACGCCTGTGACACCCATGTTCACATCCAATACGTCTGCCCCTGCTTCTACTTGAGCTAACGCATCTTTTTTCACCATTAAGAAGCTACCCTTGCGGATTTCTTCCGCTAACACCTTACGGCCTGTTGGATTAATGCGTTCCCCGATGATGATTGGTTTTTCTTGCAAGCCTACTTTCACTACGCTAGTACGGCTTGTGAAAGCCGTAAACGGTTCTACATATGGTCGTTCTGCTGGTATATGTGCTCGTGCTGCTTTAGCGATGGCCTCGATATGTTTTGGTGTACTACCACAACAAGCACCTAAATAGGTCGCCCCTGCGTCGAGGAAACGAGGTGCATATTCGCCCATCTCTTCTGGTCCTAATGGGAAGATAGTTTCTTTTCCTACGAGTTGTGGCATACCTGCATTTGGCTGAATACTAATTGGCAAGTTCGTTACTGCTGCCATGCGTTCTACGAGTGGCAATAATTGTTCAGGTCCTAAGGAACAGTTAATACCTACGATATCTGCTTCCATAGTATCCATCAAGATAGCTGCTGCTTCCGGTGGTGTGCCTGTAATGGTACGTCCATCTTCGCTGAAGGAAAATTGACAGATAATTTTTACATCCTCTTTTGTTTTCCCTAACTCTTCACGAGCATCTTTAGCCCCCAACAAGGCAGCACGCATTTCTTGGATATCGATGATCGTTTCAATAATCAGGTAATCTACCCCTGCATCGATAAGGGCTCTTGCTTGGTCTTTGAAAGTCTCATAAATTTCATCAAATTGAGCCACCCCTAATGGCGCCATGAATCGACCACTAGGACCCATGTCTCCAGCGATTTTTGCATTCGGATTGATTTTGTCACGAGCCGCTTGTGCGACTTTCACAGCAGCCCGATTGATTTCATCCATACGATGACCCAATTGGTATTCATCCAGTTTTAATGCTGTCCCACCAAAAGTGTTAGTCGTAATAATATCACTACCGTGACGCAAATATTCTGCGTGGATGTGCTCTACCACATCCGGATGTTCTACGTTAAATAATTCTGGACAAGCCCCGTCACCAAGACCTGCCGCCTGCAGCATGGTACCCATGCCTCCATCTATAATATATACCATATGTCCCTCACTTATGTATCAGGCACATTGCTCGCCCAAGGCAATATACTTCACATGGGGATGCATCTACTCTTCCCTGTAGGCTCATACACCATGTTACTTATCTATACATCTAATTATTATTCTTAATCAAAGTTTCTTTGTTAGTATCTTACAGTTATCAGTATGATATAAAGTACCTCTACAGCAGCTAAGCTATACACAACTACTATAGAAACTTATACTGATTAACACTGTATACCAATGATAGTATTACTAATAGTTATTATACCTTAGAAAAACAACAATTATATTGTAAAAAGTATAACTATCATAAAGATATCCCACATAGGATACCTTTTCAGTACTATCCATCACAAACGGTACATTTGTTTAAATGCACGACGTCGTCCCCTTCTCTGGCAACTTACGAGATGCGCACTCTACTTGGCTACAAGATGTGCAACCTCGTTGTGTCTTTGGTCCTTCTTCATCAGCGGTTTGACAGCCCACGATAGCTGTTACCGATTTACGTGGAAATAGCATACTTGTGTCTGTCACCGTCAAGCCAATTTCTTCTGTTTTAATGATCTTAGCAAATTCTTGCTGTACTGTGACAGGCCAATTGCCATAGCCTGGGCTAAAGCGCCATGTCGTTTTAAAGCCTTGTTTTTTTGCCTCTCTGTCGATGAGTTCATTTACCTGATCTGCCACTTGTTCTACTGCCGTTGTGGCCGCTGCATCCACGAGAAGACCTAGTGTAGATTTACCTTCTTTAAATAAAGCAGAACTACGTTCTTCAACCGCTTCTCCTACTGTGACAGCCAACACATATACTTTTTTAGCATTTCCTAAATGACGGATGATACCCGTCGCATCTAGTACCATCGGTGGATCACTGAGTATGGTATGTGTCTCTGGGTCATAATCATAGCATTGGTACACACCACGAGGTTCTGCCACTAATTGTACTTCTAGGGCAGCTTCTTTCACATACTGTTCTGGAAATCCCTCCGCATGCTTTAATCCGGAGTATCGTTTTATTTCATCTTCATTGAGTTTTGGTAATCGTCCGTTATAGATTGCCATTGTCTCACCTCAATCTTGTATTGCAAATATAAAACATGTGCGAACACAACGTGACCGCACATGTAAAGAGTACTCATTAAGTATATCATAGATATAACTTATAAGCATTTTTCTATATTTTATTATGAGTTATAGTACAAAGCTATAAAGGTTTTATTTTAATCTCCTTTGGTTTTCGAGGGTATTTCTTAGGCGTAGGTTTTACCTTTTTGATATACACAATAGCTCGTTTATCCTCTAATGTCGGCAACGTTACTTCTTTGACCTCTACAATTTCACCGCCCAAGATGGATAAAGCATGTTTACTTTCCTCTAGTTCTTCTTGCACGATGGAGCCTTTTAAGGCTACCATGTAGCCTCCTACTTTCACGTAAGGCAATCCCCATTCCAATAAGATGGATAAACGAGCCACTGCACGGCTAGTAAGAAGGTCGAAAGATTCTCGATACTCTTGGTGTGCTAAATCTTCTGCACGGCCATGTAAGGTGCTACATCCCTGTAAGCCTAATTCCTCAATGACACCATCTAAAAAGCGCAATCGCTTTTGTAAGGAATCAAATAAGGTAATCTGCAAGGACGGATCATAGATACCCAAGGGAACACCTGGAAATCCGGCTCCTGTACCTAAATCAATGACCGTCTCACCTTTTGTAAAGTACTTAGGGTCATAGCAAGATAGAGAATCTACCACATGTTTTAAAGCAAACTCTTCTGGTTCTGTAATCCCCGTTAAGTTCATGTGCTCATTGGTAGTTACCACTTGTTCGTAAAACCGCTGTAGTTGGTCAATTTGTGCATCTGTGAGATCCAACCCATAGGTGTTGGTGTGGGCTTTCACATAGTTTGAAAATATCATATTAACCTCTTTCACGGTAGTACTGCTCAATTTGCACTAATAGCACGGAAATATCCGCAGGAGATACGCCAGAAATACGGCTGGCTTGACCAATGGAATGAGGGCGAACAGCATTTAATTTTTGGATAGCCTCCAAAGAAATGCCCTTCATAGAGGTGTAATCCCAATCTTGAGGAATAATTTTAGCCTCTAACTTGCGAACCTTTTCTACTTGTTCCAGTTGTTTTTTTATATATCCATCGTAAGTAATGGTAATATCGATTTCTTCTTCTACTGGCGCTTCGTAGCGAGGTAAACCAAAGGCCTCTGCCACTACTCCATAGGATAGTTCGTTACGTTTCACCAAATCGTAAGCCTTGATACCCGTTTTGATGCGAGGTGTACCAATACGATCTAAGATTTGTTGCGTTTCTTCGCTAGGATTTACAGGTGTTTCTTCTAATCGACAGATAGCCTCTTCAATTTTACCTTGTTTTTCTTTGAAAGCTCTATATCGTTCTTCCTTAACAAGTCCGATTTCATAGCCTTTTTCTGTTAAACGCATATCTGCATTGTCTTGACGAAGTAACAAGCGATATTCACTACGGCTCGTCATCATGCGGTACGGTTCTTTCGTTCCTTTCGTTACCAAATCGTCGATAAGCACACCGATGTAGCCTTCGGAGCGAGATAAGATAAATGGCTCTTTTCCTTCTAACCATAAGGCTGCATTGATGCCTGCCATCAAGCCTTGTGCTGCCGCTTCTTCATAGCCAGATGTGCCATTCGCTTGACCTGCAGAGTACAAGCCTTGGATATGTTTCACTTGTAAAGCAGGTGTCAATTGCAATGGATCTAAGCAATCGTATTCAATGGCGTAAGCAGGACGCATGATTTCTACATCTTCCAAACCAGGGATAGTGCGTAGGAACGCGTATTGCACATCGATTGGTAAACTTGTGCTCATACCTTGGACGTACATTTCGTTGGTGTGATTGCCCTCTGGTTCCACAAATAATTGATGTCGTTGTTTATCTTCAAAGCGAACCACTTTATCTTCAATGGATGGGCAATATCTTGGGCCCGTCCCTTCGATGACACCCGTGTACATAGGGGCACGATGTAAATTGCCCCGAATGATATCATGTGTTTCCTGGTTCGTGAAAGTCAACCAACATACTTGCTCATTGCGGTCGATCCAATCCGACATAAAGGAGAAGGCTCTATGGTGAGAGTCACCAGGTTGCATTTCCATATTTTCTGTATGCAAGGTTCGTTTATCTACACGAGCTGGTGTACCTGTTTTGAATCGCATCAGCTTAATGCCGTGATTCAATAACGATTGAGACAACAACTCCGCTGTCCGTTGTCCATTAGGACCACCTGTGTACGCCAATTCACCAGTAATAATCTTGCCTTTTAAGTACGTACCTGTACATAAGATGATCGCCTTTGCTTGGTATACTTCTCCTAATTCAGACACAATACCTTTCACAACACCGTCTTCAATGAGCAACTCATTGACCATAATTTGCTTCACATTGAGGTTCTCTGTATTTTCTAAAACTTCTTTCATACGACGTTGGTAGGCTACTTTATCGGATTGGGCTCGCAAGGAATGTACCGCAGGTCCTTTCCCCGTATTGAGCATGCGCATTTGAATGGCTGTCGCATCCGCATTGATGCCCATTTCACCGCCCAATGCATCTAGTTCGCACACTAGATGACTTTTACCAGGTCCCCCAACGGCTGGGTTACACGGCATAAGGGCAATATTATCTAAATTCAATGTAGCCATCAAAGTACGGTGCCCCATGCGAGCTGTGGCTAACGCAGCTTCACAACCAGCATGACCACCGCCAATGACGATCACATCATACGTATCTACTAAATACATGTATTCTCCTATTTTCCTAAACAGAATCGTTTAAATAATTCATCCACCATGGATTCACGTAAACTTTCACCAGTAATATCACCCAGTAACTCCCATGCAGCGCGAATGTCCGTGACGATTAAATCGATAGGCATACCGCTATCTATGGCAAGAATGGATTGGTCCAAACTAGCTTTCGCCTGCTCCATCAAGGTGATGTGGCGCACATTGCTGAGCATCGCCTCATGACTAGCCTGCACAGAACCGCCTTGCACCAAGGACGTAATGACCTTCGCCATCTCATCCATACCTTCCCCTTGGGCCGCGCTGATGGTGACAATCTCTGTGAAAGTCCCCAGTGCTGCAATCTCTTCTTTGCTAACACATTGCACTTGGTCTGCTTTATTCAAGAAGATAATACTTGGACGATTCGTAATGAGCTGTAGCAACTCTTGTTCTTCCGGTTCTAATGGTTTAGACCCATCAATGACAAGGACCACCACATCTGCTTTATCTAAGTACTGACGTGCTTTTTCAACACCCATACTTTCCACAATATCTTCGGTCTCACGAATCCCCGCGGTATCAATTAAGCGTACGGGAATCCCTTGGATAGTCAAAAATTCTTCAATACTATCACGGGTCGTGCCTGGAATGTTCGTCACAATAGCACGGTCCTCACGAAGTAAAGCGTTCATCAAACTAGATTTACCCGCATTAGGACGACCAATAATGGACACCATCACACCATCACGCAATAATTTACCACGCTGTGCCGTCGCCAATAAAGTATCCATCTTCTCAAGGATAGGGGCTAACCCCGTCCGCACCTCTTGAGCTGACACCTCTTCAATATCTTCCTCTGGATAATCGATAGTCACCTCTAAATGAGCAATCATAGCAATTAACTCATCCCGTAAGGAGCGAATATACTTGGATAAGGTGCCATCCAGTTGATTCACCGCCACTTCCAAAGATTGCTCTGTCTTCGCATCAATAATATCGATGATGGCTTCCGCTTGGGTTAAATCAATGCGACCATTCAAGAACGCTCGCTTCGTAAACTCCCCTTCTTCTGCCTGACGTACCCCCTCTGAAAGTAGGACTTTCAGTATTTCACGGACTGACACAAAACCGCCGTGACATTGAATCTCTACCACATCCTCCGCCGTATAGGAATGAGGACCTTTCATCAACACCACGATGACCTCATCCAAAGTTTTGCCCGTCTTAGGATGGACAATATGACCATAATGGATCGTCCGCGTCTGGCGCTCACCCAGTGGCACAGATTGTTTACTGTGAAAGATACGATTCACAACATCACAAGCCTCAGGACCACTGACGCGGATAATACCAATGCCGCCAATCCCCGGAGCCGTCGCAATCGCTGCAATCGTGTCATCTAAAAACATAGTATCTCCTGTCTACATCAATGCCGTCGTTCTAGCATCGAGTAATACCATTTCATATAAAAAGAAAAGGCCTTGTGGCCTTATATAAATTATATCACGCAACCAAAGTAACATCAATGATAGATAGGATAAAACTCCATGAGGAATGCCATTACGAATAGTAGCCTTTGTGGCGTTCCTTTACTACCTAAATAATATACATGCAAGAAGCCCATGGCGTGCTCCTGAACAAACATTATGAAATACCGTTTGAGAAGGAGTATGCCATGGGCTTCCCTTTATATGATTCAGTTACAAACGCCACAGGCTACATAGCGGAACAAGTGACAACCTACATATCAAATAAATCGGCATGCGTTCCCGTTCTAGACGCTACAAGAATTAATCTATCATCATCTATCGCATAAATTAATAGCCAATCTGGTTGAATATGACATTCTCTAAAACCCTTATATGAACCGCTAAGTGCATGATCTCTATGTTTAGGTTCAAGTGCCTCTTTAGCACATAATTTATCTAAAATATCTTGCAGTAAAGAAAGATTATATCCTCTCTTTTTTATCCTCTTATAGTCCTTACGAAACTTAGTTGATATTTGAAGCTTCAACATAATAGTTAAGCCTCCATATCTAGATCTTCAAAAAGCTCTTTAGTAGAGTGATATGTTTTTGCTTGAATATTACCAGATATAATATCACGTACCTCTTGCATAGCAGATTCAGTTTCAGCATTATATCTTGGTTGCTTTATAATGAAAGGAAATCCTCCTTCCATAATAGATGTATGTAAAAAAATATTAATAGCATCAGTAACGGAAATCCCAAAACTATTAAATAAGTTTTCTGCCCTTTGTTTTACCTCTGGTTCAATCCGAACATTAATATTTGCAGTTTTGGCCACAGTATACACCCCCTTATGAAGTAATTGTATTACAAATGTTAAACAATTGCAATATAAGTATGATATCCCCGAACAAACATAACCACTGTATCTTTTTGAAAAGGAATGTGTTGCGGTCTTCCCTTTACCTATTCAGTTACGAACGCCACTGACTACATAGCGGAACAAGTGACAACTCTAAAGAGCACCCTTTTTTCGTAGAAAGCCTGAGGCGTTTTCTAACTACCAAAATTACACAAACGCAAAAGACCGCAACATACTCCTGAACAAACCTACCATAGGATCAGTTTGAGAAGGAGTGTGTTGCGGTCTTTCATTCACTTGTGTTAGAGCAGAACGCCACAGACTTTCATAGAGAAAATTAGCGACGGTCTCGTTTACGATACACGATAAATGGTCGTGCCAAGTAGTTAAATGGTACGCTTAAGCAATGTACTAAACGGCTGAATGGGAATACGATAGCCACAATCATCCAGGATAGCATATGGAACTTAAAGATACCAGGAACGTTTTCCATTAAGGATGGATCTGGCATGGCCATCAATACGCTACGGAACCAAGGTCCAATAGACACACGATAATCAAAGAATCCAGACGCATTCAATAATGTACCAGCCATACCACTAAAGATAGCTAGTGTAAAGAACAAGTACAACCATACATCCATTTTAGATGTGTTAGCACGTAATTCAGGTGTTGTGAAACGACGTTTCATGAGCATCAAGAATCCTAAGATAAATAGGAAACCAGCTACAGCACCCATGTACAACGCACCTTGGTGGTACATATGGTCATCAATACCGATCATAGCAGTCCATGTTTTAGGCACTAATACACCTACCACATGACCACCGATAACGCAAAGCAAACCAAAGTGGAACAATGGGTTAGCAATACGCAATTGTTTCTTTTCTAAAAATTGACTTGATTTAGTAGTCCAGTTTCTTTCAAAGTAAAAGAAACGAACAAGTGTCCCTACGACAAAGAAGGTGAAAGCGATATAAGGCAGGGCGCCCCATAGAAATAAACTCATAGTACACCGTCCTCCAATCCATTAGCAACAGATAAAATAACATCAAATAAGAAGGCATACGGCAATTTCGCTTCGATGAAACGTTCCCGAATGTATTCTAATTTTGGTTTACAGTATTCATAAATTTCTTTTGCTTTTTCTTCTTCGATAAGCGCACATAATTCAAGAATAGCTGGGACAAAGTCTGGCATTTCTTTTGGTAAGTCATAGCCATTTTCAAGGAAAAATGCTTTGTATTTCACAAGTTCTTCTGCTTGTTCCCCTGTACCTTGTAATTCATAAGTAGATAAATACATATTCGTATTTTGACTAAAGTCAAAGGTACGCACATATTGATCTTCAAACTCTTTACGAGGTGTTTCTTCCACATAGTCGAAGAATTCTACCAAGGCTTGACGGAGTTGAGGGTGCGCAACAGATGTTGCGTCCCCCTTCCATTCTTGTAATTCATCGTACCAAGTGGCATCAGGATAACGAAGCAGAAATGACGCGATAAGCGCTATTTTCTGAGCATCATTCATTATTGACATCCCCCTGTAGGACAGGCAAAACCACGTTTATGTTGCATATCTGCACGACCTTCACGAGAGGCTTTGATATCTGTAGGAATCACGAAACGATCATTGTATTTAGATAATGCTAATAATTTATACATTTCATACATTTGATCTTCTGTTAAATCGATTGGATGCTCAGGAGCCTCTCCACCTACATCGCGGCGACGCATATATTCACGCATATCTAATACACGTTGTAATACACGAGCTAAGGCATCAGCATTACCTGCTGTAAATAGATTTGCAAGGTATTGTACTGGCACGCGCATTTCGTTCGCATCTGGTAAGTATACTTCAGATGTAATACGTTGTACGATTGGGCTCAATGGTGGCACATACCAAACCATTGGCAATGTACGATATTCTGGATGCAATGGCAAGCCCACTTTCCATTCTTTGATCAATTTGTAGACTGGAGATTTTTGTGCTGCTTTAATCCAAGCTTCACCAATACCTTCTGCACGAGCTGCTTTTACTACTTCTGGATCATGAGGATCTAAGATTAAATCCACTGTATTTTCATAGATATCTGTATCATTTTTGGAAGCCGCTGCTGCTTCTACTTTATCCATATCATAGAAGACAACGCCTACATAACGCATTCTACCTACGCAAGTTTCCGCACAGATTTGAGGTAAACCATTTTCCAAACGTGGGTAACAGAATACACATTTTTCAGCTTTATTTGTTTCCCAGTTGTAGAAGATTTTTTTGTATGGACAAGATGGTACGCAATGGCGCCAGCCACGACATACATCTTGAGAAACAAGAACTACACCGTCTTCATCACGTTTGTAAATTGCACCAGATGGACAAGCTGCCACACATGCTGGATTCAAGCAATGATTACATAGACGAGGTAAGTAGCGCATGAATACTTTTTCATAGTCAAACACGATATCTTCGCCCATTTTAGCTAAGTTAACATCAGAGCGAGCGTGCTCACCACCAGCCAAATCGTCATCCCAGTTAGGACCCCATTTGATTTCCATTTTTTCTTTTGTTACCAAAGAACGTGGACGTGCTACTGGTTGGTTATTTTTACGACCTGAATGGATCAATGTTTCATAGTCATATGTCCATGGTTCAAAATAGTCTTTCAACTCAGGTTGTTCTGGATGGTAGAACAATTTCATCAAACGATTTGTTTTAGAACCTGTAGCTAATGCTAATTTTCCATCGCTACCAACAGTCCAGCCGCCTTTCCATTTCTCTTGGTCTTCCCAATGACGTGGATAACCAACACCTGGGCGAGTTTCTACGTTATTAAAGTACATATATTCCGCACCTTCGCGGTTTGTCCATGTATTTTTACAAGTGATAGAACATGTGTGACAGCCTAGACACTTGTCTAAATTTAGGACCATAGATACTTGAGCCTTAATCTTCAAGCCAATCTACCTCCTTCATTTTACGAGCCACAATAGTCATATCCCGTTGGTTGCCAGTTGGGCCATAATAATTGAATCCATAACTTAATTGACCATAACCACCAATCATATGTGTCGGTTTCAAATGAATGTGAGTTGGTGCATTGTGTGTACCACCGCGTTGTTTTTTAATTTGTGCAGCAGGTACGTTGATGTGACGGTCTTGGGCATGGTGCATGTAGGAAATACCACGAGGAATACGTGGGGATACTACAGCACGGGCTGCAACGATACCGTTTTTATTGAAAGCTTCTACCCAATCATTGTCTTGGACATTGATTTCTTTCGCATCATCTTCGTTCAACCAAATTGTTTGTCCACCGCGGAACAATGTTAACAATTGTTGGCTATCGAAGTACATACTATGTGTAGACCATTTATGATGTGGTGTTAAGTATTTCAATGCGATTTGAGGAACACCCTCTTGTGCATAATCACCTTTCACTGGTGCGTAGGACAAGACTGGTTTGTAAAGCGCCATAGCCTCACCATAGTCACGCATCATTTCATGGTCACAATAGAAGGATTGACGACCCGTAACCGTACGGAATGGAACTTTATCCTCAGTAGATGTGGTAAATGGAGAATAACGACGGTCTTTATTATTTTTACCTGTACTTGTCACAGATGGAATGATAAAGCGTGGTTGACGTACCATATCGTCGAAGGTAATGCGTTCTTCTTCACGACCTTTTGCATTCTTTTGAAGATCTGTTAAGCCTGTTTTTTCTTCCATAGCCTGCCAAGAACGAACTGCTAATTTACCATTCGTACAAGAGGACAAGGTTAACACAACATTACAAGCTTCACGTGCTTCGTAGATGCTAGGACGACCATGAGATACGAAACCTGGTTGGTCGATCGTTCCATTTTGTTCATATAAGGATTGATATTCATCTGTTACATCCCATGCTAAACCATGAGCGCCTACTTTATTTTCAATATTAGGACCTAAGCCGATGAATTTTTCAAAGATTTTACTGTAATCACGTTTTACGTGTACAAGATTTGGCATAGTTTTACCTGGAATTGGTTCACATTCGCCTTTGCTCCAGTCTAATACTTTACCCAATGGTTGAGCCACTTCGCCTGGGCTGTCATGACCCAATGGTTGTGCTACGATATCTTCGTATTCAGTGAAACCAGACTCTTTCGCTACGCGAGATACTGTTTCTGCCAAAGTACGGAATGTATCCCAGTCAGATTTAGTGTCCCATGCGCAATCAACAGCCGCTTGGAATACGTGCACGTATGGATGCATATCTGTGGAAGATAAGTCTTGTTTTTCGTACCATGTTGCTGCAGGGAATACAATATCGGAGTATAACGCCGTAGAAGCCATACGGAAATCGATGTCGATCAACAAGTCTAATTTACCTGTTTCAGGAGCTTCACGCCAGTTGATTTCTTCTGGACGTACTGGTGCATCTTCATCTTCTAATACGCCATTTTTTGTACCTAATAAATATTTTAAGAAGTACTCATGACCTTTAGAGGAGGAACCAATCAAGTTAGAACGCCATACGAACAAGTTGCGTGGATGATTTTCTTTCGCAGAAGGATCTTCTACGCAGAATTTCAACTCTTTATTTTTCAATGCTTGTACGATGTATTGGTTAATTTCAGCTTCAGTACCTGCACCTGTCGCACGAGCATCATTGATTAAATCTTGATAGTTACGGTTGAAAGTAGGGTAAGATGGCAACCAACCTAAACGAGCAGCCAATACATTATAGTCACCAGGGTGTCTGTAACGAGGTGTGGCTAATTTAGATACACGGTCTGCTAGATCAATGCAGTCAGAACGATATTGTTCTGTAGCAAAGTAGAACCAAGATGTACCATTTTGTAAACGAGGTGCTTTACTCCAGTCGTTCGCTGTCATAATGCCAGCCCAACCTTCTACAGGACGTAATTTTTCTTGTCCTACATAGTGAGCCCAGCCACCGCCGTTAACACCTTCTGTACCACAGAACATAATCAAGTTAAGGATCGTACGATAAATTATGTCTGCATGATACCAGTGGTTGATACCAGCACCCATGATGATCATGGAGCGACCTTTTGTTTGTTCTGCGTTATCTGCAAATTCACGAGCTGTACGAATCACTACGTCTGCTTTCACGCCAGTGATTTTTTCTTGCCATGCTGGAGTGTAAGGAGTATCTTCTTCATAGCTAGTAGCCACTTCACCGCCTAAGCCACGATCGATACCATAGTTAGCAAGAATCAAGTCGTAAACTGTTGTTACTTGTACAGGACCTTCTTTAGTTTGTACTGTCATAACAGGGATAGCACGTTCAATAATACCTTCATGAGCTTCGTCACCGAAGTATGGTAATTTAACTAATGCTACGGAATCACGTTGGTCGATGACAGATAAACGAGGAGAGATTTTTTCTCCTGTTGCACGGTTTTCAAGACGTAAATTCCATTTTTTAGGATTTGTATGACGATCACCTAATGTACCATTTGGTGCCACTACTGTATTCGTAATTTCATCGATAACGACAGTGTGGAAATCAGCGCCATCTTCTGTGCTACCTAAATCTTGATTGTTCAAGAAACGGCCCGCTTGTAAAGCACCATTGATTTCTTCTACACGTACTAAGAATGGTAAGTCAGTAAATTCTTTCGCATATTCTTTGAAATATGGAGTTTCTTTATCTACATAGTATTCTTTCAGAATGACATGACCCATTGCCATTGCCATCGCTGCATCTGTACCTGCTTTTACATTCAACCAAGTGTCGGAGAATGTAGTAGATTCTGCATAGTCAGGAGATACAGAGACTACTTTTGTACCTTTATAACGTACTTCTGCCAAGAAGTGAGCATCCGGTGTACGAGTCAATGGTACATTGGAACCCCATGTAATGATGTAACCTGCATTGTACCAGTCACCAGATTCTGGTGTATCAGTTTGTTCACCCCAAACTTGTGGGCTTGATGGCGGCAAATCAGCATACCAGTCATAGAAGGAAAGTGGAGTACCACCCATAAGGTTCAAGAAACGCGCACCACCTGCATAGGACAACATGGACATAGCTGGAATTACAGAGAATCCTGCGTTGCGGTCTGGACCATATGTTTTTGCTGTATATAATAAGGAAGCTGCTACGATTTCTGTAGATTCATCCCAAGTAGAACGTACAAAGCCACCCATACCACGAGCAGATTTATAACGTTTTGCTTTTTCAGGATCTTCTACAATAGATTTCCATGCTTCGATAGGATTTTTAGCAGTTTTCTTCGCTTCTCTCCAAAGCTCGATCAATTCACCACGTACATATGGATATTTTACGCGTAGTGGGCTGTATAAATACCAAGAGAAAGTAGATCCTCGAGGGCATCCACGTGGTTCGTAATCTGGCATATCATCTGGTGTTTTAGGATAATCAGTTGCTTGATTTTCCCACGCAACAACGCCATTTTTTACGTAAATATTCCAGCTACAAGAACCAGTACAGTTTACGCCATGTGTGGTGCGGACTACTTTATCGTAGGACCAACGGTCACGATAAAAATTTTCCCATTCACGACCACCTTCTTCTGTGATTTGATGGCCTGTTGGAGATACGTCCTTCTTGCGAAGAAACTTAAATTTTTGAGATAAAAGACTCATCTCATGTCCTCCTTAAAAATACAAAAAAACCCTTGCCTTCGTAGTGCTCACAGCAAGGGGGGATAACCTTAATCATTCGATATTGCTAATATTAGGATCGATAGTTTCTATATCTAAATCTAGCAAATCGATTAATGCATCAAAGTCACAGATTACCAGATGGTGTTTATCATAGGCTACATAGCCTAACTTTCGTAACTCACTTAGCATGCGGTTTAAACCTTCCCGTGATGTGGCAGTAAATTCAGCTAACTCTTGGTTGCTTAATGCAATGTCGATATAAATACCGTCATCCCGCTTAATACCATAACTATTAGCTAAACGCAATAATGTAGAATAAAATGCACCTTTCTTACCGTATAATAATAAGTCTCTATACTTAGCTTGTTGTCGACGCATATGAAGCGTATAAATCTTCATCATCGCAATGGCTAAGGAATGATCCTTAGCAATGGCAGGTTCTAATACATCGTAACGTATACAATAGACTGAGCAATCTTCTCTTGCAATGGCATTAAATACATACGATCTCGTATTCGTCTCATACAAAGGAATTTCCCCAAGCACATTATTCTTACCTACTAATCGTAATGCAAAAATATGTCCTGTGGATTCAAATTTCTTAATACTGAGGCGCCCTCTCTGAACGATATAAAAATGTTCTGCCTTATCGCCTTCGTGAAATAAAAATTCTCCTTTTTTCAGATGAATTACTTCACCTGGCAATGCTAGCAATTGATTGATTAACTCCTGTTCCATACTGTCACCATACATCTTTCAGTAACATCCCATACTTATGAAGTTGATATAAACTTAGCTATATCAATTTCTCAATTACATTTTAAATTTTGCGCTATGTTACTATTATAACTTATTAATAATTATATAAGTTGTGCTTTTTATCACATTCACATTATATTATATCTTATATAATAAGTGTGTGATTTTAGGCACATATTATAATGAAAGTATGGCATAAGTCAATATTTTTTTATACTAATTTGTGTCTTCGATTTACTGTGATACAAAAAGTATCACAAGTTGTACGTTGAAAGGATTAAAGGAGTGTTCTCATGTCAGAGATGAAAATGCCTCAAGTGGGTGCAAGTCGCAAAGAAATTATTGCGAACTGGCAACCAGAAAATCCCGAATTTTGGGAAAAGTTTGGCAAAAAGATTGCTAAACAAAACTTGGTAGTGTCTACCATTGCATTAACGTTATCATTTTGCGTATGGTATTTATGGTCAACCATCGCAGCACAATTAAATGGAGCTGGATTCCATTTCACAACAGAACAGTTATTTACACTAGCTGCCTTCCCAGGTTTAGTAGGTGCTACGTTCCGTTTTATCTATACTTACATGCCAGCTTTAATTGGTGGTAGAAACTGGACTTTCATTTCTACAATTATTTTACTCGTGCCTGTAGTATGGTTAGGCTATGCTGTACAAGATACAACCACATCCTATGAAACATTCATGATCTTAACAGCTTTGATCGGTTTAGCCGGCGGTAACTTCTCCTCCTCCATGGCTTACATCGGTAACTTCTTCCCTAAATCTGAAAAAGGTACCGCTCTTGGTATCAATGGTGGTATTGGTAACCTTGGGATCTCCGTTATCTATTTCTTAGCTCCATTCGCTATGGGTTCTGCTACATTAGGTAATATCTTCGGTGTCACACCAGCTATCGTTAAAGGCAATGCAGTATACTTAGCCAACGCGGCGTTTATGTGGATTGTGCCTTTAGTAATTATCTTAGCGTGCATGACTCGTTACATGGATAACTTGCCACTAGCAAAACCTAATCCTAAAGCGCTGGCTCAAATTTTTAGCAACAAACACACATGGGCTATGACATTGTTATATACATGTTCCTTCGGTGCCTTCTCTGGATATGCAGCAGCACTTGGTCTACTTGTTAAAACAGAGTTCCCTGAAATTCCATTTGCTCACATCGCATTCGTGGGACCTTTAGTATCTGCCAGCCTTCGTCCAGTAGGTGGTTGGTTAGCTGACAAAATCAATAGCGGTACAAAAATTACTTTCATCGGTTTGATTGGTTTATGTATCACTACTGTATTAATCGCTGTAGGCGTGGATATGCATCACTTCGACTTTTTCTTTGGAATGACTGTATTAATGTTCGTATCCTGCGGTTTCGTAACAGGATCTACATTCCGTATGATTCCTCACATCTTCACAGATGGATTACAATCTTCCTTAATTGCTGGTTTCGTAGCAGCTGTAGCGGCGTACGGTGCCTTCATTACACCAAAAATCTTTGGCTATGTATACACAACATTTGGAAGTATCCACCCAGCATTTGCAGTATTACTTGCGTTCAACATCGTAACAGTATTTGTATGTTACTGGTTCTATGTTCGTAAAGCAGCTAACATGAATGTATAATTGAATCTTATAAAAAAAAGAGCAGCCTAGGCTGCTCTTTTTCATTTAGATAGTAATTACAATTTATCGTTTGTAATAAATTACAATATGACGATATGGTTCTTGTCCTTCGCTATCTGTTTTGATATTTTTTTCATTTTGCAAAGCCAAGTGAATGATTTTGCGTTCAAAAGCATTCATAGGTTCTAAGGCAATTTTTTGACGAGTACGTCGTACTTTAGCACCTAAGCGATGTGCCAATTGAATCAACGTTTCTTCACGACGGGAACGATAGTTTTCTACGTCCACAACAATTTGGCAACGACGGCGAACTTCTTTATTAGCCACAAGATTTGTTAAGTATTGAATAGCATCTAAAGTTTGACCATGTTTACCAATCAAAATACCCAACTCATCTCCATGAATTTGGAATGTAATTTTATCCTTTGTAGTAAATTTTTCAATTTGTACGGATAAACCCATTTTGCCAAACATGCCTAATAAGAATTCTTTTCCTGTATCAGCAATAAAATCTTGTTCTGCTTTTGTAATACCATCTTCTACTACTGTAGGAATTGGTTCTTTGATCGATGTAGATTCTTCTTGCACAGTTAGTGTTGTAGATTGTTCTTCCATAACAGTATTTGTTACTTGATCTAAAACAGTTGCTTCTTTTCTAGTTACTTCCTCAAAATATACGCGAACAAGTGCATTTTTCTTACCAAATCCTAGAAAGCCATTAGATGGTTCTGTTAATACTTTCACAGAGGTAACGACACGACCTTGTGCCTCAATTTGCGCGGTTGCTTGCGCGGTTGCTTCTTCAATCGTTTTTGCTGACACTTCAATATAATCCATGCCTAGCCTCCTATTTGTCATTACGATAAATTAACGTTTGTTGTACCATTTGGAATACATTTGAAACTACCCAATACATAACCAAACCACTAGCAAAATTTAAACTGATATAGCCGATGAATAAAGGCATAAATAGGCTCATAATTTTTGCTTGTTGATTGCTAGCACCAGATGTTTGTTTACTCATCACATAAGTAGACAATGCAGATAATACTGGCAATACATAGATTGGATCTGGATCACTCAAATTTGGTAACCATAAGAATTGTGCATATTCAGGAGCATAGTTATATCCTTGTAATGCATAGAAAATAGCAATCAAAAACGGCATTTGTACTAATAATGGTAAACATCCAGCTAATGGATTAATTCCCATTTCTTTATACAATTTCATCGTTTCTTCTTGTATTTTTTGTGGATTATCCTTATATCGTTCTTGTAAGGCTTTCATTTTTGGTTGTAATTCAGCCATACCTTTCATTGACTTAACTTGCTTATGAGTCAATGGTGCTAATATAAGTTTAATAACTATCGTTAGCAAAATAATTGCAATACCATAGCTTGGGAAGCCTATCGCTTTTGTCGCTAAAAACGAATAATCTAAAAGGCTTCTCATAAAATCAACTAAATATTGGAAAATTTCCATGTCTACTCCTTTTCTTGTTCTTGTAGTATGAACATTCATGTACCCATATACGTTATGGTATGGTCTATATTTCATCCATACGGGTACTCAGGTATTTCCAAAACTGTGCCATTATGGTAATGGATCATGTCCCCCTTTATGAAAGGGATGACATTTTAAAATCCGCTTAATACCTAAATAGCTACCTTTTAAAGGTCCATACCGCTCCAGAGCTTGTAGCATATACATAGAACAGGTGGGATAAAAACGACAAGTACTTGGCTTTAAAGGGGATAGAACCGATCGATAAAACTTCACTAAACCTATTAATATAACATTAATAATTTTACTTAGTCCCATAGTTTCTATCCTTTAGTAGTTTACATTTCTTAAAGATTCTCATCATTTCTCGTTCTGCTTGATCATAGGTGGCATTTGCTAAAAAACCACGACCTACTACAACAATATGATGCCCTTCTCGAAATTCATGCTGATGCAAACGATAGACTTCTTTCATTAAACGTCTAGCTCGATTACGTTGTACCGCACCGCCTACTTTTTTTCCTGTCACAAAGCCAATTTTACTTGGTTGCTTTGCTACAGGCATATGATAGACTACGCACAGGCGTCCTACCTCATAGCGACCATGCTTGTACACTAATTGATATTCATTGTTTTTCCGAATTCTTCTATCTTTTGTTAAACTATTCATAGATATCCTTTAACACCGTACATACAGAAAAACTTGGCTAAATCGCCAAGTTCTCTTGCTGTATATTTGATTATGCAGATAAGCGTTTTCTGCCTTTAGCGCGTCGACGTTTTAATACTAGACGGCCACCGATGGTTTTCATACGTTCACGGAAACCATGAGTACGTTTTCTCCAAAGTGTATTTGGTTGGTAAGTACGTTTCATTACAACAACACCTCCTCATGATAGGTTTATTTTTTCGTATACCATAACATAGTAATTATATGTATAAACCCTGATTCTGTCAATAAAAACCTTGTTTATTCCTATATATAAATTACATAAATACAAAATAGTATCACATCCATCTATACATCTTCTAACGAAGGCAGTTTTGCGTAGTAGTCTTATGGTATTTTTACATATAAATTAGTCTTCCATTTCTCTATACAAAATAGCCATAGACTACATAGCAAAGCAAGTAAGTTTTTGGTATAATAAAACTATATTATCACAGAGATTTATAAACAAGTTTTCCACATTTTTCACATCTTATCCACTTACTTATTCACATCTATGTGGATAATCATAACAAAGACTATCATCTTGTTTATGAACTCTTTTTCTTTGTCTTTTTTTTAGTTATCCACAATTATATCCATGTGGATACATATATTTTATACACATATAGAAAGGTCAAATATGAGTGACTTAGATATCTACTCCCTTTGGGATCAAGTAATGCAAAAAACAAAAACAAAAATGCCACCACAAATGTGGGACTCCCTTGTAGTTAACTCCTTGATGCCTTATTCTATGACATCTACAGTATTAACCTTATTTGTTATGGAACCTAGTAAGTTAAAATATATTCAATCACCTTTAGTGCATACTCCCATCTTAGAAGCTACTAAAAATTTACTTCCTAGTATACAAACTATTGAATATCTGACTGACTTACCAAACCCAACAGATACCACATATAATGATGTTTCCAATTCACCAGAATCTATGGGTTATCCATCAACTGATACATCTTCAATACCATCCATCGATATGCCATCCTTTGACTATGGAGATACTACAGAAACTACTATTGCTCCACCTTGGGATATAGCAGATCACCAAGGATTACCAGATGGGGCTAGCCTTCCTAATTATGATTCACCGGTTGTTATTCAGCGAACAACTCCTAGAGGACATGATATTCAAAAACCAGTTCCTACTGATTTATTTGAAACAAAAGATCCTATCTCTGTAACGCCAACAGTTCATGAACAAAGACAATTCCCAAATACATCAAAATCACATTTAAATCGTGCTTTTACCTTTGATAATTATATTGAATCAAATTCCAATCGATTTGCTTTTAGCGCTGCTAAAGCTGTAGCAGAAAAACCTGGTATTCGTTATAATCCACTTTATATTCATGGACAGTCTGGTCTTGGTAAAACACATCTGATGCATGCTATTGGCAATGAAATTTTAAAAAATAATCCCTCTGCCAAAATTATGTCCATTACTAGTGAAGATTTTATGAATAGTTTCATTGAATCGTTGCGGACAAAAACACCAGATCAATTCCGTCGTAATTTCCGTGATATCGATGTACTCATCATCGACGATGTACAATTCTTAGAAGAAAAAAATAAAAAAACAACACAGGAAGAATTTTTTAATACGTTCAACCATTTATTAAGTCACAATAAGGCAGTAATCCTATCTAGTGATAAACCACCAAAAGATTACAAAGAAATGGAAGAACGGTTAATCACTCGATTTAACAGTGGATTTACCGTTGAAATTGAAGCTCCTAATCCAGAGATGATCGAAGCTATCATTCACGAAGAAATTCATCACCGTCGTAGTGAATATCCAACTTTATATGTACCAAAAGAAGTGATTCATCTATTCGCTCAATATTTTAATAAACGAAATATTCGTGAATTGAAAGGTGCCTTTGAAACGTTGATTACGCAAGCGGCTATTGCTAATCGACTAGAAACAATCGATGTGGAGTTCACTAATAAAGCAATTAAAGACTTTATTATTCACACAGAACAAATTGTATTGTCTATCAAGTATATACAAGAGTTTATTGCCAATTACTTTAAAATTAAACTAGAACATTTAGTGAGTCAAAAGCGCAATAAACAATATGCCCATCCACGTCAAATTGCCATGTACTTAGCTCGTGAATTAATTAATGAAAGTTACCCCCAAATCTCATTTGCCTTTGGAAAAAAAGATCATACTACAGCCTTACATGCGTATGAAAAAATTTCTAGAGAAATTGAAAAGGATCCAGACTTACGACTTACAATTGAGCGAATTCGACAAGAATTAGAACAAGCAAAATAATACTTAAATTGTGGATAAGTATGTGTTTAACCTGTGTATAATTTGTGTGTACCCTGTTAGTAAATTTCCAGTTACACACATGCTAACTTACACACTGTTAGTATGTGGATAGACAAAAAAATTCATTCCCAGATTTATAAACATGTGAAAAACCTTGCGTGTAAACGACTATATACACCTATCCACTTATACACGGCCCCTACTACTACGGCTACTACTTATACAAAACAACTTTAACATAGAATTATTAGTCATGAGGAGTTAAATATGAAACTTCAATTTAATAAAAATGAATTAGTCAAAGCGATTTCATTATTTCAACGTGTTGCATCTAATAAAACAAGTTCCAACTTGCCAGGATCGATTTATATTTCTACAAAAGATACATATGTAGAATTACAAGCTAATGATTTCGAAATTGGTATGCGCTCCCAAGTAGATGCTACGATTATTGAACCAGGTACCATTGTAGTAGGTTCTAAATACTTTCAAGAAATTCTAAAAAAATTACCAGGTGAACAAGTCGAATTATATAAACCAGACAATTCGAATCAATTACAAATAAAATCAGATCATTCTGAGTTTAAATTAGTTACTATGCAAGTAGAAGATTTCTCATTAGTAGAACAAATTCAAGATGACAATAGTATTCTTATTGATGGTGAACAATTAAAGCAATTAATTGATTTAACAGTTTATGCTACTTCTACAGATACAGATCGTCCTATTTTTTGTGGTACTTTAGTGGAAGCTGAAGGTAATGAGCTTACTATGGTAGGTACTGATACGCACAGAATGGCAGTGAAAAAGGTAACCTTAGATACACCTACCACAACACCGATGCGTATTGTCATTCCTAAACGTACAGTGGAAGAAGTATCTCGTGTATTACCTTCTGACCAACCTTTGATGGTGAAATTAGTTTGGAATCGAAATCAAATTGCTATTATGTTTGATACGGTATATATTATATCTCGCTTAATTGAAGGTACTTACCCAGATTATAAACGAGTTATTCCAGCAAAATTTGATGCTAGTGCCATTTTAAATCGTCGAGAATTCGGTAGTTCTCTAGATCGTGTATATTTTATGGCGAAAGATATGAGCTATTCTGCTATTCGATATGATTGGGAAGAAAATCAAGTAACATTGAGTTCTCAAAGTGCAGATATCGGTATGGTAAAAGATATTGTAGTATGTTCCTTTGAAGGAAATCCTTTTACAATTAATTTTAATGGTAAATATATTGATGAATTATTAAAGCATAGTACTGGTGAACGAATCCACATGTATTTACAAGAGCAAGGTGCTATGGTGATTCGTCAAGATAATAATGACAATTATACGTATGTAGTAACACCAGTACATACACATCAATCATAAGGAGATACTATGAATACGGAAACAATTTCTATTCACACAGACTATATTCAATTAGATCAATTATTAAAATATGCCAATATTTTAGCAACAGGTGGTCAAATTAAAGAATTATTAGCAGAAGAATTAATTACGTTAAATGGTACTATAGTCACAGAAAAGCGAAAAAAAATCTATCCTAATGATGTGGTTTCCATTGGAGATGAAATATCTATCACTGTAGTGAAGGAGGCGTAATTGTGTATGTGACAGAATTGGAACTCATACATGTTCGCAATCACCGTCATAGAATTATTACTTTCACACCGGAAATAATTGTCATTCATGGACCAAATGGCAGAGGAAAAACGAATATTTTAGAATCTGCGTATATTGCCACAATGGGACATAGTCATCGTACATCGGATATGAAAGATGTCATTACTTGGAATGAAGATGAGGCTAGTATTATTGTGCATTTTATGAAAGCAGATACACCTCATACTTTGCAGATTAAATGGGGAAGACAGGGAAAAAAAATCATTCGATTACATGATAATCCACTGTCTCAAAAAGAATTAGTAGGTACTTTAAATACAGTTATATTTTCTCCGGAAGATTTAGATTTAATAAAAGGAAGTCCCTCTCTGCGAAGACGATTTTTAAATATGGAAATCAGTCAGACTAGCCCTCAATATTATCATCAATTGACTATGTACCAGAGAGCTGTGCAACAGAGAAATCGAGTATTAAAAGAATATAATCATGCCAGTAAGGTACCCGTGCAAGATTGGGATGAACAAATTGCCACGTTTGGGGCTCAGATTATTCAAAAGCGTTTGGAAAGTTTAAAAAAATTAAATCAATTGATGGATTTGATGAATCGAAAACTGACAAATGGAAAAGAAGATTTGCGATTACAATATAGTCAACCCTATAGTGAGCAACAACTATTGGTAACGAAAGAGGCGTTATTGCAAGCGTTACAACAACAGTTACCAGAAGATAGACGAAGATTACAAACTTCTGTAGGACCTCATCGAGATGATATTATCTTTTATTCAGGTACGATGGACTTAAAGCGATTTGGGTCGCAAGGCCAACAACGAACAGCTATTTTGTCTGTGAAGTTAAGTGAGCTAGAATATATTAAATCTGAAGTTGGGGAATATCCTATTTTATTATTAGATGATGTATTGAGTGAACTCGATCAAGAAAGACGTAGTAATTTATTAAAGTTTATTCATAAGAGAGTACAAACAATTATTACTACAACTGATCAAGCAGAAACAGTAGGGCTCGATAAGGTACAGTACATTGACTTGCAGGAGGAGGTACTACATGAATAATACAGTACAAGCACCTGTGGGAGGAGATATACTCCGTGATGCAATGTTACAAGAACTTGGTATTTATGAGATGTACCAAATTATGAAGCTCTATGAAGATTGGGAGACTGTCGTAGGACCAATAGTATCTCAACATGCTAAATTGATTTCTATTACGCCACCAATCATTACTGTGGAAATTGCTCATACTGTGTGGATGCAGGAAATGGCTATGCGAAAGCCACAAATTATAGAAGCTTTGCAAGAGTATTATGGGCAACCGATGATTGAAGATATGAAGGTGCAATTGCCTCGTCGTCCCTTAGGAACACAAGCGAGTCCTGGAGATCAATTAGATATGACTCCTATTGAAATAGTGAAGATAGACTTTCACAAGATACAGTTGCCAGAATCGCAAGTTCATCAGATTGAGGAGTCTGTGCGAATCATCGAGGATGAAAGTTTACGGAGTAAGGTATTTCAAACGCAGATTGAACAAGCAAAAAAAGAATGGTTGTTGGAACAAGATCAGTTCCATCGGTGTCCAGGATGTGGTCGTTGGTTGCAATCAGAAGAGTCGCAGGTATGCCCTCATTGCGAATATAAAAAATACCGAAAGATCATTCAATCAGTGAAGGGTGTATTACGCAAGTATCCCCATTACAAGTATGACCAATTGAAAGCAATAGCACCATGGTGCACCTATGAATGGTATGAAGTGGCAAAGCGTGAAAGTATTCGTTTCTATTTAACGAAATTATATCAAGGATCAAAAGATGCGAATGATATGTATTGGGCGACGATGTTAATTACTTCTAAATCACAAGATGAGTTAACCTTTGAACAAGTTGTGAACATTACTAATAAATACCGTTGGAATGAAGATGACAAAATGCAAGTAAAATCACAGATATAGTCTTTCACAAGGGTGGTAAATATTGTATAATGAAATGTAAATCACAGAGATAATTAGTCAGATATCTGTGAAAATAGGAGGATGTTATATGGCAGAACAAACGAATTATGATGCCGGTAATATACAGGTCCTCGAGGGCTTAGAAGCCGTTCGTATGCGACCTGGTATGTATATTGGTAGTACATCTGCCCGTGGATTACATCACTTAGTGTATGAAGTAGTAGATAATAGTGTGGATGAAGCCTTGGCTGGCTATGCAACGCATATTGAAGTGACCATTTGTGAAGATAATAGTATTGAAGTTATCGATGATGGTCGTGGTATTCCTACGGGGATGCATGAAACAGGTATGCCTGCGGTAGAACTTGTATTATCAAAACTTCACGCAGGTGGTAAATTTGGTGGCGGTGGATATAAAGTATCCGGAGGCCTTCATGGGGTAGGTATTTCCGTAGTTAATGCATTGAGTGAATGGACGATCGTCGATGTATATCAACATGGAAAGATTCAAGAAATTTCTTTTGAACGTGGGAATAAAACATCCGATTTGAAAGAAATCGGTACTACAGATCGCACAGGTACAACAGTGCGATTTAAACCAGATGCACAAATCTTTGAAACAACTATTTTTGAATTCGATGTATTAAAAACTCGTCTACAAGAATTGGCATTTCTAAATAAAGGTTTGCGTATTACTTTATCCGACAAACGTGGGGGAGGTCGCAGTGAAAGCTTCCACTACGAAGGTGGATTGGTACAATTCATTGAATATTTAAATGAAGCAAAAGAAGCGATTACACCGAGTGTTATTTCTATTGATAATACTCGTGATGATGTAGTTGTGGATGTGTCATTGCAATATAACGATAGCTATAGCGAAACGATTTTGTCCTTCGTTAATAATATCAATACCATTGATGGTGGTACGCACTTGAGTGGTTTCCGTACAGCTTTGACACGTACTTTGAATGACTATGGTCGTAAGGCTGGCATTTTAAAAGATAATGAAAGCAATTTGACTGGGGAAGATGTGCGTGAAGGCTTAACGGCTGTGGTGAGCGTAAAAGTATTGGAACCACAATTTGAAGGCCAAACAAAAGGCAAATTAGGCAATAGCGAAGTCAAAGGTATCACTGATACTATCGTGTCTGATGGATTACGTGTTTTCTTAGAAGAACATCCATCAGAAGCAAAGAAAATCATCGAAAAAGCAACCAATGCGAGTCGTGCTCGTGAAGCAGCCCGCAAAGCTCGTGAATTGACACGTCGTAAAAATGCGTTGGAAGTGAGCTCCTTACCTGGTAAGTTAGCAGATTGTTCTGAAAAAGATACAACTATGACGGAAATTTACCTTGTCGAAGGTGATTCTGCGGGTGGTACGGCAAAACAAGGCCGTGATCGCCGTTACCAAGCGATTTTACCATTGCGTGGCAAAATTCTAAATGTAGAAAAAGCTCGTCTTGATAAAATCTTGGCCAATGCAGAAATTCGTTCTATGATCACTGCCTTTGGAACAGGTATCGGACAAGACTTTGATATTACGAAAAGTCGTTACAATAAAATTATCATCATGACTGATGCTGATGTGGATGGCGCACACATTCGTACCTTATTATTGACATTCTTCTATCGCTATATGCGACCACTTATCGAAGAAGGTCATGTATTCATTGCGCAGCCACCGTTGTACCAAATTAAAAAAGGTCAAAAACAGTGGTATGCTTATAGTGACCAAGAACTTTCAGATAGACTTGATGAAATTGGACGTGAAAATATTACGATCCAACGATACAAAGGTCTTGGTGAAATGAATGCAGAACAATTATGGGATACAACCATGAATCCAGAACATCGAACAATACTCCAAGTTAGTATGGAAGACAGTATTGCAGCAGATAAGATATTTAGTGTATTGATGGGGGATAAAGTTGAACCTCGTCGAAAGTTTATCGAAGATAATGCTGAGTATGTACGAAATCTAGACTTATAAGGAGATTGTGTTATGGAAAAAAATAAATTAAAAAGAAGTTTAAAATCCCGCCACATGAATATGATTGCTTTGGGCGGTGCCATCGGTACAGGTTTGTTCGTAGCTGGTGGTGAAGTTGTGAGTACAGCAGGCCCTGGTGGTGCGTTGATTGCTTACGGTTTTATTGGCATCATGGTATATTTCTTGATGACTAGTTTAGGGGAAATGACTACCTATTTACCAGTATCTGGTTCTTTTGGTACCTATGCTTCTCGCTATGTAGATAAAGCACTAGGATTTGCATTAGGATGGAATTTCTGGTTTAACTGGGCCATCACGTTAGCGGCAGAACTAGTAGCAGGTGCCTTTATTATGAAATATTGGTTCCCTGATATACCGGCTATCATTTGGTCTGCTTTATTCTTGGTGATTCTATTTGTATTGAACTATTTATCAGCTCGTTCCTTTGGTGAAAGTGAATATCTATTCTCTAGTATCAAGGTCATTACAGTTATTGTATTCCTATTATTGGGTACATTGTTAATCTTTGGTGTAGGAACTCCATCTCCAGGATTCCATAATTGGACCATCGGTGATGCTCCATTTGTAGGTGGATTTTCCTCTATTCTAGCTATCTTTATGATTGCAGGTTTCTCTTTCCAAGGGGTAGAATTAATCGGTACAGCAGCTGGTGAATCTGAAAATCCGGAGAAAAATATTCCAAAAGCTATTAATTCTATTTTTTGGCGTATTTTACTATTCTATATTGGTTCTTTTGTTGTAATTGGTTTCTTAATTCCTTATAATGATCCAAACTTATTGAATAGTTCTGTGGAAAATGTATCTATCAGTCCATTTACATTGGTATTTGATCGTTTTGGATTTGATTGGGCAGCGCATTTCATCAATGCTATCTTGTTGATTGCTGTATTGTCTGCAGGTAACTCTGGTTTATTCTCTTCTACACGTATGCTATATGCATTATCTAAATTAGGAGATGCACCAAAAGTATTTGGCCAAATCAATCATCGTGGTGTGCCAATTCCTGCCTTATTAGCAACAGCAGCCTTTGGTTTATTTGCGTTCTTAACATCTTTAATCGGAGAAGGTCAAGCTTACACTTGGTTGATTAATATCAGTGGTATGAGTGGATTTATTACATGGCTTGGTATAGCTATTGCTCACTATCGTTTCCGTCGTGCTTACGTGGCACAAGGTCATGATGTGTCTAAATTGCCTTACAAAGCATCTTGGTTCCCATTTGGTCCGTTGTTTGCATTAGCTTTGTGCTTGATTATCATTGCTGGTCAAAACTATACAGCCTTCATGGGTGAAAGTATCGACTGGTACGGAGTATCTGTTGCTTATATCGGTATCCCAGTATTCTTAGCTGTGTACTTATGGTATAAAGCAAAATATAAAACAAAAGTAGTACCTTTAAAAGAAGTAGATTTAACACGAGATTTTGAAGACTAATAGAAATAGCCTATGGGAAGAAATTCCTGTAGGCTGTTTTGTTGTTAATCTATTTTATAGTTACTACAATTTGAAAGCCTAGTGATATATGATGAGAGAAAGGAGAATATATATGGAATATGAAAGAACAAAACATAGTATAGGATCTGCCTTTCAATATGGTTTTCTTAAAATAACACCATTACTATTTGGATTTTTATTTTTAGGACTATCCTATGGCATCTATATGCATTCTATGGGATTTTCCTGGGGTTATACATTGGCATTGAGTGCTCTTATTTATGCAGGATCTATGGAATTTGTGACAGTGGCTATGTTACTATCTCCTTTTGATCCAGTAAGTGCTTTCTTAATTACACTCATGGTCAATGGGCGTCATATATTTTATGGAATTTCTATGTTAACTATATATAGACATATGGGATGGCTAACACCATATCTCATATTTGGAATGACGGATGAAAGTTTTTCCATTAACTACACATCACAAATTCCTGCTGAAATTTCCAAGAAATGGTATTATTTTTTTGTAACTTTATTGAATCAAATCTATTGGGTGGTAGGATCTGTCATAGGTAATCTTTTTGCATCTGTATTATCTTTTAATGCGAAAGGATTGGAATTTGTACTGACTGCACTCTTTATTGTATTGGCTCTAGAACAATATAAAATGCAACGAAATTTGATTAGTTCTGGTATAGGATTTGTGATTCCTAGTATTGCTTTATTAGTATTTGGCAGTGAACACTTTATGATTCCCGCTATGATTGGTATCGTGGTGATGCTAAGTCTGTTACGTAACACAATGGAGGGAGAGCAATGACTTTCACAGAACAAATTATAACCATTGCCATTGTTGCACTAGGCACCATGGCAACGCGATTTTTACCATTTATCATATTTAACTCGAAAACAAAAACGCCTGCTTATGTGCAGTATTTAGGTAAAGTATTGCCGTCGGCAACGATGAGTTTGTTGGTGGTCTTTTCCTTGCGCCATGTGGATGTATCTGCTGTGTATCATGGTATACCGGACATGATCGCTGTAGCTGTGACGGTACTATTGCACCTATGGAAAGGAAATATGTTTCTATCCATTGGGGGCGGAACAATTCTGTATATGGTGTTGGTGCAACAGGTGTTTATTTAGTAGTACCTTCGTATCATTAGAAATATTATTAGTTGGGATAGTTATACTATTTTGGCAGTATGACTATATGAGTAGGGTATCATCGTTATAGTATGCAAATGCAGTTTATAAAAATAGCTTAAATTGAAATAGAGAAAAGTTGATCAAAACATCAACTTTCCTCTATTTTTTATAGTTTAATAAGTAAATGAGTATATAGGATATTTTTATTATAATTATTGTATGGTATAACGCTCGCATAGAAGGAAGTATTCTAAATATGATATAATACGAATAATAAGGTTTAAACCATATCAATATGAGAATAAAGGAGATACCTATGATTATTACAACAACGATGCAAATTGAAGGACAACCAATTAAAGAATATAAAGGAATCGTCTTTGGAGAAGTTGTAGAAGGTCGTAACTTTGTGAAAGACTTTTTCTCTTCTATTCGAGATGTTGTAGGGGGTCGTAGCAATAGTTATGAATCATCTTTAGCTAGCGCTCGTGAGGCATCTTTAAAAGAAATGAGTAAACGTGCGAAAGCTATGGGAGCTAATGCAATCGTAGGTGTATCTGTGAGTTATGAAACATTAGGTGAAACGAATGGCATGCTCATGGTAACATGTACAGGAACAGCGGTTGTTATTTAGTATGTATTAGAGTTACTTTTACAAATAGCAACCAAGTATTATATAAGAATGTAGAAGTATTTTAATATATTTTTTAAGTATTGAAATATAATTTAGTAAAAATAAACAGTAAGTATTGTACTAGAATACATAACTATTCAAAGTTAGTAGATGATTAGTTAGATACATGTAGTATAGTTTTATAGATAGGAATCAATAAGGAGAGATAGAATCAGTGGGCAGTGACATAGGTATAGAAATTTTAATTGTAGTCATACTCATCATTTTGAATGGTCTATTTTCCATGACGGAATTAGCCATTATCAATGCTCGTAAAGGGTTATTAGAAGAAAAAGCAGAAGCAGGTAATCTCGGCGCTCGCATGGCCATTGAGCTAGCAGAAGATCCAAATGAAATGTTTTCCACTATACAAATTGGCATTACCTTGATTAGTATCGTCACTGGTTTGTATTCTGGAGCTACCTTTTCCGATCCTATGGCGACATATATTAAAGAACATATACTATGGCTAGCTGATTATGCCGATACGGTGAGCCCTATTTTCATCGTATCTTTAACAACCTATTTATCCTTAGTCATAGGGGAATTAGTGCCAAAACGGTTGGCTTATAATTCGCCAGAATCTATCGCCATTATGATGGCCATCCCTATGAAATACTTCGCCACCATCACAAAACCATTTGTGGCACTTCTCAGTATGTCTACGACGATGCTACTGAAAGTATTAGGCGTCAAACACAAGGAAGAAGCACCGGTAACGGAATCGGAAATTAATAAAATGCTTGTACAAGGTGTGGAACTAGGCGCTTATGAAGAAGAAGAGCCAGTGTTAGTAGAAAATATTTTCCGCTTAGCTGACCTCGATGCCAGCGATATTATGACACCTCGTACGCAGTTGACGTGGATTGATATTAACGCTAGTGATGAGGACATCCTAGAAACCATTATGGAATGCAATGAACATCGTATTCCAGTAGGTGACGATTCCTTAGATGAGTTGAAAGGATTAGTGTCTTCCGTGGATGTGTTGGCACAACAGATGAAAGAAAGCCATCGTCCGATGAAAGATATTCTAGCTTATTGCATGCGTAAACCAGTGCTGGTACCAGAATCTTTGTCTTTAATGAAAGTATTATCTACTTTCAGAGAAGAAGGTACTCACGAAGCCATTGTACTAGACGAATATGGTGGCATGAGTGGGATGATTACGTTCCATGACATTATGGAAGAAATTGTGGGCTTAATGCCATCTGGAGAAGAGGAAAAGAAAGAAGAAGAAAATCGTATTGTTCAACGAGAAGACGGTACGTATCTTGTAGATGGTCTCATCAGCATTGAAGAACTGAAAGAATATTTTGAAGTGGATGAACTATTGCCAGGAGAAGAAGACGATCTATATAAAACATTAGGGGGATTCGTGACCTACTTAATCGGTCGTATTCCCAAAGAAGCCAATCGCTGTCACTACGGACCATTGCAATTTGAAGTCATGGATATGGATAACACGCGGGTGGATAAAGTAATGGTGACACGGAAAGTGGAGGCGGAGAGTAGTCCTGAATAATCATTGAATACAAACAATGAATATAAATAAAACAGAGGAAAGTTGATGATATAGTACAACTTTCCTCTGTTTTATTCTATTCATAATGTGTCCATAAACTAATTATTTTAATAACTTTTTCTTCCTCAAAGACCTCATACACAAGTCGATGTTGGATATTAATGCGACGTGAATATAAGCTCTCTAAATCGCCCACCAATTTTTCATATCTTGGCGGTGTTTGGTAAGGATTGACTTTAATAATTTCTAGTAATGCCTTTGCTTTTGTATCAAGTTTTGCAGATTTTAACTTAGGTATATCTTTCACAGCAGATTTTGTATAAGTTAACGTATACATTACCAAGTAACCTCTTCTTCTGAAATACATTTGGATAATGGAGTATTTTTTCCTTCTAGTAAACGTTCTTTCATACTAGGTTTGGATGTTAAATATAAAGTTTCTAACAAGGATAAATAATCATCTTCGCTTAATAGGACGGCATTACCATCTTTAGTGCTGATACTGAGTGGTTCATTGTATTTAATAGTCTGTGTTAAATACTCAAAAATATTTTTTCTAAAATTTGTAATATTAATAATTGCCATGTGTATCACCTCTTTATGTACATTATAATGTACGTAAAGATAAAAAGCAATGGTATAGATATTGAAAGTATCGTAATCATTTGGAGTAAACTGCAATAGAATTAGAAGTATCTATATTGCCACTACTTGGAAAGATACGATATAATAGGAACAGAATACATCAAGGTATGAGTATAATATACATAATAACTTATGTTAGTCATGAAAGAGGGTACACCATGGAATGGGTATATTTAGCAATTCATTATGGAGATAATGAGCGCGGTCATATTGCGTATAACAAAGAAACAAAAGAATGCCAAGTGGTATTAGACGATGCAGCTTGGAAAGAGAAAGTAGAATCCTATTTGAAAACAGAACAAACAGTGATGCATGCTACAGGATTGAATACATATGATGAGTTGACAGTGCAACCGTTGGAGTCTTATGAGTATTTAAAATTAGCATTAACTCGTATGTGGAATAAAAATGGCGTACAAGTTGACTGGGGCATTCCAGTAGAAGTAGATGGTCAATTATATTTTGCTGAATAAGTGAACGTATGGAATAGATCTTTCAGCAATCGCATTGATTTATTTTGCATGTATAGCATAATTAAAAAGGGCTCTATAATAAATGTTGGGGCTACTCATATAAGAGTAGTCGCCAACATTCTTTTTTTTCAATAAAATAGACATATACAAACTCAAACCGTATCATAAAAGTAACCACACAATTAAGAAAGGGTGAGTCATATATG
>NZ_RQVD01000010.1 GCF_003992055.1 Veillonella sp. CHU740
AAATATGGAAGAGCAATTAGCTATAACAAAAATATTAGAAGACTTCGACAACCTCATCACCCTTCATCAGCGTAAGTATTCCCCAAACTTTCACATTACAAGATAGATACATATTATATAACTCCGTATATACTTTTTCTGAAATATGTGAGTAAGATATGTATAAGAGCCATTTCTATGTTGTCATGTAACTGAAGAGGTGCGAATATGGTAAAGGCTAAGGAAGGATCGGAATTATTTTATAAGTATTATGAACGGTGGATTCGGATTTATAAGGAAGGGGCTATTCGAGAGGTGACTATGAAAAAGTATGAGATTACTTTAGTATGGTTGCAAAAGTTAGTACCTGAGTTACGACTTTCAGAGTTAAATCGAATTACCTATCAACAATTATTGAACGACTATGCAGTGTATCATGAACGACAAACCACGATGGACTTTCACCATCAATTGAAAGCCGCTGTATTGGATGCAGTAGATGAAGGGTTCATTGATCGAGACCAACACGTAAAGCAATCATTAAGGGAAAGGCGCCTCGAGAAAAGAAGATTAAGTATCTGAATCAATTCGAGTTGCATACGTTGCTAGTGCATTTACATCTTACGCCGAATATTAATTGGGACTGGTTTATTTTTATTATTGCCAAGACAGGTATGCGTTTTTCAGAGGCTTTAGCATTGACGCCGAAAGACTTTGATTTTCCACATCAATCATTAATTGTGAATAAAACCTGGGACTACAAAGGGAATGGTGGATTTTTACCTACGAAGAATAAGTCTTCTGTGCGAAAGATTCAATTGGATTGGCAAACGATTATTAAATTTTCTGAATTAATCAGAGATTTGCCAGAGGATAAACCAATTTTTGTAAAAGGGTCTGTATATAATTCGACGGTAAATGATAGACTAGAGAGATATTGCAAGGACCTAGGGATTCCCGTTATTTCTGTTCACGGATTACGTCATACCCATGCATCGTTGTTGCTCTTTGCAGGGGTGTCCATTGCCAGCGTTGCTAGACGGTTAGGTCATGCCAGTATGACTACAACGCAGAAAACGTATATCCATATCATTCAAGAACTGGAAAATCGAGATATTGATTTGGTCATGCGATCGATGGCGGGACTGGCGTAAACTATTTCCATAGGATGGCTCTTTTGGCACGATGAAGGGCTGTCACTCACATGTAGTAAATCCTACATATACAGTGACAGCCCTATAGTATTAAAGGCTATAATATATGATTTAGTACCAACGTGTTAATGGTAATGTATTGTTAATGGATTTTGTCATCAGAATTTGATGTAAATCCATGTTGCCAATATAGAAACCAGCGGCACAACCACATAGGTATAAATCCCACATGCGTACAAATTCAGTACCCCGTACTTGTTCTACTTGGTCACGAACACCTTGAAAATTATTGTACCAATGCATCAATGTTTTGTAATAGTGAAAACGTAAATTTTCCACATCCAGAACATTCATATCATATTCGTAGGCAAGACCAATGATTTCTCTTAGGGAAGGCAAGGATCCACCTGGAAAGATATATTTACGAATCCATGCACTGGTTTCTTTTTCTGCTGGATCACTGATGTAATGAAGTAAAAATAAGCCTCCTTCTTTTAGCATGGAAGATGCATCTTCCATGTATATAGGTAAATTAGGGCGACCTACATGTTCTAACATGCCTACACTTACCATGCGATCGAACTGACGGCCAGAGGCAGCTACATCGCGATAGTCTATTAGATCGATTTCCACTTGACCTTCAAGACCAAATTGTTTAATTCGTTCTTGACCTTTTTTCCATTGCTCCTCAGACAATGTACAGCCATAGCCTTTGACTCCATATTTTAGAGCGGCTTCAATGAGTAGGAAGCCCCAGCCGCAACCAATATCAAGGAGTGTCATACCTTCTTGTAAGTGTAACTTATCAAGAATATGATGCACTTTTTGATATTGTGCATCTTTAAGGCTGTCGTTTTCCTCTTTGAAATAGGCGCAAGAATAACTCATAGTTTCGTCAAGCCATAAACTATAGAAATCATTTCCTAAATCATAATGGGAAGATACTTGTTGCTTTTGGTCTTTCTTTCTAAGTCCCATATTAAATAGGGAACTAAGCACTTTTTTGTTAATAGAGTCTTTGTTAACATGACCTAATACGACGCAAAGAGCTTTGAATAAATCTCCTTCAATTTCTATATCTTTGCGCATGTATGCTTCGCCTAGTGCCAATTCGGCGGATACTAATATATCTTTTTTAGGGATATCTTTATTGACAATAATTGTAAATTCGGGATTTCCTTCCCCAATTGTATATTTTTTATCGCCAACTTTTACAACAAAACAATGATCATTGAAACGTTCCAAATAGTGTACTAAAAAAGTATCAAAGAGTTTAGAAAACATAAGTAAGTCCTTTCTTGTTGTTATGCACAATATACAGTATATGCAGCGGTTAGGAATGTATTTTAATCATTTAGCTAATCACACATATTACAAAGTATAGGTTTATATATCAAATATATATAAGTTTAAAAGAAATAGTCGCTGATTTTGTGGGCTTCTTTCGTAATCATATGTATTTAATATGAATAGGTAAACCTAATGAAGCTATTATATACCATTTATACAGAAAATACATTATATACATAAAAAATGTATTGTACAGATAGATTTAAGGATCTTATTATAAATTAATAGTTGATATATGATATAATAATTAATTCATTGAAATTTTATTGAATATTTCATTTTTTTTGTAATTAAAATCACAATATATAATTGACATAGATGCTATTTTGTACTACTCTATACGAGGAACTAAACTACATAGTCTGTATCACTATGAACAGAACTAAGTTCCTATTTTTTATTTATTGGTTCGACTTATATCCTGAGGGAATAAGAACGGAGGAAAACATGGAAAAAGAATCAGCAGTATTACAAACACGGTCAGCACAAAAGTTTACGGTACGTCAATTGACGATCATTGGTCTATTGGCGGGAATTACGATTGTCCTAGGTATGACAGGATGGGGATTTGTGCCGATTCCACCAATCAGTGCGACGATTCTACATATCCCAACTATTTTAGGTGGTGTTGTGGAAGGTCCTAAGGTAGGTATGGCAGTAGGATTTTTATTCGGTGCCTATAGTATGGTGCAAGCATATATAGCGCCTAATGTATTATCCTTTGCATTTATGAATCCAATCATCTCTGTATTGCCTAGAATGCTCATTGGCTTAGTAGCTGCATTAGTATATCTATATTTACCAATTAAGGTAAAAGCGATTCGTATTGGTTTAGCTGCATTTTTAGGAACAGCAACAAATACAATTTTAGTTATGTCTGGAATTTATGCTATTTATGGGGTAGAATTTGCTAAAGCTACTCATATTCCAGAAGAAACTGTACTGAAAGCAGTCATGGCTATTGTGTGGTCTCATGGCATTCCAGAAGCCTTATTAGCAGTGGCAGTTGTAACTCCGGTGGCAATTGCGGTTATTAGAAAATTTAAATGATAATGATATTGAGTGTATAGACTGCTCATGCATTCAAGCACGGATTTTTAAAATCGTATATAATCAAGAAGTGATTAAATAAACCTGGTCACTTCTTGTTTTTTTATATTGGGAAGGAGTATACTCATGAATTGGAAAAAACGATTGACCTATTTTGTGCTAGGAGCTACAGTAGTGGCTACTGCGGTTGGTATTGCAGGATGTGGAAGCGACACAAAACAAGCTGCTTCATCTGATAAAATGAAAGTTGTTACAACGGTGTTCCCTGTGTACGATGTGGCGAAACAAGTGGGGGGAGATAAAGTAGATGTAACTTTATTAGTACCTCCAGGAGCGGAGCCTCATGATTGGGACCCGACTGCACAAGATTTAAAAGAAATCGGTACAGCTAAAGTGTTCTTATATAGTGGTGCTGGTCTAGAGCCAACAGAAAAGATTTTAGCTCCAGATGTGTTGCAAAAAGCACAACCTGTTGAATTATCTAAATCTGTAACATTATTACCAGCTCCAGATGAAGATGAAGACGAGCATGATCATGACCATGATAAAGATCACGATCATGATAAGGACCACAAGGAAGACAAAGACGACCATGATAAAGCGCAAGCAGAAGATAAACATGAACACGAACATGAGCATGGCGAGTTTGACCCACATGTTTGGTTAGATCCAATGAACGTAGCAAAAGAAGTTGATGCAGTGGTAGAAGCATTCTCTAAAGCTGACCCTGCTAATGCGAAATACTATGAAGCTAACGGTAAAGCATACAAAGAAAAATTACAAGCTTTACATGGTAAATATGAAGAGTTTGGTAACAAACAACATGACAAACATTTAGTAGTTAGCCATATGGCATTTGGTTACTTAGCGAAAGCATACGGCTTTGAACAACTAGGTATTATGGGCGTATCCCCTGATGCGGAACCAACACCTGAACGTATGGCAGACATTGTTTCCTTCATCAAAGAACATAATGTAAAAGCTATTTTCAGTGAAGAATTAGTAAGCCCTAAATTGGCTAATGCTATCGCTGCTGAAACTGGTGTAAAAGTGTATGTATTAAACCCAGCAGAAGGTTTAACTGAAGAACAAAACAAAAAAGGCGTAACATATTTAGACATTATGGAAGAAAACCTTAAAGTGTTACAAGAAGCATTAGGACAATAATTATTCTGACCATGTAAGTGATTTATCTTGCTTACATTGGCATTAAATGATACTATAGTATAGTAAGTTTGTGCTTAGGAGGAATGAAGATGTCTAAACGTATTCGTACAATTAACACTGAATCCCTACAAAAAACTGCTAAAACAGGCGGCTGTGGTGAATGTCAAACATCTTGCCAATCTGCTTGCAAAACTAGCTGTACAGTAGGCAACCAAGTGTGCAAACAAAAATAATCATTAGATTAGCAAAAAGCTGTCGAACGTATCGTTTGGCAGCTTTTTTGCTTTATAGTATTTCTCGGATTATACTAGAAAAATCCCCCTAGATCTAGACCATCTAGGGGGATTATGTATGCTAACCCTTTATATCTTTAGCTTGTCTAAATTATAACATATGTACTTTAAAAGTATAATTTTTTGCATACTATAATTTTAGAAAAAGTATACTCTATATTGATAGCTTTCTATACGTTATGGGTATAAAGTGATATAATAAACTTTAGACTTTAGTAAGTTAATGGAGGTATGAATGTTAGAATTACAACCGATGATTCATAAATTTAAAATGAAAGATAAGTTCTTTCTACTGGATGTGAATAGTGGTATAATTCATGTCATCGATGAGCTCATCGATCGTGTATTAGATATCTATAACGGCACAAACCGTGAGGCTGTACATAGTGCATTAGATGCGACAGAAGATGCAGCAGAACTAGATGAAATTATGGATGAGTTAGACGAACTGATCAAAGAGGAAATGCTTTTTGCGCCTATGTCCGCAGAGTTCAAACTTGTGGTGGACGAAAAGCCAATTGTAAAAGCTCTTTGTTTAAATATTGCGCATGATTGCAACTTAGCTTGTAAATATTGTTTTGCCAGCCAAGGTGACTACGGCGGAGTAAAACGTGAATTAATGAGCTTTGATGTAGCGAAACGTGCTGTAGATTTCTTGATTTCCATGAGCGGTCCACGTCAACATTGTGAAATTGACTTCTTTGGTGGTGAACCATTATTAAACTGGGATGTTGTGAAACAAACCGTAGAATATATTGAATCCATTCAAGAAGAATATGGTAAAATCTTTAAATTAACATTGACTACCAACGGCATGTTATTGACACAAGATAAAATTGACTATGTGAATGAACATGACATGAGCTTAGTACTTTCCCTAGATGGTCGTGAAGATGTGCATAATAGCATGCGCCCAAGCTCTGGTGGTAAAGACACTTACAATACAGTAGCGAAGAACTTAGTCAATGCTGTTAAACAACGTGATGGCCGTGAATACTATGTGCGTGGCACTTATACGCATAATAACTTGGACTTCTGTAAAGACGTAGAAGCTATGTCTGATTTAGGTTTTGAACATTTGTCTATGGAACCAGTGGTTGGCGAAGATGGGGCTTATGTGTTACGCCCTGAGGATATGCCGATCATCGAAAAAGAATATGAAAAATTGGCAGACCTATATTTAGAACGTCAACTAGCTGGTTGGGGTGAGAAATTTAATTTCTTCCACTTCCGTATGGATTTATACCGTGGACCATGTATGGCAAAACGTTTGCGTGGATGCGGCGCTGGTCATGAATATATGGCTGTCGTACCAAATGGAGATATTTACCCATGTCACCAATACGTAGGTAAAGATGGCTATGTGATTGGTACTGTTTTCGATGGTTTGAAAAACTACGACATACCAACGCAGTTTAGAAATACTCACGTATTTACGAAAGAAACCTGTGCCAACTGTTGGGCAAAATTCTTCTGCTCCGGCGGTTGCCATGCGAATAATGAAACATTAGGTGGAGACCTTAGCACACCGTACGAATTGGGATGTAAATTACAGAAAAAACGTATTGAATGTGCTATCATGATTCAAGCTGAGCTAGATGCAGCTGGGATCCGACAAGAAAATCACTAAAATTATATAACTGAAGGGAGGCGGGTTCTATGAAGGCATACACCATACATGTTACAGGCATTGTACAGGGCATAGGATTCCGCCCCTTTGTGTCTAAACTAGCCCATGAATTAGGAATTGTGGGCACAGTGAGAAATGACACGAGCGGTGTGGAAATACACATACAAGGTGTAGATGCAGATTGTCAACTATTTATAGAGCGATTGCAATCTGAGTTACCTATGCATGGACGTATCGATACCTTACAAATGGAACCGACAGAATTACAGGATTTGGATGATTTTACCATCATTCTTTCGCAAGGTGTGAAAGGGAATGCCTTTATTGGCGCTGATATGGCGCCTTGCGAGGCGTGCTTGAAAGATATACAAGATCCTGAGAACCGACGCTTTCACTATGGGTTTACGAATTGTACAAATTGCGGTCCTCGGTATACGATTATTGAAAGTACACCCTATGACCGTGACACAACATCTATGAAAGTATTCCCTATGTGCGAAGACTGTCAGAAGGAATATGAGGACCTCGAAGGTCGACGGTATCATGCAGAGCCAAATGCTTGCGAGCAGTGTGGCCCCATGTTTACATTACGAGGTGCAGATGGAACGGTGTTCGCTAGTGGACATGAGGCCATAGAGCAAGCTAAAGAGCATATACAACATGGCTCTGTTGTAGCCGTAAAAGGTGTTGGGGGATATCATTTGGTCTGTGATGCGTTACAAGAAACAGCGGTACAAACCTTGCGCCAGCGAAAAGGGCGACCTAGAAAACCTTTAGCGATCATGGCAGGGTCTTTGGAAACGGCAAAACAGTATGTGCATATATCTGAAAAGGAAGAAAAACTGTTGTTGAGCCCAGTAAGGCCGATAGTGTTGTTGCAAAAGATAAAGACGTATAATACGAATACTATGCATTTAGAAACATGTGCCACTTCTGAGTGTGATAGGGTTCTTAAAGAGATGACTGATGTAAATCAGAAAAAACATGTTTCTAATCAGGAATGTCGTAATGCATGTACTCAAAAGGCTGCTATGGACGTGACGTCACAGATAGTGCCTGTAGCCCCTAGTGTAGCCCCGGGTATGGCAACGTTAGGTATTCTTTTACCCTATGCACCGTATCACTATAGCTTAGTGCCTTCTGATGCTTTGTGGGTCATGACCAGTGCCAACCGCAGTGGAGATCCTGTGCTGTATGATGATGCCCAGGCATTGGAAGAATTACAGGGGATAGCCGACTATATATTGACTCACAATCGAGAGATTATCTCCCCAGTGGACGATTCGGTGGTACAAGTGGTGCATGATAAGCCAATAATGATTCGTCGTAGCCGAGGATACGTCCCTTTGTCCATTCCTGTAGTAGCATTAGAGAAGAGATCCACCATGTTAGCTATGGGCGCCGACATGAAAGCCTCTTTCGGTATGAATCGCGGTTCTCATGCCATCCTAAGTCCCTATATGGGGGATATGGAACATAAGCGAGTACAAGATTTATTGTGGAGTACGACGAAACGCTATGAAGAGTTATTTCAATTACAGCCTACACAGGTCATCGTGGATGCCCACCCGAATTATTACACATCGCAGTGTGGTAGAGCCTATGCAGAGGAGCATAACGTGCCTGTCATAGAAGTGCAGCATCATCATGCCCATGTGGCAGCGGTACTGGCAGAGCGCAATGTAACAGAACCTGTTTTAGGTATTTGTTTTGATGGTACAGGATATGGAACGGATGGCACATTATGGGGCGGTGAGTTTTTATATTGCCACAAAGAATATATGGAACGAATGGCACATTTGAGCTATTCCCCTCTGCCAGGTGGTGAAGTAGCTGTACGAGAACCGTGGCGCCAAGCGTTATGGTATGTGAATGAGCTCTATCCATCAGGATCCCCCACAGTGATAGAACAGTGGAAGAAAACACTGCCTAAGGGATGGGAACTATTAGAGAAAATGATGCCGCATATGCAGATGGTACAGTCTTCTAGCGGTGGTCGTTTATTTGATACAGTAGCATCCTTGCTAGGTTTAGGTCATGAACATCTCTATGATGCGCAGCTTGCTATCGAGTTAGAGCAACTGGCATTTTCAGAGAAGGGTACTATCCTAGACATGAAGCTGGACGGAACTGTATTAGATACGATGAGTTTAGTACGGTCTGTGATAGAACAATTAAAAGATGGTGAAAGTGTAGCAAAAATCTCAGCGAACTTTCACAGAACTTTGATATATTATATAGGACAGATGGCGAAACAATGTTGTGAAGAACGACACATTTCACACATTGTCTTGTGTGGAGGAGTATTCCAAAATCGCATTCTCCTAGAAGGAGTGATGCAAGAATTAGGGGAATACACAGTCCACGTGCCTACCCAAAGCCCGATGAATGATGGTGGTATCGCTTTAGGGCAATTATGGTTAGGAAGTTATATGAATAGATAGGAGATACTATGTGTTTAGCAGTACCAGCACAATTGGTGCATATTAATGAATCCATCGGTACCGTGGAATTAACAGGGGTGCAACGAGAGTGTAGTCTGTTATTGGTGCCGGAAGCAAAAATTGGAGATTGGTTATTAGTCCATGCGGGCTGTGCCGTACAAATTGTAGATGAGGAGGAAGCGCGTTTGACCCTTGAGGCATTCCGCGAATTAGAAGAACTTGAACAAGATTACTTTAACGGAAAAATCGAAAGTCGCAGCTAGTTTACTAGAGCGCATTCACGAATTACATAATCCAGAGGAAACTGTACGCTTCATGGAAGTCTGCGGGACCCATACAGTGGCTATTTTTCGAGAAGGCATCCGTCAAATGTTGCCGAAAGGCATAGAATTGATCAGCGGTCCTGGATGTCCTGTGTGTGTGACAGACCAACAATATATGGATCAAGCCTTAGCGTATGCGGCTCGAGAGGATGTAGTAATCGCTACCTTTGGAGATATGCTGAAGATTCCTGGTACAACAGGTAATTTATGGCAGTCGAAAGAAAATGGAGCTCATATTGAAATTATTTATAGCCCCATGGAAGTGCTTGGATTAAGTGAACAATATCCAGATAAAAAGATTATTTTCTTGGGCATCGGCTTTGAAACGACCATTGCTGTCATTGCAGCCACCATTCAGGCAGTACATGCTAAGGGCTTAAAGAATGTATTTTTCTTGATTTCTCATAAATTGGTGCCCCCTGCATTACGTGCTTTATTAAGTAATCCAGACCATCAAATTGATGGGTTCTTATTGCCTGGTCACGTAAGTGTTATTATAGGGGAACAGCCGTATCAATTCTTAGCTGATGAATATCATATGCCAAGTTGTATTGCTGGCTTTGATGGTGTGGAAATTTTAGCAGCTATTGTAAATCTCTTAGAACAACGTAAAGAAAAGAAGTTTTATGTAGGAAATACGTATCGGTCCGTGGTGGCGAAAACGGGAAATTCCGTAGCACAACAATTAATGGATACTTTGTACGAGCCGTCTGATGATGGTTGGCGTGGTATCGGTGTATTGCCAGCATCGGGTTTGAAATTGCGTGGAGAATGGTCCGCCTATGATGCATTGGTACAACTACCTTTGGGAACATTTACAACTAGTGATGGACCGAAAGGCTGCCAATGTGGATCTGTTATCCAAGGGATGATTCATCCTGATGCATGTCCTTTATTTGGCAAACTTTGTACGCCAGAGCATCCAGTGGGGGCTTGCATGGTATCGGTAGAAGGTAGTTGCTCAGCTTGGTATAAATATGGTTTTTCCAGTGGTGGAATGACCTGGGAGGAATAAATGGAACGTATTCGCTTAGTCCACGGTAATGGCGGTAAATTTAGCCATGAACTGGTGGACCAATATATTGTGAAATATTTTTCGAATCCAATATTAAATGAATTGCATGATGGTGCTGTATTTCCAGTCACAACGGGTCGTATGGCTATGAGTACAGATTCCTATGTAGTGACACCACATATTTTCCCTGGTGGCAACATTGGTAAGTTAGCAGTATGCGGTACGGTGAATGACTTAGCTATGATGGGTGCTGTGCCTCAGTATTTGTCCTGTGGTCTTATTTTAGAAGAGGGTTTACCTATTTCTACGTTAGAAACAGTGCTACAAACCATGTCGGAGATGGCACAACTATCTGGTGTTTCTATTGTCACAGGAGACACTAAGGTAGTAGAAAAAGGTTCCGTTGACGGCATCTACATGAATACTGCTGGCGTAGGTATTGTACCGGATTATGTACAGTTAGGCACTTCCTATATTGAAAGTGGTATGAAAGTCATCATTTCAGGCACCTTAGGTGACCATGCCATTGCGGTGATGGGAACTCGGTATGGATTAGATCTGCCAGATACAATACAAACAGATTGTGCACCTTTACATAAAATGGCTCATAAGTTGTTAGAAACCTTTGGTAAAGATATTGCTTTCTTTAGAGATCCTACTCGTGGCGGTTTGGCTACTACACTACAAGAGATTGCAAACTCTGCTCAAAAGGGAATTCGTTTACAAGAATCGGCCATTCCTGTTCGCGAGGAAGTGCAAGCCGTATGTCAAGTGTTAGGATACGACCCACTATACTTAGCGAATGAAGGAAAGATGATTGCTATTGTAAGTGCCGACGTAGCTGATGATGTAGTGCAGATGATGCAGACTTTCACAGAAGGTCGTGATGCGGTGATCATCGGCGATGTGGTGAATGGCAATGCTGGAAAAGTAGGACTGCAAACAGCTGTAGGTGGTATTCGACTGCTAGATATGCTAGGTGAAGATCAAGTCCCTAGAATCTGTTAATATACTTTTGTATCATATCCTTGGATATTTCATGAAAAAATCATAGTCATGAGATATACTTATATGGAATAAAAATTTATTTTTTGATACAATGAAAAGTAAAAGGAGGATATTGCGATGAAAAAACAAATCGTAGCTGCTATGGTAGCATTCTCATTTGCCTCTGTAGGCGTAGTTGGCGTGCAACAAGCACAGGCATTTAATTTTGGCAAAGTATTAGGCACAGTATTAAAAGTTGGTGGAACTGGATTTGTAGTAGATCGTTATGGTAGTTCTATTGACGGGTATTTAAATACTCTTTTAAAACAAAATAATTTGAGTACTACATACTCAACTAAGGTAGTACCTATTGTAAGTCTTGGTCAAGGAGCTCATATTGGAGCGGCACAAGTCACAGGCCCTAGTAGTGAAGTAGAGAGAGTAGAAGCGGTAGCTCAAATGGAAGCTAGCTTTAAATCTGTTGCTCGAGTAAAGGGTTTGGTACCAATTGATAGCAAAAACCCGTTAGGTGCAAATCGTATTCAAGGCGTTGGGGTATCAGCGATTATAGATTTGAAGATTTAATATGTTAGCACGGGACATCCCGTGCTATCTATGTGTTATTAGAGATGAGGAGATACTATGAAACGTTCTGCTGTATTGGGAGCTATGTTGGCTCTTTTGACAACTAGTGTATGGGCAGCACCAGACACAGTTTTGGAAAAAACAGAAACTTTGGAGACGACAGTGTATGGTAAAGTACAATTGGGGGCTTTGACAGATCGTGTGCATCAATTGCAAGACACTGTGTATGGAATGAAACAACAAGGTAGCATTACAGGCCAAGTGGACCATTTGTTCAATACTGTAGAAGGACAAGGTAAACAAGTTACATTACACCAAGAAGTTAACGCGTTAGAGTGGATGTACTATGATGAAGTTCACAATGGATCCTTAGTAGAACGTATCGGACAAATGGAACGCAGTGTAAGTGGAATGGAAAATAAAGGTTCCTTGCAAAGTCGTGTCCAAAAATTAAAACAGTCTATTTTTGGCAGTCAAGTTACATTGGCAACTAAACAAGGGACTATCGCTGCGGATCAAGTATTTACCTTGACATTGACAGAACCAATTTCTTCTAAGAAAAATGCAAAAGATGATATTGTACACGTTAAATTAGCGGAAGATATTATGGATGGTGAAGTGTTATTGGTTCCGAAAGGAACTCCTGGTACTGGCCATATTACAGAGATTACAAAAGCTCGTTCTTTTGGACGCAATGCTAAGTTAAATATTGTGTTTGATCAGTTACAAGGAATTGATGGTACTATCTTTACAGCTCTTCAAGGGGAAGAAGCCAAAGCAAAAACGAAAGATGAACTGAAAGCGGCAGGTGCTTCTGTTGCTGGTGCTGTTGTATTGGGACCAGTAGGACTTGTAGGTGGATTCTTTGTAAAAGGCAAGTCTATTGATTTACCAGAAGGAACACTTGTGTACGTACAACCGGAGTCGACAGTGACTATTTCCGGCATTGAAGTGCGTGGTGTAGATACAAGTGCAGCGGTACAACCAGTATCAGTGGCACAGCCTAAATCTACTGTAGAAGCAACTAGCAGTGTTGCAAAGGCGCCTACTACAGAAGAAGCAAAGCAAACAAAAGAGACAGTGAAACCAACCAAAGAAGAAGCGACGCAAGTAGTGCCAGATGATTCATTGATAGAAAAACCTGTCGTTATTGTGAAACGCGAAAAGGATTAGGAGATACTATGAAACAATATTCAGTAACGGCTATGACCGTATTAGCAGTTCTGGCCTGTACACATGGGTATGCCCAAACTAATACGATGCCGCTACCAGAGGTATCATCTCAGAATAAGGAAATATCTTATGTAGCACCTTCTATCACAGGGGGCGTACAAGCTAGTACAGATACAAAACTAACTCCTGTTTTGCAAATAAAGCCTGCAAAAAAAGGCGAGACCGTAATGCCAGTGGAGGAAAGCTCTCAGCCTGTACGCATTGATGCTGATAAAATGTATTATAATGGAACGACAGGAAAAGTATGGGCTAAAGGAACTGTAGAAGTAGAGCGTGGTACTCAGCAGTTGCTGACTCCAAAGGTTGAAGGGAATGTGCAAACCCAACGATACGAAAGTAAAGAAGGGTACCACTTCTTAGAAGAACAAGGTCTAAAAAAAGATTTGCAAGGGGCCTTTATTTCTTATAATGCAAGCAACGGGCAGGCACAGACAAAAGATGTGTTTGGCTATGCAGATCCCTATTGGGTGAAAGCGAAGACAGCGGAGTTTGATGGGACACATGGTCACATTGAAAAAGGTTGGATTACAACTAAACATGCCATTGCCTTTAAAGGGGCTCCAGATTATCGTGTAGAAGGCGACTCCATTGATATCTACCCAGAAGATAAAGCCATTATACATAATGCAGCTTTGTATATTAAAAATACGAAAATTTTATCTTTGAAACGATATAAAGTTTCTTTGCGAAAAGACAAAAAAGGTCAATTGAATGTATTCTCTATCATTCCAAGACCAAGCTATAACTCTACAGATGGATTTGTATTAAGAGGTAATATTGAGTACCCTCTATCAAATACGTCTGACGTATTTTTGGGATATACGGTAGGTTCTAAAGTAGGATTTAAACCATCCTTTGGATATGAAAAGTCACTCCCTTGGGGTGAGGCGATCTTGGCCTATACTCGTGAGTCATCTACATTGAATGCAGAAAAAGTTTGGGTTGAGAAAAAACCTGAGTTATCTATTGATACGCATGCGTACCACATTGGTCATTCGCCGTTGACAATACGTGGTGGATTGAGTATGGGACGATGGTATGAAGGTGATATTAAAGGATCTCATCATAAAGTATATGGAGAAGTATCTCATGATCCATGGCATGTGTTACCATCCACAGATGTCACTGCATTTGTAGGATATCAACGAGATTATTATGGCTATAACGGATTGACAAGAACGATGCCATATTGGGGAATCGGAGCAAAAACTACCATTAATGATCGCGTGAAAGCTTGGGCTGGATACCATCAAAATAATACATCGGAAACATTGGATTCCCCATACTCCTTTGATAAAGTAGATGTAAAACATGATTTTTATTATGGTGTTAGTGTACAAGCGACGAAATTAGATCGCTTCAGCATCAATGTACAACAAGATTTGCTCACCCATCAATTGCGATATGTAGATATATCTTGGCATAGAGACTTACATTCTTTTGAAGGTTCTTTAACATATAGAACGAAACAAAAGAAGTGGGAGTATACATTAGTGGCTAAAGACTTTTAAGTGAGAGGATACTATGAAAAAGGTTAGAAAAGCGGTTATTCCTGCAGCAGGATTTGGTACGCGTTTTTTACCTGCTACAAAGGCACAGCCCAAAGAGATGTTGCCTATCGTAGATACACCTACGATTCAATACATTGTGCAAGAAGCCATAGATTCAGGTATTGAAGATATCCTGATTATTACAGGTCGTAATAAACGAGCGATCGAAGATCATTTTGATACTAGCGTAGAATTAGAACAGTTATTGCAACAGCAAGGGAAGCAACAACATTTAGAAATGGTACGTAATTTGGCGAATATAAAAGTTCATTACATTCGGCAAAAAACAGCTCGTGGGTTGGGTGATGCGATTTATTGTGCCAAAACATTTATTGGAGATGAACCGTTCGCAGTACTATTAGGCGATGATGTGGTGTATAATCCACAGCGACCATGTTTGCAACAACTCATCGATTGTCACTATGCCCATGATGGTGTGACAATTCTAGGTACACAGTTTGTAGCACCAGAAAAGGTGAGTTCCTATGGGATTGTATCGGGACAGGAAATTGAATCGAATGTGTATGAAGTTGCCGGTCTTGTAGAAAAGCCATCTTTTGAATATGCTCCATCTAACTTAGCTGTGTTAGGGCGCTATATATTAACGCCAGAAATTTTTGATGAGTTAGAGAAGACACCGCAAGGTGCAGGCAATGAAATTCAACTGACCGATGCGATTGCCAGACTTTCCTCTAGAGTGTTAGCCTATTCCTATGAAGGAGTGCGCTATGATATAGGAGATCGGCTAGGCTATTTAAAAGCAACTGTAGAATATGGATTGCGAAATCCGCAGTTGGCCGAGGCTTTCAAAAGCTATTTAGAAGATTTAGATATTGATTTTATTATGAATCATACATCATAAATGGATGCGTTTTCAGAACGGATGTTATGAGGTGAGAACCTTATAGCATCCGTTTTTGCATAACTATTCAGCACATGTTAAGGGTTTGTTGTGATAAATATCATAAGTACTTATATTTACTGGATTGTTAGGAGGTATATGATTGACCTCATATTGTGAAATATTTAATTAAATGTTAGAATATAGGAATAAACATAAGTATAATAAGTTAGAATTGATGAGGACTACATATGTCAACAAGATTAAACTGGAAACATTCCGAAATTAAAGAGAATCCACTATTTTCTAAGTTAAGAAGTACCATTGAAACTGCTTTTTATGGAAATAATGTAACACCTATAACGACAATTGCTCAAGCCTATGAGTTGGCTACTAAGGAACCAGGTGTCATTGTATTAGATATGCCTGTATATCGAGCGGAAGAGCAAGGGTTACCACAAGATGCAAAAGTGTTAGTCACAAATAATGGTAAAACAACTGGGCGCTATGCGAAAGCTCGTCGTATTATTGGCGATGAAGGTATTAATGAAGTAGAATTGTGTGATATTGCTCGTGAAGCAGTGTATGATAGCCGTCATAAGGAATGGATTTCTGCACAGGCCATTGTGGGATTAGATGAAGCTTTTACAGCACGTGCACATTTAATGATTCCCAAAGAACATGCTTCTATTTTATACTCTTGGGCTATTAACTTTCAGTTCTTTAATGAAGAGGTAAAAGCTTTCTATAAAGACAGTAAACAGTTGCCAGAGGGTGATATTTTTATTTATTCTGATCCAGATTATGTAGTAGAAGGACACCCGGGTGGACTGGCTATTTTTGATCCAGCTCATAATTGTGCCATGATTTTGGGGATGCGCTACTTTGGAGAGCATAAAAAGGGAACTCTTACATTGGGATGGTCCTTGGCAAATCGCTATGGCTATGTGGCATGCCACGGCGGTATGAAACGATATAATTTAAAAGATGGTTCATCCTATACGATTGGCGTGTTTGGTTTATCTGGATCTGGCAAATCTACGTTGACTCATGAGCAACATGAAGGGCGCTACGATATTTCTGTGCTGCATGATGATGCGTATATCATTCATACAGAAGATTTATCTTCTATTGCATTAGAACCAACTTATTTTGATAAAATGCAAGATTATCCAGTGGAACATCCTGCTAACAAATATTTGTTAACATTACAAAACGTGGGTGTTACATTAGATGAAGACGGCAATAAAGTTGTATTGGCAGAAGATGTTCGTAATAATAATGGTCGTGCCATCAAATCTCAATTCTGGACTGATAATCGTGTGAACTTTGTGAAAGATCCAGTGAATGCTATCGTATGGTTGATGAAAGATAAAACATTGCCGCCAATTTTAAAGGTTGATGATCCAATTTTAGCGGCGACTATGGGGGCTACATTAGCAACGCGTCGTTCGACAGCAGAAAAGTTAGATGACCATGTAGATCCGAATGCATTGGTTATTGAACCCTATGCAAACCCATTCCGTACCTACTCTTTGCGTACAGATTATGAAAGTTATAAAAAACTATTTACTCAATCTGGCGTAGATTGTTACATCATGAATACAGGATTCTTCTTGGATAAAAAGATTCCAAAAGAAGTTACATTAGGCTTGCTAGAGGGATTAGTTGAGGGTAGCCTTAACTTTGAACCTTTCTATAAATATGAAAACTTAGAATATGTAAAAGTAGAAGGGTTTGAACCAGACTTTACAGTTCGTGAATACCATCATATTTTGCATAAAGCATTTGAGTTCCGCTATGATTACATCGAAAAATTAAAAGGAACAAAAGATGAATTGCCAAATGAAGTGCTAGATGTATTGAAAATTCTTATGTAAGGGGAGAGTAGTTATGAATCAAAAGCTATCTTGGGGGGCTGTAGTATTTATTGGAACCATGTTATTCGGTATGTTCTTTGGCGCTGGAAATTTAATTTTTCCAGTTCATTTAGGACAAGAGGCAGGTAATGCATTGTGGCCTGCAACATTAGGCTTTTTAGCTACAGCTATAGGATTACCATTCCTAGGTATTGTAGCCATGGGTGTATCTCGTAGTAATGGTTTGCAAGACTTAGTAAGTCGTGTACATCCGACATATGGTAAAATTTTTACGTTATTATTGTATATTACGATTGGTCCTGCATTCGCAATCCCAAGAACAAGTACGGTATCCTATACCATAGGATTTGAGCCATTCCTTGGCGGTATAAATCCCGATCTTGCACTAGGTGTATTTTCTGCCGTGTTTTTCATTGTAGCTATTTTGTTCTCTTTGAACCCTGGTAAACTAATGACCTACATTGGTAAAGTGTTGACACCTTTATTCTTGGTGTTCTTAAGCATTTTATTGCTGACAGTAGTAATTATGCCAATGGGAGATTACAGTGCGGTTGTACCACAAGGAGAATATGCAACACATGCTTTCTTCAAAGGCTTTACAGAAGGCTATAATACTCTTGATGTATTGGCATCTTTAGCATTTGGTATCATCGTAATTCGTGCCTTACAAGGTGTGGGTGTAACAGAACCAAAAGATATTGCGATTGGTCTTGTAAAAGCTGGTTTCGTAGCTTGTTCTATTATGGCTGTAATTTATGGTTTCTTGGCTTACAGTGGTGCTACTAGTGTGACAACATTGGGTGTTGCTAAAAATGGTGGTATTACCATGGCACAAATGAATGCTTACTATTTTGGTAATACTGGGGCTATCTTATTGGCTATTATTGTTACTTTAGCATGTTTGAAAACTTGCGTAGGTTTGATTGGCGCTTGTGGCGAAACATTTGATGAAATGTTCCCTAATACATTAGGTTACCGTGGTTATGCGTATTTGACAACTGCAGTGGGTTTCTTAATTGCTAATGTAGGTTTGACAAAAATCATCGAATTGGCAATCCCTGTGTTGATGTTCTTATATCCATTGTCTATTACTATCATCTTGTTATCCTTTGCAGCACCTATGTTCAAAGGAAGACGAGCAGTCTATGCTTGGACAACAGCGTTTGCTTTATTTGCGGCATTAGGAGATGCCATGGCTACAGCTCCAGAAGTTATTAATACATCTGGATTTGTACAATGGGCGTTACCATACTATGGTATGCTTCCGTTTGCTTCTATCGGTATGGGATGGATTGTACCATCTATCATCGGCTTTGTACTTGGTTTAGTATACATTGCGATTGTTCCGAATAAAACAGATAGTGATATGTTTGCTAAATAATTAAGATAGCAAACAGAATATAGTTTGATAACTGTTAGCGACTAGGTCATGTTGATCTAGTCGCTTTTTATGTAGTGAACCTAAGAGATGATAATAGACTGAACTTTAAATTCTATAGAAAGTGGAATTTGACTATTTGCGAATACATACGTATATGGTATAATCTGTATATCTTTCCCATAGAAAGACTGTAGGAGGTGGCGCGATGCTACCATGTAGTATAGTAGAAAGGAGATTTTTATGTGGAAAAAAGGACTGGCCCTGTTGGTGGTCTGTCTGGTGGGGGTCTTGCTGTGGCATGAATCTTCACTAGAAGCACCAGGAGGAGGCAAGATGTATCGGGTTGGCATCTTGCAATTGGCGGAACATCCCGCATTAGATGCAGCGAATAAAGGTATTGTTGACGGTTTGCGTGAAGAGGGTTTTGAGGATAATGTCATTATCGACCATCAGAATGCTCAAGGTGATCAATCAAATTTAAACACCATTGCGCAACGATTTGTGGCTCGGAATTCAGATTTAGTAGTGGCTATTGCTACACCGGCGGTGCAGGCGATGGCGAATGCTACAAAGGATATACCGGTGTTAGGCACGGCTGTCACTAGCTATACAACGGCTCGTTTAGTAGATAGTGATGAACATCCAGGTGGTAATGTATCAGGTACAACAGACATGGTGCCTATGGAAAAACGAGTGGAATTAGTGCATCAATTGTTACCGAATGCAAAAAAAATCGGTACTATCTATTCATCAAGTGAAGTGAATTCACAATTACAAGCAGAGAGTTTTCGAAAAGAAGCTGAAAAATATGGTATGGAATTAGTGGAAATTACTGTATCCAATGTGAATGATGTGCCACAAGCAGCGAACCAATTAGCGATTATGGGCGTTGATGCAGTATATTTCCCTACAGATAATATTATTGCTTCTTCCTATGCGAATATAGTCACTATTTTTAGTGCGGCGAATTTACCAGTATTTCCATCTGATGATACATGGTTAAAAACAGGTGGATTAGCAGCGTATTCGGTAGACTTTTATAAATTAGGTGTTCAAACAGGTCATATGGCAGCACGTGTGCTACGTGGTGAAAGTACACCTGATAGTATGCCAATCGAAATGCAAAAACCGATTAAATTTGTGTTTAATCAAGATGAAGCGGATCGCTTACATATCTCAATTCCAGAAGAATTGAAACACCAGTAGTATAGTAGTAGGGGAAACTCTAAGTAGGAGGATATATGACAAACTTAATTATTAGCACTATTGCGCAAGGTCTATTATGGGCGTTGTTAGCATTGGGTGTATTTATTACTTTCAGAATATTAGACGTAGCAGATTTAACTGTAGAAGGTAGTTTTCCTATGGGAGCCGCTATTTCTGCAGTATTAATTACGATGGGTGTCAATCCATGGGTGACAGTGATCGTAGCAGGTATTGGTGGTATGATTGCCGGTGCTGTTACAGGATGGATTCATACAAAGTTAAAAATTCCCGCATTATTAGCCGGTATTTTAACAATGATTGCCTTGTACTCTGTAAACTTGCATATCATGGGAAAAGCTAATATTTCGCTTTTGCGTATGGATACGGTCTACTCTGTTATACATGGTGTGGGTATATCCAATGCAATGGCATTAACTATTATCGGTGTAGCTGTAACGATAGTAGTAGGGCTCTTCCTGTTCTGGTTCTTTGGCACTGAATTAGGTACATCCATTCGTGCTACTGGTGTGAATCCACAAATGATTCGTGCCCAAGGCGTGAATACAGATTCTATGATCGTTCTTGGCCTATTGCTATCTAATGGCTTTGTAGCAGTGTCTGGTGCATTAATTGCGCAATCCCAAGGGTTTGCGGATATTGGTATGGGGGTAGGAACTATTGTGATAGGCTTAGCCTCTGTTATCATCGGAGAAGTGTTATTCACCTCTTCTTCCATAGTTCGTAAACTGTTTGGTAATTCCTCATTCGTGTTGAGTTTAGTGGCTGTTGTATTTGGTTCTATTATTTACCGTATCGTAATTGCTACTGTGTTATACCTAGGTATGCCTCCAAATGATTTGAAATTATTCACTGCTATTTTAGTAGCCCTTGCTTTATCTTTACCAAAATGGCAAGGTAAATTTCGTCGTGGTTAAGGGAGGATATGCACATGTTAGAATTAAAAGGAATAGTGAAAGCTTTCCATAAAGGCACTGTGAATGAAAAAATTGCGCTTCGTGGCATTGATTTACGATTAGAAGATGGTGACTTCGTTACCGTTATCGGCGGTAATGGAGCCGGTAAAAGTACATTGTTAAACTCTATTGCAGGAGTATTTCCAGTGGATGAAGGAATATTGCGTATCAATGATGTAGATGTGACACATATGGCGGAATACAAACGAGCTAAATACATTGGACGTGTCTTCCAAGATCCTATGTTGGGCACAGCAGGGAATATGCAAATCGAGGAGAATATGCTTCTTGCCTTGCGCCGTGGAAAGAAAATGGGACTGAGCTGGGCTTTTAAAGAAAATGAACGAGAATTATTTAAGCAACAATTAGCGCGTCTAGGCTTAGGGTTAGAAAATCGTTTATCCTCTAGCATGGGATTGCTCAGTGGTGGACAACGTCAATCGATTACACTATTAATGGCTACTATGTTGAAGCCGGAAGTATTATTGTTAGATGAACATACAGCAGCGCTTGACCCTAAAACTGCTGAAAAAGTATTACAACTAACAGATGAACTGGTGAGAGAACATCATTTAACAACTTTGATGATTACTCACAATATGCGTGATGCTTTGCGCTTTGGTAATCGCTTAATCATGATGGATAATGGCAAAATTATTTATGATGTAAAAGGCGAAGAAAAAGCCAACTTAACCGTCCAAGATTTACTAGAACGCTTTGAAGTGGCTAGTGAAAATACCCTTAGCGATCGCATGATGCTAGGTTAAACTACTTTACTTTTTATCTGAAATATAGTAATATAGTTAGCGATGTATAATAACCTAGGCGAGGTAATTGAGTCTCCGCCCATTACTTTGGCCTATGGAAATGTAATTTTTAGGAGGACATGAAACATGTTAACTACAGAAGCTAAAGCAGCTATTATTAAAGAATTCGCTGTTCACGAAGGTGACACTGGATCCCCAGAAGTACAAATCGCGATTTTGACAAACCGCATTGTATACTTAACAGAACATTTAAAAGAGCACAAAAAAGATCATCATTCCCGTCGTGGTCTTTTAAAATTAGTTGGTCAACGTCGTAACATGCTTGACTACCTTCGTCGTAAAGACATCGAACGCTATCGTGCGATCTTAGAAAAATTAGGCTTACGTAAATAATCTTACGTATAACAAAAAGCGGCTTCGGCCGCTTTTTTTGTTTAGAACTTTCTGACAGATACATATAGATTGTAGGGCTATAGTATATGTAAGTTTTTTTTGGATAGTTTTGTCTATCAGTAGTATAAAATAAGTAATCTTATATTGAGTGTTATGATATAAGCATTCACAGGGGGTCATTAAGGTGTATAGATTGATAGTCGTAGTTATATAGTAGCTACATCGACTAAGAAATGATTTACAATGTTAACTATTGATGATATCCTAATAAGGAATCTTAAGGTTTGTTTTATAGTAAGAAGGGAAGTACAGATGAAACAAGTAAGACCAAATAATATACTAGGGTATATGGTTAAGAGTAAGGTGTCCTATACTATGTTCTTATCGATGATTGCATTAGCTATGAGTGGGCAAAATAGCTACGCAGTGAATGCGCAAGATATGGAAGAAACGGTGATCTTGCCAGATGTAACGGTAACAGCTACAAGAACATTACAAGATATTTCAAAAACACCTAGTTCGGTGTCTGTGGTGACAGCGAAGGATATTGAAAATCGCAAGGTGGATACGGTGGCGGATGCTATACAATTGTTGCCAGGGGTGTATAAAAGTCAAGCCTCTGCGGGTGATATTCAAATTCGCGGATTTGACTCTAAAAATATCTCCGTGCTTGTGGATGGTGTGCCGATGAATAATTCTTTCAATAATAAAGTGGATTGGGAAGTGATTCCTGTACACTCTATTGATCGTATTGAATTAGTGCGTGGCGCTAGTTCCTCTTTATATGGTGGTAAGGGTGTTGCAGGTGTGATCAGCATCAAAACGAAACAAGTGGCACCAAAAGCTGACCGCAAGGAGATTCGTTGGCACGGTAAGGTGAATGGTGGTACCTATGGTACATGGAATAATGAACTTGGATTTGATGCTCGTGTGTCTGATCAGGTAGCCATAGGTGTATCTGCAGAAGAGCGTCGTACAAATGGGTTCCCAGGATTTTTTGTGACAGACAAAAGCAAAGCAATTACTAGTAAGGTAAAAGCGATTACACCAGATATGCCGTTGGAATTATTGAAAAGTGGTAAATATGTGTTAGGGAATCGTGGAGATAAATCTCTCCATAATAAAAATCTTTCAGCGTATGTGACGATGAACTTAGGTAAAAAAGAAACGTTAACCTATCGCTATACTTATGCTAATCATAAGTACTCTTACCACAATCCAATTAGTGCGGTTACAGTAAATGGAAAGACCGTTTTTACAGGGGATATCAAGGTTAGTGATAAAAAATATGTATCTCTTAATGGCAATAGTTTCTTAGGTCATGATGCAGAGCGAGAATATCATTCTCATAGTTTGCAATATAAAAATGAAGCGAACAAATTACAGATTTCCTTGGGCTATTTAGATAAAAAGAAAGATGGCTATTCTGTGCCAACAAAAGCAACTTCAGGAGATTATGAAGGATCAGGTTCTCACTCCTTCTATCCAGGCAAAGCGTACAATCTAGATGTGCAAAAAGCATGGAAACCAGAAGGTAAACATCAGATTGTGGGGGGATTCAACTGGAAACAAGAGCAATTTGATCAAGAGAAAATTTCCTTGCAACATTGGCGTGATAAAAACTCTAAGGACAGCACGCTGTTCCCGAATGGTGTTAGCGAAACCAATACAGGGGCATCTCGCACGATGGCAGCCTTTGTACAAGATACGTATCGCCCTAACGATGATTGGGCTATTTATGCCGGACTTCGTTTAGATCATTTTAAAAAGTACGATGGGTCCCACGGGGAGTACAATAAGAAAACAAAGTCTTACGATGTCGTACATCATAATGATGGATCTTACACGGAGTTGAGTCCTAAGTTGTCCGTAGAAAGATATCTTGATGATTCTACCAACGTCTATGCATCCTATGGCCATTCCTTTGCACCGCCAACATTGTACCAAGTGTACCGCTTTGGTCAAACATCTAAAACTCCTATTTATGCAAATCCAGAGTTAGATCCAGAACATTCCGATACCTTTGAACTTGGTTTGAAAAAATCTTGGAATGAAAGTACAAAATTAAACGTAGCCGCTTTTTATGTAAATACAAAGGATAAAATTCAATATGTGACATTTAAAAAAGCAGATGGCACTGAGGATTACAAAAAATATATCAATGTAGGATCAGAAACACGCCGTGGTGTAGAATTAGAACTTCGTCACAAGCTGTCTAACAAATGGTCTGTCTTCGGAAACTATACATGGCAAATGGGATATACAGAAAGCAAAGCGTTGGCCAATACAGATCAAAGTGATGGAAAAGAACAAAACTTTGAGATTCCAAGACACCTATTCCATGGTGGTTTTGAATACAATAGTGGCAAGTGGAATGCCTTGTGGGATATGCAATACGTTAGTGCCCGCCAAGGTAAAGATACTGCCGGTGGTGAGCCAGAGGCAGAAGATGCGTACTTCTTAACAAATGCTTCTATAAATTACAAAGTATCCAAAGAAGCTACTTTGCAAATCGGCGTGCAAAACCTATTCAATCGTGAATATTACGCTAGAGAAGCAACAGGTGGCCGTACATACAATGTAGGTATGAAATTTAAATTCTAATATAGAAATCTATAAAATGAGACGTTCATTGTATGAATGTCTCATTTTTCATAATAAGTTTTTAAAGGGTATATGTTCATAAGTATAAGATATAGAAAAGGGTGAATATCATAATATTAAGTGTAAACATAACTAACATTCATTATATGATGACTTTCAATGACGAAAATCAGTGCTATACTATAAAATAGGGAATTTTATTTTTTATAGTAAAGGGGCGTACGTATGAAAACAAAAACAAGTAAGGCACAATTAGTATTATTGTCCATGATTTTGTCTGCTATGACGAGTCAAGCGGTACAGGCAGTGGATACTTCTGCAGCAGAGGAAACTGTTATGTTGCCAACAGTAACAGTGACAGCTACACGGACGATGGAAGACATTGCTAAAACACCTAGCTCAGTATCTGTAGTGACACAAAAAGATATTGAAGCCAAGCGGGTGGATACTGTAGCAGATGCGTTACAACTATTACCAGGGGTATACAAAAGTCAAGTTGGGAATGGTGGTTTGCAAATTCGTGGCTTTGGTTCTACTAATATATTAGTATTGCTCAATGGTGTACCAATGAACAATACTTTTAATAATGGCGTAGATTGGGAAGCTATTCCAGTACATACGATTGATCGTATTGAATTGGTGCGAGGTGCTAGTTCCTCACTTTATGGTGGTAGAGGTGTAGCCGGTGTTATTAGCATTCAAACAAAACAAGTAGCACCTAAAGAATCTGTACAAGATATTCATTGGCATGGACAAATAGGACATAGCTCCCATGGCACATGGAATAATGAATTAGGATTTGATGCGCGCGTATCTGATCGTGTATCTGTAGGCGTTTCTGCAGAACAACGTAGGACAGGTGGATTTCCAGGGTTCTTTATCGTAGGAGGCGCATACGAGTTAGAAGCAGGTGATAAAACAATTACTCCAGATGCTCCTATTCCGCAAACAAAGGATGGTGACTATTTATTAGGTAGTCGTGGAGATAAAGCTTTCAATAATAAAAACTTGTCTGCTTATGCTACTGTGAAATTGAGAGATAAGGAATCCCTAACATATTCTTATTTATATACTAATAACACATATGTGTATAAGAATCCTATGAGTACAATTACAGAAAAGGGGAAACCTGTATTTGCTGGTATTGTAAAAGTAAATGACAATGAGGGAGTAGAACTTAAAACATATAGATATCTAGGGTATGATGGATTACGGGAATATCATTCTCATGGTTTACAATATAAAAATGACGCTAATAAAATACAGGCTTCCTTCAGTGTATTAGACCGTAAGAAAGATGGATTCTCTAGTCCTGCCAATCCGACTACATCAGACTATAGTGGACCAGGAGATGACTCTTTCTATCCTGGAAAAACAATTAATTTTGATGCTCAAAAAATATGGGAAAATATTGGGAAACATAGCATCGTGGCTGGCCTTAACTGGAAACAAGAAAGTTTTGATCAAAAACGCAGAGACTTAACCAATTGGCGAGACCATAGTTCTCATGATTCTACGACGTATCCAGATGGGGTTTATGAAGTGAATAAAGGGGCTACTCGGAATGTAGCGTTATTCTTACAAGATACATATCGTCCAAATGATGATTGGGCTGTGTATACGGGACTTCGTGTGGATCAATTCAAAAAATTTGATGGTCAGCATATTACATATGATGAAGCTAAGAAACAATATGATACAGTACAACATGGAGAAGGTAAATATACAGAGTGGAGCCCTAAAGTTGGTGTAGAACATTATGTAACAGACTCTTTAAATGTATATGCATCCTATGGACACTCCTTTAATCCACCGCCATTAAATCAAGTTTATCGTTATAGTGGTGCTGTGAAAGCGAACCCAGATTTAAATCCAGAAAAGTCAGATACTTTTGAAGTTGGATTGAAAAAATCTTGGGATACGAAGACTACATTGGGGATAACAGGGTTCTATGTAAGAACAAAGGACAAAGTGAAATATGTAACATATTATAAACCTAATAAAAAGGTTGATTACAAGATGTATAGCAATGTAGATTCAGAAACCCGTCGTGGTGTGGAAGTAGAACTTCGCCATCAATTGTCTCCAGCTTGGTCTGTGTTTGGAAATTATACGTGGCAAACAGGACGTATCAACCATAATGTGATTTCACAAACCAATACGAAAGCATATGAAGAAACTATATTTGATATTCCAAAACATATCTTCCATGCTGGGATTGAGTATAACAGTGCTAAATGGAATGCTCTATGGGATACACAATATATTAGCCATCGTCAATCTTTAGACGAAGTGACAGGGCAGTATGGAGCAGCAGATAGTTATGTTATCTCGAATCTCTCCGTGAATTATAAAGTATCCAAAGAAGCGACAATCCAACTTGGAGTACAAAATGTATTTGATCGCATTTTCTTTGATGATGAAGCCACAGCAGGTCGCACTTACTCAGCAAGTATGAAATTCAAATTCTAATACAATATAATATTAACAGCATGAGACGTTCCGACGAGGGGCGTCTCATTTTATTGTCTACTAGATGTTGTATGACCAATTGGAATAGCGCTACCATAGGCAATGTCTCTTACCAATGGTATACTAAAGAGGATATAAAGATAATCATAGTAGAGTTCTAAGTGATTCGTAAGGGGAGTATGTATGAATTATAAGCGAAATGTACTAGCAGGACTTGTTATGGCATGTTTGAGCACTGTACCATTTGTATATGGAGCGTCGGTAGAGGTAGACTTTCAACAGGTTGTGACGCAACCGGAGCGCATTGAGGTGAACACAGCGGGGCGAGCTTTGGCAATGCGCAAATACCATGAGGTGCTCAACTATCCAGAGGGACTGCATATTAAGGTGAATGGTGTAGGCTATGACACGGAACAACAGAAGCATCATAATGTAACGGGTATTTACGTATTGGACGGTACGAAGTTAACCGTCCACAAGGGATTGCAAGTAGAATTAAGTAATGCTCACCCCTATGACCAAGCGGATGAAATGGCTCATTATTACATGAGTGGCATCTACGCAGGCTTTGGGCGTAAACAGATTGATGACCCTAAGTATGATACACAAGTTGTTGTTCACGGCCCTACTGTAATTCATGCCGTTGGAAATGGTGTACAGGCCAATAAAGATAGTTATGTTACATTAGATGGTCCTGTTACAATAGAAACGGTTCCGTTTCAACAGGCAGATGTGTATGCGGCTATAGTAGAAGAGGGCAGCATTGGAATTGGTACTGGACAATTAGCTGACACATATACGGCGACCTCTTTGGAGATGGGTACGGTATCCACCACTCCAGTAACTGTACAAGTGACCGGCAACTTAGGTGTGTTAAATAAAAATTATGGATTGAACCCTAATCCAGGTCGTCATGGGTCGTTCATTGACTTGCATTTGGAAACAGCTGATTCTACATGGACTGGTGGAGCTTTAAATGAATTTGCTGAAAGTGAAAACAATCCGTATAACTCAGGTGTTGTATTGCGACTAGCGAATCAGGGAACATGGCATAACCAGTGGCTAGGTGCGAAACGCCACCGAGCGGACCATGAAGAGTTACTAAGAAAGACTGGAAAAGGATATACGTTCACAGGCAGTCATATTCAAACTTTAATTGGTGGTGATACCCAAGAAACAGCTGGCATCATTTACCAAGAAGATGAGAATCCAATTTATGTAGATACAGTAAAAGGCTATATTAAAATTGTGGATAACCGCCAAAACACTAGTCATAAGGCGCCACTCATTATTGTGAAAAGAAATGAAGGAAAACTTCTCTTTCTCAAATAAGAAGAATAAAATCATGTTTTAATCAAGAAAAGCTTGCGTAGTATAAGTCATCTAGAGTATAATTGTATGGAAGTATTAGTACTTGGTAATAAAAGGTGGTTATATGAGTCGTAATAAGAAGGAAGAACGGCAACAGTTATTGCGCGAAAAACTGAATATTAGCCCCTTCACGACAGATGAGGAATTGGCCACATTTTTCAGTGTTAGTGTTCCTACCATACGATTGGATCGACTGGCCTTAGGAATTCCTGAATTGCGTGAACGGATTAAGGCGATGGCACAGGAACACACAGACGACCGACATCATATTGATCGATCAGATATTGTAGGCGATGTCATCGATTTATCGGTAGGACAGTATGGCATTAGTGTTCTTAGAACTACGAAGGACATGTTAGATCGTTCTGGTTACGTGGAAGCACAATATCTGTATGCTCAAGCTAACTCTTTGGCAAGAGCGATTGTAGGAGTTCCTACGGTGATTGCTGGAGTAGGCAATATCAAATATAAAAGCCTCGTTAAGAGTGATGTTAATTTGGCGGCGAAAGCTGAGTTAGTGCGACAACGCGGAGAAAAGTTCTTTATTAAAGTAACAATCAAAGATAACATAAAAGAAGTGTTTCGCGCTAAATTCATTATGGAATCTGTGATAGAATAAAGGTGAACCATGAAGATTGCAGTAGATGCTATGGGTGGCGACTTTGCCCCTCTGGAAATAGTATTAGGCTCTATTGCCGCTGTGCACGAATATAAAAATATGGAAGTCGTGCTTGTCGGTGATGAAAGTAAAATAAAAGAAATATTAGAAGATACTGGTGAATTGGATAATCCTAGAATTGCTATACATCACGCTAGTGAAGTAATCGAAATGCATGAGCATCCAAGTATTGCATTGCGCAAAAAGAAAGATGCTTCTATTGCAGTGGCAACAAAATTAGTTCGTGACAATATTTGTGATGCAGTCATTGCACCTGGCAGTACAGGAGCAGCAGTAGCAGCAGCTTTGCTAGGGTTGGGACGCATCAAAGGAATCGAAAGACCGTGTATTGCTACACCATTACCAACAGCGAATGGTGTAACCATTATGCTAGATTCTGGTGCGAATGCAAACAGTAAACCAAAACATTTGGTACAAGGTGCCATTATGGGATATAATTACGCACAATTGTTGTTGGGAAAAGCAAACCCTACGGTAGGCCTACTCAACATTGGGGAAGAGTCTACGAAAGGCAATGAAGTTGTTCTAGAAACATATCCACTATTACAACAGTTAAAAACAATTCCTTTCAAAGGAAATGTGGAAGGCCGTGATATTCCGAAAGGGACGGTGGATGTTGTAGTATGTGACGGCTTTGTAGGCAATGTAGTGCTTAAATTTGCAGAGGGACTTGTGTCTGTAGTACAAGAAATCCTGAAAGCAGGTATCAAGCAAAGCAGTATTATATCTAAACTGGGGGCACTATTAATTGTTCCAGTGTTTAAAAAGATAAAAAAACGTCTAGATCACACAGAAAATGGTGGAGCGCCACTATTAGGGGTAAATGGTGTATTTATTATTTGCCACGGCAGTTCAAAGTCAAAAGAAATTATGACAGCTATTAAAATTGCTGGTGATTTAGTGGAACGGAAATTAATTGATCATATTTCCTCAAGTATTCAAGAAGAAGGGACCCTAACTTATGACAATGCTGAATAAGCCAGTCGGAATTATTGGTACCGGTAGTTATGTGCCAGAAAAAGTATTAACAAATGCCGATTTAGAAAAAATGGTGGATACCAGCGATGCTTGGATTCAAGAACGTACAGGTATTAAAGAACGCCGTATTGCTCCTGAAGGTGTAAATGCATCGGATATGGCTACAGAAGCGGCAAAAAAAGCCTTAGAAGCGGCAAATTTGACGGCAGAAGATTTGGATTGTATCATCGTGGCAACCTTAACAGGTGACATGGCAATCCCTTCTACAGCGTGCTTAGTACAGGCTAACCTAGGTGCCAAAAATGCGGCAGCCTTTGATTTGTCCGCAGCTTGCTCTGGGTATGTATACTCTATGATTACAGCTAGCACGTACATCAATGCAGGGTTATTTAAGAATGTCCTTGTAGTAGGTGTAGAGGTATTATCTCGCGTTGTAAACTGGGAAGACCGCAATACTTGTGTACTATTTGGTGATGGCGCAGGGGCATGCATCGTGTCTTCTGTAGAAGAAGGCTATGGTATGCTCGGTATGGATATGGGTGCGGATGGCACAGGCGGTATGCATTTATGCATTCCATCTGGTGGTACTGCATTGCCAGCTACAAACGAGCGTCGTGAAGAAGGCTTGACATTTGTCCACATGAATGGACAAGAGGTATATAAATTTGCTGTGAAAACAATGGGAAAAACAGTGTTGAAAGCCCTAGAAATGGCAAATATGGAATTAGATGAGTTAGATTTCTTTATCCCTCATCAAGCGAATACTCGTATTATTTCATCTGCAGCGGATCGTTTGCGCTTGACAGAAGATAAAGTATTTATTAATTTACCTAAGTATGGAAACACATCAGCAGCATCCATTGCCATAGCTTTAGATGAAGCAGTGCGTGCAGGAAAATTACAAAAGGGTGATAATCTTGCCGTTGCTGGATTTGGTGCAGGATTAACTTGGGCAAGTCTAGTAATGAAATGGTGCTAAGGAGGACAAGATGATTAAGACTGATATTTGTGATTTATTAGGGATAGAGTATCCCGTTCTTCAAGGTGGTATGGCTTGGTTGGGTACAGCTGAATTAGCAGCTGCTGTATCTGAAGCAGGCGGGTTGGGAATTATTGGGGCAGGTCATATGCCTCCAGATGTATTCCGTGCAGAAATCCATAAGTTGAAAGAGCGCACAAGCAAACCATATGGATGTAACATTATGTTGATGTCTCCATTTGTGAATGAAGTTATGGAAGTTGCTTTAGAAGAACGTGTACCGGTGATTACAACTGGGGCAGGTAATCCATCTACATGGGTACCGGCTTTCAAAGAAATCGGTACAAAAGTAATTCCTGTAGTGGCATCTGTATTATTAGCAAAACGTTTGCTTCGTGGTGGTATTGATGCAGTCATTGCAGAAGGTACTGAATCTGGTGGCCACGTAGGGGATATTACGACTATGTGTTTAATTCCTCAAATCGTTGATGCAGTGGACGTACCTGTTATTGCCGCTGGTGGTATTGCTGATGGTCGCGGTATGGCGGCAGCCTTAGCATTGGGTGCTAGTGCAGTTCAAATGGGTTCTCGTTTCGTAGTATCTGAAGAATGTATTGCCCATGAGAATTATAAAGAAGCTGTATTGAAAGCAAAAGATCGTTCTACAGTGATGACAGGCTTGACAACAGGTCACCCAGTTCGTATTATTGAGAACTTATTAGCTCGTAAATATCAATCCCTTGAGTTCAGCGGAGCACCAAAAGAAGCTCTTGAAAACCTAGGTGCTGGTACACTTAGAAAAGCGGCTATTGAAGGGGAAACTAAAAATGGTTCCGTTATGATTGGACAAATCGCAGGTATGTTAACTGATATTAAACCTTGCGCTACAATCATTCAAGATATCGTTCGTGAAGCAGAAGAGGTTATGTTAAATCTTAAATCTGTTATCCGATAAGTAGGAGGAAACCTTATGAAAACAGCATTTGTATTCCCTGGACAAGGGTCTCAAAAAGTTGGTATGTTAAAAGATTTATATGAAGCATACCCTATTGTTAGAGAACGTTTTGCTCAAGCAGATGAAGCATTGGGGTATTCCATTTCACAATTATGTTTTGAAGGTCCAGATACGGAATTAGTAAAAACAGCAAATACACAACCGGCTATTTTAACAGCTAGTGTAGCATGTTATGAAATTTTAAAAGAAAAAGGCTTTACACCGGATATCGTAGGTGGTCATAGTCTTGGTGAATATAGTGCTTTAGTAGCAGCAGGTGTTCTTGATTTTAAAGATGCTGTCTACGTAGTACATAAACGTGGTGAATACATGCAAGAAGCTGTGCCATTGGGTGAAGGCGCAATGGCTGCGATTCTAGCATTACCTCGTGAAGAAGTAGTTCGTATCTGCGGAGAAGTGAACGATACGGTAGGATCTGTACAAGCAGTTAACTTTAACTGCCCAGGGCAAATTGTAATTGCTGGTGCTACAAAAGCCGTAGAAGTGGCAGCTGAAAAAATGAAAGAAGCAGGTGCTAAGCGTGCTGTTATGTTACCAGTTAGTGCGCCTTTCCATAGTCGTTTGATGGAACCAGCTGCAAAACGCTTACAAGAAGAGTTAGATAAGATTGAAGTGAAAGATGCACAAATTCCGGTAGTAGCAAATATTTCTGGAGAAATCCTAAAAGATGGTGCTACTATTAAAGAAGCATTAGTAACACAGGCTGCAGCACCAGTACTTTGGGAAGATTGTGTAGCTACAATGGTAGACTTTGGTGTAACTCGATTTGTAGAAGTAGGCCCTGGCAAAGTATTGACAGGTTTCACTAAAAAAATTAACAAAGCAATGGAATTGGCAAATGTTGAAGATGAAGCATCCTTAGCAGCGGCGATTGCATTCTTACAAGGAGAATAAGATGAATTTAACAGGTAAAGTAGCCTTAGTAACAGGCGCATCTCGTGGTATTGGTCAAGCGGCTGCTATTGAACTAGCAAAAGCTGGCGCTGATATTATCGTTAACTTTATTGGAAATGAAGCAGTGGCACAAGAAACTGTGGAAGCCATTGAAGCATTAGGCCGTAAAGCGATTAAAATCAAAGCGAATGTAGGCGATGCAGATGATGTACAAGCTATGGTAGATGAAGCACATGCTACATTCGGTCATATCGATATCCTCGTAAACAATGCAGGTATCACTCGTGATGGTCTTTTAATTCGCATGAAAGATTCTGATTGGGATGAAGTGCTTAACATCAACTTAAAAGGTGTGTACTTAGTGACTAAAGCTGTGGCTAAATTAATGGTAAAACAACGTGCTGGTCGCATTATCAATATGACATCTGTATCTGGTGTGACAGGTAATGTGGGTCAGGCCAATTACGCCGCTGCCAAAGCAGGGGTGATTGGCTTCACTAAAACATGTGCTAAAGAATTAGCTGCTCGTGGTATTACTGTGAATGCAATAGCACCAGGATTTATTGAAACAGCTATGACAGATGTATTACCTGAAAAAATCAAAGAAGGTATTGCAGCAACTGTGCCACTAGGCCGTATGGGTCAACCAGAAGAAATTGCTGGTGTGGTAACATTTTTAGCGTCCGACTTTGCAAGTTATATTACTGGCCAAGTTCTCAATGTAGACGGCGGAATGGTGATGTAAAAGCAAGATTCTATACATAGATTACGTGAAAGGAGGTGTACGTAATGAGCACATTTGACAAAGTAAAAGCTATTGTTGTTGAACAATTGGGCGTTGACGAATCCGAAGTGGCTATCGATTCCACTTTCATCGATGATTTGGGCGCTGACTCTCTTGACATCGTTGAATTGATCATGGCATTTGAAGAGGAATTCAATATTGAAATCCCTGATGATGTTGCTGAAAAAATCAAAACTGTAAAAGATACAGTTGATTACATCGATTCTACAAAATAAGTCTTAGCACTTATGCACCACTCTAGGGGGCTACGCCCCCTTGGTGGCTTTGCACATAGGAGGAATTATAGTGAAACTCCCTGAACTTAGAATAGGGAAATTGGTAGCCAAAGTACCAGTAATTCAAGGTGGAATGGCAATCCGATTGTCTACAGCTCGCTTGGCTGCAGCCGTTGCAAATGAAGGTGGTATCGGCCTGATTGCAGCATCTGGCATGCCTTTTGATGAATTACGATACGAAATACAATTAGCAAGAAAATTATCGCCTACGGGCATTATTGGTATAAATGCAATGGTAGCCGCTACAGAGTTTTTAGGCCTTGTAAAAACGGCCATTGAAGAGGGGATTGACCTCGTAGTAGCTGGCGCTGGATTCTCCAGAGATATGTTTGCCTTAGGTCGCGAATCAGGTACGCCGATTGTACCTATCGTATCTACGCCTAAATTAGCGCGTATTTCTGAAGGATTGGGAGCTTCTGCAGTCATTGTAGAAGGCTGTGAAGCAGGTGGCCATCTAGGTACAGATCGATCTTCTCGTGAATTAGTACCAGAGGTGGTAGCGGCTGTTAAGAATATTCCAGTCATTGGAGCTGGTGGTGTTCTTGATGGAGCAGATATTGTTGAAATGATTAAATTAGGTGCTAGCGGAGTACAAATGGGAAGCCGTTTTGCAGCTAGTGTAGAGTGTAATGCTTCGGATGAGTTGAAAAAAATGTACGTCCGTGCAGACGCGCCAGAAGATATCGTTTTAATCCAAAGTCCAGTAGGACTTCCAGGACAAGCCTTGCGCAATAAGTTTGCAGAAACAGTATTAGACGGCACAGTGCCGCCACCAACAGAATGTCATCGATGCCTTAAGCATTGTTCACACAAATTCTGTATTATAAAAGCCCTTTCACGTGCCCAACAAGGTGACGTAGAAACAGGTTTGGTATTCTCAGGTAATAATATGCGTAAAGTAGATTCCATATTACCTGTTAAAGACATTTTTGCGCGCCTCATTTCTGAAGCGGCATCCATTGATTAAACGAGATTATAAAGAGGTGTAATGATGGAAAGACGTGTTGTTATTACTGGTTTAGGTGCAGTAACACCTGTGGGAATCGGTAAAGATGACTTTTACAATGCTTTATTACGTGGAGAATCTGGTATCGGGTCTATCACTCGATTCGATGCAAGTGATTATGCAACTCGAATTGCAGGTGAAATCAAAGATTTCGACCCTACACAATTTGGTATCGATAAAAAAGAAGCTCGCCGTATGGACCGTTCTTCTGCATTTGCTATTGCAGCAGCATTCTTAGCACAAAAAGATGCAGATTTAGATTTAGACAAAGAAGATTTAGATCGTTGTGGAACAGTAGTTGGTACTGGTATTGGCGGTATTGACTCTATTCACGATGTATATGTTACATTATTTGAAAAAGGCCCAGGTCGTGTGAGTCCATTTGCAGTACCAATGATGATTGCTAACATGGTATCTGGTCGTGTATCTATTCAATTGGGATTACGTGGACCAGTTGAAACAGTCGTGACTGCATGTACATCTGGTACTAATGCAATCGGTGAAGCATTCCGTATGATTGCTCATGGTCAAGCAGATGTGATGTTTGCTGGTGGTACAGAAGCAGCTGTATCTCCTGCCGCAGTAGCTGGCTTTGCATCTATGAAAGCTATGTCTACTCGTAATGATGAGCCAACAAAAGCGTCTCGTCCATTTGCAGCAGATCGTGATGGATTTGTAATGGGTGAAGGTTCTGGTATCATTGTATTAGAAGAGCTAGAACATGCAAAAGCACGCGGTGCCCATATCTACGCAGAAGTAGTTGGTTATGGAACGAATGGTGATGCATATCATATTTCTTCTCCAGCACCAGGTGGTACACAAGCTCGTAAATGTATGGAATTAGCATTGAACGATGCAGGTATTGCTCCTGAGCAAGTAGATTATATCAATGCTCATGGTACATCTACATCCATTAATGATGCGAATGAAACATTGGCGATTAAACAATTATTTGGGGACCATGCTAAAAAATTAGCTGTCAACTCTACAAAATCTATGACAGGTCACTTATTAGGGGCTGCTGGTGCCATCGAAGCAATTGTTATGGCAATGGCTATTGAAACTGGTAAAGTACATCCAACAATTAACTTGGACACTCCAGATCCAGAATTAGACTTAGATTATGTATCTGATGGAGCACGTGATATGAAAGTGGATGTAGCACTTTCTAACTCCTTTGGCTTTGGTGGTCACAACGGTACTATCGTTGTTCGTCGTTATGAGGCATAATTGTGAAAGCTTCTATGCATAACAAAGTATCTCGCCAGGCTCGTGAAGGATTACTTCACGAGTTTGTTGCGAGTTTACATTTACCATTACAAAATATGGATGTGTTAAATCGAGCATTGACACATTCTTCGTATGCCAATGAGCATAAGCTATCTCATGAGCATCATAATGAACGATTAGAGTTTTTAGGGGATGCTGTATTAGATCTTATCATTGGAGAGTATTTATTTGTTACATATCCAGAAATGACTGAGGGTGAACTGACCCGTTTAAAAGCTTGCACCGTATGTGAGGGATCACTAGCAGGTTGCAGTCGTACCTTGCAACTAGGCTCCTATTTACGCTTAGGTAAAGGAGAATTTCACTGTGGAGGTGCGAATCGTGACTCTATCTTAGCGGATACCTTTGAGGCAGTCTTGGGGGCTATCTATTTAGAGTGTGGATATGAAGTGGGAAAACAGTTCGTATTGAGTCATTTGCATGGATATATCCAAATGGCGCTTTCAGGAAAAGTAGGTAAAGATTTTAAAACGATGCTTCAAGAGCTGGTGCAACAAAAGGGTGAATCTGTCATCCAGTACCGAGTGATTGAGGAAACGGGACCAGACCACGATAAATTCTTTACTATGGAAGTTGTTATCGATGGAGTTCCATCCGGCATAGGTTCTGGACGCAATAAGAAAACAGCGGCTCAAGCAGCAGCGCGTGAAGCCTATGAAAAACGTATACAATAATAAGGATTGAGGGGTGGGAAACCACTCCTTTTTCTATTCTACTGGTAGGATAGAATGTATTCTCATGGTACAATAGATAGGTATATATATAGATACTACACTTGGTAGAGGAGGCATGTATGAGGAAAGTAAATAAAGAGAAAACTAGATTACTTCCATTTTTTATCCCTCATATTGGATGCCCCTATATTTGTGTATTTTGTAATCAACCACGTATATCTGGACATCAAGAGATGGTAACGCCTGCAATCATTCGTTCTTCCATACAAAGAGCTGTATCAGAACAAGGATATAGTGGACAATGGGAAGTGGCCTACTTTGGTGGAAGCTTTACGGCTATACCACAAGAAGTACAAGATACATTATTGGAACCTGCTAAAGAAGCATTTCAACAGGGATTAATTCAAGGAATACGCTTGTCTACTCGGCCTGATGCTATCAGAGAAGACCGATTGAAAGAACTCTATGCGAGTGGTGTACGGACCATTGAATTAGGGGTACAAACATTAGAGGAGTCTATGCTTGTAGAATCTAAACGAGGGCATACGGTAGAAGATGTTGAACAAGCGTGTAAGATGATACGTGAACAAGAGATAACCTTGGGTATACAATTACTTCCAGGTTTACCTGGCGAAACATGGATGACACTAGTTAATACGGCGGTGAAAGCCGGTCAATTGCAGGCTGACTTATGTCGCATTTATCCTGTGATTGTTATTGAAGATACCGAACTAGCTGATCGCGTTCGTCAAGGCAGTTATGTACCATTAACAATAGAACAAGCGGTGGCGTATAGTGCTTTTTTAAAATCCTATTTAGAAGGTAAAGGTGTACAGATTATACGTGTGGGATTACAAAGTACAGAAGATTTTGATGCTGGGCGTGGTATTGTAGGTGGTCCTTATGCTCCTGCCTTTGGAGAATTGGTAGTCAATTATGAATGGCTTCAAGCTATCCAGCAAACCATAGAAGAACATCTAGAAATATTCGGTGTGGCACATCGAATCACAGTGGAGTATCCACGGGCTTTCACATCGAAAGTACGAGGGTTGAAGAATAGAAATATAGAGTACTTTGGACAGGAATATAAACAGATAGAATGGACTTGGAAACAAAAGCAAGAAGATATTGTTGCTAATGTATTGCATGTCATGATAGATCATATACTATATAGCTTGCCTCTTTAAATAGAGGATACCGGGCATATAACAATGGATTGACTAGTACTCTGTAGAAAGAGTATGTGATGAGAGGTGGGAAATAGGTATCAGCTTAGGATATAGTATGGACAATATATTCTATTGTATAAATTTAAAGCATACCTATGTATACATAGAAAGGAAGCAGTCATGCAATTAATACGATTAGAGATGAAGGGATTTAAATCCTTTGCGGATAAAACTGTAGTGTCATTTTCTCCGGGCATGACTGGGATTGTGGGACCTAATGGCAGTGGTAAAAGTAATATCACTGATGCGATTCGGTGGGTATTAGGCGAATCGAATGTACGTCATTTGCGTGGCCAAAAAGCAGAAGATATTATCTTCTCAGGAACTGAAGCTAGACGACCTCATAATACAGCAGAGGTAAACTTAATTTTTGATAATAGCGATGGCACATTAGGTCAAGAGTTAGCAGAAATTGTTATTACCCGTCGTATGTATCGCAATGGTGAAAGTGAATTTCAAATCAATAAAAGAAATTGCCGTTTAAAAGATATACATTTACTATTGGCAGATACAGGCTTAGGAAAAGATTCTATGGCTATTATAGGTCAGAATCGCATTGATGCTATTTTAAACAGTAAGCCAGAAGAACGGCGCCTCATATTTGAAGATGTCGCTGGCATATCTCGCTTTAAAATGAATAAAGAAGATGCTATCCGCCGTATCCATAGTACAGAACGTAATATGGAACGTTTGGATGATGTGATGAGTACCCTGGGAGATCAATTAGTAGATTTAGAAGTAAAAGCCAATACAACACGGAAGTATAATCAACTATCGCAAGAGAAACGTAAGTATGATGGAGCTATTGCTTTTCATGAGTATAAAACGGCAGATCGGTTATTTACTAGGCAAGAGAATGAAAACCTATCCTATCTACGTGAGCAAGAGGAGTTAGAGGCTAGTGTAGAATCTATCCAAAGTAGTTATTCTGTAACACAGGAGGAATTGCAAAAATTCCGCGACACCCAACAAGGTATGGACGAGGAATATGCTACCTTACAAGGTAAGTTAGGAGAATTAACGGGTCAAATTGAGGTCGCACGACTCAAAGAGGCAAATATGACTGCTGAATTGCAGGAGGGAGAAGCTCAACTGAGCGCTTGGAAAGAAGAAGTTGCAGAGAAAGAGGAACATCGTGAACGGGATCTAGTATCTGTGAAAGAACAGGAAGGTGAACTAGAAGCGATTGGTCTAGATCTAACTAGTGCCGAATCTAACCTACAAACTATACGAGAGTCTCTGGGCGAAGTAAAAGCCAATTTAGATACTATGCGTTCTGCAGAGCAGCATGCTCATGAACGACACATTGCTATTGTTCGTGAAGTAGAGGAAGCTCGTCATCAGCTGACAAGAGCACAAGATAGAGAGCAACAAAAACAAGCAGATACACAGCGTTTACAGGAGACCTTACAAGATATAGCACAGGGGCTAGAAGTAGCACAAAGTGCTATGAAAGACCAAGAAACGATTGTACAGAAAGCACAAGAGCAATTAGAAAACACTCGACAATCTTTACTGGACTTGGAAACTAGTCGCCGCCAGACAAATCAAAAGTTAGTGGAAACGCAACGAGTATTGCAATCTAAAGAAGGTCGCTTGGAACTACTTCATAGTTGGGAAGAACTACACGAAGGCTATTTAGAGGGAACAAAACATGTTCTACAGGCAAAAGAGCAATGGTCTTTTCACATTCGTGGAGCTATAGGCGATGTATTCACAGTGGAAGAAAAGTTTTTAGTGGCTATTGAAACAGCCTTAGGGGGGGCCATTCATCAAGTCATTACGGATACAGCGAAGATTGCTTCTGAAGCAGTACAACATTTAAAACGTACTCAAGGCGGTCGTGTTACGTTTTTGCCTATGGATATGGTGAAAGGAAAGCGCCTTGATCATAAGGCGTTACAATCTCCACATGTATTAGGATTAGGTGTTGATTGTATTCACTTTGATGCACAATTTACGGGTGTATTTAATCAACTACTAGGTCGTACTTTAATTGTAGATACCTTGGAGCACGGATTAGCATTACAAAAAGAATACCATCAACAATTGCGTATTGTAACTCTAACAGGAGAGCAATTACAGCCAGGTGGTGCTTTAACGGGTGGTGCGACTAAACGTAAAAAAGCTTCTATTTTATCTCGCAAAGAAGAGCAAGAGACCCTAGAAAAAGATATTCATACATTGCGGCAAACACTTCAAGAATTAAGTTCACAATTGGAAACGTTTGAACAAGAGAGTGAAGCACTGACTACGATAGGTAAAGAGTTGCGAGAAACCTATGAACAGGAAGCTCTACAATTGCGCAGTTTACAACAGGAGCAACAGCGTACAGAAGGTGAACAACTTAGCTTGAATGGAATGGTCCAGACCTATAAAAAGGAACTACAGGAAGCTAAAGAAACACAGGCTACATTAACGGAGAATATAAATGTATTATCCGATGAGCTTTTACAGTTGGAGAATCGTGAAGGATATCAAGAACAAGTCAATGCTTTAGTTGCACAAGAGAAAAGCTTGGAAGAACGAGATCGCTCCCAAAGTGAAGTAGTACAAGGGTTACGATTGCGATGGGAACAAGCTAGATTGGTTTTAGAACAAAGTAGAAAAGAACTAGCTCTATTAGATCAACATATACAGGAGAAGTTACAAGTTATTGTCGGCTTGGAACGACGCCTTACACAATTAAAAGAAGACGTAGTGCAATTAGGCGGTGGCCCTGCCTTAGAATTAGAGGCAGAGAAACAAGCCTTAGAAAAACGAGTAGCCACTATTACAGAATCTCGTAAAGGTGGACAAGAAAAAGTGCGTGCATGGGAATTACAATTATCTAAATTACAAGATGAGCGAAATCAAAAAGAGCAACGTCAACGAATTGTGCAAAAGAAATTAGTAGACTTACAAGAAGGTTTAACAAAATACCAATTACAAGGCGAACAAGCATTGGAACAATTGGGAGCTTTAGGGTATACTAAACAAGAGGCGCAAACATTAGATGTTTCTGGATCTGTCAATGAATGGAAACAACAGCAGATAACCTTATTGCAGCGGATAGATAGCTTAGGAGCTGTCAATCCAAACGCTATTATCGAATATGAAGAAGCGGTAGAAAAGTTAACGTTCTACCATGCGCAAAAAGATGATTTAGTGACTGCGAAAGAACAATTAGAAGGAGTTATTGCTGAAATTGATGGGGCTATGTCTGAACAATTGCAAGGTGTACTTGCAGACATTCGTGAGAAATTCCAACATGTGTTCTCTCAATTATTTGGTGGTGGTACTGCACAAATTGTAGTATCGAATCCAGAGTCAATTTTAGAAAGTGGCATTGACTTTTATATCCAGCCACCAGGAAAGAAGCGGCAACAATTGAGCTTATTGTCTGGCGGTGAACGAGCATTGACAGTGATAGCCTTGCTATTTGCATTGCTAGATTATCGACCAGCTCCATTCTGTGTGCTAGACGAAGTAGATGCCGCACTAGATGATGCGAATGTGGAACGATTTAGTCAGTATTTGCAAAATTTAGGAGATGCTACGCAGTTCATCGTAGTAACCCATCGAAAACGGACGATGGAATCGGCTCATGTCTTACAAGGGGTAACTATGGTAGAGCGAGGTGTATCTCGTTTATTAACAGTAGCATTTGATGATGTAAAGGAGAATAACGATTATGGCATTTAGTTTTTTTGACCGTGTGAAAGCAGGCTTAGAAAAGACAAAAAATAACTTTGTAAAAAAAGTGGAAACTATCGTCATTGGATATGCTGAAATTGATGATGACTTTTTAGATGATTTAGAAGCTACTATGTTGACTGGTGACTTGGGACCTAAAACGACAACATATTTGATGAAAGAAATTCGTCGAGGTGTCACAGAAGGGATTATTAACAACACTAAGGAAGTTATGCCTTTCATGGAAGAACGTATTACGGAAATGCTAGGTGCTCAAGAAGAAGCTTTAGAACTACATAAGCCTGAAGTGATTTTGGTAGTAGGTGTGAATGGTGTTGGTAAAACGACGACAATCGCAAAGCTAGCTCATTATTATGCTGAGCAAGGAAAAAAAGTGATTATTGCAGCAGGCGATACATTCCGTGCTGCTGCATCTGAACAATTATCGATCTGGGCAGATCGCGTGGGCGTATCTATCGTCAAGCATAAAGAAGGTGCGGACCCAGCAGCTGTTGTGTTCGATGCCTGTGCATCGGCTATTGCAAAAGAAGCTGATTTAGTGATTGTAGACACAGCTGGTCGCTTGCATACGAAAATTAACCTGATGGAAGAATTGAAAAAAATTGGGCGTGTAGCGGACAAACAAATTCCTGGTGCCCCACATCAAACGTTATTAGTCTTAGATGGCACAACAGGACAAAATGCTGTGAACCAAGCGAAGCTATTTGGTGAAGCAGTTCCTGTAACGGGTATTGTGGTGACAAAATTAGATGGCACAGCCAAAGGTGGTGTCGTTATCTCTATCAAAGAAGAGTTAGGTGTTCCAGTGCGTTGGATTGGTGTAGGTGAAAAAATGGATGATTTACGTCCTTTCAATGCAAAAGAATTTGCCAATGCCCTATTCGATAAGGGAGAATAAATGACCATGACAAGAAAGAAGTTGTATGAGTATGTGGTTGATCAAAATGAGATGAATGGCTATGGTGTCGATGCAGATGGCATTGAATGTGCTGTAGATATTATGGAATTTGTAGGCGGTGATTTATACCGACCGCTTACAAGATTACTGTTGAGTAATTGGAAGGAAATTGCGCAACGTATTGAACAGTATACCCAAGAGAAATGGGACTATGTACATTCCATTGCAGCTAATATCCAACATACATTAGAATCTGAGCATAGTGATGAAAGTCATCATTTATCAGACCAAGGCATCGCGATCTTTTTGGAGATGTTAGAAGGCGAAGATACTACTACACAAATATTGCAAGGAGATACGCCTATCACAGAAGAAGAATTGCGTCGCATTCGAGGTAAAGGGTAAACTATATAAGCAATAGTGAAAAGTTGGACCTTAGGTTCAGCTTTTCTTTTTGTATATAGTATAGTCTCACAGAGTGATTGTTGTATCTGATTTGTATCGAACATATAGTACAATACTCAGTCTATTCATGATATAATATAGAAGTTACTAGATATAGATACAAGTGAATGTTACTTGTTTACAGATAGAGAATATAAGGAGTGACTATGAGCGGATTGCATCATTTTCCTGAGGAAGGGATTCCTTTTCAAGTAGAGGCCCCCTATTCACCGATGGGTGACCAACCAAAGGCCATCCAGTCCTTGGCAGAGGGCATCGAACGAGGGGAATGGGCACAGGTATTATTAGGTGCTACTGGCACGGGAAAAACATATACGATGGCGAAACTCATCGAGGCCGTGCAAAAGCCGACCTTGATCATTGCCCACAATAAAACATTAGCAGCTCAATTGGCTAGTGAGTTCAAAAGCTTTTTCCCTAAGAATGCAGTGGAATACTTCGTGTCCTATTACGATTATTACCAACCAGAGGCGTACATTGCCTCTACTGATACATACATTGAAAAAGATGCATCTATCAATGAAGAAATCGATAAGTTGCGCCACTCGGCGACAATGAACTTATTTGAGCGGAAAGATGTAATCATCGTCGCATCCGTCAGCTGTATATACGGCTTAGGGGATCCAGAGGACTACAGTACCCTCTGTGTATCCTTGCGACAAGGTCAGGAATATAGTCGTGATGATATTCTACGTAAATTGGTGTCTATCCAATATACACGTAATGATATGAACTTTGTACGAGGTACTTTCCGGGTACAAGGGGATACGTTGGAAATTTTCCCAGCTGGCACCAGTGAAAGAGCCATTCGTGTAGAAATGTTCGGCGATGAAATCGATCGTTTAGTGGAAATCGATGTGCTTACAGGTGATGTGATTGTAGAACGGAAACACGTGGCTATTTATCCAGCTTCTCACTATGTAACGACGAAGGAAAAGTTAGACCTTGCCATTGGGCGCATCGAGACAGAATTGGCTGAACGTTTGGCATACTTTAATGAAAATGGTCGTCTCTTAGAAGCGCAACGATTGGAGCAACGAACACGATATGACATTGAAATGATGCAGGAAATGGGTTATTGCTCAGGCATTGAAAACTACTCCCGTCTGTTGTCCAACCGGCAACCAGGAGAAGCTCCAATGACTCTGATCGACTATTTCACAGATGATTTCCTAATTATTATCGATGAGTCCCATGTGACCTTGCCACAAATTCGTGCCATGTATAATGGTGACCAAGCTAGAAAGCATAATTTGATCGACTACGGATTCCGCTTGCCATCGGCGGCAGATAACCGACCGCTAAAATTTGAAGAATTTGTGGAGAGAATTAATCAAATCGTCTATGTATCGGCTACGCCAGGTCCTTATGAAATGGAAGTACAGACCAATGTGGCAGAACAGATCATTCGACCTACTGGTTTATTAGACCCAATCATCGAAATCCGACCTATTAAAGGACAGATGGATGATCTTTTAGGAGAAATCAAAGAACGTGCGAAGTCGGATGAACGGGTGTTGGTAACAACATTAACGAAGAAAATGGCAGAGGATTTAACGAGTTACCTAAAAGAGATGGGCATTCGAGTGCGCTATTTACATTCAGACATTGCGACCATTGAGCGGGCTGATATTATTCGTGACTTGAGAGCTGGTGTCTTTGATGTCCTCGTGGGAATTAACTTATTGCGGGAAGGCTTAGATATGCCAGAAGTATCCTTAGTGGCTATTTTAGATGCAGATAAGGAAGGTTTCTTGCGCAGTGATACGTCCTTGATTCAGACCATAGGCCGTGCGGCTCGTAATGAAAAAGGGAAAGTTATTATGTATGCGGACCGCATTACGGGATCTATGCAACGTGCCATGGATGAAACAGAACGTCGTCGTGCTTTGCAAGAGTCCTACAACACAGAGCATGGTATTACACCACGCACAGTGCGCAAGGAAGTGAAAGACTTAATTGAGTTGACCAAAGTAGAAGGGGAAGTTGCTGCACCTAAAAAAGGTCGCAAACCAAGAACAGATAGCTCTGTGGTGTATGATAGTACAGCACCGACAGAAGTGGTGGCAGAAACAGTGCAGTCACTTTCAACGAATTCGCAATACGAAACGAAAGAAGATGTGTTCAATGCCATTGAAGAGACCACACGCCTCATGAAGGCAGCAGCAAAACAATTAGAATTTGAACGAGCTGCAGAGTTGCGTGATGAACTAGGTAGATTGCGCCAAATTTGGTCAGATATGAATGAGGAATAGGAGTTATTTTGAAAGATCAATTAATTATAAAAGGAGCCCGTCAACATAATTTGAAGAACATTGACGTGGCTTTACCAAGAAATCAATTCATCGTATTAACAGGATTAAGTGGATCTGGTAAATCATCCCTAGCCTTTGATACGATTTATGCAGAAGGACAGCGCAGATATGTGGAGTCCTTATCTGCCTATGCTCGCCAGTTTTTGGGGCAAATGGATAAACCTGATGTAGATTACATTGAGGGGCTTTCACCGGCTATATCCATCGACCAAAAAACGACGAGCCGTAATCCTCGGTCTACGGTGGGAACGGTGACAGAAATTTATGACTATTTGCGATTATTATTTGCTCGTATTGGTCGAGCTTACTGCCCTACTTGTGGAGAAGAGATTGCCCAACAGACTATTGAGCAAATAACAGACTTAGTCATGAAATTGCCGGAACGTACTAAGATTATGGTGATGGCACCAGTGGTGCGGGGTAAAAAAGGTCGCCATGAAAAAGTATTGGAACAAATTCGTAAAAATGGATTTGCTCGCGTTCGCATCAATGGAGAGATACATACCTTTGAAGATGACATTGCCTTAGATAAAAATAAAAAGCATACCATTGAGATCGTCGTAGACCGTCTTGTTATCAAAGAAGGTTTAGAAAGTCGTTTGACGGACTCCTTAGAAACGGCCATTCATCATGGGGAAGGCTTTGTCATTATCCAAGAGGTAGATGGCCCAGCCTACCAATTTAGTGTTCATTTTTCCTGTCCGAATGGTCATATCTCATTGCCGGAAATTGAACCTCGTATGTTTTCTTTCAACAGTCCCTTTGGGGCTTGCCCATCCTGTTTGGGTTTAGGTAGCACGATGGAGGTAGATGAGGATCGGGTGATTCCTGATCCGACTGTATCCTTTGCAGATGGTGCAGTAGCTCCTTTAAGCTCCAACCCAAATGCGTGGTTCATGCGCCAGTTAGAGGGCTTGTTAAAAGTTCATGGATATACATTAGATGCTAATTTTTCGGAACTACCTACAGCCTTACAAAAAGAAGTGATGTACGGTAGCACTGAGAAAGTGATCTTCGATTATGAAAATATGCGTGGTGAGGTCAAAACATTCCACACCGAATATGAAGGTATTTTGCCGATGGTGAAACGACGTCATGCAGAGGCTACGACAGATAGCATGCGGGAAGAGTTTGAATCCTATATGTCTATTAAACCATGTACAGCTTGTAAGGGAGCCCGTTTAAAACCGGAATCTCTTGCCATCCGTGTAGGTGAAAAAAATATAGATGAAGTGACACAGCTAACAATTAGTGAAGCGGTGGACTATTTTGGTAATCTACAGTTGACGGAACGAGAGGCTTTCATTGGTGCTCAAATTTTGAAGGAAATTAATGCTCGTTTAGGATTCCTGAACAATGTGGGCTTAGATTATTTGACGATGAACCGTAGTGCCGGTACCTTATCTGGTGGGGAAGCGCAACGCATTCGATTAGCTACACAAATTGGTTCGGGCCTCGTTGGAGTCTTATACATCTTAGATGAACCATCCATCGGTCTACATCAGCGTGATAATGATCGGTTAATTGAAACATTGAAAGGCCTACGTGATTTAGGCAATACATTACTCGTGGTAGAACACGATGAAGATACGATGTTAGCGGCGGATTATTTGGTAGATATTGGACCTGCGGCAGGTGAACATGGTGGTCAAATCGTGGCGCAAGGTACAGTACCAGAGGTAATGGCTGTGAAAGAATCCATTACTGGTCAATATTTAAGTGGTCAAAAGTATATTCCATTACCAAAAGAACGGAGAAAACCAACAAAAGCTTGTTTAGAGATTCGTGGGGCTAAAGAGAACAACCTACAACAAGTGAATGTGAAATTCCCTATCGGTTTATTTACTGTTGTGACCGGTGTGAGTGGATCCGGTAAATCTACATTGATTAACGAAATTTTATATAAAGGCGTAGCCAATGCACTCTACAGAAGTCATCATAAGGTAGGAGCCCATAAGGAGATTCGTGGCTTAGAATACGTAGATAAAATCATCAATATTGACCAAAACCCGATCGGACGAACACCACGTTCTAATCCTGCCACTTATACAGGCGTCTTCGATGCCATTCGTGAGTTATACAGCCAAACCAATGAAGCAAAGATTCGTGGCTATAAAGCAGGGCGGTTCAGCTTTAACGTCAAAGGCGGTCGCTGTGAAGCGTGTCGTGGTGATGGTATCATCAAAATAGAAATGCATTTCTTGCCAGATGTGTATGTACCGTGTGAGGTATGTAAAGGGGCTCGATACAATCGAGAGACTATGGAAGTGAAGTACAAAGGTAAAAGCATTGCCGATGTATTAGACATGGTCGTTGATGAAGCGGTAGATTTCTTTAGTGCTATCCCTAAAATTCACCGTAAATTGGTAACTTTGCAAGAGGTAGGCTTAGGCTATATTCGATTAGGACAAGCGGCAACTACCTTGTCTGGTGGGGAAGCACAACGGGTTAAACTAGCCACTGAGCTGGCTCGTCGTAGTACAGGGAAAACCTTATATATCCTGGATGAGCCGACTACTGGATTACATGTAGAAGATATCCGGAAATTGTTAGAAGTATTGCAAAAGCTTACCGATGGTGGCGATACAGTGGTAGTAATCGAGCATAATTTGGATGTGATCAAAACGGCGGACCATATTATCGATTTAGGTCCAGAAGGTGGTTTCCGTGGCGGTACTATTGTAGGCACAGGCACACCTGAGGAGATTGCCGCGTTACCTGAAAGCTACACGGGCAAATTCTTAGGTCCTGTGCTAGAGAAAACTAGGAACTATATGGAACAACATCCGTTGACTATTGAGGATACACCATGAATCCTATCGATAGACAATTGCAAGCAGAAGAAGTGAACTTTAATCCTTCTAGTCAGAAAGATATGATGATGGGGGATGCGGAACAGCAAGCCTATATTTTGGAAAAGGTAAGCCATCTGCCTACTACACCAGGGGTCTACTTGTGGCGTGACAAGTACCAACGCATCATCTATGTGGGAAAGGCTATCAACTTGCGCAATCGAGTGCGGTCCTATGTGCAGCAAGATGTGAATCGATCTGTGAAAGTGACGGCTATGATGCGCCGTGCTTGGGATGTGGAAACGATCCAAACGAAAACAGAAATGGAAGCTCTTATTCTCGAGGCAACTTTGATTAAGGAGCATCATCCGAAATATAATATTATGCTTCGTGATGATAAAACATATCCTTATGTGAAAGTAACTGTGCAAGAGGACTTTCCACGTCTCTTTATGACTCGTCGTTTAGAACGTGACGGAGCGAAGTATTTTGGACCTTTCACGGATGTGACAGCGGTACATCATGTATTGCGCATCTTGCGCTCCTATTATCCACTGCGCACCTGTAAAAGTATGAAAGTAGAACGACCTTGTTTGCAATATCATATGCATTATTGCGAAGGTCCTTGCATGAACTATGTAACGGTAGAATCCTATCGTAAATATATCGATGATATTGTAGCCCTTTTTGAAGGAAAACAAGTGCAAGTCATCGAAGAGATTACGTCCAAGATGGAGCAAGCTTCAGAGGACTTGGAGTTTGAATTAGCTGCTAAGTATCGAGATGACCTATTGAGCATCCAAAAGGTACAAGAAAAGCAACGCATGGTCACACAGCGAGGCGATATGGATGTACTAGGTATGGCCATTGACGGACCTATGGCATGTATTCAATTGTTTTTTATTCGCAGTGGCCGTTTATTGGGGCGAGAAAATTACTTTGTCCAACATGAAGGGGATAGTCCAGAGCTAGTGATGACGGAGTTCATTAAACAGTATTATGGAGGGTCTACGTTCATACCTAAAGAATTGCTATTGCCTATGGATAGTGTGGATCGTGAATTGTTTAGTGAATGGTTCTCCTCTATGAAAGGGCAACAGGTGGATGTATCTGTACCTCAACGGGGTTATAAAAAAGACCTTATCAAGATGGCTGAGGAAAATGCGCAGAACTTTTTAGCAGAACGTCGCCGTCAATGGCAATACACTATCGATAAATCTGGTGGGGCCGTGAAAAAATTAGCAGAAGTGCTCGACTTGCCACGATTGCCAGAGCGTATGGAATGTTACGATATTTCTCATATGCAAGGGGCAGAAACGGTGGCATCCATGGTTGTCTTTGAAGGTGGAAAGCCGGCGAAACGAGAGTATCGCCGATTCAAACTGAAAACAGTACAAGGAAAACCTGATGATTTTGCCTCTATGGCAGAAATTATGGAACGGCGCTACGGTAATGAAAAAGATTGGCCTATGCCAGATTTGATTATCATCGATGGTGGTAAAGGTCAGTTGAATGCGGCTTTGCCAGTCATCCGTGCTATGGGTGTTACCGATGTGCCGGTCATATCCTTGGCGAAGCGAATCGAAGAAGTATTCGTAGAAGGAGAATCGGAAAGTATTATTCTAGAACACCATACGCCAGAATTACAACTACTACAGCAAATTCGTGACGAAGCCCATCGCTTTGCTATTACCTACCATCGTAGATTGCGTGGAAAGCGAAACTTAGAATCTGTTCTGGATCATGTAGAGGGTATAGGACCAAAACGAAGAAAAGCGCTGTATAAGCATTTTGGAAACTTAGATGCTATGCGAGTAGCGGAGTTGGAAGAATTGGAAAGCGTTGAAGGAATGAACAAAAAAGCGGCGCTTGCTGTGTATGAGTTCTTTCGGCGAAACTCACGCTAGGGGAAACGAGCAACACATTCCTCCACAAACTGATCCTACGGTAGGTTTGCTCCGGAATATGTTGCTCGTTTCTTGTTTAGTTTAATTTTGATGCCCCACGGAAATAACTCATCCACAGTGTGGGGTGCCGAGGGAAAGGGTGATTGTTTCTCGATGAAGTCTTTGGCGTTTGGGATGTAAGCTAGTAAAGGGAAGAGCACGGTATACCCCTCACAAACGGTATTTCATAATGTTTGTTCTGGGCACACCGTGCTCTTCTTGTGTTTGTTGTATTTAGGTAATAAAGAAACGCCACAAAGGCGCTATCATTGGTAGTATATTTTAAGGAATTGTTGCTCGTTTCTTGTATAGATTAATTTTGATGCCTCACGGAAAGAACTCATCCACAGGTGGGGCGCCGAGGAAAAGAGCGTTACTTGTTTTGTTATGAAATCTTGTGGTGATTTATCTAGAATGTGCAAAGGGAAGAGCACGACACATTCCGACCCGAACTGATACAGTGGTTAGGTTTGCTTCGGAATATGTCGTGCTCTTTTAGTTATATGCTATTTTGGCAATGAAATCGCCACAAGATGTTCTACGATAGTGCTGTGTTCCTTATGGATAGATTGTCTGATTTCTATAAAAATATCTTTTAAAAGATAACGATTTGCATATATTATGCTATAATGAAAATATAGAAGGATTACCAACGTGAGTTGGGCTCATCTCTTCCTAATTATAGGAGGAGGTGATACTATGAAAAAATATGAAAAAATTAGCTTAATTGTTTCTATTTTAACATTAGTAGTTAATATCATTGCTTTATATAAGTAATGACAACGCCTAACGACATAAGGTTTCCTAGACCTTAATACGTTAGGCGCATCTATTTTTGTGTTTAGAGATGAGCCTAACGCCTTCGACACGTTGGTGGCCCTTCTTTTTGTTACGTATAGTATACCACATTTTGTGGAAAAGATAAAGGTGTGACGGTTGGTCACACCTTTATTGTTTATTTTGTTGTTGTTTCGTCGTCTTCGTTAGGCCCTAACATGGAGTAGAAGGCCCATAGTAGAATAAACCAGAACGGTGTAAACATGAGGGCGATACGTGTATCGCTTTGTAATGCTAGCACTACCAAGATGAATACAAAGAATGCTAGGATCAAGTAATTCATGAACGGGTACAGTGGCATTCTAAAGGTGGATTGTTTTGCCAATTCTGGATTCGTTTTACGATATTTGAGGTGGCATATAACGATGATGGCCCAAATATAAATAAAACAGAATGTAGAGATGGACGTAATCATAATAAATACACTTTCAGGCATAACATAGTTCAAAACTACAGTAAATAATAAGGCTGCAGCAGAGAATAGTGTTGCCTGATACGGCACGGCATGGTTTGTCAATCGGCGCATTCGACTCGGTGCATGTCCACGTTTGGATAATGCGTAGATCATACGGCTCGTGGAGAAGATGCCAGAGTTCGTAGCAGACGCAGCGGATGTTAGAACAACGAAGTTCACGATACTAGCAGCAGCGAGAATTCCCACCGCATTAAATACAGCCACAAATGGGCTAGAATTTGGGTCTACTGCAATCCATGGATAGATACTCATAATAATTGCAAGAGAGCCAATATAGAATAAAATAATGCGCAATGGAATGTTGTTGATCGCCATAGGGATAACTTTTTCTGGATTCTCCGTTTCTCCAGCAGTGAGGCCCACCAATTCAATGCCTGTGAAAGCAAATACTACCATTTGGAAAGATAAGATGAAGCCCATCGTCCCATTTGGGAACCAACCACCGTAATTCCAAAGGTTATCAAAGGCAGCTGCTCCTGCATTGGTAGTGAATCCTGTGAGGATCATTATAAGACCAATAATGATGAGTGATACAATGGCAATTACTTTTATTAAAGCAAACCAGAACTCCATTTCACCGAAGTGCTTCACGGCAGTTAAATTCATAACTAGTAATACTGCTAGCACAACGAGGGCCGGTATCCACTGTGGCATCCAAGGTATCCAGTATTGCATGTACAAGCCGACGGCTGTTAAATCCGCCATGGCCAGTGAAAGCCAACAGAACCAATAGGTCCAACCAGTAATAAAGGCAGCCCGATCACCTAAATATTCTTCTACAAAGTCGATGAAAGAATGGTGATTTAAGTTGGAAAGCAATAACTCGCCCAATGCACGCATGATGAAGAAGCAAATAATACCTGTAATCATATACGTGAGGAGGATGGAAGGGCCCGCTAAACTAATAGATCGCCCAGAGCCAAGGAATAAACCGGTACCGATGGCACCACCAATGGCTAATAATTGAACGTGGCGATTTTTAAGACCACGCTTTAACTCTTGTTGCGAGTCCGTCATAGTAAAACCTCCTTAATACAATATAAACTTTTATATTTGATAATAGTAAACTATTTTCTATAGAATGTCAATTAATACTAGTGAATTACTATGGTTAGATAAAAAAGAACGACAAAATGTATGCACTTACTAGATTAGTGGTTAATACGATAGATGTCGTTCTTTTGTATGTTACTTTTCTATATGTATGTCAATATAGGAATAAAAATTAGCGGCTAATACATATTTACATGCACGTAAGGTATATATAAAGTATAGATGCTAAGTTACACTAAGTTTTTATATAAGTCATCTAGGATGCATTGCGCCACCGTTTCTGGGGTTCCATTATTTAAAACTTGTACTTGTCGGAATGTTGCATACAGTGCTGCTCGTTCATTGTACAATTGTTGTAATCGTTCTATGCCACCAGAAGAGAGAACGCGGCCTGTTGTATCCAGTTCTTCTAAGGGACGATAAATTTCGTAGATACGTCCATTTTGCCGTAGAGGAGCAAAGTTTTCTGGTATGGTAACAGCACCGCCACCTGTAGAGATGAGGAGACCTGTTTGTTTGCCTACATCGGAAATAATCTTTGCTTCTATAGTGCGGAATGCAGGCTCACCGTGAGTCAAAATATAATCGCTTATGGAACCGACTTCCTCTGTAATACGATTGTCTATGTCTACTAGTGTTCGCCCTGTTAGCTTTGCTAAAGCTTCGCCAATGGTACTCTTACCAGCTCCAGGCATACCGATTAAGACGATGTTTTCTTGAGCTTGTCGAAACTGTTTGTATAGATCTACAAGGATACTTTCATCATAGGTACGACCTAAAAATAGAGCGCTAGCCGCAATGGCTTGGGCTAATAAGAAGATGAGGCCATTCACATGGGGGATACCCAATGTTTCTGCTTCTAATACAATCCCTGTGCGATGGGGATTGTACACCAAGTCGATAACGCCTTCTAAGTGAGTGAAAGGAGCTAATCGAATGCTTTGGTCAGGACACTGAGGATACATACCAACTGGAGTACAGTTGATAATTATCTGTGCCCGTTCATAAAATTGTGCAATGTGTTCATATGTAGGAAACCGATGACGGCTGATATGGGTAATAGAGGCAGCGCCTAATCTTTCCAATGCCACATGCACTGTATTGGACGAGGCTCCATCACCTAAAATTAAACAATGTTTATGTATTACTTCTATACCAGACCAATCTAAGGTAGCTAGGAAGCCATCATAGTCCGTATTGGTCCCATACCAAGAACCATCTGCTTGGCGCACCATAGTGTTGACACAACCAATTGCTTCTGCGATATCACTGATGTGATGACAAGCCTGTAAGGCATTGATTTTATAGGGAATAGTAATATTTAAGCCTTGTAAGTCAGAACGATTAAAAAAATCTTGTAGTTGGTCTGGTTCCATTTCAAATATGTCATAGGATGTATTTCCTAAGGCTTTATGAATCATGGGGGAGTAGGTATGGACAAGGGTACGACCTAATAATCCAAACATTTACACCTCCAATGTACGATGACTGAAATGACGGAATGCATGTGGATCATGCTCTATTACAAAATCTAAGAGTACAAGAGACGTTAAGGCTTCTACCACAGGTACGGCACGTAGCGCTACGCAAGGATCATGACGGCCTTTAATCTGCAACACTTCAGGGCTATGCGTACTTAGTGAGACGGAAGATTGCTCATGGTAGATGGATGGCGTAGGTTTAATACCAACCTGCATGACGAGAGGCATACCATTAGTAATACCACCTTGGATACCACCGCTGTTATTTTTCTCTGTACGAATCCCGTCGTCAGTGATGATAAACGGATCATTTTGCTCACTGCCACGAGAGGTGCAACCAGGGAAACCAGACCCGAAGGAGATGCCTTTCACTGCGGGCATACCAAAGAGTGTAGCCCCTAAGCGATTTTCTATGCCGTCATAATTAGGATTCCCCATGCCAACAGGTAAACCGGTAGCAAATACTTCAACGATACCGCCAGTGGAATCGCCAGATGTTTTTAACTCCAATACAAGTTGCTCTGCTGCATGGCGTTGTACACGATCTAGCATAGGAATGACTTCTGTGCTGATACTAGCGAGTTTATCCATAGGGGGATTGGCATAATCGATAGGTATATCTTGGACAGTGCCCACTTGTGCTAAGTGAGCTCGTACGTGAATGCCAATGGATTCTAATAGTTGTATAGCAATGCCACCAGCTACACATACAGGGGCTGTAATGCGAGCAGAAAAATGGCCGCCCCCACGCATATCTACATATTCGCCATAGCGCATGCGCGCTGTGTAATCTGCATGGGAAGGGCGTGGCACATCTCGCAAATTATCGTAATCACCACTTTGTTGTGATGTATTTTGAATGGTGAAAGCCAAAGGAGATCCACTCAGTCTGCCTTGTACGATACCCGCTTGAAACTGAGGGATATCTGCTTCTTTTCGTTGAGTTTGTAATTGATGTTGACCGGGAGCCCGTCGTTTTAGGAATGTTTGCAAGGCTTCTAGGTTGACAGGAAATCCGCAAGGAAGTCCGTCCACAACTCCGCCAATAGCTTGACCGTGAGAAGCTCCAAAGGTGGAAACTTTTACAGTACGACCGAAATAGGATGCCATAATTACTCCTTACTTGTGTGATAGATATAGTGTAATGATTAACCTTTACATACTAATAGATACGAATACTACTGTTAGAAGATACATCGTTTGTTATAGGATAGCAACTCATCTACGACCCTTATACGCTATGTGTGTCTCCGCCCAATTGTTTCCAATCTGTAAAGAAATGGGGATACGATTTACTGATGGCTTCGCTATCTTTTAGAATCATAGGGGATGTAGCGATGAGGGCGTTTAATGCACCAGCCATGACGAGGCGATGGTCGTTCACACAGTCTACGGTGCCCCCTGTAAGAGTACCTGTTCCTCTGATGTGCAGATTATCTCCCTCGATGCGAACTGTACCACCAGAATCACGGACTAATTGTGCCACCGCTTCTAAACGATCTGATTCTTTTAATCGAAGTCGAGCCCCATTGATGAAAGATGATTCGCCTTTTATGGAGCAAGCTAAGCTAGATAGGATAGGTAATAAATCTGGCATTTGTTCTAAATTTACATGGATTGGTTGATGCGCTTTGCCCGTAATTGTGACTGTAGAATCATTCCACGTGTAAGTGACACCAGCACTTTCTAAAATGGAAAGAATCCGTTTATCTGCTTGTACAGAATCAGGACGTAAACCAGTGACAGAGATAGATTGACCTGTCATAGCGGCTGCTACCAACCAAATGGCGCCATTAGACCAATCTCCCTCAATCGGGTAGTGCTCATTGCCGTGAAAGTGTTGGTTCTCTTCGATAGTGAAACTTGGATGGCCGTCTTCAGTTAATGTTTCTGTAACATGCACACCAAAGTCTTTCATCGTTTCTATCGTTAATGTCACATAGTCTTTCGATTGTAAGGGACTCGTGCAATTCACGGTGGTATGTCCTAGTTGTGGTGCTGCCAGAAGAAGACTAGAGAAGAATTGAGAACTTACGGACCCCGTCATGGAGAAGATGCCACCTTGTAATCGTCCTGTCATAGTGAAAGGTGGGACCTCTTGCGAAAAGGATACGCCATGGTCTTTCATTTCACTGAGCAATGGTTCTAAAGGTCGTTCTGGTAGACGCCCTTTGGCATCGACCTCCACAGTGTCACAAATAGAAGCGGACACAGGCAAGAGTAAACGCAAGGTTGTACCTGATTCGTGAGGTAATACTTGTCCTATAGAAGGGGAAGGGCCCGGAGTGACATGGGCCACACCATTTTCATAGGTAATTGTTGCACCAAGGGCTCGCAAGGAATCCATGGTAGCATCAATGTCCTTGGAAGAGTGGGAGATTAAAATTGAGCTAGGACTCGTGGCAAGGGCCGCTGAGATAAGTGCCCGATGGGCGTGGGCCTTAGCTGGTATGGATGGGATTGTGCCACATAAGGGCACATTAGAAACATGTTGCATAGGAATCCTTTCTGTTATGGTTGTGCTGTCACCTTGAGGTGATGATTACAAGATAACGATAAAAGGTAAGTATAATTTGTTTGATATATCATACATAGTAATTCTAGAATGGGAGTATATCAAAATAGTTTAATTATGTATTCTAATAATAAAACATTGAGTACTATACTTACATATGGCAGTAGGTAGCAAGTTCTTGGAAGGTAACTTGTTTTAGTACCGACGTGCCATACCCTGTAGGAACCACGATGGTAATGGAAGAGCCAGAGGCTTTTTTGTCATGACTAGCTTCTTCTAAGATAAGATCTTTTGAAATCGTCGTTGTGGTGGGTAATTCATGGGCTATTAGTAGTTGTTTAATACAAGAAATGATGGTAGGATCTAGCTCTTCGTTGGCTACAGCGCCTTTTGCCATGATGAGGAGTCCCAAAGCAACGGCATTGCCATGAGGAATGGTGAAAGCACTACCGTGCTCGATACCATGTCCAAAGGTATGACCTAAGTTCAACGTCGCACGAAGGCTGCTTTCTTTTTCATCTACTTCCACTACATGAGCTTTGATGCGTACACATTGAGCGATGATAGTATCTACATCTTCCGGATGTTGTAAGAGAGGGCGTTCTTGAAGTTGATCTAGTAACTCTGGATGACCTAAGAAACCATATTTGATGATTTCTCCACATCCGTTAATCCATTCCTCTTTAGGTAAGGTAGAAAGTGTTTCAGGATCGCAGAGAACGAGGATAGGTTGTTTAAAAGCACCCCATAAATTCTTACCACACTCTAGGTTCACAGCTGTTTTACCACCTACAGAGGAGTCCACAGCAGCCAATAGTGACGTAGGTACTTGTACATAATCGATGCCTCGTAAGAAGGTGGCAGCAGCAAATCCAGCTAGGTCGCCGACGACGCCACCACCTAAAGCAATGATTAGGTCTTTTCGAGTCAATTTTGCATTTCCTAATGTTTCTATTAGATCCATGAGGCGATGGCCGTTCTTTTCACTTTCACCATGAGGGAACGTATAGGCGTGAACGGTGTAGCCTGCTGTTTCTAGAGATTTAGAAACTGTAGATGCATAGAGAGGGCCCACATTGTCATCGGTGACAATCATGACAGAGCAAGTAGGTTTGATAGCGTGTAAGTACTCACCAATGCGAGGTAAGCTATGTCGCTCGATGATCACATCGTAAGCAGTGGAGGCTTGAATATGAATCGTATCCATAGGAGTGACCTATTTATGACCTAATGCGTCACGAAGTGTGAACACTTGGTTTGCCAAAGTAGCGAATTGCTCTGGGTGTAAGGATTGCGGACCATCGCATAATGCTTTTTCTGGATTGTTGTGAACTTCAATCATTAAACCATCAGCACCGCCACCAACAGAGGCTAGGGAAAGGGATGGAACCACACGGCTCATACCTGCTGCATGGCTTGGGTCCATAATGATTGGCAAGTGGGATAACTCATGCATCATTGGAATCGCAGTTACATCTAACGTATTACGAGTGCGGGTTTCGAATGTACGAATACCACGCTCGCAAAGAACGATTTGTTCGTTACCTTCGCTCATGATGTATTCTGCAGCCATTAACCATTCTTCGTAAGTTGCACATAGACCACGTTTTAATAAGATTGGTTTTCTTAATTTGCCGACTTCTTTTAACAGGTTGAAGTTTTGCATATTACGGGCACCGATTTGCAACATATCTACATTGTCGAAGTATTCCAATTGGGAGATATCCATCACTTCAGATACGATCGGTAGACCAGTTTCCTTTTTTGCCTCTTCTAGTAAGGCTAAACCACTTGGTCCCATGCCTTGGAAAGAGTAGGGAGACGTACGAGGTTTGAAAGCACCACCACGAAGAATACCAGCACCAGCTGCTTTCACAGCTCTCGCTACTTCGATGACTTGTTCTGGTGTTTCTACAGAGCAAGGACCTGCAATAATAGCGAAGTGACCGCCACCAATTTTAGCATTCCCTACAGTAACCACAGTATCTTGTGGGTGGAACTTACGATTTGCTTTTTTGAAAGGCTCTTGGATACGCATCACTTTTTCAACGTATGGAAGAGATTCAATAGTACGCAAGTCGACACGAGATGTATCACCGATCAAACCGATGATATCTTGTTGTTCTCCATGGACAGGATGTAATGTAACGCCAGTGGCCTCTAATTGTTGTCGTAGTTCTGCAATTTGTGCTTCAGTTGCTGTAGTGTGTAATCGAATAATCATAATGTCCTCCTAAATTAAATCTTGTGTATGTAGGTATTTGTGAGTGGTGGTATAGGAAGATGTATAAAAAGGGCTACCCGCCTATACCTAGTACGGGTAGCCCTTACCACTATTTAAAGCCACTCAGTGATGATACCTAAATTAGCGTAGCTCAAATAGTTCTTTACCCGTAGTTTGGATAAAGAACCAAAAAAATGTATTTGCATTTGTTGTAGCTAAATTGGCTTGCTTCATCATTGTAGTGACTCCTTTCTTTCAATAATTGCGTTTAGTATACTCCATTCATTTAAGTTTGGCAAGAAAAAAATTCAAATTGGGCTCAAAATTGGGTTTAAAATTGGGCTCAAATGCAAAAAATGATTTCTCAACAACGGTGAGGATCCAGTCATATGCTTCTTTTTGGAAGGTATCGCTACGCACTGTTTTTCAATGTCAAGCTTTATGATAATTTTATCAACTATAACTGACTGGCATAATAATGCTTTACTATATAAAATATGCATAATAGAGTACTTACAGGCATATAAGTATGTACGAAGTACAAATAACAATGTATAATGATGGTAGTTTATTGATACTTATTATTGATTGTGGAGGTTCTTATGAAAATTACACGTCATATATCAGCTGTAATGGCTGCATTAGTACTAACAGGAATGTCTTATTCTGTAATGGCTACAGATATTACTAAGTATAGTGATAAAGCAGAAAACTTAATTGGTTTATCGATGGGCTCTCAAAAGCAAACGGAACCTGAGATTAAGCATATAGAAGACACGTTAACCGTCAATGTACATGGTAAAAGCTTGATGGATACAGGTAAATCTAAAAATGTAACAGGGATTTATACTGTATTTGGATCGCAATTGAACATAGATAAAGATCTCATTGTACGATTAAAAAATGATGCACCAGCAGATAAAAAAGAATTGGGACATTATTATATGAGTGCTGTCTATGCTGGTCTTGGTGGTAAGGTGCCACATCATAACGATAATCCTGACAGAGACTATGGTGATAGCAATATTCATGTGAAAGGCAATGTAGATATTGACGCTGTGGGAGTAGGATTGCAAGCGAATCACCGAGGTCATATTATCGTTGATGGCGGTGGTCACATTATAACGTATCCTCTTACAACGTCAGACACCTATTCTGTTGTGGCAGAAGAGGGCGATGTATATGTGAATGCAGGTGTCGATGGTAAACACCCAGGTACGAAGGATTTAGTAGCTGTTGGTAACGTAGGGTTAATTAATAAAGATTATGGTGAGAATCCAAATCTTAATGAAGCGCCAGCAAATATTGGACTAGCTTTTACAACCTCCAACTCTAGCCTTACTGGTGCTGTGTTAAATGAATATGCTGAAAGTAATAAAAATCCGCATAATTCTGGTGCCGATATCTATTTACAAAATGGTGCTACTTGGAATAATGAATGGATTGGTAAGGAACGACCTACACCAAGAAAACCACGCCCATCAGGAGATGATGCAGCATACTTATATAAAGGCAGTAAAGTTCGTAATCTTGTAGGTGGTGCAAATCCAACTGCAGCAGGTATGATTCATCCTATCGATGCACGTCCTATTACGATTCAAAACTACACTGGTTTTGTAAATTCTGATTATAAAACAGGTGTACCAGCAAGTGAAGCTAATAATGGTAAAATTATTATTGAACATGCTACTGATCATAGTCACATCACTGTACAAGGTGATAGTGCTAAGAATTTGACTGACGATGCAAGTTATCGTGTAGAAATGAAATCGTTAGCCAATAAATTACAATATACGGGAAATGATAAGAAGCTAGCTGCTGCTGTTCAAGTTAATGAAGGTATTACAAGACCGGCTGCTATGACTGAACTTGGTACAAATGCATTCGATGCACAAGGTAATCTTGTTGTTGCTGATACTGTGATGGTAACACATGCTAGTGAATCTTCCTTGGTTAGTGGTGCGAAATCTGCTCTTGTATCTACAGCGATAGCTTGGCACAATACTACGAACGATTTACAACGTCGTTTAGGGGATCTTCGTTTGACTAATACAAACCAAGGTGTATGGGCTAAATACATCGGCGGCAGATCTAACATGACAAATGGTGCCGATACTCATATGACATATAATGGTGTACAAGTTGGTTATGATCATAAGGTATTCAATGGTTGGACTCTTGGTGGAGCTCTAGATTACAGTACCTCTAGCAATTCCTATGCCGTTGGCAACGGAGACAGCAAAATTGCTAGTATTGGGTTATATGGTACAAACCAACATGATGATGGACGTTACTTAGATATCATTGCTCGTGGAAGCCGCTTGTCCAATACCTACAAACTTCACTCACTAGGGGGACATCAATTGAATGGGGATTATCATACATTTGGTACTTCTTTCAGTGCTGAATACGGTAAACGCATTAAGAAACAAAATGGTTTCTACATGGATCCTAGTGTAGAATTCATTGTAGGTCGTTTGAATGGCGTATCCTATGATGCTAATCTTGTTGGTGGTGGCTCTATGCATGTGAAAGCTGATGCTGTTAATTCTGCTGTAGGTAGATTGGGATTTGGTATTGGCAGAGAAACACAAACATCCAACATTTTTGCAAAACTTGCATTGGCTCATGAATTCTCTGGTAAAATGAATACAACATATTCAGCGCCAGGTAATCCAACAGTACATACAGAACTTGATTTGAAAGATACATGGCTTGATGCTGAAGTTGGGGGCTCCTGGAGCATTAGTCCAAGTACATACGTATATGGTACATTTACTAAAAACTTTGGTGCTACTATAGATAATACATGGCGTATTGATGCGGGAGTACGACATAACTTTTAATTAAATCTTGCACTAATAGTCCTTATAGCGTATGCTGTAAGGGCTATTAGTATGTAAGGAGTATAGTATGGTAAAAGTTTTATTTATCTGTCATGGAAATATTTGTCGTTCTACGATGGCAGAGTTTTATATGAAGCATATCGTTAACAAGCAAGGTTTAACCGATTCTATTTATATTGAGTCCGCTGCTACATCTCGTGAGGAGATAGGAAATGATACCCATTATGGAACTAAGCAAAAATTAGATGAAATGGATATCCCCTATACTCGTCGTAAGGCCCGTCAAGTAACGATGGATGATTACCGTAACTTTGATTACCTCATTATAATGGATGAAAATAATGCACGAAACTTACGTCTAATTATTGATGATGTTGACCATAAGGTGTATAAGGCTATGACCTTTGTTGGAGAAAGTCGAGATGTAAAAGACCCGTGGTATACGGGGAATTTTGACGAAACTTATGATGATATAAGTCGTAGCTGTGATGCCTTATTAGAGTTGATCAAAGAGCAATTATAAGAAAAGGATATAATGTAATAAGCCCCCAGTGTTATCTGAATTAGATATAACATTGGGGATTTTTATAGAAATTCAAATTGGGCTCAAAATTGGGCTCAAATGCAAAAAATGGATCCTCAACAATGTTGAAAATCCAGTCATACCAATGGTGCGCCTAGCAGGAATCGAACCTGCGCACCCGGTTCCGGAGACCGGCGCTCTATCCCCTGAGCTATAGGCGCTTGTATACCGTTAAAGTATACCATGAAATAATAGGTAGGACAATAGGGGAAAGAATAACTCAAAGAAGAGCATCTCGAATATCAAGTGTATATTTTGTAATAATATATTGAAACAAATAGTACCTTATCATGCTTTCATATACAAGGACAGCTTACTTGTGTTATAATGTACTAATTCGCATGATACATATACAAGATTTTAAAGGAGGACCCTTTTATATATGCAAATTAAATTTGAAGACTTACACATTAGCGAACCCATTTTACGAGCTTTAAACGACATGGGCTTTGAAGAACCAACACCGATTCAACGTGAAGCCATTCCAGCGGCAAAGTCTGGTCAAGATATGATTGGTCAAGCACAAACTGGTACTGGTAAAACAGCTGCTTTCGGTATCCCAGCGTTAGAGCAAGTGGATCCAACAATCCAAGATCCACAAGTATTGATTCTTTCACCCACACGTGAGTTAGCAATCCAAGTGGCAGAAGAATTAAATAAAATGGCGCAACATACTAACATTCAAGCCTTACCAATCTATGGTGGACAAGATATTGGACGTCAATTCCGTATGTTGAAAAAACATCCACAGGTGATTGTAGCGACACCTGGTCGTTTGATGGACCACATGGAGCGAAAATCTATTTCTTTTGACCATGTAAAAGTTGTCATTTTAGATGAAGCGGATGAAATGTTAAACATGGGCTTCGTAGATGATATCAATAAAATTTTGACAGCTGTTCCAGAAGAGCGTCAAACATTATTGTTCTCTGCTACTATGCCAAAAGCAATTCAAGAGTTGGCAGAAACATACTTAACAGAGCCAACATTAATCCGTATGAAACCAACCCAAGTGACAATGGATTTAATCGAGCAATATTACATTGAAGTGCAAGATCGTCAAAAATTTGATGTATTATGTCGATTGTTAGACATTCAAGCTCCTGAATTAGCGATTGTGTTCGGCCGTACAAAACGCCGTGTAGACGAAGTAACAGAAGCGTTAAAAAAACGTGGTTACATGGCAGAAGGCATTCATGGTGACTTGTCTCAACAAAAACGTGACTCTGTGATTCGTCAATTTCGTGAAGGTACAATTGATATTTTAGTAGCCACAGATGTAGCGGCTCGTGGATTAGATATTAGTGGTGTCACTCATGTATATAACTATGACTTGCCACAAGATCCTGAAAGCTATGTACACCGTGTAGGTCGTACAGGCCGTGCTGGTAAAGCCGGTGTAGCGATGACATTTGTTATCCCTCGTGAGATTGAACATTTACACGCCATTGAACGTTTGACAAAACGTAAGATTGCTCGCCGTAAAGCTCCATCCTTAGGAGAAGTATTGGAAGGACAACAAAAAATTGCAGTAGAAAAATTAATTGCTTTAGCAGATAATCGTGAAGAATTAGCAAGCTACCGTTCTAGTGCAGAAGAATTGTTGAATGATATCGATTCTGTTACATTGTTAGCAGCGGCGCTGAAATTATTGACAAAAGAGCCGGACACAACGCCTGTTAGCATTACAGAAGAAGCGCCGCTTCGAGTACGCCGTCGTCGTGATAGTGGACGTAGAGATGGTCGTCGCCGTGATGATCGTCGCAGAGATGGTCGCCGTCGTGATGACCGCCGTGATGGAGATAGAAGACGTTCTAGTCGTGATCGTAACCAACGTTCCAACGGTGGAGAACGCCGCTCTCGTGATGGACAAAGACAACAAAAACCAAAGCATCAAGGTAGCGGATTCAAACCATATTTTAAAGATTAATTTGGTCAAGTGACAATAAATAAAATTAATTAATTCTGATTATTGTTTGGGAATGAACTTTCTGATATAATATAGATAGAGTAATAGTGTTTTAATCTCACAGTTTAGCTTCCAAGTGGAAAGGATGTGCTCTATGGATATTGCACAAAAATTGCGAGAAGAAGGTTATAAAGTAACGCCTCAGCGTATTGCAATTTATAATGTTCTTTATGCAGAAAACAACCATCCCACTGCGGAAATGATCTACCAAAGTTTGCGGGAAGACCATCCAAGTATGAGCTTGGCGACTGTATATAAAACGATGGAGATTTTTGAACGCATTGGTATAGTTCGTGTCTTGGACTTGGGTGATGATTGTAGCCGATATGATTGGGATACAAGAAATCATCCGCATGTACGTTGTACAATGTGCAATCGTATCAATGATTTACATGATGTACAAGTAAATTGTCTAAGAGAAGAAGTGGCTCGCCACAGTGAATATGAAATTACGGGACTTCATGTGTCTTTTGAAGGCATTTGTCCAGAATGTTTGCGTAAAAGCTCACATTAATTAGTAATGGAAACCATCTAGTCTTAGATTAGAAACAGCTCAATAAGGGATAATTGCTTATGATAAACAATTATCCCTTATTTTTGTGTCTGTCTATATAAGTTTTATCAGCTCATGATATACTTACTAGTAGAATGGTGTATCATAAAGATAAAATCAGGTTGGTGTACTAGTACACGAAATGCTTTATAGAGATGGAATGCAATAAGAACACATTTTACAATATGGTAGAGATTTAGAGTTACTTATATAGAATATAAGAAATAAGGAGTTACACATGAGTCAATTAACAATTGGATGTCATTTATCCATTAGCAAAGGCTATTTACATATGGGGAAGGAAGCATTGTCCATTGGGGCCAACACATTTCAATACTTTACGAGAAATCCACGTGGTGGAAAAGCTCGTGCCTTTGACGAAGCAGATATGAAAGCCTTAGATGCATTCTTAAAAGAATATCAATTTGGTAAACTATTAGGACATGCACCATATACTCTAAATGCTTGCGCCGCAGATCCAGGACTTCGTGAGTTTGCGAAAATTTCTATGCGTGAAGATTTAGAGCGCTTGGAATATTTGCCAGGTCATTTATATAACTTTCACCCTGGGAGCCATGTGAAACAAGGCGTAGATCAAGGCATCGAATATATTGTGGACATGCTGAATGAAGTGATTTTCCCAGGTATGAAAACTACCGTTTTATTAGAAGCCATGGCAGGGAAAGGTACGGAAGTAGGTCGCAATTTTGAAGAATTAGCACGTATCATTGATGGAGTAAAACACAAAGAATATATTGGCATTTGTGTGGATACTTGCCATATTCATGAAGGTGGTTACGATATCATTGAAAATTTAGATGGTGTCTTGGAGGAGTTTGATCATTTTGTAGGGCTAGATCGAATCCATGCGGTGCATTTGAATGATTCCAAGAATCCTAGAGGAGCTCATAAAGATCGTCACGAAAAAATTGGAGAAGGGCATATTGGTATCGAGGCCATTGCTAATTTCATCACGCATCCTAAATTACGTCATCTACCATTCTATTTAGAAACACCAAATGAACTAGATGGATATGCGAAAGAAATTTCTATCTTACGGGAGATTTATGCAAACGAGGTGTAAGTATGCGCATACTACATACAGCAGACTGGCATTTGGGACGACTATTTTATAATGAACATTTAACAACAGACCAAGCCCATGTGCTGGAACACCAATTCTTTCCTTTGTTGAAAGAGGAAAAGATTGATCTAGTAGTACTCAGTGGGGATGTCTTTGACCGATCAGTGCCACCTATTGAGGCCATCGAGCTGTGGGATTCTGTACTCCATCGATTGGCTTTTACGGAAAAAATTCCTATGGTGGCCATTTCGGGGAATCACGATAGCGGACCTCGCTTAGCGATGGGGCATAGCGCTTGGGAGACGCATGGTATCCATTTGCTTGGGCATGCCCATCAAGGGATGCAACCAATCCCATTCCAAGATAGACATGGTCCAATTGATGTGTGGGCATTACCCTATGGGGAAGTTCGAGACATGCAGACTGAGCTGAATCAATTAGGAATTGTTGATGAAAATATAAACCCTGAAATGAATGTCGGATCTCGTAAGACTTCTAAGAAACGTCGAGGTCAATGTGAATCAGCAGATTTATTTGCCTCTTTAAATGATGAAAGTATCACGAATCTAGACAATTCTTCTTATAAAGATAATACCGATAATTCTAGCATCGATACCGTGGAAAATGATATACGCATAGATACAAACAAATACAACATGACCATTGCAGATGCGTACCAACAGTGGTCTTCCTATGCGATGCGTCGTTCTAAAGGTCACCGTACTTTGTGTATGGCTCATGCTTTTGTAGCAGGTGGTGCTGAAAGTGAATCGGAAAGGCCTCTCTTGGTAGGTGGTTCTGGACAAGTGCCGACTACGGTGTTTAAAGACTTTCACTATACGGCACTGGGGCATTTGCATAAACCGCAACGAATTGGGGCGGACCATATTCGTTACAGCGGTTCTTTGCTAACCTATTCTTTTGACGAGGTGGGGTATAGTAAAAGTTTCACTATTGTTGATATGGATGGCAAAGGTTCTACAACTATCTGTGAAATTCCTATTGTAGGGCGCCGTCAATTTGTAAGCCTTACTGGTTATTTTGATGACTTACTAGCTAATGAAAGTCTCCATACACAGCATCATAATGATTATGTGGAAGTACGATTGTTAGATACGGCACCTGTAGTGGATGGGGTGCGGCGCTTGCGAAAAGTATTTCCTTACTGTATGCGATTAGAATTGGTAGGTCGTATGGAAGTGGTGCAAGATACGACGGGAGCTAAACGATTTAAGGAATTAAATGAGCGAGATTTATTTGCCCAATTTGCCAAGGAAGCTCGCAATGAAGAACTTTCAGAGGAAGAGTTAGCATATATGGAGACGTTGTGGCATCGCGTGTTAAGGGAGGATGAAGCATGAGACCCTTACGATTAGAAATGACTGCCTTCGGGCCATACCCAAAAGAAGTAATCTTAGATTTTGCTATTCTTGCAAATCAATCGATGTTTCTGATTACAGGACCTACAGGATCAGGAAAAACAAGTATATTAGATGCCATTGTGTATGCTTTATATGGTCAAACCAGTGGTGGTCTTCGCGATGGATCTGATATGCGTAGTGATTATGCAGACGCTACCACACCTACATCAGTGATATTTGAGTTTCAGGTAGGCGACCATCGGTATCGAATGGAACGAACTCCAAAACAAGAATTACAGAAAAAACGTGGCACTGGTACAAGAACGGTATTAGCAACTGCTTCTATCAGTGAATGGATTGATGATGAATGGAAATTACTCACTACGAAAGCCCAAGAAATTCGTGACTATGTACAACAGATCATTGGATTTCGGGTGGATCAATTTTTGCAAGTTGTCTTGCTCCCCCAAGGTGATTTTAGAAAACTATTAGTAGCTCCCACATCAGAACGGGAAGTATTGTTACATACGATTTTTAAAACTTCTGTGTATAAACGCATGCAAGACCTACTGAAAGAGGAATTGGCCGAGTCTACCGTAGGGATTCAAGATACATTACAAAAGGTTGAGTTTTTATTGAGTACCTACACAGTAGATACCTTACAGGACTTAGTGGCATTGATGGAAGAAGAGCGTAAGTGCTTAATTGAACGTGAAGGGGAGCGCAAGGAGAAGCAACACCAATATGAATCATTGCAAGCGACCTATGTAAAGCATGAAAATTACGCCAATTTATTAGCGCGCAAGGAGCAGTATAGTAAGGCTTTAGCTAGTCATAAAGAGGGGGAAAAAGAACATATTGCATTAGGGGAAGCGATTGACCGTTGGGAACGGTTGGAAAAAATTCGTATTCCTCTGAATCAATATGAGAAGTTACAAGTTAGTTTCAATACAAATAAAGAAAAGCTGGACATATTAGAAACATCTTTGCAATCTGTAGCTATATTGTTACAAAGTTTGGATTGTAAGCATGATCAGTTAGAAATGCAAGCGGACACGTATGCAAAGCAACAAGAGCAATATCACCAATTACAAGCGTTGCAACAAGAAGTGGAACGGCATGGTGAACTCTTGGAGAAACGGACTGCATTAGATATGGACCAATCGCAAAAGGTACAGCAACAAAGTGAAGTACAGGAGACATTGGCAACAAGTCAAACTAATATAGAAATACAGCGCCAGTCCTTAGGAGAAATAAATCTTAAGTTACAAAGTTATTCTTTCTTAAGTGAGGAAAAATTATGTACTAGTGAACTGCGGAGTTGGTGGGATTCCTTAAAGGGGACTGTTAACAAACTCCAAACTGCTTGGGATGCTAGAAATCTCCATAGTCAACAGTTAGACAAAGCACATCACGTGTGTAAGACTCGTGAAGGGTTGTATCATCATAATGAGCAATTATTACGACAACACCAAGCTTATGAAGTGAGTTTGCAAGTAGAAGATGATGCGCCGTGTCCTGTGTGTGGTTCCTTAGAACATCCACAACTAGCACAAGCCCCGTCGGAAGACATTGTTAGAGAAACGGTAGACCGACTTCGGCAAGAGTTCCAAGCTAGTCAAACACAGGTGGCAACGATAGAAACTAAGCTAGCTCACAGTGATGAAGAAGTAAAACGGTATGATAAGGAATGGAATCGTCTGTGTGAGATGTATCCAAAAGTAACAGAAGAGATACAAAGAATATCCTTAGTAAATCTTGGAAAGATGTTACAAAAGTGTTCAGACACGGTAAGCATAAAACCAGTATTAGATCGTATCCAAAGTTGGCAGGACATAGTCGATGAAACAGAAATAGACCGAGTATTTAAAGAGATACAAAAAGAGTTAGTGAATTCAGAAAAGGATAAAATAGAGTTAGAAACAAAACTTAGTACATTGCAAACAGCATTGCAAGCAGAAGAAGCTAACTTTCATGGCAAACAACTGGAACTGACAACCTTAGTAGGTCAAATGGAGACGATAAATCAAGATGTTCTGCACTTAACATCAGAAATACATCGTATTGAAAAGAGTATAGCTCCTTTTACGGTGGATACGTACATGATGGAGATGGCAGGGCTAGCAGATTCATTGAAACAGTATGAAGCGGACCGTAAAGCGTTAGAAGAAGAGCGACAAATGAGTCAAGCAAAACAGGTTGAACTCACCGCAGAAGTAGGCGCTCTAGAAGAGCAACAAGTGCGCATATCACAGGATATAGAAAGTTTCGGCAAGGATATTCAACAAGTGTTAGCAGCAGAATCTCTTACCATCGATACATTTAAACAGGAATCTCATGCATTTGATGAATTGCCAGTATGGAAAGAAACCTTTAGTGCCTATCACAATGAATCGTTGAGGTTGACTTCTCTCTTAGAAGGAGTGCAACAGGACTTGGCATCCTATGTTACAGTACCTGAAAAGATTCCGAAGGAGTTGGTGGAATCATTGCAACAAGAATTGAAAAATCTAGGGGAAGTTATTGGTACCTTGAAATCACAAGTGACTGCCAAGGAAAAAACTATTCAAGAGATTTCCAAGTTAGAAGCGGATACCAAAGAGTTGTCGGACCGTCGGACCTTTATCTTTGGATTAGCAGACTTGGCTAATGGTGGGGATACGGGCATGAAAGGTGTGAGCTTTGAACGGTATGTGCTAGGTGCTATCCTAGAAGAAGTATTGAGTGCGGCGAACTTACGGCTTCATGATATGAGCCGTGGTCGCTATCGCTTGGAACGGTCCTTAGAAGAAGGTGGTCGTGGCGCACGAGGACTAGACATTGCAGTCTTTGATGCCTATACGGGGGCAAGCCGTCCTGCCAATACTCTGTCCGGGGGAGAAACTTTCTTGGCATCCTTAGGACTTGCTATGGGTTTGGCGGATGTTATCCAATCCTACGCGGGAGGCATTCATCTAGATACTATGTTTATTGATGAAGGCTTTGGTACATTAGACCCAGATACGTTAGATGTGGCTATGGAGACATTGGTGGCATTACAATCTCAAGGTCGATTGGTAGGCATCATATCCCATGTGCCAGAATTACAACAACAAATTGGTGCACACTTGGTGGTGACAAAAACCGATGAGGGAAGCAGTGCTTACTTTAAGGTGCAATGATTGTATTCCCGTAGTACCTATGTTAGAATAATACTGTTATTTACTAGGAATTAAGGAGGAAGTATGAAATTTAGCTTTGCTCATAATAATATTAATGTGAAAGATTTAGATAAGAGTTTATCCTTTTATAAAGAAGCATTAGGATTAGAAGAAGTAGATCATATTGATGGAGAAGATGGAGCTTTCAAAATTGTCTACTTAGGAGATGGTACGAATCCACATCGTTTGGAGTTGACATGGTTGCGCGACTGGGATCGCCCTTATAATTTAGGTGATAATGAATTCCATGTGGCATTCTATGTAGACGATTATGAAGGAGCTTTGGCTAAACATAAGGCTATGAATTGTGTAGTCTATGAAAATGAAGCTATGGGCATTTATTTTATTGCTGATCCAGATGGATATTGGACTGAAATTATCCCAGCAGGAGCCTATTAATATGGAGCATATGTTAACACGCCTACAATGGTTAGTAGGGGAAGAAAAAATTAAAACTTTGCAAGGTAAAAAAGTCCTTCTATTTGGATGTGGCGGTGTTGGCTCTTTTGCATTAGAAGCGTTAGTGCGTTCTGGAGTAGGTCATATTGTCATTGTTGATGGTGACCAAGTGACGGTAAGTAATATCAATCGTCAGCTCATTGCCTTGCCGAACACTGTTGGCCAACGTAAGGTAGAGGTGGCAAAAGAGCGAGCGTTAGCTATTAACCCTAATCTACATATTGAGGCCTATGATATAGTCTATACTGGTGAAAGTCATCCAACTTTCATCACTGATATAGCCCCGGATTTTGTGATTGATGCTATTGATATGGTAAGTGCTAAACTATCCATCATCGAAACGTGTTATAATAGTCATATACCTTGTATATCTTCTATGGGGACGGGCAATAAAATGTGGCCGGACCAATTGAAGATTACAGATATTAGTAAGACCCATACATGCCCATTGGCGAAGGTGATGCGTAAAGAATTACGCCGTCGTGGCATTAAAAAGCAAGCTGTATTATTTTCGACAGAACAACCGATGACACCGAACCGTGATGATGATTCTAGAAGTCCAGGTTCCTGTGGATTTGTTCCTTCTGTAGCAGGATTGCATTTAGCGGGTCACGTGATTAGAACTTTTTTGGAGGTACAATAATGAAAAAAGCAATTATTCATATGGAATACGGTGACATTGTTATCGAATTATTTGAAAACGAAGCTCCTGGTACAGTAGCTAATTTTGTAAAATTGATTAAAGAAGGTTTCTATGACACATTGAAATTCCATCGTGTTATCCCAGGTTTCGTAGCACAAGGTGGCTGCCCAATGGGTACTGGTGTAGGTGGTCCTGGGTATACAATCCCTTGCGAAACTGAAGGTAACCCACACAAACACGTTCGTGGCGCTTTGTCCATGGCACATCGTGGACCTAACACGGGTGGTAGCCAATTCTTTATCGTATACGAACCACAACCTCATTTGAATGGAGTTCATACAGTATTCGGTCAAGTTATCGAAGGTATGGATGTAGTCGATAAAATCCAACAAGGCGACCGTATGCAAACTGTTGAGGTCGTAGAGGACTAATGGCAGGTATTAAACGCTATCGCTTAGAACATCCAGAATGGTTGCAAGTGAAAATGAAGGGGAACTTTTCTTTTGGTTATGACCAAGAATGGTATGAAGATGCTTGGAAACGGCTAGCAGGTTGTGGACCAACGACGGCAACACAAGTGATTTCTTATGTACTATTTCGTGATGGTCACCTTTCATTAACAAACTATGCAGATGGAGAACAGGCATTAGTGCGAATGAATCAAGTGTGGGAATACGTGCGACCTCGCTATGGTGGCGGACTCTATAAAAGTACTTGGTGGGAACAAGGTGTGAACCAATATATGGCGGATCATCATTTGTCATATACGGTGAAGCGTTTACCGATTATGCCGTTGAAAGGGAGTCAGTATACCTTAGAAGAGGTGACAGAGTTTATTCAAACTGGATTGGAACAGAATTGCCCGGTAGCATTTTTAAATCGTCATCGTGGACAAGAAGAAGGTCTATCTACTTGGCATTGGGTTCCCATTGTATCTATGCAGATCAATCATGATGATACGCGATGTGTTGTCTATGATGAAGGCATGGAACGAACGTTTTCATTACGCCGTTGGTTACGAGATAATTTACTGGGTGGAGCTTTTTTATACATCCAGTCACAATGTGAGGAGTAAGAAATGACACAATGGATTAAAGAAATGCAATCCCCTCATCTTGCGTTAAGCGCAGAGGTGGATGAAATTTTATATTCTGGAAAATCCGACTTCCAAACCATCGAAGTCGCTCATAGTTTAGAATATGGGAATATGCTTGTTTTGGATGGAGTGTTTCAAACATCGGAACGAGAAGAGTTTGTGTATCACGAGATGATGAGCCATATCCCATTATTCTTGCATCCAAACCCTAAGCATGTATTGATTATCGGTGGCGGTGATGGTGGCGTTGCTAGAGAGTGTGTACGTCATAACTGTGTAGAAACAGTGACAATGGTAGAAATCGATGGTAAAGTAGTGGAATTAGCAAAACAATACTTGCCTTCTATTGCTGATGCTATGATTCGTCAAGACCCTAAATTAACAGTAACGATTGGCGACGGTATTGGGCATGTAGCGGAAAAAGAAAACTTCTATGATGTGATCATTGTAGATTGCTCTGACCCAATTGGCCCTGGTGAAGGTTTATTTACAGAAGAATTTTACAAAAATACACATCGTGCCTTAAAAGAGGATGGTTTATTTGTACAACAAACAGAATCTCCAGTGATGCATCAACAATTAGTATCTGATGTATTCTACTATGTGAATAAACATTTCCCTGTGACTCGTCTATATACAGCGTTTATTCCGTTATATCCAACAGGTATGCATTGCTTTACCATGGGGTCTAAAAAACACGATCCATTGACGTGGGAATCAAATCGAGAACTTGATTTTACAACTAAATACTATAACTATGGCATCCAAAAATCTGCATTCGTATTGCCAAACTTTGTGAAACAATATTTACAAGCAAGAATCGCAGAGTAGTCTATATACTCAGGAGTGCTATAGATAGGTAATGTTAAACTAGCACTTTCCTGATGAAAGTGCTAGTTTTTTATAACAAGAATCTTCTATTGGATAGTCAATATTTTGTGATAAATGATATTGAAATTCCTAGTGAAAAGGTATACAATAAGAACAATATTATATTTATAATGAAAGATATATAATACACTCGTATTCATGTGAATTAACAAAAGGGGAGACTTATAATGAAACAATATGATTTATTAGTCATCGGCTTTGGTAAAGCTGGTAAAACATTAGCTGCTACATTTGGCAAAGAAGGAAAACAAGTTGCTTTAATTGAACAAGATCCAGCTATGTATGGTGGCACATGTATCAATATCGGATGTATTCCTACTAAAACTATGATTGTAGGTGCAGATAAAGGTAAAAGCTACGAAGCAGCGAAGGCAACTCGTGATACAGTAGTAAGCAAATTAAATGCGAAAAACTTAAACATGTTAACATCCAATCCGAATGTTACAGTGTATACTGGTCATGGTCAATTTACTTCCAATAAAGAAGTAAAAGTAACAACAGCAGATGGCGTGGAAACGTTGACAGCTGAAACTATCATTATCAATACTGGTGCTACTAATGTAGTACTTCCAATCCCAGGTCTATCTACATCTAAATTTGTATATAACAGCACTGAGTTGCAAGCCCTTCCAACATTGCCAAAACGTTTAGGTATTATTGGTTGTGGTAACATCGGTATTGAGTTCGCTAATCTATATGCGCATTTAGGTGCTGAGGTAACTGCTTTTGAAAGTGGTGACAGAATCTTAAAACGTGAAGATGCAGATGTAGCTGCGTTAGCGCAACAATATTTAGAAGAAGATGGTATTCACTTCCATTTCAATGCTGTTACAAAAGAAATTAAAAACGTAGGTGATACTGTAGTGGTAGTGACTGAAAGTGGAGAAGAATTCGTTTTCGATGCTTTGCTACATGCGACAGGTCGTAAAGCAAATACAGAAGGTCTTGGCTTAGAACATACAGATATTGAGGTTCGCCCTAATGGATCTATCGTAACAGATGATACATTGATGACGACTGTTCCTAATGTATTTGCTGTAGGCGATGTGAATGGTGGTCCACAATTTACTTATGTATCCCTTGACGACTTCCGCATTGTAAATCGTGTATTGCACGGAGATGAAAGCTACAAATTAGAAAACCGTACGCATGTACCGTATTCTACTTTCATTACACCTGCCTTATCCCATGTAGGTTTACATGAAGAAGAAGCAAAAGAACAATACTCAAATGCAGTGACAGCTGCATTACCAGTAAACAATATGCCTCGCCATGCGGTAAACCAAGACCCACGTGGTATATTTAAATTAACTGTTAACAAAGATACTGGTCTAATCCTAGGTGCTACTTTATTTGGTAAAAACTCTGAAGAGTTAATTAATATCATTAAAATGGCGATGGACAACGATATTAAGTATACATACTTACGTGACCAAATCTTTACACATCCAACAATGGCTGAAAACTTAAATGATTTAGCTAAGCTAATTTAAGTTAAAATAGGATACTATAACTAGAGGCATGTAGGGGAGACCTTATGTGCCTCTAGTTTTATAGTGATACAAAAGAATTATAGGAAAGTATAAAGAGAAAATGGTGAAATTTAAGAATATAGATAGGAAATGGGTAGAAGCAAAATAGGATATTGGCATACGTCCAGCGTGAAAAGAGGAGACTCAATATACTAAAGAAAAAAGAACAAAGAAGCTATGAATATGAGGTATAAAAGAAGAGTTAGAACGAGGTGATTAAAATAAAAAAGGGTTTACAAGATATAGATTGTTTGTTATACTATAAAAACATCAGCGATAGCTCACTGGATGAATCAAGTGTTCATAGTGAGATAGTGCAACAGTTAAAAAAGTTTTTAAAAAGTGGTTGACACAAAAAACTTTAACTGATATACTAAATATCGTTGTAAGGCACGAAAGTGCTAAACAGAATAAATATCCTGTGGTGGGTATGGTGAAGCGGTTAACACGGCGGATTGTGGCTCCGTTATGCATGGGTTCGATCCCCATTACTCACCCCACAACACAGGGGTGTAGCCAAGCGGTAAGGCATCGGACTTTGACTCCGACATGCGATGGTTCGATCCCATCCACCCCTGCCATTTTATGACCCACTAGCTCAGTTGGCAGAGCACCTGACTTTTAATCAGGGTGTCCCGCGTTCGAGTCGCGGGTGGGTCACCATTTACTGCTTTATGTAGTATGAGGATATATGATTTTTGAAAACTGAACAATGTAAGGTAATTACTTCGAAAGAAGTAAACATAAGCCAGAGTGCGGGTTTCACAAAGTTGA
>NZ_RQVD01000011.1 GCF_003992055.1 Veillonella sp. CHU740
AAGAATAGCGCTAGCTATTTAGATAGCTAGCGCTAAGAACTTCTTATATGAGCAGCCCCCACATTTGACAAAGAGCCAAAAAAAATAGACCAACCGAAGTTGGTCTAAGTGGTGCCGAGGACCGGAATCGAACCGGTACGGTTATTTCTAACCGACGGATTTTAAGTCCGTTGCGTCTGCCTGTTCCGCCACCCCGGCATGGGTGGAATTTTGTGGAGGCGGCACCCAGAATCGAACTGGGGAATAAAGGTTTTGCAGACCTCTGCCTTACCGCTTGGCTATGCCGCCAAAAAAGTGGAGCGGAAAACGAGATTCGAACTCGCGACCCCCGCCTTGGCAAGGCGGTGCTCTACCGCTGAGCTATTTCCGCAAATGGTGCCTCAGGGCAGAATCGAACTGCCGACACACGGATTTTCAGTCCGTTGCTCTACCGACTGAGCTACCGAGGCAAGTAGTGGCGACCCCGATCGGATTTGAACCGACGATCTTCGCCGTGACAGGGCGACATGTTAACCGCTACACCACGGGGCCAATTGACTACTTTGTTAGTATACCCTATTTCCAATATCTCGTCAATACTTTTTTATAATTTTTCCATACTTTTTATAAAGTTTTAAAAATATGGAAGAAAACAAGTACTTGTGAGACCATTTATTTCTATACATTCGCTAAAAATGGATTTGTTTGACATTCTATATCCAAGGTCGAACTCGAGCCATGACCTGGGTATATAGTATACGAACTATCTAACTCTACCAACTTCTTTAATGTCCTCTGCATATCCTCTGCATTGCCATTGAATGTTTTCACTCTTCCTATAGTCCCATTAAACAGTGTATCTCCCGTAAATAAGGCCTTCTTATAGGCAATGCAAACACTGCCTGCACTATGCCCAGGAGTTTCCCAAATCATAAGGTCAAAAGGACCTACTGATAAATTCCCTTCACGTAGGGGCAGATACGGTGCCACAAATCGTTCCTTATAAGCTGAAGGCATACGTCTCTTTACACGCAACAGTTCATCATCCTTTGGATGCATATATACAGGAATATCGTAGACCTTTACAATCGCATCGACAGCACAAATATGGTCCGCATGTCCATGCGTTATGATAATTCCTACCAGTTCTGTATCTCCTACTTCTTTCATAATATGCGCTCCATGAAAGCCAGGATCAATAATCAATGCTTGCCCTTTATCTTTTATAATATAGCAATTTGTTTTATACAGTCCTTGTGGCGTTCTTACGATGTCCATCGAATCGTTGATATCCTTTCCCAGTCTTGGCAAAATACCCTCTCCAAAATCCTGGATGTAACAATACTAGCAAAGTAAATAGCTCCAGCCTACCCAGCAACATATCAACAATGCAAACTAATTTTGCCACTGGAGAAAGTATAGTAAGTGTTTCTGTAGGTCCATATGTACCAAATGCAAGGCCTACATTTCCTAAACTACCTGCTACTAATGGTAATGTATCTCCCACCGATACACCTGTTGCTGCTATAATAACGCAAGAAATACCAAATACAAGCATATATAAGAAGAAAAATTGTTGAGTAATCTGTAGCCATTTATTAGGCAATACATATCCATCAAGTCGTACCATTTGAACCATATCAGGGTGAATCGCCTTTCGTAGATAAGAAACACTACTTTTCGCTAAAATAATAATACGAATGATTTTCAAGCCACCAGCCGTAGAACCACTACAACCACCAAAAAACATACCCATAAATAAAACCATCTGACCTAAACTTGGCCATAAGTTATAGTCCACAATGGAAAAGCCCGTCCCTGTCTGCATGGAAACAAGCGTAAAGATCGCATCAGAAAAATGTGTTCCCACTATACGACCTTCATCTACTGCCAAAGAAATTAGCACCAATGTAGAACCAATACTTAAAGTTATCAAATATATGCGATATTCATAATCGTGCCAAATCTCTTTAATACCACGTTGCCATACAGATTGATACACCGCAAAATTACCACCTGCCAGTATCATAAATACCGTAAGTATAATAGAGACCGCATAGGAGTCTGCATACCTAAAAAGACTTCCAGTCATAGGCGCAAATCCACCAGTAGCAACCGTGGAGAAAGTTAAATTAATAGCTTCGAATATACCTACTCCTGCCACCCATAACAATAGGGTGCATACAGTAGTAAAAACGAGATAAATACGCAATAAGTTTCCTGCTACAGAACGTATTCTAGGTAGTACAATGCCTGGTCGTGGAACAGATGCTTCTGCCTCAACTAATGATGCCATCCCAGTTCCTAAGTTACGAAGGAAGGAGAGAACTAATACAATCATCCCCATACCACCGATCCAATTAGTAAGTCCGCGCCAAAGAATAAACGCTCTTGGCAATGCACTTACATCATCAATCATAGTTCCACCGGTAGTGGTAATACCTGACACTGATTCAAATAAAGCTTCAATATAACTATCAAAGATACCACTCAAATAGTATGGCAAGGCCGCAAAAATTGATGCTAATATCCATGTGGAACTAACTACTAAAAATCCATCGCGCAAACTATAGGTATTCGATTTCGTACCAAATCGATATAATAGTAAACCTAATACTCCAGTCATCAAAGAAGTGACAGGGAAAGAATAATATGGAACCCTTTCATCTAAAAGACCAAAGAAAAAAGGAATTAAGATGAATGCAGCTAAAACAAATAAAACTTGGCCTACAACACGCATAATAGTTTGAATGCGCATAGTCAGTCTCCTTTCTTCTTCCTAATTCCTTAATCACTTACATAGGAAAGTAAAGCATTTACATGTTCTGGTAATGTAAAGATAACTATATGATCCCCTTCCAGTAGCAGGGTATCCCCTTTAGGTACGATGGTATGATTGCCTCGTACTACTGCTCCTACCAAAGACTTTCCAGGGAACTTTAAATCTTTCAAATACTGATTCATCAAAGAGGAAGTCGCAGTAATTTCAATCTCCACAGCCTCTGCCTTAGAACCTTCAAAGGTAGATATATTAATTAAATTTTCCCCTTCCCGAATCAACCTTAGAATTTGACCAGATGTTAATAGGCGAGGTGAAAACGCTACATCAATACCAACTTGTTCCATCAAGGTAATATATTCTAATCTTCCTACGCGTACAAAGGCTTTAGGAACACCTAAATGCTTCGCCAACAACGCTACCAAGAGGTTTAATTTATCATCATCTGTCAAACAAATAATCACATCATTATCGCTGATTTCTTCTGCTTCCAATAAGTCAATATCTGTACCGTCACCATGAATGACAATGGATCGATCGACTTGCGCTGCTAATTGCTCACAACGATCTAAATTTTTGTCAATAACCTTCACATCATAGCCATCTTTTTCTAACAGAAGTGTCAAGTTTCGACCAATCAGACCTGCTCCAATAATAACCACTCGTTGTGTTGGTCGGCTCGTTTCATGTAACCATTCCTCCACTTCTCCAATGCTGTCCTTAGCACCAAGAAAAAACACGTTATCTCTATATTCTAACGTACTTTTACCATGAGGAATAATCATTTCTCCACCACGCATGATACCTACAACAAGAACGTTGGAAGGCAATGTTAAAGAATACAAGGGAATACCTGTAATATCTAGATTATTTCTGATTTTAAATTCTGCTAATCGCACAGCACCGCTGGCAAAATCTTCCACATCAAGAGCTGCCGGTGTCTTTAAGATTTTATAAATCTCACGGGCCGTTACCATTTCAGGATTGATAAATAAGTCGATACCAAGTCTTTCTCTAATAGATGCATTGATATTACTTTCATATTCATTATCCCGTACGCGAGCAATCGTTTTAGGAATCCCCGCTGCTTTTCCTATCATACAAGCTAATATGTTGACTTCATCTGAATCAGTGACTGCAATTAACATCCCAATATCTTCAACACCGATTTCTTGCAACAAAGAGATGCTACTACCATTTCCTTGCACTAGATTCACATCGAGATTATTTTCCAGATTTTTAATACGCTCTGGGCTTTTTTCAATCAAGTATACATCATGTTCATCTTGTACTAAACGCTGTGCGAGGGAATATCCTACTTTACCAGCTCCTACTACTACAATTTTCATCATGTAGCCTCCTTATTCAGCTGCATCAGATGTAACATGCTCTGCCTCTGCTACGATGGCTTTTCCTTTATCAGTCAATACAGTCCAACCATCTTCTTGCACAATCAATCCAGCTTTCATCAGATGTCCTAGAGCCCGTTTAAAAGCAGCCTTACTGATGTTAAATTTATCTTTAATAATCGGAGCTGACGTAGTATCACCATACGGCATACGACCATGTCGGCCACCTAAATAGGTCATGATGTAGGCTCCATCCGTAGCCAACGCCTCTTCTTTGACAGGGCGCATTGAAATATTGATACGTCCATCGTCACGTTTAAAAGTAATTCGGCCTTCGACCATTTCGCCCACCTTCAAACTTCTTGTCATTTCACTACGATGCATAAAAGCAATCCAACGTTCTGGTGTAATTAAAAATGCCCCTTCTGATGTCATATTATAAATGGCACCTTTCACGGAATTACCAATTTTCGCCTCTGTAGCCGGTTTAGAAGCTCGGCGCATTGCGTCATCCACATCCATAGACACAGCTAAACGTCCCGATTTATCACTATATAGTCGTACCCAAACTCGTTCACCATTTTGTGGCCGGCCACGCATTTCTGCATGGGGCATAAAAATCCCACGTTCTGTTCCCACTTCTACGAAGCAACCAAAGTTTGTTGTATTAATGACCTCTACATATCCAATTTGTCCTTCTTTCATAGCTGGCAAACGCATACTCGCAGTTAAGCGGCCCTTTGGATCTTTATATAGAAATACTGTAACTTCCTCACCTATTACTACTTCACTAGTTTGTTGATCTTTATGCAATAGAATATCATCATTCGTATTTCCCGTTTGTCCATCTAAAAAAGATCCTTGCTCACTTTGTCGAAGTACTTTTAAGGTTGCAATTGTATTTTCTGATAAGCTTGTTGCCATATTAGACTCCTTCAAAGGATTCTCTCGGTGCATCCTTCCATAATTCTTCTAATCCATAGAAGTGACGATATTCTCCTGAAAATACATGGCAGATGATATCCCCAAAATCAAGAAGAATCCAATCTCCCTCACGATAACCTTCGCGATGTAATACAGTCATGCCCTGTTCTGCTCCTGCATCTTCAATAGCATCTGCTACACTTTGGGAATGTTTGATATTATTGGCAGATACCACTAAAAAGTAATCTCCTAGCATGGTTAGTCCTTCCATATCCATAATGGAAATATCTTCACCTTTTTTATCGTATCCTGCTTGGGCTAAAACTTTTACTACCTCTAAAATTTCTTGCTTCTTTTTCATTCTAACTCCTTATCTACTTGTGGGACTTCCTGGCTCTGTAGTCACACCATCTTCATTTTTCCGTTGTATATCATCTTGTGCATTTTTATCATCATGTACATTCTTATCATCATGTTTCGGTGACTCTCCTATAACAGGTGTCACCTCTCCATCAATAGGGATATCTCCTACTGTGATTCCTACCAATTGTTGTAACTCGATAGGATCTACATTCCAATAGTCAACCCCTTTAATAGTCTCCGGTGATCCTGGCAGAATATACCAACGAACTTTTTCTTTTGGGAAATCTACTACTTTAGTTAACAATCGAATCCCATCCCAAGTGCTTACGTTAGTACTCATATGGCTCCATTGTCGCCACACACGGAAAGCTGTTCCTAGACTAACATGATTTCTTTCTCGCTCAAAAATAGCCTTTAGCAATCGTTCCTGATGCATTGTTCTAGTTAAGGTATTAGTACCATCATCTAAATAGCGCATATAACCATAGGCTGTTTCACTGGTCAAATCTTGATATCCTTGGTGAATATTGATGTCAATTTGCCCCGTTGTATCATCACGATGAACCATAGATTTTTCTACATACAAGCTAGGCGTCCCAAATATATCTAGCATCGAATGAAAGCTATTACGATCTACTACTGCATAGTAGGGAATCGTGATATGAAACATATCCTCTACCACTGCTTTTGTTAACTCTAATCCTCCCTGCGTATACATAGTGTTAATCTGTTGAGGTTCATCATTATGACGGTTTATAATTTTGCTATTACTAGGAATCCCAATAATCTGCATTGTCTTTGCATCCATATTAAAAGCTACCAAGTAGATAGCATCTGCTTGTTGCGGTTGACTGGAGTCTACACCAACAATAAGCATATAGGAAGTTTTAATTGAGTTCAAATCTACAGAGGCCGTAGCATTAACAGCCGGTAAATTTTGTATTTCATTATTACTTGTATCTGTTGAACTAGCAACTCCTAGTAGACTTCGTATACCGATGATTAGCGCTCCTACCAAAGCGATTGCTACTACTAGAGCAGTAAGTATACGCCCCCAACGCATTGATTTGCGCTTTGGTCGCACCTTGCGTCGTCTTTGTTCTTTCATTTATAATTCCGACCTTTCTAGTAGTACACTATTTCTACCTCGAATTGTATCTAAATGTATAGTAAGACCAAGATCTAGCAAGTGTCGAATTGTCCCATCATAGGCTGATATAACTGCTCGATTTAAATCTATAAATGCCAACTGTCTCAATTCGTCTACACCAGGAAAATTACGGTTAGGCTCAATGTAGTCAGCTAAAAATATAATCTTATCTAAGATGCTCATAGACGTGCTACCTAATGTATGTACACGAATGGCTTCACAAATATCTACATCCACGATCTGAAGACGTAACTTTGCATAGGCAGCTCCTGCTGGACCATGTAAGAGTGCTCCATTGTTCAACATCTCCTGGTCTACTTCTATATGCCCCTCTTTCACCATGTCTTGCATCTCCTGTAATGGTGATTCTTTCATCACATCATGTAATAATGCAGCCATGTGCGCTTGTGTTTCATCGACATGATACGTTCTTGCTAACTTTTTCGCCATTTCCACTACACCTAATGTATGTGTAAAACGTTTAGGTGACAATTTTCCTTTTACATGTTCTGTTGCTTTTTCTATTGTTATAGTTTGTATCACAAATCTATACCTTTCTATTTACCTAAAGCTTTGCATTAACTTCATGATCTAAATACATATGTACCACTATTAACTACCACTAGGGCATATACTACAGAGAGCCAAATTTATACACCATACATCTTATGCTCCTTAATATATTGATATACCAATCGTGGTAGCATATATCTTGTGGATAATCCATGTCGCAAACGATAGCGAAGATCTGTAGCCGATAATTTCATTTCAGGTACTTCTAAGATATGAATTCGACTGCCCCGTTGACCAAACCATTCAATAGTCTCACCTATATCATCAGTAGCACCAGGCCGAATAGCACCAATAAACTCGCATATATCCAATAGGTCTTCAATATATTTCCAAGAGGGTAAGCTCTGTATTGTATCAGTACCAGCAATAAAGAAAAATTCCGTATTCTCTCCATATACCTCACGAAAATAACGCAGTGTATCAATAGTATAGGACTTACCGTCACGTTTCATCTCCACATCAGATACCACAAAATTAGGATTATCCAATACTGCTACTTGTACCATGTCCAATCGATGCTTTGCATCAATTACATCAGTCTCTTTATGCGGAGGTTCTTTTGCTGGCACAAAAATAACTCTATTTAAACCAAATGCTTCTAACGCCATTTCTGCAATCATCAAATGTCCTAAATGAATAGGATTAAAGGTGCCCCCCAAAATGCCGATTCTCTTTTTCTTATCTACCATGTAACCACGCCCCTACACACACTAGAGATACCATGAAAATTATAGCTAATACAAGGCCATAGTACTTCCATTCATAAGCCCCTTTAGGCGATTTCATATACTGAAAGTATGCTTTTATATGCACTAGTTTCATCGTACCTGCCCATAGCCATAGACAAAATATTTATAGCTTGTTAAGGCATCTAACCCCATTGGTCCACGAGCATGCAGTTTTTGTGTACTAATGCCAATTTCAGCTCCTAAGCCAAATTCGAATCCATCTGTAAATCGAGTAGATGCATTCACATAGACTGTAGAAGCATCCACTAAGTTCATAAATCTCTCTGCCTCTATTGGTTTTTCTGTAATAATCATTTCAGAGTGTTTTGTACCAAATGTATTAATATGAGCAATAGCATCATCAATGGAAGATACTACTTTGAAGTTCACAATATAGTCATTATATTCTGTAGACCAGTTATCTTCTGTGGCTGTCTTCACTCGCGAAGACAAACTTTGCACTTTTGTATCTCCATATATGGTAACGCCTTTTTCTTCTAACATAGATACAATCTTAGGTCCTAAATCTTGGAATCTCGCTTCATGTAATAGAATTGTTTCCATCGCATTACATACAGATGGTCTTGATAATTTTGCATTTTCTAGCACTTTTAGAGCCATTGATTCATCAGCAGAAGCATCTACATAGCCATGAACAACACCACTACCTGTTTCTATAACAGGAATTTTGCTGTTGTTCACTACAAATTGAATCAATCCTGCTCCACCACGTGGAATCATTACATCAATCCATTTACGTTGTGCTAAGAATTCACCTACAGCTTCTCGCTCAAGAATAGACACTAATTGAACCAGCTCTTTAGGCGCCCCACAGCGTTCTAAGGAACCTTGCATAATGCCTACCATCGCTTCACTTGTGTGGTATGCTTCTTTACCACCACGAAGAATGATGGCATTGCCTGTCTTTATAGCTAAGGCAGCTGCATCCACTGTCACATTGGGGCGTGCTTCATAAATCATGCCAATGACACCAATAGGGATTTGGCGCTTTTCTATACGCAATCCATTGTCTAAAGTTCGAGTTTCTAACACAGTACCAATTGGATCTCGTAAGGTAGCTACCTGACGAACTCCTTCACAAATTCCTTCGATGCGTTCCTTCGTCAAACGAAGACGATCCATCATCACAGATGGAACTCCATTCTCTTTAGCTTGAGAACAATCCATAGTATTCGCTTCCAAAATAGTTGGGATTGCCGTTTCTAAATCACAAGCAATTTGTTCTAAGATACAATTTTTATCTTCTGAACTTAACACTTGTCCTGCCATAGAAGCCGACCGTGCTGCTTTGCCTAAACTTTCAAAATATGCAGTATATGGATTCATAATTTACTCCTGTCGTAAGACAACTAAGTTATCTCGATGTACCACTACATGATAGGTATCACGAACGCCTAATATAGTAGGGATATCCTGTGATTTACGTCCTTTAATCTTTAATAAATCAGAAAGATTAAAATTTACAATACCACGAGCAATTTCTTCCCTATCGTGAACAATCGAAATCGTATCCCCTTCTTCAAATTGTCCTTCACAAGATAGAATACCTACTGGCAACACGCTAGATCCATTAGTGAGTAATGCATCGCGGCATCCCTTATCTACATGAATGGTACCTTGCAAACGTGTGCCAAATGCCATCCACCGCTTTTTAATTTGTGGTACATCACGATGAGGCCAGAAGTGCGTGCCTCGTTCTTCTCCATTCATAATGGCTTTAATGCTATCTGAATGATCCCCAGAGGCAATCACCATATGAACACCAGAATTTGTCGCAATATGAGCAGCTTGTATCTTCGTATACATACCACCTGTACCTAAAGAGGACCCAGCACCACCTGAAATTTCATAAATATAGGGTGTTAATGCCTCTACTTCGTGGATTAATGTAGCATTTGGATCCGTAGATGGATTAGCCGTATATAGCCCTTCGATATCAGATAAAATAATTAATGCATCTGCATCAATAATGCTGGCAATGTTAGCAGATAATGTATCATTATCACCAATTTTAAATTCATCAATAGCCACCACATCATTTTCATTAATAATAGGAATTACACCTAACCCAATAAGGGCCGTCAATGTATTCCTTAAATTTAGATAATGACTGCGTTTCACCGTATCTTCCCGTGTTACCAAAATTTGTCCTACTGTATGTCCATACTCAGCAAATAGTTTTTCATACATATGTAGTAAAATCCCTTGTCCCACAGAAGCAGCTGCTTGTTTCAAGGCAATATCATCAGGCCTAGATGTAAATCCCAATGAGGGAAGACCGGCGGCAGTAGCCCCAGAAGAAACTAAAATCATTTCTTTCCCTGCATTGGCTAAATTACAAATTTGGCGGACTAATACTTCCATTTTATCAATATTAATTCGTCCATTTGCATGCGTTAGTGAACTTGTCCCTACTTTGACAATCACACGCTTCGCCTGTCGTAGCTCTTCTCTCATCGCTTCACCTCATCTAAATAGATTATCTTGGCAACTCAATTTTTGGATCTTTTGCTTTTTTGTACAACACACCATTATGTCCAATAATTTGTACTAATTCTGCGCCTAACATATCTGCTAAGTCTGGTAAAATTTCTTTTGGGTCTTCTAAGCAGTTATTTAATACTTTCACTTTAATTAATTCACGCTTTGTAATGGCTGCTCTTGCACTGTCGATAACTGGATTTTCCAATCCTCCTTTACCAATCATAACCACTGCTGGCATAGTGCTGGCCAAAGCACGCAAATATCGTTTTTGTTTTCCTGTCATTCTATCTCCTAATCATGGAATGTAAATCGCTGTTCACCGATGACTACTTCATCACCATCTTGGATGCCACGTTTTTTCAATTCCGCATCTAAATCCATGTATCGCCAAATTTTTTGGAATCTTCGTAGAGCTTGCTCATCATCAAGATTTGTCATAGCCACCAATTTTTCAATACGGGAGCCACTAATAATGTAGGATGCATCGTCACCTCGAGTGATGACAAAGTCTGTATCAGGTTTTGCTTCATAGTATACAGTGTCATCCACTACTTCTGGCTCTGGTACATAATTTTCCACATAGTACCACGCACGTTCTACTAATGCAGGCAAGCCTTCTCCAGTCAATGCATTCACCGCAAATACTTCGTAGTCTTGATCAGCGAAGTATTTTGTCACTCTTGGCAATGTTTCTTCATCTTGTAACAAGTCCGTTTTGTTCAATACAATTAATTGTTTTTTCTTACTTAATTTTTCGCTATATTTGGCTAATTCTTCGTTAATTTTATGGAAATCTTCGATAGGGTCACGACCTTCTAATCCAGATACATCCAACACGTGTAGCAGAATATTACTACGTTCTACATGGCGCAAGAAGGAATGTCCTAAGCCAATGCCTTCACTAGCCCCTTCAATCAAGCCTGGAATATCTGCCATAACGAAGCTTTTACCTGGTGCTACAGATACGACCCCTAATACTGGAGTTAAGGTAGTAAAGTGGTACGCAGCCACTTCTGGTTTTGCAGAAGACACTTTGCGGATGATAGAAGATTTACCCACGCTTGGGTACCCCAATAATCCCACATCAGCTAACACTTTTAATTCAAGGTTTAACCAACGTTCTTCACCTGGCTCTCCTTTTTCAGCAAAAGTTGGTACACGATTGGCACTGTTTTGGAACCGAGCGTTACCACGGCCACCTCGACCACCTTTGGCAACCATGTAGGTTTGTCCATCTTCCACTAAGTCCGCCATTAATTTACCAGATTCTTCATCTGTTACCGTTGTTCCCAAAGGAACAGAGACAATTAAATTTTCAGCGCCACGGCCATGCTTGTTGGCACTTTGTCCAGCACCACCAGTATCGCCTTTGAATTGACGTTTATATCTAAAATCAACAAGTGTATTGATATTTCTGTCAGCTTTTAAAATGATGTCAGCACCTTTGCCGCCATCGCCACCATTCGGTCCCCCTTGTGGTACATATTTTTCTCGACGGAAACTACTCATACCGTTACCGCCATCTCCCGCTTTCACTAATATACGGGCACGATCTATAAACATATTTTTATCCTCTAGCCCTATAGATAGAGCGGCCGAAGCCGCTATATCATAGAGTTTTTACAATTTCTAAAGCTCGATCCAATTGCACATCTTGTTTTGGATTTACTTTGGACGGCTCTACTAATTCGTCTGGTTCAATACCAATACCATCAATCACTCTATCATTTGGTGTGTGATAGCGAGCAATAGTAATCTTTAAACCTTCTCCATTTAAACCTTGTATAACACTTTGTACTGTACCTTTTCCATAACTCTTAGTACCAACAATAGTACCTGATTTGGTATCTTGTACAGCACCAGCAATAATTTCAGAAGCGCTCGCAGAATTGCCATTAATCAGCACAACTAACGGTAACTGCTTGTGCTCTCCATCAGACATATACATTTTTTGCGTACTATGTCGTGTTTTTACTGTCACAATTGGCCCCTTAGGAACCACATATTGACCGATCCCTTGTGCCGTTGTTAATAAACCACCTGGGTTATCTCTGAGATCAAGAATTAACCGTTCCATTCCTTGTGAAAGTAACTCTTCGTAGGCAGTTTGAAACTCTCCTACTGTTTTTTCTGCAAACTGAGATATGCGAATATACCCAACACCTGGTTCTACCATACGACTTTTAACAGTAGGCATAACAATCGTTTTTCGCTCAATCTTAACATCTTGAGTTTCACCGTCACGTACAATACGAAGCACCACAAATGTACCAGCCTCACCTCGAATATGCGTTGCTGCCTCTTCTCGTTTAATCTCTGAGACTGGCACTCCGTCGATGGCAATGATTTCATCACCCTTTTGCAACCCAGCAGCCTCCGCTGGTTGGCCTTCCATCGTAGCCCCAACTTTGAGCTTGTTCTCTTCCGATACATCTAGAAGTAGACCAATTCCACTATAGGTAGAAGAAGTATGCATCTCCAATTCTTTCATTTCTTCTTGATCCAAATAGGAGGTATGCTTATCATTCGTACCTTTTACTAACCCTTTTAACATGCCTAAAAAGAGTTCTTCCTTAGGTGGCTCATCCATAGCCATTCGTGTAGTTAAAAAGTATGTATAGGAAAATTTTGCAAATCCTAAGGGAGATCCTGAAATATACCAGAAAAAAGCTGTTAGAACCATGAGTGAAGACGCAATTGCTATAACAACACCAAGTGCAATAAGCTTTACCTTACTCCATTGTGATACCTTGTTTGCTAGTCCCATTCCCTCATTAGTATGAGGATACGGAGGCATAGGTGCCCCCGTATATTCATTTACATCGTTCCAAGATGATTTTTTATCTTGTTCTGTCATAGTATCCTCTATAAGTATCCCATTGGATCATGAGGCTCACCATTGATACGCACTTCAAAATGAAGATGCGGACCAGTAGATCCACCTGTATTACCCGAGTAGGATACTACTTGACCTTTAGAAACAGTTTGACCCGCACTGACTGCGACTTCACTATTATGAGCATATAAGGTAGACATACCATTACCATGGTCAATGATAACGGTGTACCCATACCCACTGATCCAACCTGCTTCAGCTACAACACCACCATCAGCGGCATGTACTGGTGTACCTTCGTCAACACCGAAGTCAGTACCCGCATGTAAACGACTTGTACCATAGATTGGATGAATACGCCAACCAAAATCAGAGGTAATTGGAGCATTAACTGGTGCAGCCAATTGACCAGTACCTTGTACCCATGTAGTAGCTTCTGATGAGCCGCCACCACCGCCAGAACTACCAGCTGCATTTGCCGCTGCTGCACGTTCTGCCGCACGTTGTTGTAACATCGCTGTAATACTTGCAGAGGAAGCCATTAATTCATTATACGCCCGTTCAGCTGTGTCACGGTCATTCATAGCTTTTTCTAATACAGCTTGACGTTCTGCTTTTTTCTTATTAATAAGATCTTCTTTTTCTTGTTTTACTTTTTCAAGTTCCAATACTTTGGCACGATCTTCTTCAAGCTTTGCTTTTTTACTAGCAATTTCTTCTCGCTCTACCTTAATTGTATTAATTAATTCTGTATCGGAATGAAGAATGCGTTTTAACATCTCCATACGATTTGCAAAATCACTAAAGTCTTTAGAACCAATCACCACATCTAGATAACTAAGTCGACCATTAATATAAATATCACGCACTCGTTTATAGAATACTTTTTCTCGAGCTTGAAGTTTATCTTGCGCCGCTTTTAATTCTGCTTCCGTTTTTGTGATCTCTTGGTCCAATTTAATACGGTCAGCTTGAACTTGCTTTAATTCAGCTGTGGCTGTATCTAATTCAATTTGTATAGCATGTAACTGTTCATATACGGTACCAATGGTTTTTTCTGCTTCCGACTTTTTATTCGCTTCATCTGTCATCTGTTGTTGAATATTTGACAATTGATTCGTTAAGTCTTCGTCTTCTGCATGATACCAATACGGTGTAGCCATCATAAGAGAACCGCATAGTAAACCAGCCACTAGTTTAACTGTTTTTCTATCCATGAGTTCCTACACTTTCATATATTGTTTTAACGAAATAGTACTACCGATAGCACCCACAATAATACCAACACCTACTAATCCACCAGATAGCTGATAAATAAATGGCATTAATGGTACCAATGGCATAAATGCAAAGTTAGCAACTACTTGAGCCGTCACATATTGATAGAACTGCCATGTAGCAAGGCCTGCAATGATACCACCAATAGCACCTAAGAACATACCTTCTAATAAGAATGGCCAACGGATAAATCCATTCGTAGCACCCACATATTTCATGATTCCAATTTCTTTACGACGCGCGAACACAGTCAAACGAATTGTATTGGAAATAATAAATAATGTTGCACCCGCTAAGAAGCCAATCAAGATAATTCCACCGATACGAATAATCTTTGTCACTTCAAAAATTTGCTCAATTACATCTTGTCCATAATGGGCACTCTCTACTTCAGGATATTTAGAAACTAATTCTGCTGTAGATTTAACTTGATCTGGAGTATTGAACGTCAACACATATGATGTAGGTAGTGGATTATGTCCATCTAGAGAGTCCACTAATTGTTGTTGTTCTCCCAAACGTTCTTTAAAGCGTTTCATCGCTTCATCTTTGGTAACAAATTCAATTTCCTTTAAGTCTGGCAAAGCTTTTAGCTTTTTGCCTAATTCCATCACTTGTGGTGTTGTTAAATTATCTTTCAAATAGATACTAATTTGTACTTGGCTTTCTAAATGGGATGCTAAATTATTTAAATTCACTACCCCACAAGCAAATACACCTAAAATAAACAATGACAATGCCACTGTGGAAATAGATGCCAATGACATCAATCCATTACGTCGCATAGACTTAATGGCTTCTTTTATAAAATAGATAAATGTTCTAATTTTCATGGAATTCGGCACCTCTCATTTGATCACTCACTACACGGCCATTTTCTAAGGCAATGACGCGTTTATTCAAATATGACACCATATCCATATCATGAGTCACCATGACAACCGTTGTGCCAGAATTATTAATCGCTTTGAATAAGTCAGAAATATCACGACTCGTTTGAGGATCCAAGTTTCCTGTAGGCTCATCCGCAATGAGTACTAATGGTTTGTTGACAATAGCTCTAGCAATAGCGACACGTTGTTGCTCACCACCACTTAGATCTTGTGGTAAATCGTTAGCTTTATCACTAAGTCCAACTAAATCAAGAACATTCAACACTTTATCTTTAATAACTTTTGGTTTTTCTTCAATAACTTCCAAGGCAAATGCAACATTTTCAAATACTGTTTTAGATGGCAATAAGCGGAAATCTTGGAAAACAATACCTAGTTTTCTACGCAAATATGGTACTTTGCCCGACTTGATACGCGTTACATCTACATCATTTACAAAAACCGTTCCAGAATCAGGTTTTACCTCATGTGAAAGAAGTTTAATAAATGTGGATTTACCTGCACCAGAGTGTCCACAAACTAGTACAAATTCTCCTTTTTCAATATGAATGGATACGTCCTCTAAAGCGACTGAACCATTATCATAGACTTTATGGACATTTCTAAATTCAATCATTTTATCCTTCCCTTCTATTTTCTTGCTATACCGCGTTTTGTAGCAGCCACAATGTCAGCAGCTGTTAAGCCATATTTAGCCATCAACTCTTTTGGTGTACCAGATTCACCAAATGTATCCTTTACACCTACAAATTCCATAGGTACTGGAGCTTCTTTTACTACCACTTCTGCCACAGCACTGCCTAAGCCACCGATAATATTATGTTCTTCAGCTGTAATAATCAATCCCGTTTCTTTCGCTGCTGCTACAATTGCATGTGTATCAATTGGTTTAATAGAAGCCATATTGATAACTCGCACAGAAATACCTTCTGTTTCTAATTGCTGCGCTGCTTCCACAGCTGGTCCTACTAAGGCACCACATGCAATGATGGTAGCTTCCTTACCGTCCCGTAATTGCTGTGACTTACCTGGTACAAACGTGTATCCTTCTGGCGTTACATCCTCTACACTAGCACGGCCTAATCGTACATATACAGGACCTTTATACTCAGCTGCCCATGTAATAACTGCTTCTGTTTCTGCGGCATCAGCCGGTACTACTACCGTCATATTAGGCACTGTACGCATACAAGAAATATCTTCTAAACTTTGATGGGTCGCACCGTCTTCACCCACTGTAATGCCAGCATGAGTTGCACATACCTTTACATTTAATTTAGGGTAGCATACAGCATTACGCACTTGTTCAAAAGCACGCCCTGTAGCAAACATAGCAAAGGAAGATACGAAAGGAACTTTTCCTGCTGCCGCTAAGCCAGCACCCACAGAAATTAAATTTTGCTCTGCAATCCCTACATTGAAGAATCGCTCAGGGTATACTTTTTTAAATTCATCAGTTTTTGTAGATTTTGATAAATCTGCATCTAATACAACAACATCTTTGTTCGTAGCGCCTACTTTAACTAACGCTGTACCATATGCTTCACGAGTCGCTTTTCCCATGATTACACCTCCAACAATTCAGCAACAAATTGATCACATTCTTCTTGTGATGGTGCTTTGCCATGCCAACCTGCTTGGCCTTCCATAGCTTGTACACCTTTGCCTTTTATAGTATTCATAATCACCATAGTTGGTTTATCTGTCGTTGCTTTTGCTTCTGTAATAGCCGCATGCAATGCCTCTACATCATGTCCATCTACAACAATGACATGCCAACCGAAGGCTTTGAACTTTTCATCAATTGGCAATGGACTCATAACTTTCGTAATGTCTCCATCGATTTGCAATCCATTAAAATCTACGAATGCCGTTAAGTTAGACAATTTGTAATGAGCTGCAAACATAGCTGCTTCCCATACTTGACCTTCTTCTATTTCTCCATCTCCCAAAACGGAATATACACGGTACGATGCTCCATCAATTTTTCCTGCTAGTGCCATACCACAAGCTGCAGAAATCCCTTGTCCCAAAGAACCTGTAGACATATCTACACCTGGAGTATATTTCATATCTGGATGACCTTGTAAAATATGGTCAATTTTACGCAAGTTTAATAATTCTTCTGTTGGAAAAAATCCTTTTACCGCCAATGTTGCATACAAAGCTGGTGCAGCATGTCCTTTCGATAAGACAAAACGATCACGATTTGGATCTTTTGGCTCATTAGGATTCACATTCATCTCTTGAAAGTATAACAGACTCATCACATCAGCAATGGATAAGGATCCACCTGGATGACCAGATTTTGCTGCTGTTACAGCTTTCACGATGTTCACACGAATCGCTTTTGCTTTTTCTTGTATCAATTGTTTTTGTTCAAGTGTTAACATACTATACCCTCCCGTGTTATACACAATTTTAAGGTAAATTATTTATCATGCAGCATGCCAATGGCAATGCGGGCATTCTCTAAGGCAGTTCTTCGTAATTCATGGATATTTTCTAATACAGTTTCTGTGAAAGTTTTTCGATCCAAAGCTTCCACTGTACGCGCCACAATAGGTTCTACTTCTAATGTATGTAAATCACCTATTGGGTCTTCACCAATCATATGAAGAAAGTTTAAAATTTTAGGGTCATAAGAGATCCCTAAACAAGGTGTTTCCATTAACGCACTAAATACTAATGCATGGAGTCGTACACCTATCATGACATCCACACAACTACTCAACGACAATAACTCTGTCGTAGTATAGGAATCAGCCAAAACTATTGAAGTAACTGTCATACGTTTGGCAATGGCTTCAGCCTCTATCGTGTCCTCTCTATGTTGCATCGGAATGAATACAATTTGGGCATCCTTGGCTATCTGAATTTTATCAAGAGCCTCAGCCAATATAGTTTGATACTCTGTGCAATCTTTCCAAGCACGTACAGATACCCCCACAATAGGTCGGTCAAAGTCGACACCATAGGCCGCTAATATTTCACGACCTGACGTGGTATCCACTGGATGCATTCCTAGCACCGCATCAGCCGTTACAGTAATCGGTACATTATGAAGACCTAGTGAAATCAACTCTTCTTTCGATGCATAGTCACGTACAGTAATCATAGACACTTGATTCAGCACACGTCCAACTGTAGCACGAGCCAACGATTTTCGCAGAGGTCCAATACCTTGTGCATAAATCATCACTCGTTTTCCCAATATATTGGCTAAGCTAATAATACTTAAATAGTAGTAAAGACTCCGAGTGCTCGTTACATCTTGTAACAAGCTCCCACCACCACTGATGAGCATGTCGCAAGAATACACAGCTTGGTATATCTTCCACATATCGAAGCGGCCAATGGCTTTCACTTTATGAGTATTCATAGTTTCTACTGGGTTTCCAGAGATTACGGTAATCTCAGCTTGTGGTTCTAATTCCAATAATGCTTGTAAGATAGCACTTAATAACGCTTCATCTCCGGCATTACCGAATCCATAATAGCCGGAAATGAGTATCTTACACATGATGATCACCTCTGGAATGATACCATCGAATACCATAACCTAAAAAGCGGAATGCAATAATGGCTAGCACACCTATAGTAATACCCAATAAGATTCCATCATATCCACGTGCAATTGACATATAGACAGGAGTTCGTAAATGGCAGAATGTTTCTACCATGGAAGCAATACCAATCACTGCAGCCACAGATAAGACAAAGTGCAAGACCATAGGAATGCGTTTTCCTACAGCATAGGCTGCCAACATAAATGCTGGATGGCCAATTAAAAACTCTTTTTCACGCGGTCGAGCATACATAGTGTTTTCTAAGAAACGTCGCAATGCAAGTTCCCAAGATGGCACTGGTACACCCGCTGTATGACCACTACGACCTACAAAGACATAGGCTACCACAGCCAAAGCACCAACAATTAATAAACTATAGACTTTAATATCAATTTGAACAAACTCTGTAATAAATGTTTTTACATCACTAACGGAAGAAATCGTTCTACCTTTCCAAATTGGAAAACGCTGTAAATAGGCAATAGCCGTTAATATCACAGGTGCCACAAACGTTAGTTTTACACCATGGAATAAAGCAAACTCCATAAAGAACTGTGTACTTCCCAATAATGCAGCAATGCTTATGCCACCAATGGCAGCAATAGTAGCCGCTACTAGTAGATATACAATAGCTTCTATAGTACTTCTCCAGGGAGATAATCCTTCATGATTACGTTTTGACCAACAGTCCAACACTAGCGTCATCGCCAATACAGGTGCTGCAATGGCCGCAACCAATGCCCAAGCTGTAACAATTTTTGTGCCCGTTGTCATCAAGTAGATCCCTACTGATAGCAAAGTTCCTACGACGAATACACTGAATAGATAGGATCTGCGCAAGCGTATAAATTGCCCTAATGTTAGCGTACCTAAGCTAATAACTCCAATCATAGTCAATACGCGCAGTAGTGTATTTGGTGTATATGCTGGATATATCGAAGCTTCTCCAATAGTAAAGCCCCGTTCCTTTAATCGTTCCGTCACACTCTTGGCGACAAATAAAGTGGTTTCCAAAGCTGTTCGATTATCAACACCTTGTTCATAGAGTGGGAAAAGATTATATCGAATGTTCCGTTCAATATCGCTAATATAAAACCATTGTATAAGCTCACCTGGAGTTAATTTCTTAACTTCTTCTTTAGATACAGAATATAGTCTTCCCACCTTATAATGGTTAGCATTTGCCATCTCTAAAAAGCCTGCTTGTGGAAAGTATTGCAACTGATTCATTGCTTCAATTCCCACAAGTGGAATATTACGTTGTTCCAGTTGTTTTAATGTACGATCTGCATGAAGGGGGTATCCTAAGGCTTCCTTACCTACAAAGACCATTCCCGTCACACCTTGTATCCCATCAATACGTTGGAATACATGATCCACATCTTCCACAGTCACACCTTTGTAATTAGTAGGACGTACGATAACATGGAAACCTAAATCAGATACTTCTTGTGCCTGTAATCGTGAAATTCCCAAATTCATATCTTTTAAAGAATCACTTGGTACAGCTAATCCTATCATAGGTCCTATAGATGTTTCTATGACATTAACTTTATCCGCCCCTAAACGACGCACCAAGTCTTCTTGTATTTCTTTAAAGTATGCTTCTTTCCCAGTGATAGCTCCTATATAGGTCATCCCTGGCTGTCCACCTGCAATCTGCATTTGCTCTAAATCATTCACATCATAGATACGAATATGACCTGCATCTTTTTCTTTCTGCAGCGTTCTATCATAAATAGCCAATGCGGTGATTCCAGACTCTTTAGCCGCTTTCACAGCATCCGTGAAAGACCGTTTTTCATACGAATTAGATCGAATCAACCCATCATAATCAATGATGTTCTCAACTCGTTCTTGTTCTACCTCTATTAGGTGCCGTTCACGCACTAATATAAGTCCACTCACTATACCAATCGCTAGGAAGGCAAGGAGAATCCATGTATATACGGATAGTTTTTTATGTGGTTTCATTATTCCTCCTATGGTTCGACAGGATGTACATACACATGAATTTCTTCACGTCCCGTTTCTACCCGATCCAAAACGACTGGAATTGGAAAGTCATTAAAATTATACACCGGAATTGATTTTACAGCTCCATTAGATAACCCATGTAAACTAGAGCCTCCGATTGAAAGCTTTTCTGTAGCAAATTGTAAGGTATTCCCTTCAATCTCCAGTTGACCTTGTAAGATTAATTTACCGCTTAAAAAACCACCTACATTGATGTGACCTTCCATAATCACACCTCGATTTGTAACTTCTACTGTTTCAATTGTTAATGCGTTAGCATTTTTATCAGACAAGCGTTGTTCAATAAACTGCTTCAAATCATCCTGATGAATCACAGCTTCTATATGACCTTTTCCTAGATTTGTAAACTGTAACCTTTGGTTCATATACAAGTCGGTAGGTGATACTTTCATTTGGCGTAAATCAAAATGCAATCGCTGTACACGTAGTTGACCTAAAGTAACACCATCTAAATCACCTCTAAACGTGTCAATATCACCAAGGGCAAGTTTAATTCCTGGAGATGATTCCACTCGCAATGATTGTCCTTCCGGATGTAATGTATCTTGCAAATGTGATTCTAACTGTTCACTAGCCAATCTTGGTAACAACAATGAAGATCCGCCTATCACGATACCAACAATGGCCAAACATACAACAATTGTTTTAAAAAAGAAATTTCTCACTGTCACTCCATTATATTGATAAATTCGCTTCTTTCTTTAAAAAGCCTTCCATAAATTGATCTAAATTACCATCCATGACAGCTTGTACATTACCTGTTTCCACGCTTGTACGATGGTCTTTTACCATATTATATGGGTGGAACACATAGGAACGAATTTGACTGCCCCACTCAATCGCTTGGTATGTACCACCTAGTTGTTCTTTTAATTCTGCTTGTTTTTCAAGTTCTAATTCAAACAACTTAGCTCTCAATAATTTTAAACATTGCTCACGATTCTGAATTTGAGACCGCTCACTTTGACATTGCACAACGATACCTGTAGGAATATGAGTCATACGAACAGCAGAGTCTGTTTTATTAATGTGCTGTCCACCTGCACCACTGGCACGGTACGTATCTACCTGTACGTCCTTCATGTCCAAATTAATCTCCACAGTTTCATCAATTTCAGGCATCACATCTACAGCACAGAATGATGTATGTCGGCGCGCTGCTGAATCAAATGGAGAGATACGAACCAATCGATGTACCCCTTTTTCTGATTTCATGTAGCCAAAAGCATTTTCACCCTTGATCAGGAATGTAGCACTTTTAATGCCTGCTTCATCGCCTACTTGTTCATCCATAAGGGAAATACTATATCCTTGTTTCTCTGCCCACCGCAAGTACATGCGAATCAGCATAGAGCACCAGTCTTGTGCTTCTGTACCACCTGCACCAGCATGAAATGTTAAAATGGCATTATTTTTATCATATTCACCACTTAGTAACAACAATACTTCACGACGCTCTACTTCTTCGGTCAATTGCTTTACGATGGTTTCCAGTTCACTCTCCATAGAAGCATCTTCCTCTTCTATAGCCATCTCTAACATCAATTTCGCATCTTCAATGTCTGTGACTAGCTTTTGATAGCCTTCTACGGCATCTTTCAACTGTGTTGCTTCTTGCGAAATATCACGAGCAGAATCCGGATCATTCCAAAATTCTGGATCACTCATTTTTATATCTAGTGTGAGGATACGCTCTTCTTTTTGAGCGATGTTAAAGTGAATCCCTCATTCCAAAAATACGCTCCTCTAAATTGTCAATAGGACCTTTTAAGTCTTCTAACAATTCTTTCACCTCTTTCTATAGTACAATAAAAATGGCCACACAGGAGATGGTATCACCTCGCTGTGGGCCATGAAAGTCTAGTCTACGTTTTGTGGTTCCAACACGTCTTCATGGTGGGTCTTAGCATCAGCTAGATGATCAACCGGTTCTTCTTCTGCTATTGTTTCCACATTGATTTGGATTCGGTATAAATACATAATTGTATCATCCGTAATAGCTTCTTTCATACGTTCAAACATGTCAAAGGCTTCAAATTTGTACTCTACTAATGGATTTTTTTGTCCATAAGCACGCAAACCAATGCCTTCTTTTAACATATCCATAGAATCTAAATGTTCCATCCATTTGCTATCCACGACTTTTAGCATAATTGCTTTTTCTAATTCTCGCATATTTGCTTCACCAATCATGGCTTCTCGTTGTTCATACTCGCGATGAGCAATATCAATCAAATGTTCTTGTAATTCAGCTCGACCAAACTCTTCCATTTGTTCTACTGTTAACATACCAGGCTCTAAGAAGTAAATCTCTAAATGTCTTAATAAGCCTTCATAATTCCATTCTTCTGGATATAATTTTTCATCTGCATATTGGTTCATGGAACTGATAATAAGGTTATCTACCATATGCAAAATTGTTTCTCGCAAGGATTGATTATTCAAAATCAAGCGACGTTGTTCGTATAATACTTCCCGTTGTTGATTCATAACATCATCATATTCCAAGATATACTTACGAATATTAAAGTTATGATTTTCTACTTTTTTCTGTGCTCGTTCAATAGATTTCGTAATTAAGGAATGTTCAATTGGTTCATCTTCTTCCATTCCTAATTTATCCATCATACCAGCAATATTATCGGCTCCGAAAATACGCATTAAATCATCTTCCAAGGACAAGAAGAATTGAGAAGATCCGTTATCTCCTTGACGACCGGAACGGCCTCGAAGCTGATTATCGATACGACGACTTTCATGTCGTTCTGTACCTAAAATATGCAAGCCACCTAGTTCAGCCACTCCTTCTCCTAAGGAAATATCTGTACCACGGCCCGCCATATTGGTAGCAATAGTTACCATGCCATATTGACCAGCATTGGCAACAATCTCGGCTTCTTGTTCATGATGTTTTGCATTCAATACGTTATGTGGTATACCCGCTTTTGTCAGCATATCACTAAGCATTTCAGATTGTGTAATCGATGTAGTTCCCACCAAGATAGGCTGTCCTGTTTTATGTCGTTCTACTACATCGCGTACAACAGCTCGATATTTTGCTGCTTTAGTTTTGAAAATAAGATCTGGCATATCAATACGAGCCAATACTTTATTTGGTGGAATTTCATATACTTCCAATCCATAAATATTATTGAACTCTTGTTCTTCCGTCTTCGCTGTACCAGTCATGCCAGATAATTTTTCATACATACGGAAATAGTTTTGGAACGTAATGGATGCCAATGTTTGGCTTTCACGTTCTACTTTTAAACCTTCTTTTGCTTCAATAGCTTGATGCAATCCGTCAGAATAACGACGACCAAACATAAGACGTCCAGTGAACTCATCGACGATAACAACTTCGCCATCTTTCACCACATAATCTTTATCTCGCTCCATCATAGCATAGGCACGAAGAGAAGCGCTCAGCAAATGATTTAATTCCAAGTTAGAAGAGTCATATAAGTTTTCTATGTGTAACATTTTTTCGACTTTAGTGATCCCCTCTTCTGTAGGAGCAATTGTTTTTTGTTTTTCATCGATTGTATAGTCTTCATCTTTTACAAGGTGCGGTACAATCTTAGCTAACTCATAGTAACGTTCTGTAGAGCGTTCACCTGGACCAGAAATAATCAACGGTGTACGAGCTTCATCGATCAAAATAGAGTCCACTTCATCCACAATTGCATAATTTAGAGGTCGTTGTACCATTTGGTCAGCATGCACTACCATGTTGTCACGTAAATAGTCAAAACCAAATTCATTATTTGTACCATATGTAATATCAGAAGCATAAGCTTGTTTACGTTGGTCATAATCTAAACCAGCCACAATAAGACCCGTTGATAAGCCCAAGAAATTATACAGCCGACCCATCCATTCGCTATCACGACGCGCTAAATAATCATTGACAGTAACAACATGAGCACCTTTTCCTGATAATGCATTTAAGTACACTGGTAATGTAGCTACTAATGTTTTACCTTCACCTGTACGCATTTCAGCAATATTACCGCGATGTAACACTACGCCACCAATCATTTGTACATCAAAATGACGCATCCCCAAAACACGTTTAGAAGCTTCACGAACAACTGCAAAAGCTTCTGGCAAAATATCATCTAATGTTTCACCTTCTGCTAATCTTGTTTTGAACTCTTCTGTTTTTGCTTTCAATGATGTATCACTTAAGGCTAACATGGACGGTTCTAATTCGTTAATTTCATCTACGATCAATCGAATTCGTTTAATTTCTTTAGCATTTTTATTTCCTAGTAGTTTTTGTATAAAACCAAACAACTATATCAACTCCTTATATTAGTGGAACGAATTTCTTTTCAATACTATGTATCTAGATTATTATAGCCTACTAGGCTGTAATAGTCAAAAAAAGAACTGATATTATCTATTAATATCAGCCCTTTTTATATATTTCGGGTAAAAAATCACAAATGTATGGAATCACTTAACCAACTTCAGGTTCTAACAATCCATATTTACCATCATGACGTCGATATACTACATTCATTGTTTCAGTATCATCATTGAAGAACATAAAGAAATCATGTTCCAATAAATTCATTTGTAAAATAGCTTCTTCCACACTCATAGGTCGTACTGTAAAGTGTTTGCGTTTTACCACTTCTAATTCTTTTTCTTCTTGTACTGGTTCTACAGGTGCTACATCTATATGGAATCCAGTTTCCTTGCGGAAACGTTTTGCTAATCGCGTTTTGTGTTTATGTATTTGACGAATAATTTTATCTACTACTAGGTCGATGGCTGCATACATATCAAGATTGCTTTCAACGCCTCGCAACACTACACTTTCTACAAAACAAGTTACTTCTACTTTGCGCTCTTCTTTTTCTAAGGACAATAGCACTTGAACTGTTACTGGTGTTTCGAAATAACGAGATAACTTTTCCAACCGTTTTTCAATATATTCACGTAACGCTACTGTTACTTCAAGATTTTTTCCTCGTACCGATAATTTCATAGTACTCACCCTTTCTTATATTTCATATATTATGGTTGTATTTATAGTATTCGCCATAAGATGAAAAACTCCTTTAATTAGATCATATATTTTTTGTTAACACTAGTAACAAAAAAAGACTTAGGAATATCCTAAGCCTTTTCTTGATATTATGCTTTATATACGTTAGCCGCTTGAAGACCACGGTTACCATCTACAATTTCAAATTCTACTTGTTGTCCTTCAGATAAGGACTTAAAGCCATCTTCTTGGATTGCAGAAAAATGTACGAATACATCGCTACCATCTTCTCTTTCAATAAAGCCATAACCTTTTTCTGCACTGAACCATTTTACTTTCCCAAGCATGATAATTCCTCCTACCTTTAATACTGCAAGTGATTTAGATTATCTAAATCTTGCTTTCATGTTATCACTATAAATGTATGGTGTCAATCAAAATTTAAGTTTATTTTCAAGTATTTGCTATATCGATATAATTCATTAGCATTATTATTCAATTATGCTAATTTTACTTATAATATAGGTATTTTTTAGACGTTCAAAAGTTTTTTTATTTAATATATTTTTCAATTTATATTCACTTTAAACTTTATTTTTATGAATTTTAAAATTTATCAATTATCAAGTATACATCTTTATAATATTTTTCATATCGTTGTTATTTCTCCATTCGAATACCCATTGATTACAGAATACATAACAAGTTATTTTCAAGCAGACCTTCTTTTAATTATTATAAATGAACATTTTATACATTCTGTATATTTTACACAAACCCATCTACATAATAAAAAACTCTCAAGCAGTTATACCTTGTATAAAAACTAGCTTGAGAGTTATCTATCTCTATATAAATTTATTTTATCTAATCACTTTAGACAAGAAAGATTGTGTCCGCTCATGTTTTGGTGTATCAAACACTTCTTCTGCAGTGCCTTCTTCTAGAATCTCGCCACCATCGACAAATAAAACTCGCGTTGCTACTTCTTTGGCAAAGCTCATTTCATGAGTGACAACTACCATTGTCATACCTTCTTTTGCAAGATCTTTCATAACATCTAATACTTCACTAACCATTTCTGGATCTAACGCAGAGGTTGGCTCATCAAAAAGCATCACCTTAGGTTTCATCGCTAACGCACGAGCAATAGCTACGCGTTGTTGCTGACCGCCAGACAATTGTTCTGGGTAGGCCTCGGCTTTGTCTGAAAGTCCTACTTTTCCCAACAAATCATGGGCAATTGCTTCTGCATCTGCCTTGGAAAGTCCTCTAATTTTTTGTGGTGCCAATGTAATATTATCTAACACTGTCATATGAGGGAATAAATTAAATCGCTGGAATACCATACCTACTTCCGCGCGTACATTGTTGATGTTTTCTTTTACATTCAAATTCATTCCATCTACAATGACATCCCCAGATGTAGGCTCTTCTAAATAGTTCATACAACGAAGCACGGTACTTTTCCCTGATCCAGAGGGACCAATGATAACCACTACTTCACCTTTATCGATTTCAGTATTAACACCTTTCAGTACATGTAATTCACCGAAATATTTATGTACATCAATTAATTTAATCATTTAATATTATATTTCCTTTCTAAGTATGCAACGAGTCGGGAAATGGTTAATGTCATAATTAAGTATATCACCGCTACGGCAGTCCATATTTCAAAAGAGCCATAGGTACGCGCAATAATTAATTGACCACGACGTGTCAATTCCTCAAACCCAATAACTGCTACCAGAGATGTATCTTTCAACATGGCAATAAATTCATTTCCAAGTGGTGGAATAATTGCCTTGAAAGCTTGTGGCATAATAATATAACGCATCGTTTGGAACCACGTTAATCCCAACGAACGACCAGCTTCCATTTGTCCTTTGTTGATCGATTGAATCCCTGCACGGAATATTTCTGACACATAGGCTCCAGAATTAATAGAACATGCCAATACAGCTGCTAAATAAGGCCCAATAGGTTCTGGTGCACCATTGGCATTCACAATAGCTCCTAATAGTTTTGGCCCACCAAAGTAAATCATAAAGATTTGTACTAGTAATGGGGTGCCTCTAAATAATTCTACATAGCATTTTGCAATGAGTCGAATCACTCTAAAGCGAGATAAATTCATCAAAGACACCACGAGTCCAATAAAGAATCCAAATCCCACACTCATAAGAGTGATCTGAATTGTAATTCCCGCTCCTCCGATCAGTAGAGGTAGAGAATCTACAATCAACTTCCAATTAAAATCCATCGTCAACAATCCATCCTTTCATATACACACAGGTAAGGAGGCTAAAAAGCCTCCTTATATAGTACCTTATTTCCCTTCGTATGTCACGGGCATATCTTTCGGCATATCTGTTTTAAACCATTTCTGGTATATTTTGTTTAATGTACCATCTTGCTTCATCTCTGTCAATGCTTTATTCACACTTTCAATAAGGGCTGTATTCTTCTTGTTCATAGCTAACCCAAAGTATTCTTTTGTATTAGGGTACTCAATGACTTGCAATTGTTCATCTGCGTGCTTAGCCACGTAGTATTGCGCCACTGGAAGGTCGATTAAAGCACCTTCAACACCGCCATTTTTCAATTCTAATAAAGCATCACTTGTGTGATCAAAGTTTTTAACCACCGCTCCATCAATTTTGCTCGCTAAATCAGCTCCTGTAGTTCCCATTTGTACAGCAATAGTTTTTCCACCTAAATCCTGTAACCCTTTAATGGGACTACTATTCTTAACAACTACAGCCATACCTGATTCGTAATAAGGCATGCTGAAACCAACTTTTTCTGTCCGTGCTTTAGTGATGGTCATACCAGAGGCAGCTATATCAATTTCTCCATTATCTAATGCAGGGACTAACCCATCAAAAGGGACATTTTTAAATTCAATTGTTTTACCTGTCCGTGCAGCAATCTCTTTTGCCACATCAATATCAAAGCCTTGTACCTCTTCTGAACCTTCATTTTTAAACTCAAAAGGAACAAAGGTTGCATTGGTACCTACTTTTAATACATTACCAGTCTGTGCTTGTTCTGACCCTTGAGATCCACATCCACCTAACATAGCCACTACACCTAATGTTACTAATCCTGTGCATATCCATTGTTTTACATTCATTTTCATCACCATTCTCCTTTACTTCTTAATTGTGTTCTGTAATGTATGCACTGATTATACATCTAATTGTATATTTAGTCAACATAAATTTTCATATTTTTTGTATTTTTATTTACCCCCCCTATATATAAACTATAACAACAAAGAATATCTGAAATATACGCTATATCCTAACTACTTACAAATACGTTATCCTATTATTAGCTTGAATATCTCACTGTATGCCACCAATTTTTATTCATAGAATAAAAAAAATACACAGCAGAACAATTTCTGCTGTGCTTCATACGGCTGACCTGGTCTTTGCCCCCACACTCGCCTGCTGGAAGGTTCGCTCATAAGCTGTGCTCCCCACTACTACTTCTCTCGATATCTCGGCAGGACTTACATCTAAGCCGCACCATGCTCACAACTTTTCGTTGCTTATGTGGATCGTTTTGCCTGCGACTGGCCTCGACTTTCAACCACAGACCCGTAATATGATTTTATTATAATCGAAAGAAATATATTTGTCACTCTTCTTCCATCATGATTTTTTACATGTTTCCTATATCATTTTTGTATAGCAAACTTAAAAAAAAGACTTGCTTTTTTTCATCAAATATACATGTATATCAATCTATCCCTTATCTATCACATTCTCACTAATACTATCAGTTTCTCTAAAATTTCAGTGCATTTTTGTCCACTCTGTAGGGTATATTCAAGGCCTTTAAATTATTGTATAATGTGTGTACTAAAGTAAACGAAGAATTTTAAAACGGTGCTATTTCTAATGGAATTATCACCGTTTCAGTAAGTTAGGAAGGGTTTGCACATGTTTATGTTATCATTAATTCAAGAGTCAGGAGCATATGAGCAAGAGTCTAGCAGCTTAGAAGTCATCTCTGCTCAACTTTTGCAAATGATTCAAATGAAAAGCCAAACTTTATATGTGCACTCTGTGCAAGTGGCCAACTATGCAGTTGCTATTGCAGCCAAGATGGGCTTGCCAAAAGGTGAAATTGAATTAATTCGTCATGCTGCTTACCTTCATGACTTAGGATTAATTTGCTTACCTACCACAACATTAATGAAGTTCCCTTACTTCAATCGTCAAGAACTTTCCAAGTACAAACAACATCCAGTGTTTGGTGCCAGTATGATTGAAAATTATCCATGTTGCCAGCCAATCATTCCATACATTAAATATCATCATGAAAGATGGGATGGCACAGGATTTCCTAAACATTTACGAGGAGCTAATATTCCATTAGGTGCTCGCATCATTGGAATTGCTGATTACTATGTCACATCTATTGATCCTTCATCAGATACGACATTACAACCTCGTAGCCAAATAAAGCAAGACTTATTCCGTCAATCGGGAACACAATTTGATCCAGAAATTGTTAAAACATTTATAGAAATCTTAGGATAACCATTAGGCTCCACTTGCTAAAGTGAGAGCCTTTATGTTTGCTCTAGGAAAATAGTTTTTTAAAGTATCTGCCGCTTCTACTAAAGTTGCTCCCGTGGTATATATATCATCCACAATGAGTATCTCTCCTGGCACTGCTACCAATGACTTTACCTTAGATATAGAGACTAAAAAATGACCCTTCATATTCTGCTTGCGTTCTTCTTTCGTCAATGTCCACATCGGTTTCGAACCATCTAATTTAATAAGAATATCTTCCCAACACCATTGCTGTTGTATCACCCAATTTTTAAATAATAGATCTACTTGATTGTATCCACGTATCTGACGTTTACTTTCACTAATAGGAATAGGCACCACTATATCAGGTGTATAATGGATATCTGAACAAGTAATTGTAAAACGTTGCAAAAAAGGAGCGGCTCCTAGAGCTCGCTCCTTTTTTCCATTAAATTTTATATCATGTAACATCGTTTTGATGCCACCTATATAATCTGCAAGTATATATATACACTCTAAAGAAGAATACCTAGATCCTTCTATGCGTCGTTCATGCAACACTTTTTGAAAACAATCAGTACACCATTCTCCTTGCGTATATACATCATTTCCACAATGAACACATGTGGGCGGACACAAAATATCCCAAATTCGCATTAGAATCCCCCCTCTAGTCGCTCTTTAAATAGAGTATATCGATATTGGTTATCTTCTCGAGATACAGCAGTTCCCAGCGCTTCTTGACTGCCGATAATTAGCACCTTATCTTTTGCCCGTGTGATAGCTGTATATAATAGATTTCGTTGCAGCATAATATTGTAAGCTGAAATAAATGGCAACAAAATACGAGAATATTCACTCCCCTGCGCTTTATGAACGGTAATGGCATACGCTAAAGACATAGATAGCATATCTTCTTCATTCATCAGTACTCGTTTATCTGGAAATTGTATATGTACACACTTTCCAAGGATACTCGTAATTAAACCAATCTCTCCATTATACACATCTTGCTCGTAATTATTTTCCATTTGGATGACTTTATCTCCTACTCGGAAGATGTTACCATCTACTTTCATCTCTTCTCGATCTGGATGTTTCGGATTTAGCAATTCTTGCAAATACTTTGAAATGGCACTACTACCGATAGGACCTTTACGCATAGGGCATACAATTTGTATATCTAAATCAGATTCCACAGATTTTAATTCTTTTTTATAAAACTCTTGTAATGCTGAAAGTACACTGTCCACACTATGAGCTTCTTCAAAGTGAAACTCCTCACACTGGGTCAATTCCGGCATCTCCCCATGGTTAATTCTATAGGCATTATCAATGATACGATGCCCCTCTTGTTGACGATAGATATGATGTAATTCCTGATACGGAACTACTGTACTTTGTAGCATATCACGCAATACAAAACCGGCTCCAATAGGTGGCAACTGATCAACATCACCGACCAATATCACAAAAGCCGTTGGTGGTATCGCTTGTATTAAGGCATAATAAAGTTCTAAGTTCAACATCGATGATTCATCAACGATAACAACATCTACATCTAACTGATCATCTTGGTTTCTGCTAAATTGGTACCCACCTGCCACCGCCTCTGGTTCTAGCAACCGATGAATAGTAAACGCTTCTTGTTCTGTCGCTTCTGATAAACGTTTGGCTGCTCGACCTGTTGGGGCACAAAGTACAATACGCTTTTTATTCCCTTGTCGAAATCCTTCCACTAAGGCTTTAATAATGGTGGTCTTACCAGTACCAGGACCACCTGTAATAATAGAAAAACGATGGCTAAGAGCCATAATAATAGCCTGTTTCTGCTCGTCTCCCAAAGTCATCCCATGCCTAGCTTCATATTGGTCGCACAGCATATGTCCATCAATAGTTGTATCTGAATCCGACTCTAAAAATTCACGCGTAAATGATACACTATCATCCTCTGCTCGGTATAGTTCAGGGCGATAGATATACACTACACCATCATACTCCACCTGATAATACACTTTAGCCTCTAATAAATATTCTAATCGTTCAACAATAGAGTCAATATAGTCATCACCTAATAGATTCGACAGTTGCACCATTAATTCCTCTATGGGCATACAAGTATGTCCATATTCAGTGATCTGCTTCATCGTATATAGAATACCTGCATCTAACCGGTACTCACTATGAAAAGGAAACTCTAGGGCATCTGCGAATCTGTCTACTACGGAGAATGGTAAGCTTTCATCAATGCGAAGCAATTGGTACGGGTTATGTCGAATGACCTCTACCGCTTTCGCACCGTATACCTCATATAGCTTACGGCTCCAACGATTACTCATATGGTAGGTGGCAAAAAATTCATTAATATCTTGCAGAACCCCTTCTCCTAGCAAGGTGCGATATAAATCTTCTCTCACGCGTTTTCCTACATTGGGAATCCCCAAAATAGCCATAGGGTTTTCTTCTTGCAATACATCTAAAATAGATTCATTAAAGTAGTCTAGGATTTTATCTAGCGTTTTAGGCCCTAGCCCTTTGACACCTAAATTTTCTAGGTATCGCCTAGCCCCGGCCATAGTATCAGGCATAATGCGCTGCATACTTTCCACTCGTATCTGTCTACCATATTTTTTATGTACTACCATCGTGCCTTTAACTTCTAACTCATCTCCCACTTTAGGAGCTTCTATATTACCAGCACATGGATGATCTTCATTTTGAAAGTCTCGTACGATAAATACGCAAAAATCATTCTTTGGTGATGCATATATGACACGGTATACAGTTCCTAATATAGTGATCATAGGGATGCATTGGGTAACGCTGCAATGACAGCTTTCACTACATCTGCTACATTGCTGATATTTTCAATTTTAATATGGCTAACACGCTCATAAATAGGCTGTCTTTCTTCATATAAACGGAAAATATATTCAATGCTTTCTTTTAATAAAGGACGAATTTCCATATCTAAATCATCAAGGATTTGCTTTACATCACGTTGGATTAACACTACATAACCAGATTCACGCATCAGTTCAGCTGTGGCATCACACAATACTGTACCACCACCTGTAGCAATGACACTCGCTTTTTTGTGGCCCACTAAATCTCGAATGACTTCAAGCTCTAATTGATGGAATTCATCTTCTCCATCATGAATAATAATATTTTGAATAGATTTCCCTGTTCGTTCTTGAATCTCTGTATCTACATCGAAAAACTCAAGTCCCAATGTTTGTGCCAAGGCTTTACCAATGGTAGTCTTCCCTGCTCCAGGCATACCAATTAAGAAAATATGTTGATGAATATGGTTTTTTTCGTACTCTTTACAAATACGGATGACTTCCCCCATAAACTCTTTGGCATAGTCCTCTAAATCAGGATTATTTAAAGATGTAACAGCTAAATTTAACACTTCTTCTTCTCGCTTTGCATCATGAATTTGCATTTGATGCTCTTCCTTATATTTAGCAATGTCTACTACAATCGATAAACGTTCCTCGAATAAACGAATCAACTCTTTATTAATAGCATCAATTTTTTGGCGACTTTCTTGTAACTTCATATCTTTATCCTCTTTTATATTCTGTATGCTGTAAATGCTCTAAGGCAAAAGCTTTATCATCTTCCATTTGATCGATGAGTGCTTGCAACGAATCGAATTTTACCTCTCCTCGAATGAATGCAAGAAACTCTACAGTGGCCACTTTTCCATATACATCATCGGAAAAATTGAACAAATGGGTTTCATAGCGATGGTATTGGTTCGTAAACGTTGGATTATCCCCCATATTTCCTACTGCTCCATACCATTTGCCATCTATCTGCACTTGATTTACATAGACACCATCTGCCGGTATTGCCATCTCATCTGGAAAATGAAAGTTCAACGTAGGAAATCCTAGGGTGTGACCTCGTTGATCTCCTTTCACTACAGTCCCTGTAAATCGATATGGTCTACCTAGCATTTGGTTGGCCAGTTCAATATCACCTCGTAATACACTACTGCGTATAGCTGTGCTAGATATGGGCGCATCAATCCAATCATAGCGCACCAACTCTTGATCATGGACTTCTATGCTTGGATACAACTCTCGAATCAGTGCTGAATTACCTTGTCCCTTATATCCAAAATTAAAATTGGTACCTACCACAATTTTGGGTACATTACGGTTGGCACAAAGATGATGAATAAACTCTGTTCCAGATTGTGCCAATAATGCTTCTGACATAGGTAGCTCTAACAAATAGTCAACACCTAGCTCTGCAAATACAGCATACCGTTCTTCCCTTTGCAGTAAACGAGGAGGAATGTGATTAGGTTGTAAAATAGTAAATGGGTGGGCATCGAAGGTAACAATCACAGAAACTCCCTTATGCTCTTTGGCACAATCAACAACTTCTTTAATGATCGATTGATGACCTAAATGCAGTCCATCAAAGGTTCCCATACCATATACAATGGGTTCTTGTATCGTATCTAACTCTGATATCGTATATAAAACGTTCATACTAATCCTTATCTTTTGAAATATGAAATAGAACTTTTATTTCAGTGTACTCTTTATTATATCACAATCCTAAAGGATAAACAGTAGTACCCATGTATACATGTCTTTCAAAGATATTCTAATGATAAACTTGAACTCATATAAAAAGATGTAAACCTAGACAATACTATGAAGTCATACATATAGTATGGTATATAAAGAAAACACCTAATATACAATACTGTATGTTAGGTGTTTGATAGGTCTATGTATAATCTAATTATTATAAATTGAACTGATTACAATACAGCTTTGTAATTTAAATACGGTAAGTTAAAGAACTTTAATCCATAGACTTGGAAGAAGGCTAGTTCTGCAGGGTTTAAGGTTCCTCTAGTCCTAGCCATACCCTGACCAGGTTTTATGTTAGTTTCATACCACCATTGACCAGTAGAATGGTTGTAAAAAGCCACATCTAATGTTCGATTTTCATAATCATAAGTAAAATATTGTGTAGTAACATTACTAATTGCGGTATTTCCTCTCGCAACATTAGGAACATATACTGTATTCACCGCTATTTTATAATACGGAGGATTATATGACATATTCACCACAGATGACTTATCATAATAAGTACCACTATCCATATGACCATCCGTTAAAATAAGATTAGGATTATTATTCAAATACTCTGGATAATGTGCCTCTGTATAACTATTGGAAGCAAATAGTGCACAAAATGCTACTAATACCATAAAAATTCTTTTGATAGTTAAAAATTTTTCTACTTTAAACATCATCATATCCCCCTTACATGTATTACTACAAACCTACGTTTATATCTCTTCTAAATATATATATTTTTTTCCACTTTCAAAGTACTTTCCAACCGTCGCAAGATACTCATAAACCCATTTGCATCATAGGCTCTTACCAATGTGTCGACTGGGATTTCATCTGGTGACACACAGAATGTTCCATTCGGTTTGATTGTATGGGTTGGAACTTGTTTCCCTTGTACCAAGCGTGTGCGGTTGATGTCGTTGATATATACCGCTGGCAAGTGGGTCAGCAAGGTATCCACTGGCTGTACAGCTTGTTCCACCAGCGTTTCTAGTTCTTCGATGGTCACAGACTGTTCGATATCACATCGTCCTACTGCAGTACGGCATAATTGTGTCATCATACCACACAAGCCTAATTGCTGGCATATATCTCGTAACAAAGCACGTACATAGGTGCCCGCAGAGCATCGTACACGAATGGTAAAAAATGGAAATGCATAAGCCAATAACTCAATATCATAGATATGAATTAAACGAGATGGCAGTTCAAACTCTACTCCTGCACGTGCTAAATCATAGGCACGTTGCCCATTGATTTTGATAGCCGAATACTTGGATGGCCGCTGCTCAATCGAACCTTTGAAGGACTGCACTGCTTGTTCTAGTTCATCCCAACTAGGAGCCTCAGTCATATCTAGAGTATGCAGTACATTGCCAGTACTATCTTCTGTATCTGTTTCCACACCAAATTTACATTCTGCCACATAAGTCTTACCGATAGATTCTGTGTATTCAATGGCACGTGTTGCTTTTCCTACAAAGATAGGCAACACTCCGTACGCCAAAGGATCCAAAGTCCCACTATGACCAATACGGCGTTCTTTCAAAATGCGTCGACAAATCCCAATCGCATCATGACTAGTAATACCTGGCGGCTTGATTAAAGAAATAACTCCATCCATTAGTCAATCACCGCTAAGATTTGTTCCAAGGCCTCATGGATAGGACTTTCTATGGAGCAACCTGCTGCACGAATATGACCGCCACCGCCAAAGTGACTAGCAATTTGATTCGCATCACGCACTTTAGATCGAATACTTGCACGAGTCAAGGTATCGGTTTTTGCTTTCAATACGATGGCCACATCCACACCTTTGATATTTCGAATCATATCCACAAATCCATCGGTATCATCACCGACACGCTCCATAATAGGCAATGTCAAGGACATGGAAACCACTTGTCCATCATGATGAAAACGAACTTGCTCTAGTACCTCTTTTAGCACTTCGATACGGGCCTGTTCTACTTGTTCTATAGCTTCGGAAATCACATGTGGTTGTGCTCCTGCTGTTAAGCATAATCCAGCCATGTCCATCGTATGGGCTGTGGTATTAGAGAATTTAAAGAATCCTGTATCTGTAGCCATCGCCATATACAAGGCTTGTCCCATCGACTGAGTAATCTCCCAATTCCACATCTTACATAGATACGCCACCGTTTCTCCCGTAGAAGAAAAATCGGAGCGCAAGTATAAACCGTCTGCAAATTCTGTATTAGAAATATGATGGTCTATATTAAAAGTAGGTGCACTCACTCGTACACCTACTTCTCCAATTCGTTCAAATGTGCTAGCGTCCAAAATGAGTAACATATCTGATGTATAACCATTTTCTAAACTTTCCATAGGCTCAATCTTGGAGCATAAAGGAAGAAAAGAAAACTTTTCAGGAATTACATCATCTACTACCATGCGAACGACTTTCCCTTGGGCTACCAAAGCTTCATACATTGCGAGCATGGAACCAATAGCATCTCCATCAGGACTAACATGAACCGTAAGAAGAATGGAATGGGCTGTATCAATCGATGCTTTCAGTTGATCAATACTAATTTTCGCCATTATTGTTCCTCTTGTTTAATAGAATTTAATAATCCTTCGATGTGCATACTGTAATCTAAGGATGTATCTGCATCAAAGGCAATGCTAGGAATGTGGCGCAATTGGAGTACCTTTCCTAGTTCAGAACGGAAGTAGCCAGCGCTTCTACGCAAAGTCTCTAAAGACTGTTTTTTCTCCGCCTCACTGCCGAATAAGCTTACGTAAATCGTAGCTTCTCGCAAATCACCTGTCACACGCACATCGGTAACAGTAACAAATCCGATGCGAGGGTCTTTCAACCCACGCAATAAGATTTGACTTGCTTCTTGTTTAATAAACTCTTGTAATTTTCGTACACGAACTTCGCTCATGGATACCTCCTATAATGCTGGGGCAATTTCTTCCATTTTGTACGCTTCGATGACGTCGCCTTCTTTCACATCGCGGTAACGTTCCAAGGAAATACCACATTCAAAGCTAGTAGCTACTTCTTTCACTTCATCTTTGAAACGGCGTAAGGAATCGATGTGACCTTCGTGGATAACGATACCATCACGGATTAAGCGAATTTCAGAGTTATTTGTGATTTTACCTTCTGTTACATAAGAGCCAGCTACGATGGCTTTCGGTGTAGAAATGACTTGGCGAACTTCTGCACGACCTAGGATAACTTCTTTAAATTCAGGAGTTAACATACCACGCATAGCGGCTTCGATTTCATTGATTGCATCATAGATGACACGGTATGTACGAAGGTCAACACTTTCTTTTTCTGCTTCTTTACGTACATTCGCATCTGGACGCACGTTAAAGCCGATAATAATCGCACCCGATGCAGAGGCTAACATCACGTCAGATTCGTTGATAGCACCTACTGCGCTGTGGATAATATTGATGCGTACTTCTGGGTTTTTAATGCCCTCTAAGGATTGACGTAATGCTTCTACAGAACCTTGTACGTCACCTTTGATAATAATATTTAAGTCTTTCAATTCCCCTTGTTGCATTTGGTTGAACAAATCATCAAGAGTAACTTTTGTTTTCGCATTCATTTCAGTAATGCGTTGTTTTTCAATACGTTTTTCTGCAATAGAACGAGCTTCGTTGTCATCTACAGCGAACATCACTTCACCAGCTTGTGGCACATCGGATAGACCTAAGATTTCCACAGGCATGGATGGACGAGCTACTTTTACTTTTTCTCCACGTTCATTCGTCATAGCACGTACTTTACCGTATGCTACACCAGCAAGGATCGTTTCCCCTACACGTAAAGAACCTTTTTGTACCAATACAGTACATACTGGACCACGGCCTTTATCCAATTGTGCTTCGATAACAATACCTTGTGCCTTACGGTTAGGATTTGCTTTCAATTCTTGTACTTCTGCTACAAGCAAGATTGTTTCCAATAGGTCTTCAATACCTTGGCGTTGTTTCGCAGATACAGGAACCATGATAGTATCGCCGCCCCACTCTTCTGGTAATAAACCGTGTTCGGACAATTGTTGTTTTACATGGTCAGGGTTAGCACCTGGTTTATCCATTTTATTGATAGCTACAATAATTGGCACCTCTGCGGATTTCGCATGGTTGATGGCTTCGATGGTTTGTGGCATTACACCGTCATCAGCAGCTACGACAAGAACTGCAATATCTGTGGATTGAGCACCACGTAAACGCATCGCTGTGAAAGCTTCATGGCCTGGTGTATCTAAGAATGTAATTTTATTACCTTCATAGCGAACTTGGTACGCACCGATATGTTGCGTAATGCCACCTGCTTCGGAAGCTGTTACATTGGTAGAACGAATCACATCCAATAAAGATGTTTTACCATGGTCAACGTGACCCATGATCGTAACAACCGGAGGACGAGCTTGTAAGCTTTCTGGGCTGTCTTCGATTTCCACGATTTCTGTAGGATCTTGTTCAGGTTCTACTTCTACTACTTCTACCCCGAAGTCTTCCGCTAATACCATGGCGGTTTCCACATCAATTTCTTGGTTGATCGTAGCCATAACGCCTAACATCATCAATTTTTTGATGATTTCAGATACTTCACGGCCCATTTTTTCAGCTAATTCTTTCACTGTCAACGGACCAGACAGTTCGATGGATGTAGCAATCGCTGCCTCAGCCTTACGACGTTCTTCCTCTTTTTGTTTGATGTGTTGCTCATTACGTTGTTTAACTTTATTCTTATTTTTTTGCAACGCAGAAGATACTAGAGATTGGCTACGTTCACCTTTTTTCCCTTTTTTATCTTTTTTGTTACGACGTTCATTGCGGTTTTCATTACGATGTTCCGATTCAAAACGGCGATTTTCTTTTTGACGATCTGCTTCACGGCTCGCTTGACGATCACGACCTTCTGGTTTTGCGGTCATCGCTGGATCCACTTGAGGAATCTCTAAGCGACGTTCACGACGTTGTCCATCATTGCGACGATCATTATTACGGTCGTTATTGCGGTCAAATCGCCCACCATTATTAGGACGATTGCCCCCATTGCTATTATCTGGACGTTGGTCATTGCGCCCTTCTGGACGACGGCCATCACGGTTTTGACCATTGCGTTGATTAAAACGAGAATCTCCTTGTCTATCATTGCGGTTATCTCGTTGACCATTGTTTTTACCAGCTCGATTGAAAGGACGATCGCGTTTTTCACCACGATCATTACGGTCATTACGATCATTTCTATCATTACGATGGTTTCTATCTTGTTTAGGACCACGTTTTTGATCACCTTGGTCGTTGCGATGATATTCATGCACTTTCTTTTGTGGTGCTCCTTGTGTTTCTTTTGGTGCTCCACCTTGTGCCGGTTTTCCACCATTTCCTAAAGATTGTTTAATCATAGACAATTGTGAATCCTCCACTGTACTCATATGGCTTTTCACATCAATGTTATGTTTTTTTAACGCGTCAATGACTACTTTATTTTCTACGCCTAATTCTTTTGCTACTTCATATACTCTTTTTTTGGACATCTACATTCCCCCTCTACTGATTCTTATCTATTTCAGCTAGCAAGGATTTAGCAAATCCAGCATCATTTACTAATATAACTGCTCGCATTTCTTTTCCCAATGCTCTGCCAAGTTCTTCCTTTGTACCTACCAAGCGCAAAGGAACCTTGTGCGATTCGGCTAAGTGTATATATTTCTTCGCATTATTAGGGGCACAATCTTCCGCCATAATCAACAATGGATAAGCCTGTCGCTTCACAGACCGTTCCACTATAAAATCGCCGGATAACAAACGACCTGCTCGTTGTGCTAAGCCTAATATGTTCAACACTTTTTCTTTATTCATGGGATATTTGTTCCTTTAAAGATTCATAAATTTCTTCTGAAACTTTATGTTTTAATGAACGCTCTAATCGCTTTGCCTTATAAGCCATATCTAAGCATTCTATCTTCGCTTCCATGTAGGCGCCCCGACCAGGTGCTTTCCCTGTCGGGTCAATGGATATTTCTCCCGTCGGACTCAATACAACACGAGTCAACTCTTTCTTGGGATGAAGCTCTCCACATCCCACACAAATTCGCATAGGCTGAGACTTCTGTTTCATCTTATTCGTCATCTCCAAACGCATCTAGAGATACAATATCTTCATCATATGCTGCAGATTCTACATATTCTCCAGCTTCTGCCGCTTGTGTTTCACTCTTAATATCAATCTTCCAGTTTGTCAACTTAGCTGCCAAACGTGCATTTTGTCCTGCTTTACCAATCGCTAGTGACAGTTGATAATCTGGTACTACTACAGACGATGTTTTTTCTTCGTCACGAGCCACCACACTTACTACTTTTGCTGGACTTAAAGCATTTGCAATATACACAGCTGGATCTTCATCCCACTTTACGATATCGATTTTTTCACCATGTAACTCATCCACAATGTTTTGTACACGTTGTCCTTTAGGTCCTACACAAGCACCTACTGCATCAACTTCTTCTTCACGAGAAACAACAGCAATTTTAGAACGCATACCTGGCTCACGAGCTACTGATTTCAATTCTACAGTACCTTCAGCAATTTCTGGCACTTCCAGTTCAAACAAGCGTTTTAATAGGCCTGGATGTGTACGAGAAATCATAATTTGAGGCCCTTTTGTAGTTTTCTTTACTTCTACAATATAGCATTTAATACGATCCCCTACTTGGTATGTTTCTGATGGAATTTGTTCAGACACAGGCAAAATAGCCTCTGTTTTACCTAAATTGATGAATACATTCCTACCTTCAATACGTTCTACCAATCCAGTCAAAATATCGCCTTCACGGCTGGAATATTCATCGTATACGATATTGCGTTCTGCTTCTTTCAATCGTTGGATCAACAATTGTTTTGCCGTATGCGCCGCACTACGACCAAAGTTTTTTGGTGTTACATCCACTTCAATAATATCGCCAGTTTCCATACGTTTGTCTAACATACGGGCATCAGCCAAAGAAATCTCTAACTCTTCATTTTCAGGAGTTTCCACCACTGTTTTCTTAACAAGAACTTTGTAATCTCCTGTTTCACGGTTAAAGTAAATATATGCCTCTTGATTAGAACCTGGTTCTTTACGATAGGCTTGTAATAAAGCTACCTCAAGAGAATCAAAAATAATTTCTGGTGCTACACCTTTCTGTTTAGTAACTGCTAATACCGCCTGTACTAATTCTTGACTCACTGCTTTCCTCCCCTTAAAAATCCAAATGTAGTCGAATCTGTGCAATGGCTGCACGCTCAAGATCGATGGTCTTCTCTTGAACTTGAATCGTTATTGTGTCATCAGAATATCCTTGTAAGGATCCTGTATATTGCTTTTTACCATCAATAGGTTTAAATAGTTGAATGTCTACATCTCTACCATGATAGCGAATAAAGTCTTTTTCTTTTTTCAAAACTCTATCCAATCCTGGAGATGATACTTCCAATAAGTAGTTTTCCTTAATTGGGTCTTTCGCATCCAATACTTCACTTAACTTTTCACTTACCATCTGGCAGTCATCTAAGTCGATACCGCCTTCTTTGTCTAGGAATACGCGCAAGTACCATTCCCGCTCATGTACATATTCCACATCCACAAGCTCTAGCTCCGTAGATTCAATAATTGTTTCTACTACACCGGACACAAACTCCTCCACGGCGTCTCGTTTCATCTTATCCCTCCTTGCTACAGTATAAGAGAAAGAGTGAGCCTGAGCTCACTCTTTTAATAGATTCTATAAAAGTTACTTATAGTATACCACAAGTGTGTGAAAATAGCTACAGTAAACCATTACGTTTTAATGCTTCTTCCCACTCTGCTTCTTTAAATCCCACTAGTACTGTATCTTCCAATACAAGAATTGGTCGTTTCACTAGCATACCATTCGTTGCAAGAAGTGCTAACTTTTCATCTTCTGTCATGGTTGGCAATTTATCCTTGATACCTTCTCCACGATAGATTTGTCCAGATGTATTAAAGAATGCCTTAATATCAGCTTTCTTACTCTTAGGGTACCACACCCCCAGCTCTTCCGCCGTAGGATTTTCTTCTTTAATATCTCGATGTGTATAAGAAATACCATGGTCATCTAAATATTTTTTTGCCCGCTTACAAGTCGTGCATTTTGGATATTCTATGTATAGCATATATTTTCCTTTCTACTGTACTATCAATATCTTCTATCCTATATCAATACTACACCTTATTACATATATCAACACAACATTATGATTTAATAAATTCTTGTTTCAACATGTTGAATAAAACTTCTGTCATCTCGCTAGCAGCAAAGATATACTCTTTTAATCTACCACGTTCTTCGGCTACTTTCATGGCAGATACTTCAAATGGATCCAATACAACTGACAACACAAAGGCTCTATCTTGCGCAGTTTCTTCTGTAAAATATCCACTAATACGTTCCCCTTCTGTAGGTTCAAAACGTTCCACCTTCACAATAGGACAATATTCATACATCATTTTACGAATCACAAGCATAAAATGTTCCTTATCTTGTAGGAACTGTTTCGCTTCGTCTTTAGTCATGCTAAAAATATCTACTTTCACTCGCTCTGTATCCTGATGAGTTGTCATAGAACTATGCTCCTTTCGCAGCTAAGAAAGATAGGTAACAGCGTTTTGCTTCATAAATATCTGCCTTGCTTGTCACTTCCCAAGGTGAGTGCATACTAAGTACGGCTACGCCACAGTCGATAACATCCATACCATACAATGCCATAATATAGGCGATAGTACCGCCACCACCAAGGTCAACACGACCTAACTCTGCAGTTTGGTAAGAAATATTATCGGCATCCATCAACTTGCGAATCAATGCCATATATTCTGCATTGGCATCATTGGATCCACTTTTACCTCTGGAGCCAGTAAATTTATTAAACACCACGCCACGACCTAAGAAAGCAGCATTTTTCTTTTCGAAAGCGCTTGCATACAGAGGGTCAAAGCCAGCACTTACATCGGAAGATAGCATGCGGCTATTAGACAATGTGCGGCGCACTGCTAATGGAGACGTATGTCCCATAGCTTCTAGCAGTTCTGCCATAAAGTTTTCAAAGAATCGAGATTGCATCCCCGTTGCACCAACGGAACCAATTTCCTCTTTATCAACTAATAATGTGCATGTCGTTCTAGATACGGATTCTGTTTCCAACATAGCAACTAATGATGTATACGCACATACGCGGTCATCTTGCCCATAGCCAATAATCATTGAACGATCAAAGCCTAATTCTCGAGCTGCACCAGCTGGTACAATTTCTAACTCTGCAGATAGGAAATCTTCTTCTTCAAAACCATATTGTTCTTTTAAAACTTGTAACACATAGGCTTGTACACCTTCTTTGAGTTCTCCTTTTACAGGACGACTGCCGATAAGAAGGTCTAATTGTTCCCCTTCTACTACTTTGGCTGCCTTTTTCTCCATTTGTTCTTGTCCCAAATGCGGTAATAAATCGGTAACGCAGAACACTGGATCTGTTGGACTTTCACCAATCGCTAGTTCCACCACGGAACCATCGCGCTTCGCCACTACACCGTGGATAGCCAAAGGCATTGTCACCCATTGGTATTTTTTGATACCTCCATAGTAATGTGTATCTAATAGCGCTAAATCACTATCTACGTATAATGGATTTTGTTTAACATCCAATCGTGGAGAGTCAATATGAGCACCTAAAATATTCATACCATCTTCAATAGGTTCAGTACCAATATGAACCATAGCAACTGCTTTTTTCATGTGCACATAATACACCTTGTCGCCAGCTTGCAATGTATCTCCTGATTTCACTACATCTTGCATATTGCGATAGCCTTTTGCCTCAGCAGCAGCCACAATTTGCTGTACACATTCACGCTCTGTTTTACCATGATCTAAAAAATGACGATACGCTGTAGATAACGCCTCTACTTCACGTAATTGTTCTTCTGTATATTCATGCCAAGCATTTCTTCGTTCCATATTTCATTCCTTTCTAGATATCTAACACTATATATTTATTATATATTATCTAAAATTACATGTGTAGCATTACAGTCCACACTTTTTCATGTACATATTATTTTTTTCGAGCATATAATTCCTGCAAGCCTTTCGGTGCATTAGTAACAACCTTTGAAATAAAATATCGCAAACCTACATGTTTGCTCACTGATTTTCCTACATACCAATGTACTCCAAATGTACCATGCTCTTTGCAGGACCCCATCGATAAAAACCTATGCTTTACAACACCAACTATAGGGTCTAGCCGCAACTGTTCTTTACACTGAGGACATCGAGTTTTCGCCCGAGTGCTTTGCCTAAATATTCTAGGCTGGGTTACGATAGATTCAAATATTTTTTGTTCATGCCGTGAAAGTCCATAAAAATAACGAGTGCGCCCTTTCTGAGCCTCTTGCACGGCTTGTAAACCTTTTACGAAGGGAAATCGTTGAGCAATCATCGCGGCACATACTGCATCATGCAATCCATTATGAGCCATTAGGTTAGGTGCCGTTACGCCTAACTCATCCATCGCCTTTTGTAAGGCATATTGTTGTGATGTATGGTGTACCGTTCTAGCATAAATGCCTTGCAAATCGTACCACGGTACTTCTTTATGCACATGCACCTTGTGACATAAGGCATTATCCATTAAGACCTCAATATCATCGGGACCCCAGGATAATAGGATGCCGTCATCCCCGATAAACTGCAAAAAACGTTCACAGCCTCGTTTAAAAGACACGCCTTCTCGACGTAGTTTCTCCATCGTAATATGAGTTAACTGCTCGACGGAATGATGCATAACTGGCAAAAACTTAGGTGTAATAAACACCTCAAATCGGTCCACAATATCCAAACTTTCATCTAACTTAACAGCTCCTATTTGTATGATTTCTCCTGTAAATGGAAAGCCTGATCGTCGTATCATATTCGGTTCTATGCTATATGGCTGATTCCACTCTAAATCAAATACAATATAGTGCATGCTTATTTCATACCCTTTCTGGCTAACATCGTTCGTACTGCGTCCAGAACTTCTTGCTCTTGAATCATGGATAATCCGATATATTTTCCAGATCGTAATACTTGATTCATGTTTTTACTTACATCATAGGTGTCCATCGTTTCCAAAACAATCGCATCCTCTGTAAATGGTCCATATAAGGATGGATTCGATGGTCCAAATAAAGCGATGACAGGCACTTTTTGACTTACCGCTACATGCATAGGGCCAGAATCATTCGTAACGAGGCAAATGCATCGTCTCATAGCGGCCGCCAATTCACCAATGCTAAACGCACCTGTAGCCTTAATAGCAGGTTCTTGCATTTCATCAATGACTTCCTGTACCATCTCTTCATCCATAGTCCCACCAAAGAATACGATGCGATATCCATCTCTTGCCAATGTATCTGCTACATGAGCAAAGCGCTCTTTATTCCATCGTTTCTGTGGCACTGCACTTCCTACATTAAAGCCTATCAATACATCAGATTCTACTACTCCTTGTGTTGCATAGAACTGCGTCGCTTTCTCTTCCCATTCTGGAGACGTAAATAGCTCCAAGCCTTGATGTTCTACAGGATACCCCAATTGCTCCAATACATTCATATACATTTCAGCAGCATGCACTGTTTTTCGATTCAGTGGTGTCACCTTAGTCATAAATAGGCGGAATAAAAAATGACTCATTCCCGTAGTCACTTTTCCACCTAATTTCCATGCTAAATAGGATGCTCTTTCATTAGGATGTAAATTAATCACTACATCAATAGGCCCTTCACTACGAATTTGCTTCGCAATCGCATTGAGGCCACTAATGCTGTTATGAACACCTTTTTTATCCACTTCGACTAACTGATCAATATAGGGATTATGACGATATATATCAGCTAATTTCTTATCAATCACATATGTAATATGGCTTTCAGGTGCTATCTTACGCAAAGCATGGATAAACGGCGTGGTAATCACCACATCACCTAAATGCATCAAATAGGTCACAACTATGCGTTTCCCATTTAACTCTATCATAAATTCCTCATTTCCTTTACATGTTGTAACACAGTCTCTACGGAAATTTGATCCATACACTCCATATCCTCTACTAATGGATTATCCAAGGTGGCTTGATACGTAGGCGATTTAATAATGCGAGCATATTCATTTCCATATGGTCCGGTTCGCTCTGCACAAGTGGTTCCAAACAATGCGATCAAAGGCTTTTTCAAGGCACTAGCGATGTGTAATGGTCCTGTATCAGCACTAATATAAAGTGCACTATGACGAATGACCTCTATCAGTTCAAGGACATTCGTCTGCCCAATTAAACTAACTACATCATTACTATCCACGCCGGCCATGATGGCTTCTCCTTTAGATGTGTCATCTGCCGCACCTACCAGCACTATTTTTTCGCCTAATGCTGTTAGCTCCTTACACAACTCTATGAATTTAGGTATAGGCCATTCTTTGGCAATCCATCTGGCACCTGGTGCTATGGCAATATATGGTCGATCCATAGAGATTCCAAGACTCTGTAACTTGCCAATGACTTGCTCTTTTGCCTCATCAGATGTAGGTAATGGAAATATCACTTCATCTACATCACATCCTAGAGCTCGTGCCGTATCTAAATAACCTTCTACGAGATGGTCTCGTTTATGTTGTCCCACCAATGGGGTATTGACTAGCCAACTGCCTTCTCGTTGCTCCCAGTAAGAATATTTTTTCTTAGCACCGCTCACAAGTGCGACTGCTGCACTTTTTGCCCAAGATTGTAAGTCTAATGAAATATCAAATTTTTTCTTATGTAATATTCCCCACAATTCTATCAGATAAGGGATTCTTTTTAATCGCGTTTTATCAATCAGAATGACTTCATTTACCCATGGTTCACCAGGGATAATATCCTTAAAGCGCTCATGAACTGCCCATGCAATATGTGCGTTTGGGTATTGCTTTCGGATGGCATATAAAGTTGGTAGTGTATGAATGATATCACCTAACGAACTCATTCTGATGAATAAAATTCGTATATCTTCTTTCATATAGTATCCCTTTCTTATCTCTTGATGTTTATTCTTCTCTAGTATACCATATATCCTTTATTTTCACACTATGCCTACAAGAATCAAAAAAGGCTGTAATAAAATTTGTTTTAATTTCATTACAGCCTCTATTAAAGTAATCAACACCAACTACATCTATGACTCAATATAATTGTAAATCCATGCCCTCGGCACGGTATACTAGCATATCATATAATCCCTAGTATCTGTGACAATATCACAATTCCATATATACTTAGCACTGTATATATGACATGTAATGCACGTACTACATTTTTTTCTAATCTTGGTCTTCCAAACAGATTTTCATAGCGAACAAAGAAGACATCTGGATGTTCCTGTTCCGCTGATCTACCTATGACTCGATACACCACCATACTCGTTCTAATGGCTAAAATGACTGCCACACAAGCAAGTACAACTAATCCATAATGAATCCACAATGGCTCTCGAACAAAGGCTTTCACCACTAAGATACCGATTACATCTACAGCCCCAGTACATCCCATCGCAATCGCAATGAGAATTGCCACCATACGGCCAGACATAAAATGTAAAATACTTTCTAACGTTGTCCCTACGGTTTCTGCTGTTGTCTCTTCTTTAGGAGTAGCAAAAGGATTAAACCCAATCCAACGATTCAAACACCATAATTGATACATAGCCCATACTGTAACATAGGCTAAACAAATGTGTAATTCTGTCATATCCTACCTCCGTTACTGTAACAATGTCTTATCCATGCACTGCAAATAGAATCTTTGTAATCCTATTTGTATTGGTTATCTTGTCTATATTATAACACAGATTCCTAACTAACTTCATACAATCATAAGTAACCGCCACATTGGATGAAAGAAAAACGTCTAGTCCTTATTGACTAGACGCTTTCAGAATATAGTATTTTTTAAACTATGGTATATATTAGGTTTTAAGCATCAAACAAATCAAATAGCGTATCTAACAAATCTCCACCACTATCACCAGCGTCTGCTAACAAGTCACCAGCATCATCCAGCGATACGGAATCTGCTATAGAATCATATTCAAGATCTGCATTTTCAAATAGACCTGTATAATCCCCTGATGCGGGTGTATCCATATCCAAACCTAATTGACCAGACGCTAAGGCATCAGAAAATCCCAATGATGGATCCCCAGGGTATACATCTGTACCTATAGGAATATCATTTAATCCCTGCACGCTATCAAATGGAGTCGACAAGCCTAAGTCAGGATAACCGGTAAATATATCCGTTAATGAGTTCACACTATGATCCATTAAAGATATATCTGATAAGTTCAGATGACTTAAACTACTCGTTGTATCTCCTACTGAATGGCTGTGTAAAAAACGACTCAATTCATGGGCTAAGAAAGTTCCACCAAACGATGCTGCAGCTAGTCCAGCATAATGGCTCCATTGAGATCCAGTTCTAGGTACAGTATTATTCTGATTAGCTGGTGGAAGATTATATTCTAATGTATTGGCACCATTTGTTGTATTAGATGCATTCAACGTCGCTCCTACATTAGCCTTCGGTTCTATTCCTAAATTATGATATAGCACATCGATACGACTATATAAGTAGGCTATCTCTTGTAAATCATCTACCTGCTTAGAAGGTTCGGTCTCACGAATTTTGTTCAACAATAAACTGATTCTATAATAATCAGGTAGTGCCCCTGCCTTTTTATACTCTTCCACAATAGCCGGCACATACATTTGAGTCATGGTTGCTGTAGAAGCCACAGTTGTAGTCTCTGTAACACCTTCTAACGGTTGCGATTGACATCCACATTGAAAACAAAACTTATCTTCTAGTTTGAGTTGTGTTCCACAATTTGTACAAAATTTCATATATTACCCTTTTTAAACTATTGATTTGGTTGTTTTCTCACTTTACCATATTGATTTGGCACTGGATCACTTTCTGCAAACATCAATAAATACTGGCCATAAAATGGTATAAAACAATACCATCCTGGATGATTGGAATCATGAACTCTTCTAAAAGCAAGAGCTATTCGTGGAACCAAGAAAAGTAAAGATGCTAGTGCGCCTATCGTAGAGTCTATTGCTTCACATACGATAATTATAACAGTTACTATAATTTCAAAACTCCAATACTCCCAACGTGTTGCCCGGCCATTAAAATCAGTAAATTTCTCTGTTAATGCTACCTTAAAGTTTTCAAACATATTTGATGATACTACATACTCAACAGCATCCGTATTATACATCCCTTGTTGTGGATTACCATAGGCCGCCCCTGCAGGGTTTCCATTCATTTGATAATTAGGTTGCCCTTGTGGCTGACCATAGTTAGGCTGTGTATACTGCGGTTGTCCTTGTGGCTGTTGATTATAATTCGGTTGTGCATATTGCGGTTGACCCTGTGGATATTGATTATACGTAGGTTGAGCATATTGTGGAGGCACATTCGTATTTTGTTGTAGTGGCATTTGACCATTCATTTGGCCTTGTTGACCAGGGTTAGGTGTCGTCTGATTGTTTGGCTGCCCCTGATTCGAAGCTTGATTCGCATTTAAATTGCCACAAGTAGGGCAAAATTTATCCGTTTCATTCATTCCATTACCGCATTTTGAGCAAAACATAATAGTCTCCTATCTTTTAAAATAACTCTGTTAATGTAGACGTTTTTCCATTATACGAAACAGTAATCCGATTTGAGTCTGATGTTACATAATTGTTCTTTTCACGGGTATACGCTTTTATAATAACCTTTCCTTTAGGTCCATCACAAGTAGCTGTTACAACAACATTTTTACCATCTTCATCATAATCCCACTCAAAATCATCCTTAGTGATTCCTTTTTCGCCAGTCACATATCGTGCCATTGCAACTACAATCTCTTCATATCTCCGATTACTGTAGGAACCATTTTCAAATTGCATACCTTTTACGTTATCAATATATTGTTCTTCTACATGCATCTGATACGCGCCTAACCCTAAGATAAGAACCACTACCATAACAACAGCAATTAAAATAAATTTAATAACATTCTTAGACTCTTTATCACCTTTAGGGGTTGGATAAGAATTCGTAGGCATTTGAGGTTGTCCCATTGGTTGTTGTGCACTTTGGAGTGGCTGATTCTGTAAAACTTGCTGGTTTTGTGGAATACCTTGTCCATGCATAGGCTGTTGTGAATGCTGCATATTTGGATTTGGTATCTGCGAGATTGAATTTGTATCAATCGTTAGGTTTTCATTCTTCGTTCCGCATTCAGGACAAAAAGCAGAACTATCCTCCATTTGCTTGCCACAATTAGAACAAAACACGCTCTCGCCTCCTTTCTTCAACACTTTAGAACTGATCAAGTACACTGTCACGTATACTTTTTCATATATTTATTTAATTATATCAAAACATATATGACATTTTTTGTCACTATTACATTTTTTTATAATATAAATAAAAATATTTTCTAATACACATGACTCTTCAAAAAGAAACCCTTAGATGTACATACACATCTAAGGGTTTCTCACATCCTGATTATATAATTTTCCTAGGTACTATAGTAAATATTAGGACTAGCCATATAAAGAGTTCTTAATTATAATCCCAATAACTTACGCCCTTCTTCCCATGCGAAGATAGGCTCTAAGAAGGTCATTAAGTTTTCTTCTTCAAATGGATACGCACGCATGCCAATAGATTCAGCTGCTTGCACATCAGATGGTTTATCTCCTACAAGAAAACTACCATCTACATCCACATTCCATTCTTCAATAGCTTTTCTAAGCATACCTGGACTTGGTTTACGGCACTCACATGTTTTTGTGTAGGCTTCTATCTTTCCTTCTGGATGATGTGGGCAATAGTAATACGCCAAAATTGTAACACCTTGCGCTTCTAAACGACGAGACATCTCTTCATGCAAAGCCACAACCTCTTGTTCTGTATAGAAACCACGGGCTACACCACTTTGGTTGGTCACCACAATAATATCATACCCTCGTTTTTGAGCCTCTTTCATAGCGTCAATAGCCCCTGGAATAAACTCCAATTGCTCTGGATTTGATAAATATCCCACATCAACGTTAATGACGCCATCACGATCTAAAAATAATACCTGTCTCGTTTCCATTATTTTACATACCCTTCATTATCTCGTAATAATGCACAATATTCATGAACCGCTTGCTCTAATGGTGTAAATCCTTTGTCATAACCTGCACCTAATAACTTTGTAGTATCTGCTTGCGTATAACTTTGGTATTTCCCTTTTAATACTTCTGGGAAGTCAATATAACGAATCTCACCTTTTCCAGCGAAGGAAATAACAGCTTTCATGAATTCATTAAATGTATGGGCATGACCCGTTCCACAGTTGAAAACACCACTGATCTCAGGATGTTCCCAGAAATAGAAATTGACATTCACTACGTCCTTCACATAAATGAAATCACGAGTTTGTTCTCCATCTCCATACCCATCGATTCCTTTAAACAACGTAATTTCGCCAGTTTCCATCAATTTATAGTACATTTGACGCACTAAGGAGGCCATCTTATCCTTATGTGTCTCGTTAGGACCAAATACATTAAAGTAACGTAAGCCTACACATTGAGATTCTAAGCTGTTTCTATATTTTGCCACATATCGATCAAATAATAATTTTGAATATGCATAGGGATTCAATGCTTGCTCGCATTCAGGATCTTCTCTAAATCCTTTTGTACCATGGCCATAGGTAGATGCAGAGGATGCGTAAATGAATGGTGTTCTTCGTTCTTGACAATAATGAAAGAGATTTTTAGACCCTTCATAGTTGTTTTTCATCATGAAACGACCATCATAATTCATAGTGTCTGCACAAGCACCTTCATGAAATACCACTTCAATAGGGCCGCAGTCAAAAGTATTTTGTTCTACTGCTGTATCGAAATCTTCATAATCAATATAGTCTGCAAAATCAAGCATTTCGATGTTGCGAATTTTACGACCATCTGTCAAGTCATCCACGATAAGTATATCGTTACGACCTTTGTTATTTAACTCTTTTACAATATTGGAGCCGATAAATCCAGCGCCACCTGTAACAATAATCATAGTGTTCCTTCCTCTACTGATCCTTGAATTCGTTCAATGATGCTCGTCGTAGAATATCCATCTTGAAATGGTAAAATTTGAACCTCTTCTACAAACTCTTTTCCAATCACATCTTCTGGCTTATAATCGCCACCTTTAACCAAAATATTTGGGTGCAACTTTGAAAGTATTTCTGATGGTGTATCTTCTTCAAATAATACAACCCCGTCTACAAATCCCAACGAGCTCATTAATAAAGCTCTATCTAATTCATGGTTAATCGGACGACTTTCACCTTTTAAACGCCGCACGGAAGCATCAGAATTAAGGGCCACTATTAAATGATCACCTAAATTAGCCGCTTCTTTTAAGTACGTCAAATGTCCACGATGCAAAATATCGAAACATCCATTAGTAAATACAACGACTTCTCCTCGATTCTGCCAGGTGCGGATTTTTTTTGCCAAAGCCTCTACAGAATACAGCATTTCTTTTTCTTCTTTTTTTGCTTTGATCTTAGATAGTAAGTCTAATAACTCTTGACGATGAATTGGATAGGTTCCTACCTTAGATACTACAATTCCCGCGGCTGCATTAGCTGCTACTAGAGCGGCACGTACAGAGAGTCCTGCTATCAAGGTAGTTAACATCATAGCCACCACCGTATCACCAGCACCGCTTACATCAAATACATCCTGTTTCTTTGTTTCTCCATTGTGCCATATATTACCATCTTTACGAACGAACGTAACGCCTTTGGCTGATCGTGTGACAACGATGAATTCCAAATCCATTTGACTTAAGATTTGATGCGCTGCTTGTACAACAGCTTCATCTGTATTTTCCACTTCATAGCCAACAGCCACACTTAATTCTTTCACATTGGGGGTAATACAAGTCGCCCCATTATATTTTGACCAATCAGATCCTTTAGGATCCACAATCGTCATAATGCCATGTTTTTTAGTACGTTCAAATACTTGTGCTAATAAGGGCGGTTGGCAAACACCTTTACCATAATCCGAAATTACGAGCCCTTGTAATTTCTTTTCGATTAATACATCTAGCCAATGTAAGATATGCTCTTCACTTTCTTCTGTAAGAGGTTTCGTTACTTCATAATCAAGACGAACAATCTGCTGTTGTCCTCCTAGAATGCGTGTTTTTGTTGTTGTGGGAATTCCATCCTCTACAAATACTCCATGACTATGGATTCGATTATCCTGTAATTGTTGTCGCACAATCATGCCATGTGCATCATTACCAACACGAGCTGCCATATGTACTTCACAATCTAAACGAGCTAGATTATTGGCTACATTCGCTGCTCCACCTAGCACCTCTGTTTCTCGCTCAACCAAATTCACTGGTACTGGAGATTCTGGAGATATACGTGTCACATTACCAAAAATATAGCGATCCAACATGCAATCTCCAATGACACCCACTCGTAAAGAGGGTAGCTCTTTCGTTAAAAAGGATTGTAATGTGCGATTACGCATACTCTTCTTCCACCAATTCACATAAAATATGACCTGCTAAAATATGCATTTCTTGAATGCGTGCTGTCACCTTAGAGGGCACAGCAAACGTTAAGTCACAAAGTTCTTCTAATTTCCCACCGCTTTCACCAGTAAACGCAAAGGTATGCATACCCACATTGCGCGCAACTTCTACGGCTTTCACTACATTTTTACTATTACCAGAAGTAGAAATGCCGATTAGAATATCTCCAGAACGACCTAAGCCTTCCACTTGACGAGAAAAGATATCCTCAAATCCATAGTCATTACCCACTGCTGTCAGGATGGATGTATCTGTGGTCAATGCAATGGCAGCCAAAGAGCGTCGTTCCTTTTGAAAACGACCAATTAACTCCGCTGCTATGTGCTGTGAATCCGCTGCAGAGCCTCCATTTCCACAAAATAATATCTTATTTCCTGTTGCCAATGCTACTTTACATCGTGCTGCCATTTCTTCTATGACATTCATGACCTCAAATGTAGCACTTAAGGTATCTACATGGTCAGAAATACTAGCACCAATAATCGGATGTAACTCACTCATGCTTTAAATCCTTTCCATGATTATCCAATAATTCATGTAGTTCTTGTAAAAAACTTTCTACATTATTAAATTGACGATACACAGAAGCAAATCGAACATAAGCGACTTGGTCTACGTCTTTTAATAAAGATAATACAATTTCTCCAATACGCTCAGTACTAATTTCTTGTTCTACTTCCATGCGAATTTGTTTTTCTGTTTCATTGACAATGGCTTCCAATTGATCTGTAGATACACCACGTTTACTACAAGATCTCCAAAGTCCATTCATCAATTTAGACCGATCAAATAATTCTTTTTTTTGATCTCGTTTAACAACCATAATAGGTAGATCTTCGATGACTTCATACGTCGTAAAACGTTTTCCACAATTCATGCATTCTCTACGACGACGAATGTTGTTATCATCTGTGGAGCGAGAATCTGTTACTTTAATTTCATCATGATGACAATATGGACATTTCATAGGCAATCCTCCTATTTTCTTCGCAAGAATGTATCTACTTGACGACGAATTTCCTCTATAAAAGCATCTAGCATCTCATAGCGCTTGCGATACATATTGCGCTTATGTGTCTTAGCTGTTTCATACGTTTTTCGTTCTTCTTCAACAGGAATCACAAAAAATCTAGAATCCTCGTCCCATACATGACCACCTAGCTCTTGCCAAAACTCATCAAAATTCACTAATTTATGTCGATGAAATCGCAGTGCATGTGAATTAGAAAAAAATCCTTCATCAGATACCGCATATATATGTTGAATCCCCATATTAGTTGCTAATTGACGAAGCAAGAAAAAGATAAAGTTTTTAGGTCGATATCCATGCATTTTTTTTGTTAACTGTTTGGCCCTACTTAGTCCATCTTTATATCCTTGAATGGTACCTACCCAAATACATGGGTTTCCCTGTGTATCCTTACCAAATCTAAAATTAATGTGGTATAAGCCATGCTCTTCATAACGCAACACTAATGTCAGAAGACCTTCTTTTCTTTGTCCTGGAATAAAGCAAAGCTTTGCATCTAATGCTAACTCTTCAGAGTTCCAAAATATGATGCCTTCCTCATTAGGATTATATAATTGTTGAATCGTACTCTCTAAAAAATAGTCTGGCAATAAGGAAAAGTGTTGAATGATTGCATCTGCACGTTCAGAGGCTCTTGAATTCTTATACAAGAATACTCGCGTTACTACTTCCCATATGCCTTCCTGTACTTTTAATAAACCAGGATATGCCTCATAGGAGTCGAAAAACTCTTGTAGCTGTGTCATTTCTGCTCTATTCTTAATAGCTCGAAGGGTAAAGACTAGCGTTCTTCGTTTTTCTTGCCAACTTTGACTTCTATATATGGTTTTTCCTAATTTCCATTGTTGCTTTGCATAACTAAACACAGTACGTCCTCCTCAGGATATTCTACATTACATTACATTATACCCCAAATTCACAATGAAATTCAATCTTTCAAGATTCTATCCCCTATCCATGTAAAAGAACCTAAACTATAACGCTTAGGTTCTTTATGTATAGTCCTATCCAATAAAGGCTCAAGGTACTACTTACAGTATTGAATTAGAAATATACTTATTGGCGTCCTGTACTACCAATGCCACCGACACGAATACCACAAGCATCATCATCATGCGTCAATAGATATTTACAGAAAATCCCTTGTGCAATTCTTTCACCTTTTAACAAAGCTACAGGCTCATCAGTCATATTGTACATAGCAATCATAATATGACCTTCATTATCTTCATTGTTATAATAGTCGGAATCAATGATACCTGTACTATTAACTAAGATCAAACCTCGTTTAATAGCCATACTAGAGCGAACATGAATCGCTAAATATTCATCATAGTGCATGAATGCTTTTAATCCGGTGGGAATCAAAACTGTCTCTTTAGGCTCTATTACAATAGCTTCTGCACACTCAATGTCATACCCTGCACTCTCAGAAGTTTTGCGCTTCGGTAAGTTAATATCATGTCCCTCAAACGCAGATACCACTTCAAATCCACGAATATCCATGTTACACCTCTACTACTTCAATAGTTCTTTACGGGATAAATTGATACGGCCTTTGTCATCAATTTCGATAACTTTTACCATAATTTCATCGCCTACATTCACTACATCTTCTACTTTTTCAACACGCTCTCTTGCTAGTTGAGAAATATGTACTAATCCTTCTTTACCAGGTAATACTTCTACAAAAGCACCAAAGTTCATCAAGCGAGTCACTGCACCCATGTACACTTCACCAGCTTCAACTTCTTTTGTTAAGTTTGTAATGATTTGGATTGCTTTTTCAGCAGCTTCTGCTTCTACGGCAGCAATAGAGATTGTGCCATCATCTTCGATGTCAATTTTAGCACCTGTTTCTTCAATGATGCCTCGAATCACCTTACCACCAGTGCCGATTACATCACGGATTTTATCTGGATCAATTTTCATCGTTACAATGCGAGGAGCCCATTTAGACATTTCTTCGCGAGGTGCGTCGATAGCTTCCATCATTTTTCCCATGATGTGCATACGACCTTTATGAGCTTGCGCCAAGGCTTCTTCTAAAATCTCACGAGACAAACCAGAAATTTTAATATCCATTTGAATCGCAGTTACCCCTTTTGTAGTACCTGCTACTTTGAAGTCCATATCACCTAGGGCATCTTCCATACCTTGGATATCTGTTAAGATCGTATAATGTGCATCTTGTGTCACAAGTCCCATAGCAACACCTGCTACTGGCGCTTTAATAGGTACCCCTGCATCCATCAAGGATAAGGTAGAACCACACACGCTGGCCATGGAACTAGAGCCGTTGGATTCTAATACTTCAGATACCAAGCGCATAGCATATGGGAATTCTTCTTCTGTTGGAAGCACCGCTAGTAACGCTCTTTCAGCTAATGCACCGTGACCGATTTCACGGCGTCCAGGACCACGAGAAGAGCGAGTTTCCCCTACGGAGTAAGATGGGAAGTTGTAATGATGGATATAGCGTTTTTCTGTATCTAAACCAATGCCATCGATGGTTTGTTTTTCAGATAACGGAGCCAATGTACAAATGTTTAATACTTGTGTTTGTCCACGTGTAAATAAGCCAGAACCATGTGTGCGTGGTAATGCATTAACACGACAAGAAATCGGACGAACTTCATCTAATTGACGGCCATCTGGACGGATTTTTTCTACCGTAATCATATGACGTACAATTTCTTTTACCATTTTTTCTAAGGTAGCATAAATATCGCTCGCTTGTTCAGGGAATTGTTCTTCGAAATGAGCTAACACTTCTTCGAATACCGCTTGTTGTTGTTCTTCCCGTTGTACTTTATCTGCGCAACGTACAGCTGCATCTAATTTGGCATGTGCATAGGCACGAACTGCTTCTGCTACCACTGGATCTACTTCTTTAATTGGGAATGTGCGTTTTGCATGTCCAATTTCAGCCACCATAGATTCTTGGAAAGCTACGATTTTTTTGATTTCTTCATGGGCTGTCATGATAACTTCTAAGATGATGTCTTCAGGGATTTCGTTTGCTTCCCCTTCTACCATCAAGATTGCATCTTTTGTACCAGCCACTACCATGTTCAATGTAGTTTCTTCTAATTGTGCCTCTGTTGGGTTCACAACGATAGAACCATTGACTAGACCCATGCGAACTCCTGCAATTGGGCCTGCCCATGGAATATCTGAAATAGACAATGCTGCAGACGCACCAATTAATGCGCAAATCTCAGGTGCATGGTCATGATCAACAGACAAAACTGTAGCAACTACATGGACTTCATTACGGCTACCTTTATCGAATAAAGGACGAATTGGACGGTCAATTAAACGGCTGTTTAAAATCGCAGACTCTGGTGGACGTGCTTCACGTTTAATAAAGCCACCTGGGAATCTACCAACAGCATACATTTTTTCTTCATAATCTACTGTCAAAGGGAAGAAGTCGATATCTTTCGCTTCTTTAGATGCTGTTGCTGTAACCAATACAACCGTATCACCATATTGTACCAATGCAGAACCACTTGCTTGTTTTGCTAACTCGCCAGTTTCGATCGTTAACGTACGACCTGCGAGTTCCATTTGGAATCGATTCATTCCATGCCTCCTGTTTAATTCTTTATCCTTTAAAAATCTCTATACTTGCTATTATACACGAGTAGAGGGGGAAATACAATTTGAGGACTATAACCGAATAACCCCTACGCATCTAGTAAGAGTCATCATACAATATAAAAAAGGAGCGTTGATCACTATCGATCAACGTTCCTCTTCTTTATAACTACCGCCCTTTCACCCACCGCTGATATCCTTTCCACAACAAGAAATACACAACAGTGGCCGCCACAATGACAACGGTCAGACGCCCTAGGTTATCTTGCAGCAAAACTGCATCATGTCCTACGATTACTTCCAATGCTGTAGACGGAAACTTACCAATTAAGTTCGCAATGATATAATCCCGCAATGAAATCTGACTAATCGCACCTAATGCAGTGATGACACCACTAGGAAAGTAGGGAATGGTACGAGCAAATAACATGACAGCTAAGCCATTCTTTCCGCTAAAGTCATCTACTTTCAGCAAAAATTCACTTTTTTCAATGACCTTATGAGCCGTATCACGCAAGATGTATCGCATAATCATAAAGCTCAGCACAACACCTACGGTTTCCGCTAGCCAAGAAATGATAATTCCCGGAACGACACCAAAGAGCAAGCCATTAGCTGTGGAAAAGAAGATGGACGGCAAAAATCCTAATGCATTGATCAATACATCTAAGACAAAGCTAATCACCATGGCCCAAGGACCATAGGATTGCAATACTTCTGCCATGCGATTCACATCACCTGATATGACAAGTTCCCACATATCATCATAGAATCCTGGAACAAGGATATGCACTAAAATACCTAGTGCTACCAATGCTCCCAACAATCCTAATTGTATGTATCGTTCCTTCTTCTTATCATTCATTCCCATACCTTCTTTTCTCAGACTTCTTAGCCTCTGCCATCCAACACAAGTTTATCATGAATGGCACGTACTGCTGTTTTGATATGTTCTTCTGCAATCAAACAAGAAATGCTGATTTCGGAAGTGCTAATGATTTCAATATTAACATTCTCATCAGAAAGAATACCAAACATTTTAGCTGCTACGCCTGGTTGACCTAGCATACCTGCTCCAACGATGGATACTTTTGCCATATTTTCATTAATAATGCATTCTTCTATAGACATCGTAGTGCTCAATGTATCTAACACTTGTTTTGCCAAGTTTACATCATCACGAGTGATGGTAAATACGATATCTGTACATTTATCATCTGTGGTGCGAATGCTTTGCACAATCATATCTACATCAATACTTTTATCTGCTAAGGCTTGGAACACTTGATGTGCCACGCCTGGAATATTCTCAACACCTACAAGACTCACTTTAGCAACATTTGTATCATCTGCAACGCCTGTAATGGCATATTGATTTGCTTTCATTGTATACTCCTCTCGAATAATGGTTCCCTCTTCATCACTGAAAGTAGAGCGAACATGGATTGGCACCCCATATCGATGTCCCATCTCAACTGCTCTTGGTTGCATAACACCAGCACCCAAACGTGCCATCTCTAGCATTTCACCATACGTGATTTCTTTCAACTTAATAGCTCCTGGCGCTACACGTGGATCTGTAGAATATACACCATCTACATCTGTAAAAATTTCGCATACATCCGCTTGCATAGCCCCCGCTAATGCTACAGCTGTTGTATCGGATCCACCACGACCGAGTGTCGTAATATCCCCTTCTTCTGTTCTGCCTTGGAAGCCTGCCACCACAACGATATTGCCATCATCTAAGGCACGTAATACACGTTCAGGATTGATATCTAGAATACGAGCTTTTCCAAAAGCATCACTAGTAGCAATCCCCGCTTGTTCCCCTGTCATAGAAACGGCTGCATGTCCTTTAGCTTGGAATGCTAAGGCCATCAATGCAATCGTTACTTGCTCTCCCGTAGAGAGAAGACGATCCATTTCACGACCATATGGCATAGACGTTACTTCTTTCGCCAATGTCACTAAGTCATCTGTTGTATCTCCCATCGCAGACACAACAACAACAATACGATCATCAGCTTGTTTATCACGCAATACGCGATCTACAATATTAAATATTTTTTCAGGTGTTGCTACAGAGCTACCACCAAATTTTTTTACAATTAATGCCACTGCAATCCCTCATCTAATAATATATATAGTAAAATAATGTCTCTAATAATCTATCACACTACACCAGTATTGTAAAGGATTTTTGTATACTTTTATTTTATTTTTATTATACATTTGTCTATTTACAGTAGATACTTTATATATTCATACTATTGCCTATCACCAGTTATATATAATATATATAACATATACTAATCCGGACTAATATCCAAACTACAAAAGGGCAGTTGCACAAAATACAACTACCCTTTTTATCATCGTGATATGCTATCCAACGACAGCCTTTTCTTCATGTAATTATGCTTCTACTACGATATCTTTTTCAGATTCCCACAAACCGTGGATGTTGCAGTAAGAAGTTGCAATCAAACGACCAGATTTTTTGAAAGATGCTACTACTACGCCAGCAGACTCCGCATGTACAGGACCTTCGTTAGCACCTGTAGGAGCTTCACCATGTACGTTGAACTCAAGACGAGCTACTTCGTAAGGAAGTTTTGTACCTTCTTCTACGTAGTATAATTTGATCCAAGAAATGTGATGTTCTACTGTATTAGGATGTGCAATATCTTTGCCCACTTCTAATTCGATAACTACGCGTTCACCAGCTTTTACAGTATCAGGTGCTGTGATAACTGGAACGTGTTTTTCTGTTGCAAATTCTGCTGTTTTTACATAATTAGTGATTGCCATAGGTATAACCCCCTTGAATTAATATCATATCCAAACATGGAAACCTTTCCATGTAAAGCACTAAATCAGTACAGTATTATTGTACTTGTTTTTATAAACTTAATCAAGGACTATTTTTAAGTTTTTCGATATGGTTTATGCATAATACTTTTATTTTTAGCATACTATATTAATAAATAGCATAGTTAGCAACTCAATTAGAACTCAATGCCTCGTTTCGCTTTGATACCTTGTTGATACGCATGCTTCACAACTTTCATTTCCGTCACCGTATGAGCGAGCTCAATAATCTCTGGTTTTGCATTACGTCCTGTTAAAATCATATCCAATCGTTCTGGCTTGTGTTGCAACAAGTGTACTACTGTTTCTACATCCACTAATCCATAGTGGATGGCATAGTTAATCTCATCGAGAATAATAAGATCCCATGCATCGGATTGCACTTCTCGTTCCACCATAGCCCACGCTTCTTTCGCAGCTTGTTGATGTTCTTTCATCTTCTCTTCCGACTCTTCTTGTTTATGAAAGATAAAACCTTTTCCCATGGAACGAATTTCTACAGTAGGTAACAAATCTATGCCTGCCAATTCACCATAGTTAGCCCCACTTTTAATAAATTGTAAAATCAACACCTTTCGACCACAACCTGCAGACCGAAGGGCCACTCCAAGTGCTGCCGTTGTTTTTCCTTTACCTTCACCTGTATTGACTAAAATTAATCCTTCTGCCATATGTTTCACCTATCCTTACAAACCATATATACTAGTATCATTACCAATTATCTATTCAATCTTCGAATATATTAAAAACCACCTACTATGGCAGGTGGTTTTTGTATTCCAATCGCTCTCTCGTATCTGTGTGAGGCTTCCACCTGATAGTATATCCAAACACTTCACACTAATACTCACTTCTTTATGATTGCTTACTATATCGTTCACAGGAGTCTACAAAACATCTAGCTGCATCCTCACTACCCGAAAAATTAATATGCAAATAGGACGCCAAGATATTTTTATGTGCATAACCGCCTTGGTAAGCTTTTGGTTTACGTCCCCCTACTAACTCAAAGGCCCAAGGAAATGGACTTTGTGTTGGAGTCATTGTAGAAAAATGGAATTCATGGCCACGCAAATGATCTTTCACAGATCCTAGAATATTAGGTTCTAGCATAGTGGCGCTCACATATCCTACCCGTTGCAACGTTTGTTGCATTTCACAAGTAGCTGGCACTAAGCCCACCATTGGGTACGTATATCCCTCAAAATCCGTAACAGCCTCTGTCATGTACATCAATCCACCGCATTCTGCATAGATAGGCATTCCTTGTTCACTGGCTTGGCGAATGCTATCCTGCATAGATGTATTGGCGCTTAGTTGCGATAAAAACATCTCTGGGAAACCACCTCCAAAGAACACTCCATCTACGTCAGGTAATGCCGCATCTTGAAGGGGACTAAAGTAGTGGAGCTCCGCTCCCGCTGCCTCTAAGGCTGCTAAACTAGCTGGATAATAGAAAGAAAAAGCTTCATCCATAGCAATGCCAATACGAGCTCGTTTTTCAACAGCCGTCACAGATTCCATACCCTCAGCCGGTAAATCTACAGCACTTTTCCCGAGCTCTACCAAAGCATCTAGATTGACCATTACTTTCACCGCATCACGAATCGTAGCAATCGCTTCTGTAGGATCGATTTCTGTAACAGGTGTTAAGCCTAAATGACGTTCTGGAGACTGCATCCGTTCATCTCGACGAATAGCCCCCAATACAGGAATCCCTAATTTTTTCATCGCAGAACGAATCATATGCTCATGATTATCCGACCCCAATCGGTTTAAAATGACGCCTCCAAATTGCACCTCTGGATCATAATCACGGAATCCTTTTGCAATGGCTGCTGCACTTTCCCCCATGGCCTTACAGTCGATGACAAGCACCACTGGAGCTTGTAAATCCTTAGCCACTTGCGCAGTAGAACTTACACCTTCTCGTCCTCCATCATAGAGGCCCATCACACCTTCAATAATGGAAATATCTGCTGTTTCTGCTTGCCCCACAAAAAATGGAACTAGTTTATGGGGTGGTACAAGCCATGTATCTAAATTATAACACTCTCGTTGGCTAGCAATTTTATGAAAGCCCGGATCAATATAATCCGGGCCCACTTTAAATGCCTGTACCGCCTTGCCCTGCTCTGTCAAAGCTGCTAACAGCCCTGCTACTATCGTTGTTTTCCCTACACCTGAATTGGTGCCGGCTATGACAATTCTTGGTCGTTGTACAGTGTTCATAGAATACCTCTTAGCGATCTTTACGTTTCGCCAAAATTGTAGATAAATAATTTAATTTTGTGTCAGATGGCAATGCATCTACATTGCGATACACTTCCTCTTCTGGTAAACCCACACGAGAAATCATTACCGCATCTTCTGCCATATCATGTTTACGAAGTGTGTCTTGCACTTCTGCAAAGTTTCTATATACTTTCATGATAACCGCATCATCAGCCACTGCTAATACAGCATCGATTTTTTCTTTTGGTGCCGTTGCAGGAATGATAGCCAATACTTCTTCCTTTTCTACGATTGGATATCCAAGGTGAGAACCGATAGCGCAGAACGCCGTCACACCAGGAATTGTTTCAATCTCAAATCCAGCAGATTCTACTAGACGATACACATACATGTATGTGCTGTAGAACATTGGATCCCCTAACGTTAAGAACACAACTTGTTTACCTTGCTCTAATAAACCAGTAATGATTTGGCGGGCTTCTTCCCAACCTTTAGATTGTTCATTGTCGTCTAATACCATTGGGAATACAACGGGTACGATTTCTGTATGCTCTTGAATATATGGTTCTGCAATATGCAATGCTACAGATCCATCTTTCTTTTCTGTTTTCGGTGTAATAATAACATCTGCTTCTCCTACTATGCGAGCCGCTTTCACCGTCATTAATTCAGAATCCCCTGGACCTACACCAATACCATATAATTTACCTTTCATAAGGACACCTCTTCTATCTAAACAGGGTTAGTGAAAGCCACTATACCCAACAATACTCGAACTTAATTAGTATATCATGAATAGTATCTAATGTATACGAAATTACTCCTTGAGCTCAGCCCACAGACTCTTTAGACGAGCCACAAGAACACTCCATCTATGCCACTAGATTATAATCGGTTTTGATACAAGCCTTCCATCGCATCTGCCAAATGTTCTGCGTAAATGTTTTGAATCTCTGGATACTCACCAAGACCCTTTTTGTATTGTACTACTTCATAGCCTGCCTCGTTTAATACTGATGTCAAGCTATCTTCTTCATCTCCAAATAAATCATTTAATGCATGGTCCCCACACACTAATAATAATGGATGCAAATGCACTTTTTTATGGATATGTCCTTCTTGTTCCCAGTGTTCCAACACATCTTCTGGGGTAGGAAAGTTCTCTAATGTAGCAATCGATGTATTACGAATCCCTTCATGTTGTAATTTCAACTGTAGTACTGCATAAGAAGCATTACCTACATTAAACCCACCATGGCCCACTAATAACAAGTCTTCTGTGTTAGGAACGTTCAAGTTTTTAATAAAACGATCAATTAAAGTTTGATAATCATCTGGCACTTCTTCCTCTTGACCCATGAAGTACAGTAATGGACGACCTACTGCAATCTCTTTGATGGAACCTTGCCCTTGGAATGCCATAATGTTTTTTCGAAGCTTATCAAACTCAGCGCCTCCTACTAAATGCGTTGGTTGCACAATGACACGTTCAAATCCATCTGCCATAATGGATTCCATCGCTTCGATTTCATTTTGGAATACAATATTTCTATCTTTTAACCGTTTAATCACAATGCGAGATGTGAAAGCCACACGCACTTCATGCGTAGGATGCGCTTTACGAATCGTCTCAACCACCGGCAAAATTTGATTTTCTCTGGCACTATCAACTGTAGATCCAAAGGATGTAACTAAAATAACTTCTTTCATGTTATACCTCATACAAATAATTAAGAATATACCTACCATATAGTGTATAAAAAAAATAGCATTCTGTAAAATAAATATAAATCATCATCCAGCCACTTTTCGTACACCTCATACAAGTAAGATCTGATATGCAGTCATATCACAACAGGGATTCACCGTATAACTGAAATGATCTCCTTTGTTTACGTTCACAATAAGAAAAAGAGCTACTTCTAGTGATAGCATAACTAGAAATAGCTCTTATCTATATTATTTTACAGAAATTGCAATATCATCATCTTCCACGACAACATGAAGTGTTTTACCCTCACCTGCTCTGCCTTCCAGAATAGCATCAGAAATTGGATCTTCTACTAATCGTTGGATAGCGCGTTTTAATGGTCTTGCCCCCATGGCAATATCGGTACCTTCTGCTACGATTTTCGCCATAGCTTCATCAGATACTTCTAGTTCCATCCCTTGTTCATGCAAACGAGTAGTAACTGATTGTAACAAGATACGTACAATTTGTTGTAGTTGCTCTGTTTCCAAGGCATGGAATACGATCATTTCATCCACTCGATTCAAGAATTCTGGACGGAAATGTGCTTTCACAGCTTGCAAGACTTCTTTTTTAGCAGATTCCGTATCTTTTTTTGTGTCTCCAGACTCTTTGGCCGCTAAGAATCCCATAGCAGCAGTGTCCTCTTTTAGATACTTAGCCCCTAAATTACTTGTCATAATGATCACTGTATTTCTAAAGTCTACTGTACGGCCTTGGTTATCTGTCAATCGTCCATCATCTAAAACTTGTAATAATATGTTAAAGAAATCAGGATGTGCTTTTTCCACTTCATCAAAGAGGATTACACTATATGGACGACGGCGTACAGCTTCTGTCAATTGACCTCCTTCATCATAGCCTACATAGCCCGGAGGCGCTCCCACTAAGCGACTCACCGCATGTTTTTCCATATATTCTGACATATCGATACGAATCATAGCATTTTCATCACCGAATAGGTTGGATGCCAACGATCTAGCTAACTCTGTTTTACCTACCCCAGTAGGTCCTAAGAATAAGAAGGAGCCAATTGGACGTTTCGGATCTTTCAAGCCTGCTCTAGCACGTCGTACCGCTTTCGATACAGCTACAACGGCTTCTTCTTGTCCGATGACACGTTGATGAAGTTCTTCTTCTAATTTTAAAAGTCGCTCTGACTCTTCTTCTGCCACACGAGATACTGGAATGCCACTCCATTCAGATACAACAGCAGCAATTTCAGATTCTGTAACCACTAATTTAGATTCACTCTCTTTGTTGCTATCTTCTTGCTTAGATGCAATATCTGCTTCCAATTCTTTTTCTTTATCTCGCAACACTGCAGCTTGCTCAAAATCTTGTGCTGTAATGGCTGCTTCCTTTTCTTTGCGGACACGAAGAAGTTCATCTTCTAAGGCTTTCACATCCGGTGTTGCTGTAAAGACAGCCATTCGTACTTTAGAAGCCGCTTCATCCATGACGTCGATTGCTTTATCTGGCAAGAATCGATCTGCAATATAGCGACTCGATAAATGTACTGCCGCCGCTAACGCATCATCTGTAATTTGCACTTTATGGAAAGCCTCATATCGATCACGTAAACCTTTCAAAATGTGCAATGCATCTTCTTCACTTGGTTCTCCCACTTGCACCGGTTGAAAACGACGTTCTAAAGCTGCATCTTTTTCAATATGTTTCTTATATTCATCTAATGTAGTGGCCCCAATGACTTGGAAGTTCCCCCGTGCCAAGGCTGGTTTTAAAATATTCGCTGCATCCATAGCACCTTCAGATGCTCCAGCTCCAATCAATGTATGAATTTCATCAATAAATACAATCATATCCTCATGCGATTGCACTTCATCCATCACTTTTTTCAAGCGTTCTTCAAATTCACCACGGTATTTAGCCCCTGCCAGCATAGAACCTAAGTTCACAGAAATAATGCGTTTATCTCGCAATACATCAGGAACATCACCGCTTACGATTCGCTGTGCTAATCCTTCGGCAATCGCTGTTTTACCAACACCAGGTTCACCAATTAGGACAGGATTGTTTTTAGTACGACGGCTTAAAATTTGTATCACTCGTTGGATTTCTGTATCTCGGCCAATGACAGGATCAATTTTTCCTTGTTTTGCACTTTCATTCAAATCAATGGCATAGTCAGAGATATCGCCTAAATCACCTGTACCCCCTTGTGCTGGAGTTCCACCTGTTTCATCACCACCAACGATAGCATTGACTTTTTCAACTACATCTTCTGGACGTATCCCTTTGGATGTCAATAGTTGCATAGCCACGCCGCCACCATCGGACAATAGGCCTAGCAAAATATGCTCTGTTCCGATATAGTTGTGACCTCGACTATTAGCCGCTTCTTGTGCTAAATTTAGCACATGTTTAGTACGCGGCGTCATTTGTAATTGTCCGCCACTATGGGTACCTTTACCAACAGCTGCTACTACCTCTGCTTCCAACTCTTTTCCTTTAATACCAAGCGCAGCTAATGCACGAGCTGATACAGATTTTTCTTCCTCTACTAGCCCTAATAGTACATGCTCTGTCCCCACATAATTATGTTTGAATTCTATTGCTTTTTCTTGGGCAATCGCTAATGCTCGTTTAGCCCCTTCTGTATATCTTTCTATCATAATGTTCCTCCTTTTGAACCTTGTTCTAATATATCTCGAATCACTTGTGCCCGACGACTATCTCGCTCCTGAGTTCCCATCGTTGACTTACCAACTAACTTACCTAAAAAATTAGGTCTCGTAATGACTAATAACTCTTGAAAATTTAATGTGACAGGTAAAAGCTTCATATCGACGCCTAATTGTACATCACTTAATAAGGACAATGCCTCTTCTCCGGATATGCGCCGTGCATGACTTACAATACCATAGGACCGCCACACTCGATCTTCAATGCCTTCTCGATCTGTACTCCATAGTTCAGATCTCGACGCTTCTTCTTCTTTCACAATACCTCGTACGATCTGTGAAAGTTGTTCAATGGTAGCCTCTTCGCTAATCCCCATTGTCTGTTGGTTTGAAATTTGATACACATGGCCTAATCCTTCAGATCCCTCACCATAGAGTCCTCGCACAGAATAGCCCATGCGAATAATACTTCGAATAATCCGCTGCAACTTCCCAGTCATAGCCAATGCCGGTACATGTACCATCACCGATGCTCGTAATCCTGTGCCTACATTCGTAGGGCATGCAGTTAGGTATCCAAACTCCTTGGAAAATGCATAATCATATTTGCTTTCAATGGCATCATCAACGATCATTGCCTTTTCATAAGCTTCTTTTAATTGTAAGCCTATCTCCATAGACTGAATTCGCAAATGATCTTCTTCATTTACCATAATGGAAATTCGACAGTCCTCTGAGATAATAACGCTTCGCCCTTGATACGATTCCGCCAATTTCGGGGAAATTAAATGCTTTTCTACTAATACATCTCGTTCTATGGGCTCTAATGTTTCTAAATTAATCTTTGTAAACGTCGAACCATAGGCGGCTTGTAAAGGATTCATCGCCGATCGCATTTGTTGTTCTACTGTATCGATAGCCTCTTTTTTCCCTCGACTCGTAAATGGTATACCTTTAAAATTTCTCGCCAATCGTATGCGACTAGATAATACGATGGGATGAGCCTTTTCTGTTCCTTTCATCCAAGGAGACATGGGTTCATCTAAAATTGTTTGTAACATAGCTCCTCCTTATTTGGATCCTTTTGACTCTTCTAACGATTTAATTTTGTCTCGAATATTTGCTGCTTTTTCAAATAACTCCTGTTTGACGGCTTGTACCAACTCATGTCTAAGCTGTTGAATTTGTTTCTCCACTTTTAAATCTGCCGCCCCTCGTTGTGGTACTCGCCCCTCATAGGAAACAGAGCCCTGTATCCGTTTAATCAAAGGTGTCAATTGATTTTGAAATGCACTATAGCAAGTATCGCAGCCCAATCTGCCAAGATGATTGAATTCTGAAATCGTCATTCCACATTGTGGACACTGGATTGTCTTACTAGAACTCAATGTTCCCTGCGGATAGATAGCATTGGCAAAAAATTGATTATTAAAAAATGTATCATCAAACATAGAGGAAAACATGGAACTTTGTCCTTGCTCTTTTTGACTCGCACATTGCGTGCAGTAATGATGTTCCTCTTTCACACCATTTACAATCGATGTCATATGAACACTAGCCTGCTCATGACCACAAGATTCACATTTCATCACTTACACCTCCTCATTGACAATATTCATAATGGCTTCATAGAATCGTTCTGCCGATTCCTTTCTATACTCCATAGGCACATCTGTTAAGATCCTAAGAAATGCTTCATGTAACATTGCCGCTTCCCGCTTTGTAATTCGCGCCTCTTGCATATGTTGAAATAATACCTTATCTACATGACCAATTGTGATCTGCGGTTCTTCCTCATTTCTACGATGCAGATGTTGCTGTAAAGGAATTAGAACATGTGTCGGTTGTGGCTCTAAGATTCTCGTAATCGTAATAGACCCGCCTAATCCACGTCTAGACTGTACTATAAATCCTCTATCATTAGAAAATCGTGTACTCAATACATAACTAATCTGTGACGGTGCACAATCTAATGTTTCCGCTAGTTCGTTACGTCTAACCGTAATACCTTCTTGCTCTTCTAATAGTTTTGTCAATATAAATTGTTCAATTTTATCTGCTAAAACACTCATAACTTCCTCTTTTCTAAATTCTATCTACTAAATAATAGGCCAAACTCCTTAGTTTGACTTTTTGTCTTTTTATCTTGAGTACAGTATATCTGACTTTTTGACCTTTGTCAAACACTTTTTTGACTTTTTGACTTTTATATTAAAAAAAGTAGCATATCCTATTGGATATGCTACTTCTAATGTCTACTTGTTCTTAGTAAACAATTCCGCTCTTTTGTGTATATTTTGTGTGTTTTTTTATGTGTTAGGTTTGTGTGTAAAAGCGAAATAGTATGATAAGACTCACCTAGACAATTATTGACGGCTACCTAATTTGGAGTCCAAGAATAACTGTGCAGAACGGCTATCTTGTGCAAATGTGAATTGATCTACTAAATCAGTTGCATTTGCTTCTTCTTCTACTTGCTCTTCTACGAACCAGTTCAAGAAGGATACTGTTGCATAATCTTTTTCTTCTAATGCTAATGCATATAAGTCGTGAATTTTACCAGTGATCATTTGCTCGTGAGCCAATACTGCTTTTGCCACGTCTAATGGATTAGTCAAAGTAGATGCTGTATTTTTTACATCACCTAATGTTACTTTTTCGTTGTTGCTTTGTAAGTAATCGATGAATTTGAAAGCATGTGTTACTTCTTCTTGGTATTGTGCACGTAACCATGCAGAGAAACCTTTGAAGTTAGCATCAGCCATAGCTAAAGAAAGAGCTAGGTAAGTGGATGCTGCATTAAATTCGAAAATTACTTGTTCATTTAAAGCTTGAGCTACTTTTTGATTCATTTTATTACACCTCATGTATACTATTATAAATTACTGACAATAAACATATTGATATGTTCCCATATCGTGATTTCATTATAACAGATTCATCGAAACAAATCAATATACTTTTTCTAATTTTTTCGATTTTTTATCATTTATTTTTAAATTTGAGAATTATTTATGATAATATCAACTGAAATGCTCAACTATTCATGCATACCTTTTTGAAAGAGAGTATACTATCTATGCAAGATCTTTATTACTATTATTTTACAATGAATTGGAGGTGATGATGTATGATGAATTTTATGACCCGAGCTTTTAAAAAAGTAATGAAATCTACAGAGGGGAACAAAGTAAAAGTCTACATCATCTCTGGTTTCTTGGGGGCCGGTAAGACTACGTTTATACAGCAATTGATTCAAGAATTACCAGACCCATCCAAGATACTAGTGTTAGAAAATGATTTTGGACAGATTAATTTAGATGGAGCCATCCTTAGAGAAAAAGGCTATACCGTTAGAGAGTTGACCTCTGGCTGCATTTGTTGCAGTTTAGCTGGCGATTTCAGACGAGCTTTGGCAGATATCCTAGATACTAAAGATTTAGAGTATATCATTATTGAACCATCTGGGGTTAGTCAATTATCAGATATTCTAGCCATCTGCAAAGATCCATCTATTGCCAAACACATTGAGCTCACTGGTTGTGTATCCATTGTGGATGCTATGCGAGCTCCTATGTATTACAAAAATTTTGGCATCTTCTTCAAAGACCAAATTGCCTATTCTAGCCAAGTCTTTATTAGTCATCAAGAAGATGATCAGCTTTTACAAGAAACATTGGAAATTATCCGCATCCTAAACCCAGCGGCTCCCATTTATATATTACCTTGGGAAGAACTTACACTTTCAAAATATATTTCCATGCACCCACATGAGCAGGCAGTTTCTTCTTTAGCTCCTACACAAACTATCGAAAATCACAAAGGCCATCATACAAATCGGAACCATCCAGAAATTCCACATCATGATCACATTGCTCACCATGCACAAGCAAAAGATTCTTTCTTGACATGTACTGTAGAATGTACCTTGCCTAGAACAATATCGGAATGGCACTTGCATTTACAAGCCTTAATCGACACGAATACAAGTGGCCAGATTTTGAGGTTAAAAGGTTGTATCCCTCTTTCCACAGGTGGTCAAGCCTTGGTACAATATAATGGAACTAGTTTGGAGATTACTCCTACTACATTACATGATTCCTATTTGACCATCATTGGACCTTCCTTAAACAATGATGCATTGCAATCTTTTATTAATGGTACGATGTAAATGAGTATGCAAAAGATTCCTACCTATGTGGTGATGGGATTTCTCGGATCTGGGAAAACCACTGCCATCACTGCAGGTATTGAAAGTCACAAAATTTCTAATGTTTGTCTGTTTCAATTTGAGCAGGGCCTAACAAGTCCTGCTCTTTCCGACGACCGAGTAAAAACCTTTTCTATCGATGACGATCCTGATTCTATTGTTACACAATGTTGTGAAGTATTGCACAACCATACCTACCGAGAACTTTGGATTGAATGGAACGGCGTCGGTTCTATCGAAACATTTGAACGTATCTGTTTACAATCTCCCTTAGGAGATATGCTAGATATTCAACACATTTATTATGTAACAAATCCTTCTTGGATTGAAACACAATTACCCTACTTAGGTGCCATTCCTTTATCACAAATACGATATAGTAATACAATCCTATTAGGAAACAGTACAAACGAAAAAGACAAACAATATACAGAACTTACTCCAGATAGTACATGGATTGGATGTCAAACCATTCAACAATGGACGTTGGCAAAACCTATACAAAAGGCAAAATCTCGGTGGAAACCATATGCCTTACTGATCTTAGCACTTCTATTTGGCTATATCTTTTATGCCCAACCGACTTGGATTACTATGACAACAGCGATTATGTTGCAAATGGTTCCCTTCCTACTCTTGGGCACAGGTATTTCTGTCATTGTCGAGCAGTACGCCTCTCCCTATCGGATTGAAAAGTACCTGCATCGTTCTCCTATATTAGCCTATGGACTTGCCATTGTAATGGCCTGTACCATGCCACTATGCGACTGTGCTGTCATTCCTGTATTACGAAGCTTAACACGACAAGGTATAGCTCCTAAGGTAAGCCTATTCTTTACGATGATCAGTCCTTTGCTGAATCCCATCGTACTCTTATCTACGTATTATGCCTTTCCAAAAGAACCGATGATTCTCTGGGGACGGCCTATATTAGGAATTATCTTGGCTTTCATTGTGAGTCAATATTGTGGCCCTCGCATCTTTGGCAGACATGATGCATTCCCACCATGGAAACAGTTAACTCTCGTAAAATCCCTGTCAAATGACACTGGATTTTTTGGTAGATTACAAGAAGAAACATTACGCCTATTGCCCTTTATCTTAATTGGGTCTATACTAAGTAGTGGGTTACAATTATATCTACCGAAACAATGGTTACATGATATATCCCTATCTGGATCTATCTTAATCATTTTCGCCATGATGGTTCTCGCCTTTTGCGTATCCATCTGCTCCACAGCAGATGCCATCATAGCTCGGTCTTTCATCAGTGTCATTCCACTACCTGGAATTTTGGCATTCTTAATTTTTGGACCTTTACTAGATATTAAAAACTATGTATTATTACGGAACCTATTCCCTAGCTCTTTCGTGAAAGTATATAGTATATCCCTCATCGTGGGTACATCTATACTTTGCATATTATATTCACTAATAGGAGGTTATGCACTATGAAGTATATCCCTACTGTCAACATTCACGCAGCTGTAGAAGTTATCGCTTCTGCTAGTTGCAGTCTATCTCTATTATACTTACTAACAACAGGCTCTATTTATCGCCTTATCGCTCCTAATTCCTATATCATCGCCTTACTCTGGGCGTTGACATTATTATTACTTTGGAGCACCGTAAAAGCTAGTAGAAACATCTTCCGTAAATCCTATGGCTCTTCTTATAGAAATGCTATCCTGTATGGTTTGTGTACATTATTACTAAGTCCATCTATCTTCCATGCACAAGCATTTGCATTGCCTGCAGAAGAACCTGTAGACCAAGTGATTGCAGTAACAAAAGAACCTGTTCCTACCAATGACTACAAGAATATTGGTGATGGCATCGATGATGCTCATCGTCATATTACGTTAACATCTAGAAATTACTACGATACGATCTTGAAAGTATCTAATCACATTGAAAAATACAAAGGCTATACAGTATCCGCTACAGGCTATGTATCTTATCATGATAAAGCCTTGCAAGGTAATGACTTTGTATTAGCTCGCGATTTAATGATCTGTTGTGTAGCCGATATGGCTCCATTTGGATTACCTACTGAGTATACATCCACTACTCCATTGTTAGAGCATAGTTGGTATACAATGGAAGGTACTATCGGAACACGTAACTTCCACGGTGTAGAACAACCATACATCATCAACAGCAAAATTACACAAGCTGACGCTATCGACGGTTATATTTTCCCTAACTAATGGGTACACACAGCCTAAAATATAACAAAACCACGTATATCAGTAGTATTACTGATGTACGTGGTTTTTTATTATAGACTATTCGTATTTATTGGGTTATAGGACAAAATGAGTTGGTTTTAATAGCAATGAGCCTAGTTAAATACTAGGCTCATTGAATTTTAAAGTTG
>NZ_RQVD01000012.1 GCF_003992055.1 Veillonella sp. CHU740
TCAACTTTGTGAAACCCGCACTCTGGCTTATGTTTACTTCTTTCGAAGTAATTACCTTACATTGTTCAGTTTTCAAAGATCAACTTTAGCTTTCACAACCCTATGTTGTGACGACTAGATTATAATAACAGATTCACAAATTTGTGTCAACAATTATTTTAATCTTTCTTTAATTTTCTTTTATCTAATATGATTTGAGAAAATTAAAAGTGCTTGTGTCTCAAGCACTAAAAGTATTATATGCCATTTCCAAATAATTTGCAACCCCTTATAGCAATTATTTTCGAACTTCATTAATTCCTACTATACGCCTATAAACCCCACCTTCATGCAAAATATTTCCAACACTATTTTTAACTAAATATCTAAATCAAGAAACGAGCAACATGTTCCGGAGCAAACCTACCGTAGGATCAGTTCGGGTCGGAATATGTTGCTCGTTTCCCTTTCACCAATCAAGCATTCAAGCAAAACAGAATAGCATCATTAGTGACGATTACGTGCATCTTTTTTATTATTAGATTTCCAAATTGCCCATAACGATGTTGCTACGCAAATGGAGGAATAGGCACCACTTACGAATCCAATAATCATACATAGCGCAAAGTTCTTGGTTGTATCCCCACCAAAGAAATATAGGGAACAACATGCAAACAAAACTGTAGATAATGTATAGCAACTACGATGGATACTTTGATGAATACTTGCATTGGCAAGATCTGCAAACGTATCTGTTCGTTTATGTGTATGTGTATTCTCACGAATTCGGTCAAAAATTACTACAGATTCATTCATCGAGTAACCAATAACTGTCAAAATCGCAGCCAAGAAGGAGGAATCAATTTCTAAATGGAAGAAAGAGAATATCCCTAATACCATGATTAAGTCATGGAAAATAGCTGCCAAACAAGATAAGGCTACACGGTATTCAAATCGATAGGTAATATACAGTGCCAATGCTACAAAGGCAATTAATAAGTTAGTCAATGCATGTTCAGTGACTTCCGAACCAATTACAGCACCTACAGATTCAATACGTTTTACTGTGCCTTCTGCTAGGTTTTTATTTAAGGCTTCTACAACGGCTTGGCTTTCACTGGCCTCAAGATTACGAGTACGGATCATTACCGTTTTGCCTTCTGTATCTGTCGCATCCGAACCAGACAATTGAATGACAGAGTTTTCTAAATCAAAGGCTTTCAAATTGTCGCGTACAGCCGATACTTGAACTGGCTTAGCAAATTCAACTTCTACAATGGTACCACCTGTAAAGTCGATGCCAAAGTTAAATCCATACATAAACATGGAAATAATACTTAGGATAACTGCAATGGAGGAGATACTAAACCACCAACGATGACGTTTTATTACATCAAATGTCATTTTTTCTTATCTCCTTTCGCAAACGCTTCCATCGTTACAGATGGAGACACATTAGATCCATACCAGAATGGACGATTCGTAATACGAGCTGCAATGAGCATATGCATCAAAGTACGACTCATGGATACAGCTGTGAACATGGATACAATAACGCCTAATGCCAAGTTGATAGCAAACCCTTTTACAGGACCACTACCTAATACAATTAGAATAACCGCTGTGATCATAACTGATGTATTAGCATCAAAAATTGTATCAAAAGCACGTCTAAATCCAGATTCCATAGACATACGCAATGTTTTGCCATCCGTTACTTCTTCTTTGAAGCGTTCAAATATAAGTATATTCGCATCCACGGCGACACCCATACTCAGGATAATCCCCGCTACCCCAGGCAATGTCATCGTTGCATTCAGAGCATGCGGCCCCAGAATACCCACTAAAATTAATACAAACACCAGCAAGGCAATAGTTGCCACAAATCCTGACAAACGATATAAAACAAGCATGAAAGCAATGATCAATGCAATCCCTACTCCGAAGGCGATAACAGATTTATCTTTGGAGTCCTGACCTAATGTAGGGCCTACTGTACGAACCTCCATAACTTCTACTTTGACAGGTAATGCACCAGAACGTAATAAGATAGCTAGATTTTTTGCTTCTTCTAGGTCACGGCTACCTGTAATACGAGCACTACCACCAGTAATTGGTTCATTAACTACAGGATTCGTCAATTGCTCGCCATCAAGGTAAATACCGATATGGCGACCAATGTTAGCTGTTGTTAAAGCGCCGAATTTTTTGGCACCTTCATCTGTCAATTGAATATTAACAGATGCTTGTTTACCTTCTAATTGTTCTTTCGCATCTTTTAAATCATTACCGTCTAAATGAACTTTACCATTTTCATCACGGAATTCAAGAACCGCTGTTTTACCAACTGTTTCAATCGCTTTTTGCGGATCTTTTTCCCCTGGTAATTCAATAATAATACGTTTTTTACCTTCTCGTTGAATAATTGGCTCTGTTAAGCCCATTTCATTGATACGGCGACCTAAAATTTGAATGACACGTTCTACTGCATCATCCGTTACCACATTAGGACCAGAATCTTGTGCTTCTAATACAATGTGAGTCCCACCTTGTAAATCTAACCCTTGCTTGATAGAGTTAGCTAATGGTCCAATGAGCCAAATAAATAAGCCCAAAATAACTGCTACTACGCCAAAAAAGCGTAAAGCTGCTTTTGTGTTCAATGGATTCCCTCCTATCCTTTACTACACTGGATACTTTCAGACGGTGTTACAATCTTATGCATCCACTCATCATGTGCTGCCATAGGTAACGCTTTCTCTGAAAGTTGGTTATCCCAAGCAATGCCGATACGTTTTTCAAAAGCAATCTGTTGCAAATATCGGTCATAATATCCGGCCCCCATGCCCATGCGTCCACCAACGGCATCAAAGGCTATCCCTGGTACTAACACACAGTCTAAAATATGGGGCTCTACAATTCGATATGGTTTCTTAGGAATTCGAATTCCTAATGTGCCTCGTTCTACATTATCTAGATCTTCCAGATGAACACCTATCATCTCTGTTTTATTGATACAAACAGGTACATAGATATCTTTCTGTTGCTCTAACGCTTCCGCTAGAAACACATCTAAATTCGCCTCTTTGGGCATCGCCAAATAGGCCATAATATGTTGCGCTTCTCTCACCTCTGGGAGAGACCACAGTTGCCGGATTAGTTGTTTTGACCAAAGAGATACCATATCCATTGTCACACTGCTTCGTTTTAAAAGAAACTCTTGACGCAGTGTTTGTTTATCCATTACTTTTGGTCCTTTCCAAGAACCTGTGCAATAGCAGATCGAGCAAATGTCATTTCTACTTTTTCTGCTACTTGCAATACTACAGTGTCTTCTGAAAGTGTCACAATTTCACCATGAATACCGCCAATTGTCAACACCTTTTGCCCTTTCTTTAAGTTATCTAATAGCACTTGGCGTTTCTTTTGTTGTTTCTTTTGCGGACGATACAACATAAAATAAAAAATAACTACCATAATAAGCACTGGCAATACTGCTTGGCCTGTTTGACCTTGGAAAAATCCTAAGAAATCCATAGTTCCTCCTATTTAGTAAAATAATGCCAGAATTCCTCACGGAATGCTACGAAACGATCCTCTAGGATAGCCTTGCGCATTTGTCGCATGAATTCTAATAAGAAATATAAATTATGATACGACACTAGACGGAATGCGAGAATTTCTTCTGCCTTGTACAAGTGTCGAATATAAGCACGTGTATAGTTTTGACAGGCATAACAACCACAGCCTTCTTCAATAGGTCCCCAGTCGCGCATGAATGAAGCATTACGCAAATTCAAACGGCCTTTCCAAGTCATGGCCATCCCATTTCGAGCCACGCGTGTTGGATATACGCAGTCAAACATGTCGATACCACGAGCAACGCCTTCTACTAAACAATCCGCAGTACCAACACCCATCAAATAGCGAGCTTTATTAGTTGGCAATAATGGCGTTGTGTACTCTAGCACTTCATACATTAAGTCATGCGGTTCCCCTACGGAAAGACCACCGATACTGTAGCCTTCAAAGTCCATTGCTACTAACTCTTTGGCACTTCTTTCACGAAGATCTTGGTACATACCACCTTGCACAATACCAAACATGCCTTGGTTCTTAGACCGACGCGCTTCCTGACAACGCTCAGCCCAACGGGTCGTTCTCGCTGTAGATGCATCTGCATACCTATGATCTGCTGGATACGGTATGCACTCATCGAAAGCCATCATAATATCGGAACCTAATTGCTCTTGTACTTTAGTGGCTACTTCGGGAGATAAAAACTTTTTAGATCCATCTAAATGCGATCGAAAGTTAACCCCTTCTTCTGTAATCTTACGCAACTTGCCTAGACTGAACACTTGGAAGCCACCACTATCAGTTAAAATAGCTTGATCCCAATTCATAAATTTATGCAATCCCCCTGCTTCTTCCACCAGTTCAGGACCTGGACGCAAGAATAAATGATAGGTATTACTCAAAATGACTTGAGACCCCATCGCTTTTAACTCCTCTGGAGCCAATGTTTTTACCGTTGCTTGTGTACCTACTGGCATAAACATCGGTGTTTCATACGTTCCATGAGGAGTATGCAACAACCCTGCCCTTGCACCTGTGTGAGGACATTGTTTTTGCAATTCATATTTAATTGCCATACATACACTCCTTCATTACTTTTGTATTATAACATACTTTTCATCTTATCGAATAAACATAGCATCTCCAAAACTGAAAAATCTATATTTTTCCTTAACTGCCTCTTCATAGGCCGCCAAACAATGCTCTCTGCCTGCTAACGCACTAATAAGCATCAGTAAGGTGGACTGTGGCAAATGAAAGTTAGTAATTAATGCATCTACCATTTTATAAGTATACCCAGGATAGATAAAAATTTGGGTCCAGTCAGAACCGCTATGTACAAGACCTATGTCTGTGGCTGCAGATTCTAAAGTCCGCACCGACGTAGTTCCTACAGCAATGACTCTTCGACCTTCTGCTTTGGCACGATTAACTAATTCTGCAGTTTCTTCTGACACATGGTAAAACTCTTTATGCATATCATGATCTTCAATAGACTCTGCCGACACTGGACGGAAGGTACCTAACCCTACATGCAAAGTAACAAATCCAATCTGTACACCCTTGTTCTGAATCTCTTGTAATAGATCAGGCGTAAAATGTAGCCCCGCTGTAGGTGCTGCAGCAGATCCCTTTTCCTTTGCATATACTGTTTGGTATCTATCTTTGTCTTCTAATTTTTCATGGATATATGGTGGTAACGGCATTTCTCCGATGTCATTGATAATCTCATCAAAATTACCATTCGGCTTAAATTGAATCAATCGACCACCAAACGCTGTATGGTCTACAATAACTGCTTCCAAATTCGCACCAAAGGACAGTTCTTGCCCTTTTTGACATTTTTTACCCGGCTTCACAAGGCATTCCCAAAGGTGCTCACCTTTAGGCGTCAGCAATAATACTTCTACCTTACCTCCAGTACCTTTTCGTTCTCCATATAATCGTGCAGGGATTACCTTTGTATTATTAAAAATCAATACATCACCTTCGCGCAGCTCATCTAATATAGCGCGGAAAGAGTCTTTATGAGATATCACTCCACTCACTTTATCCAATGTCATTAACCGCGATGCATCACGTGGTTCCACTGGATGTTGTGCAATGAGTTCTTCTGGTAAATCATAATTAAAATCAGATACTTTCATACTATTCCTTCTAGTTAATTGTACAGTTTCGTAATCGCCGTACCTTGGTAATAATGTTGTAAAATCACTTTGTAATAGTTTGGTTGGCTCGCCTCTTTTCGACTCGCCATTTCTGCGGCACCCCATTGTGAAAGTCCCAAACCATGACCCCATCCATATCCATGAATCGTCACAGTTTGATTACCGTTACCAAACGTGTGGTTTACTTTCATAGTGGATCCATCAATACGACTAGGTGGCGTTTGCCCTATATACATATCAAACAAGGTAGATTTTAAACCAAATAGTCCCTGCACTTGTTCCCCTGTCAATGTTACTGTGCCGCGCTCACCAACAAACTTCATCGACTTAATCCGCCCTGACACGCCTCGATCTAAGGCTTTCATCGGGCGAGAGGTCAGTGGCGTCAACTCGATTTGTTTCAAAGCTCCTACAGATTTACTAGCTCCAGCCAATTTCTTTTCGATGCTCTCACGGCTGGTAATGACATTCCAAACTGTTGTTCCTTCATGGTTCGAGTAATCTTGTACTCCTTTTAGGTAAGGCAGATCATTGCCCCATAGGTTTACACTATCTTCTGTATACCCTCCACCATCGGAATGAAAGAGTGCATTGATCGGTTTTCCTTGATACGTGATGACCATCCCACGTGTTTGATTCACAGCTGCATTCGTGCTAGCATATTCACTGCTTTTACCACCATACACTTGATCAGAGGTGGTGGTACCTATATCATAGGTACTTCCTCGTCTACTATTCATGGAGTTCATCGCATATGTTCTGGCTGCCACGGCTTGAGCTTCTAATGCTGGTGCAGGCCAACTAGGCACCACTTCTTCTGGAACAACGCCTTGTACATACTGTTCTAGGCCCAATACATTAATAACGCTGACAGTCCCTGATCCATTAGCTAGAGCCGTAATAGCACCACGATATGTTTTCCCTAATGTCTGCAATATGGATCCGTACCGTCCTTGTTCATTTTGTACAGTCACAGATTGACCCATAGCCTGTCCATTCACATGCACAATACCAGAACTAGAGGAAATTGTCACTGCCTGACCTACACCTATAGTCTGAACTTTTTTTTGCATACTATCTAGGACTACCATAGGTGACGCACTGGTGATGCTAAATGCTTGTGAGCGATTTCCTAAGATCACTCGAATCACTGGTTCTCCGCCAGCCTGCTTCGATGCACTTTCTTGGTCCGCAGTTGGTTTCTTTTCGGTTACCGCTTGTGCTGTATGTGTCATTGGCTTCTGATCTGCCTTAACTGCCTTAACTGGTTTCGATGTATTCACTGGCTTTCTCTGCGGCACATTCGGCTTGCGATGATTGTCAGTTTGCTCCTGATTACGATCCATTTCATTCGGTTTTACAAAGGTGGCTTTCACTATTTTTCTTTGCCCTGGTTGCCCCTTAGATTGGGCTGCCTCTGCTACAGAAGCCGTTCCTAATAAGGCGAGTACAACCCCCATCGCTAAACAGCGATATCCTAATCCTTTCATGGTTCCGCCTTTCTAGGGATCCCTAAATGGTCATACGCAGCTGGCGTCACAATGCGGCCTCGATTCGTTCTAGCTAATAATCCCAATTGCATTAAATACGGTTCATACACATCTTCAATGCTTTCACGTTCTTCACTAACAGAAGCCGCTATCGTATCAACACCAACCGGTCCACCATCAAATTTTTCGATAATCGTATGCAAAATTCTGCGATCAATACGGTCTAGCCCTAACGCATCGATATCTAATCGTTGTAATGCTTGGTCTGCAATCTCTTTTGTAATCACTCCATCGCCCAATACTTGTGCTACATCGCGCACACGTTTCAACAGACGATTTGCAATCCTAGGGGTTCCACGAGATCTTCGTGCAATTTCACTAGCCCCTTCTGGCTCCATATGAATATCCAAAATATCTGCGGAACGACTGACAATAAATTCTAATTCATTTTGCTTGTAATATTCTAATCGGCTAATCACACCGAATCGATCGCGCAAAGGTGCAGCCAAAGCACCCGCTCGTGTAGTGGCTCCAATTAAAGTAAACTTAGGCAGTTCAATACGAACCGATCTAGCACTTGGCCCTTTACCAATAATAATATCCAAAGCATAATCTTCCATAGCAGAATATAATACTTCTTCTACCGAGCGTGACAAGCGGTGAATCTCATCAATAAATAGTACATCACCAGGTTGTAAGTTACTTAACAGGGCTGCTAAATCACCTGCTCGTTCAATGGCAGGCCCCGATGTCACTCGAAAATTAACACCTAACTCATTGGCTACAATTCCCGCTAAGGTTGTTTTGCCTAGCCCCGGCGGTCCATATAACAATACATGGTCCAAGGTTTCACCACGTAATTTTGCAGCTTCTATAAAGATATGTAGATTTTCTTTCGCTTGCGTTTGGCCAATGTATTCTTTCAAATACCGTGGGCGAAGACTATACTGCCAAGTATCTTCTTCACGCTCTTGCATGGTCACAATTCGATTTTCTTGATCCATACTTATCTTCCTTTACCCAATGCCGCTAATACTTGTTTCAATAATTCTGGTACTTCCTGTGTGCCATCATACACATCTTGCACGACTGGCTGCACTTCTTGCGCACTATACCCTAGTGCCATTAAGGCTTCTACAACTTCTTCCGTAACCCCCACAGGTGCTTTTACCAATGCTGATATAGTACCACTAGGTGTGAAAGTCCCTGCAATGCCTAAACTTTCAATTTTATCTTTTAGTTCCAGCACTAATCTCTCTGCTGATTTTTTTCCAATCCCTGGTAACTTTTGCAAGCCTTTTGTATCACCACTAATAATAAGACCTACAAATTGATCTGGGCTAATGGCAGATAAAATGCCTAACCCTAGTTTGGGGCCTACCCCAGATACAGAAATTAGCATTAAAAATAATTCATAATCTTCTATTGTTAAAAAACCATATAGCTGTATCGCATCTTCACGTACATTCGTATACGTATATAAACATGTCTCTTCCCCTACTTGCAATTGACTTTGCACAGAGCTAGGTACATATACACGATATCCTACATCATGTACATTGACATAGACAGCTTCCACTAACCGATGGGTGACAATTCCTTTTATATATGCAATCATAGTATCCTCACAATTGTAAAATCTGTTTTAATGTATCTGTATGCGAGCTATGAGCTGTGCAAATGGCAATGGCCAAGGCATCTGCCGCATCATCGGGTTTAATTTTCTCACGAATCCCCAACAAGTTCATCGTCATATAGGTGACTTGCTCTTTTGTTGCTTTTCCGTAACCTACTACAGATTGTTTGACCTGCAATGGGGTATACTCATAAATCGGCAAATCTTGCTGGCTCGCCGCTAGCAAAGTAACACCCCTAGCTTGGGCAACGCCAATACCTGTCGTCACATTGCGAGCAAAGTACAGCTTTTCTATACCAAACTTTTGAGGGCGAAATTCTTCTAAAATATCACTTAACTCATTAAATATAATTTCTAATCGTCTCGCTTCCGGTGTTTTTGCCTCTGTAGTAATCACACCATAGGTAACAGGTTTCAACGAGCTCCCTATGACATCAATAATACCATATCCACAAATAGCATAGCCCGGATCAATTCCAATAATTCGCACGCTATAACCTCTGATTCTATTTCATCGTTTCAATCATTTAATTATAGCAAATTTAGAGCATATCTGCACCCTTATAGTATACCTTTTTCCAATAAGCTTACATACGTTCCATCTCCAATGATGATATGGTCAAGCACAGGAATCCCCATAACCTCTCCAGCTCTCGCAAACACTTTGGTCACCCGCACGTCATCACTACTCTCCGTGGGGTCCCCTGATGGGTGATTATGCATCAAGATTATGGCCCCTGCATTAGCATCAATAGCATGACGAAATACAGCTCTCTGCTCTGCTGTGCTACTCGTTAATCCACCCTTTGAGATAAGGACGGGCTTAATTAATTTATTTTTCACCGTCAACAACAAGATGTAAAAATGTTCCTCTGTTTTATGTCGTAATCGTTCCATCATATAATGGGCTGCTGCTTCTGGTGTACTAAAATCTTGCCAATCTTTTTTTACCTTCATCTGCCCTAATCGTCTGCCTAGTTCTATGGCTGCACATATTGTTACCGCTTTATCTTGTCCAATACCATTGATTTCTCGCAATCGGTCCACAGTGACATCATTTAGCCCTCCTGTGAAAGTTTCCATATGTGTCACCACATCATTCGCTACTGTTAACACAGAGGCCCCTTTTCTTCCAGTCCGCAATAAAATAGCAATCAACTCTTCCAACGCTAACGCTTCTGGTCCTAAGGCAATAAATTTTTCTCTCGGCAGTTGATATGATTGTAAATCCAACATAATTCCTCCATCATTTGAAAGTAACTCTACAACTCCTATAAACGACAACACGCCGTACTCTAATGAGTACGACGCATTCTAATCTGTACAAGTTATTTGTACCTATATGTAAATCTCTCTATATCTATATAATTCGCCACAAGTTAGAAAACTCCTTTTATCACAAACCACCTATTTATAACAAAAAGAGTCTCCTCATAGAGGAGACTCTTTCACAAGTAATCAGAGATTACCAGTTTTTCATCACTAATGGGCTTGTGATACGTTTTGTATCGCGAGCGATCATGATTTCTTCATTTGTAGGAATTGCAAAGATTTTAACTTTGGAACCTTCTGCACTGATTTCAGCTTCTTTACCACGAACATTGTTGCGTTCAGGATCGATGCGAGTGCCTAAGTATTCTAAACCATTGCAGATTGCATCACGGTTGCCAATACCATTTTCACCGATACCAGCTGTGAATACGATAGCGTCAACACCACCCATAACAGCTACATACGCGCCGATTGTAGAACGTACTTTGTAATGGAACATATCCAATGCCAATTGAGCACGTTTATTGCCTTCTTCAGCTGCTTCTTCGATAACACGGAAGTCATTGGATACGCCAGAAATGCCGAATACACCAGATTTTTTGTTCATGATAGCATCGATTTCATGGTATGTCATATCCCATTTTTCCATCAAGTAAGGAACGATAGCTGGGTCGATATCACCACAACGAGTACCCATGATCAAACCAGATAATGGAGTGAAGCCCATGGAAGTATCGATAGAACGGCCACCTTTGATAGCTGTAACGGAAGAACCATTACCTAAGTGACAAGATACGATGCGAAGATCGGACATGTGTTTACCCATCAATTCTGCTACACGTTGTGCCACATATTTGTGGGAAGTACCATGGAAACCATAACGGCGAACACCTAAATCAGTGTATGCTTCGTATGGAAGACCATATAAGAATGCCTCAGCTGGCATTGTTTGATGGAATGCTGTATCAAATACACCAACTTGTGGTACATTTGGCATAATTTTTTGGCATGCTTCGATACCTTGGATGTTTGGAGGATTGTGAAGTGGAGCGATTTTCGCGCATTCTTCCAATGCTTCCATCACTGCAGGAGTGATCAATACGGAGTCAGCGAATTTTTCAGCACCATGTACTACACGGTGACCTACTGCATCGATTTCATCCATAGAACCAATCACACCATGCTCTGGATCTACCAAAATATCCAATAAGACTTGTAACGCCACTTTGTGGTCAGCTACTGGTTCGATGCGTTCTAATTTGTCTGCATCTGGACGACGATGTGTGAAAATTGCATCATCGGAACCGATTTTTTCGAATTGACCTTTCGCCAATACAACTTCATGCTCCATATCAATTAATTGATACTTCAAGGAGGAGCTACCGCAGTTTACGACTAAAACGTTCATTACTTATCCCTCTTTCTTAGTAATTTGAATGTGCCCATTCACACGTTGATTAATTTCTTCTCCTACAGGAGATGCATCGCTGTATGAATAGCGTATATTCCACAATACACCTTTGTTAATAAATGTGTATTGAGTGAAACCAACTTTATGACCATTCGCATTCGTGGCCAATGTAGATTTTATGGCTGGTACACCATCCACTTGTACCTTTTCTTGATTCCAAGGTACATTAGCTCCTGTTTGCCCAAGTTCTTTTCCTAACTCTTGTTGAGCTATTTTTGCGGACTCTTCTAAACTTAGTAAAGGAGCTCCAGCTGATGCTTGCGTAGCACTCACAAACACTCCATAGTTCTTATCAAGTCCCGCATACACAGTGAATGGCTGCCCTTTGTCATTGGCAACTATTTTATCAAGTTGGCCAAAATCAAAAGGAGAATCTACAATCACTTCCGATTGACCTACATTAATGACCTTTTGACCGAAACTATAGGTATCAATTGCTTGCTGGTTGCCGCAGCCACCTAATAGGAACATCATTCCCAATCCGAGGGCGATGATATATTGTTTCATAAGTTCACCTCATATAGATACAATACTCTACGCCCAATTATACCATTAATGTAAGGTTTTTTTCTACCCTTTTTTGACATTTCTTTGTATACTATACACATAGGAGGTACAAACATGAAAACTATTGGCATCATTGCAGAATATAATCCCTTTCACAAAGGGCATGCCCATCAACTACAAGAGCTTCGCCGTATATATCCAGATGCAACCTTGCTCGTTGTGATGAGCGGTGATTTTGTGCAACGAGGCACACCTGCTATATTTTCTAAGTTCCACCGTGCTCAATGGGCGGTCATGTGCGGTGCAGATATCGTCTTTGAATTACCTTCCATGTTCGCTGTTAGTTCTGCTGAATATTTTGCCGCTGGTGGCGTTCGATTGTTACATGCTCTTGGGTGTGATGCCATTTCATTTGGGACCACCCATACACAAGTAGAGGACCTTATATCCGTTGCCAAAGTATTAGATCACCCTAGTACGCAAGAATCGTTACGCACTTTTTTAGGACAAGGGTACTCCTATGGTACAGCCTTACGCAAAGCAACCCAGCTGTTTCGTTCAGTAAATTCTTCATTGAGTAGCGATGCTTCCTCAGGCAAAAACACATCCGAGAACAATTCATTAGAAAACTCGAACCATATGTGTATCTTGGACTCTGACCCTAATGCCATCTTAGGCATTGAATACATACGCGCCTTACATCGCTATCATATCGACTTAGACATCATTCCTGTGAAACGAACTAGCTCCCATCACAATCCAACTTTAGATGATTCGTTACCATCTGGTACTGCCTTGCGAAATGCTATTTACGCATCCAAACATACGTCTTCCAGCTTATCCAGGTCTCATAACATGCAACAAGTATCTGATACCTCTTACGGACCTTGTGCATCATTAGAAGACAGTGCATCTATCTCATTAGATGAATTAGGAGTCGATGCCTCCTCTTTAGAAGAAGACACTTTCAAGTGGCATCACTACGTACCTTCTATGGTGGCCCCTCTTGCTATAGATATTGTACAATCCAGCTATTATGCCAATCTGGATCGTTATTATGATATGATTCACTTCGCTAGCCGCGTAGCCACCAAAGAAGATTTACAAACCTTACACGATATGAGTGATGGTTTAGAAGAAGCATGGCTCACAGCAAGCACCCTCTCTTCTTGGACGCACGCCCGTGAAAGTTTAAAATCAAGACGCTATACCTATGCTCGGCTTGACCGTATTGCTACCTACAGTCTCTTCCGTCGTACTAAAGAGCTATTCCAGGAGTGCCACCAACAAGGCCCTACCTATGGTCGTCTCCTAGCATTCAATGACCGAGGCCGTCAATACCTAAAAGAAAAACGTTCTTCCATTCCAATCGTTCAAAAATGGGCTCCTTTCTGCCAACAAGCATCAGGTATAACCAAAGTATTGTGCGAACAAGATCAACTAGCAAGTCGAATATGGAGACTCACTGTAGAAAACCCACTCTATCGTGATAGCCATTATGATTACACTACCAGTCCTATGTATATATAAAACAAAAAAGTCCCCTGTACTGAATGCATCATTGCACTCAGTACAAGGGACTTTTCTATTACAACCATTCTGGAGGATCTACGATCATTTTACCACCTTCAATATCAATGGTTAACACCACTGTTTTTAGAGCTGGCAATAATAAATCCGGCTCACCCTCTTTGGCTACGACGTATACATCGTTCGCACCAGGCTGTAATACTTCTTTTACAATGCCTAAATCATTGCCTTCTGTATCTTCTACGGCAAGGCCTTCGATTTCAAAGATATAATATCTATCTTCTGGCAATTCCATCAAATCTTGTCTTGGCACCTTTATCTCTTGCTTACCCAATCGTTCAACTGCTGTACGGTCAGGTAATTCTTTAAAAGTAGCCAAAATAAACTGTTTATGAAATTTAGCAGATGTAATATGGTATGGTTCACCATTAATGTAGCACACATCCATATTCATAAACCGTTCTGGAAAGTCTGTTCTCGGTAATATACGAACATCGCCCCGCACACCGTGCGGAGCGATGATCACACCGATGGTAATCAGTTCTTGTGTATCCATTATTTACGGAATGCCACAACTTTGCCATCTTCTAGCAAAATTTCAGAGCCCATAAGAGCATCTAAATTATCACCGATTTTCACAGTAATCGTTTGCTCCATTTGGCCTTGGGCAATTTCAGAACCAACTTCAAGCTTCTCCGCTTCTTTCAAACGCTCTGCTACTTGAGTTTTGAAAGCTATGCGTTGTTGCTTTTCTTCCTCGATTTGTTGACGCAATTGGATTAAACCTTGTGCATCAATTTTTGCTTGCTCACTTAACAAACGTTTTGCTTGGAACTCGATTTGTTGTAAATCTTGATCCACCATGTCCATTTGTTGTTGTAAATCAGCAACGATTTTGTTTTTTAAAGTGTCCGTAACCTTAGACTTAATTGCCACGGGTACGCGTAATGTCATTTCTTCCATGGTACCACCCTTTTAGACAATATCAACGGATATCTTCTTGTTCTCTTTAATAGCCGCTGCTTTAGCCACAGCGCGAATCGCTTTCGCAATCTTACCTTGCTTTCCGATTACTTTACCCATGTCATCTGGTGCGACACGAATTTCATACACTTCCACATGATCGCGGACGTCCATCGTAACAGAAACGGCTTCAGGTTGCTTAACTAATGATTGAACAATTAATGTAATTAATTCTTGCATCACAGTACGCCTCTCTATTAATTATTTTTTAGCGTCAGCAAATTTTTGCATTACGCCATGTTTTTTGAACAAGGAGCGAACAGTATCAGTAGGTTGTGCACCTTTACCCAACCATGCCAATGCTTTCTCTTCGTCAATATTAACGATTGCTGGGTTTTTAGTAGCATCGTATTGACCTACTGTATCAACTGGACGACCTTCACGTGGAGCGCGAGAGTCAGCAACTACGATACGATAGAAAGGAGCTTTTTTAGCACCTAAACGAGTTAAACGGATTTTTAACATTCTTCTTTCACCTCCTTAAATAGAATATTATCCCATGAACGGTAATTTAGGGAACATACCCTTCTTACCTTTGCCCATAGACTGCATTTGTTTCATAAACTTGCGAGCTTCTTCAAATTGTTTAATCAATTGATTCACTCGCTGTACAGTAGTACCAGACCCTGCCGCAATCCGCTTGCGACGAGATCCATTCAATATATTAGGATCAGTACGTTCTGCCATCGTCATAGATTTAATAATGGCTTCAATCTGACGTACCTCTTTATTATTTAAGTCAAAGCCCGCCAATTGGTCTTTCAATTTACCCATACCTGGTAACATGCCCAACAAATTTTGTAGAGGGCCCAATTTACGAATTTGATTCATTTGTGCTAAGAAATCATCTAAGGTGAAGTTATTTTTGGCCATTTTTTCAGCCATTTTTTTCGCTTCTTCCTCATCGATTGTATTTTGCACACTTTCAATTAATGTTTTAAAATCACCTAAGTCTAAAATACGAGAGGCCATTCGATCGGGATGGAATACTTCTAGGCCATCCATTTTTTCGCTAGTCCCTGTAAACTTAATCGGCGTACCTGTCACAGCTTTAATAGATAGAGCTGCACCCCCGCGGGCATCACCATCCATTTTTGTCAAAATTACCCCATCTAGACCAAGATAATTATTGAAAGCTTCTGCTGTGCCCACTGCATCTTGACCAATCATGGCATCCACTACCAGCAAGATTTCATGTGGTTTTACTTCTTGTTTGATATTGGCTAATTCATTCATCAGCGTTTCATCAATCGCCAAGCGACCTGCCGTATCGATGATGACAACATCTTTTAATAAGCGCTTCGCTTCTTCAATACCCGCTTTGGCAATCTCTACTGGATTGGCCCCTGGCGTTTCATTAGCAAACACAGGAATATCAATCTGAGCTCCCACTACTTGTAACTGCTTAATCGCGGCTGGGCGATACACATCGGCTGCCACTAACATAGGATGTTTACCTTGCTTACGAAGGTGTACGGATAGTTTACCAGCGGTCGTCGTTTTACCAGCTCCTTGCAAGCCTACTAACATAATAATAGTTGGAGCTTTCGGAGAAATCATAATGCGACTTTCCGTACCGCCTAGTAATGCTGTCAATTCATCATTTACGATTTTAATAACAGTTTGTGCTGGATTTAACGATCCAAACACTTCTTCACCTAAGGCTTTTTCCTTAATGCGACTAATAAAATCCTTCGCTACGCCAAAATTTACGTCTGCTTCTAATAAAGCAAATCGCACTTGTCGCAACGCAAGATTGACATCATCTTCAGAAATTTTACCTTTTCCTTTTAAGGATGCAAAGGCTTCTTGTAATTTATGTGTTAAATTTTCGAAAGCCATACTATCCCTCCAATTTTGCTAATAGTGAGTATATTGAGTCAGACGCAGGTATCGTGTTACCTATTTCTTCTTTAATCTCTGTAATAATATCTCTTCGCATCATATATTGCTCAATTAAGTGCAACTTTTCCTCATAGGATTCCATCAATGATCTAGCCCGTTCTATCGTATCATGTACGGCTTGCCTAGAAATGCCAAATTCCTCTGCAATTTCACCTAATGACATATCATCTTCATGATGCAAGGCATAACATTCTCTTTGACGCTCTGTCAATAAAGGCCCATAAAAATCCAACAACAAACTTATTGTCATTCGTTCTTCCATGAGTGCCTCCTCTTTGCATATAGCAAGTCAATCAGTGTCAAGTTAAAAATGTTTACACTTAATAATACCAATCTTTTTTCTTATTGTCAACACTTGTAAAGTGTTTTTACTTTACACACTCTATAGTGGTCACACATTGTTAACGTGATCTTCTAAAGATGGGTTCAAGAGTGTGGTCGCTTATTTACTAACGCAAGGGTTCGATGTGAACAGTATGATAGACGAAGCATACAAGCTATATCACTTCCACACTCTTTGTGTCATACTATGATAGGAGTCATTAATTTCCACTTGGAAGTAAATGTTTTTTTCCAATATGTATTTGTTATATTGTATATTATTAAAACGCTACCTATTCTTCTACAGGTATTGTAATTTTAGATAAATAGTTACTTCTATCCGTTTCCGTCCAATAATTACGCACTGGTTCTATATACACGGATCCTGCGATTTGTAATCCTTCATAGGAGAGATAACTACTTACCTTATCATAGATCCAAGTTGCTTGCTCTTCATAGAGCCCTGTATAAAATAATTCCAAATACATGCCTCGATGTCGCGTTACAATCTCCCTCTCTCCCTCATAATCAAAGCCTACATCTGTACAGTAATGACTATAGTTTGTAATATCACCTTTTTCATAAGCCTCACCGTCAATGGCCATACCAATCTTCACCTCTTTAAAAGGGACTTCATGCAATAGCTGAGCCTGATGTTGTATCAAGGTAAATAGTTTTTTCTTCCCCTTTTCTTTCGCATCATAGGGAGTTAACACATAAAAAGATTCTTCTTTCATACCAAAGAACAATCGATTTTGAGGTATTTTTAAATATCGTTCTAAGTTAAATAAGGTTCTCTCTAAATGCATTTTATTGGTGTATAGATCGTTAATATCACGATCAAATCCATACCGAGCATCTTCCAACAGTGTCTTTAACATCTGTGGTCCCCGATGCTCCACATAATCTTGAATGTCTTTTAAAGATAAGTTTAATTTTTTTAATGTTAAAATAATCTCTAATCGATAACATTCCTCTAATGTGTAATACCTATACCCATTGTCTTCAATTTTTGCTGGCGGAAATAAACCTAATTTTTCATAATATAAAATCGTTTGCTTTGATATACCATATATTTTTGATACATCTCCTATTGTCATATAAATGTCTCGCATATGTCCCCGTCTTTCCTTTATTTATATTCATTTTGTGTAATTACTGTCCACTCATGCTAAAACTGCACTATGGGTATGTAGTTTTATATACATCTATACTATAGCACAACTGTGGGATTTTTCATATATTGACTTTCATTCATGTATTTTTATCAATAACTTAATTAATTCTCATAAAAAAGTAACTCTATTCTCTTCTTATTCACCTAAAACACGATAGTATCAGCACTTAACAGAGATTTATAAGTATTTTAAAAATAATTATATTTCTTAGTTGACTCCACTATAACCATATCCTTTACTATAATACCAGAGGACAGGTACACAAGTTGTACAGGAGTTCTCATTGAGCAAGTTAATAAGTATAAACTATTGAATAAGGAGGCTATACCCATGGCATGTGGACACAAAGGTCGCGAATTTTACGCAAATGACCCAGAAAAGTTAGCCCGCTACGATATGGCAATGCGCCACATCGAAGCAGCTCGTGAAGAAGGTCAATCTTCCGAGGAAATCCACGCTATGTTCAACCGTATTATGAGCGGTAACACAGCTGGTAAATGTAAGCACAAAAAAGGTTGATTCAAATATGTACGCCCATACTATTAGAATATACCCCAACCTTTGAGTGAAATAGATAGGACGTTGTCCGAAACAAAACCCCAACTCTTCTTCCCTTGAGTTGGGGTTCTATTTTTATATCCAAATTACAATCTCATCGCTAGATTACTAGAACTCTAATTTCCTAGAGTTCTAGTATCAGCAAATAAAATTATTGTTTATACATGTGCTCGTTTTAACCGCAGCGCATTACTTACCACGGTAACAGAACTGAAGGCCATGGCTGTACCTGCAATGATTGGGCTCAAGTATCCTGCAGCTGCCAAAGGTATACCAATGCAGTTAAAAATTAAAGCCCAAAATAAATTCTGCTTAATGTTGGTCATTGTTTTACGACTAATGTTCACTGCTTGTACAAGAGTTCGCAAATCATTTCGCACTAATACGATATCCGCCGCCTCAATAGCTACGTCCGTACCATGACCGATACCAAATCCAATATCTGCTAGCGCTAAAGCTGGCGCATCATTGATACCATCTCCCACCATGCCAACGGATTTTCCTTGACTTTGTAATGTGGCGATGGTATTTGCTTTATCTTGTGGCAGTACTTCCGCTACTACGTGAGTAATTCCTGCTTGGGCAGCTATATAGTTCGCTGTGCGCGCATTGTCTCCTGTGACCATCCACACATCGATGCCTTGCTCTTGTAAAGCCTTTACAACCTCAGGAGTTTCTGGACGCAATGTATCTGCTACAGCCCAAATACCGTGTACTGTGCCGTCTACTAACAAGACGGATACAGAATTGCCTTGTTCTTCCAGACTGTGGATCTCCACTTGCCATGGCGTGATATCAACACCCAGTTCTTGCATCCAGCGAGTATGACCAACCCGAATCAATTTATCCGCTATACGTCCTTCCAATCCTTTTCCTGGAATATCTTGGAAGTCTTTCACGATCATTTGTGGCACGCCTTTGCTAGCACCGTATTTAGCAATGGCTTGTGCAATAGGGTGAGTAGAACCTTTTTCAAGATTCACTGTGAAAGCTAAGTTATACATTTCATCACCTGCTGTATATATCACTTTCGTAACAGATAGCTTTCCTTCCGTTAAAGTCCCAGTTTTATCCATGATGATGGCATTGATATGACCTGCTTTTTCTAAAAATTCTGCACTTTTAATAAGCACTCCATGTTCAGCTCCTAATCCTGATCCGACCATAATAGAGGTTGGAGTAGCCAAACCTAGCGCACAAGGACAAGCTATGACAAGCACTGCTGTGCCGTACAATAAAGCATCTCCTACTGTGGAACCTAATCCAAAATACCAAATCCCCATAGTAAGTATGGCAATACCTATGACTGCGGGAACAAAATAGGATGCCAATACATCAGCTATGCGCTGAATGCTCGCTTTCGAGGCTTGTGCTTGCTCTACTACTTTAATGATTTGCGACAACATCGTTGCCTCTCCTATGGCAGTAGCTTTCATAATAAAAGAGCCCGATACATTGACTGTAGCCCCCATAACTTGACTAGAAGGACCTTTCTCTACTGGCACACTTTCACCCGTTAACATCGCTTCATCCACTGTAGAGTTACCTTCTAAGATAATGCCATCCACAGGGATTTTTTCACCAGCACGAACTTGGATTTTGTCACCAACAATAATATCTTTAGTCGGAATATCCATCCACTGTCCATCTCGTTCTACATGAGCTACACTAGGTTGTAGGGCCATTAATTTTTGAATTGCTTCCGAAGTACGGCCCTTTGCAATGTCTTCTAATAATTTTCCTAATAAGATAAAAGTAATCAACCATGCAGAGGTTTCAAAGTACATCTCATGGTGTCCCACTGCCATCTGATAGATACTAAACCCATACGCCACGGATGTACCCAATGCTACTAATACATCCATAGTGAGCGTACCACTGCGAATGGCCGCAAAGGCACTCGTATAAAAAATCCAGCCTGATCCAAATTGAGCAATCGTAGCTAAGACCAACTCAATTTCATGGGATAACATCGGCCACTGCCAGAAATAATGTCCCATCATGGATACCATCATCGGAATTGCCATGAGAGCAGCCACCCCTAAGCGGATATATTGCCCTTTATGGGATGGTTGTTCTACTACTCCTCCTTCATCGGTAGCAATATGAGCACCAAAGCCTATTTTTTCAATGGCTGCAATCACTTCTGTCGCACCAATGGCGCTATCTTCTGTGTATGTGACTGTACCTTTGTTGGTAAGCAAGTTGACTTTCACATCAGCTACACCATCTAATTTTTGTACTACTTTTTCTACACGCCCTACACAGGCTGCGCAATGCATGCCTATAATAGAAAACTCTTCTTTACGCATAATTCCTCCTCATGCTATTTGCTTCTATGTGAAAGATATCTAAATTTCTTAATATGAATATATTAACACATATCCCACATTTTTCATAGTATATACATTATATAGATTGTCTAGCCAAACATAGTTACACAAAACATTTTATACTATCTTTGTAACATTGTCCGATTATACAAATCTAAAAGTCTATATTGGATAGACGACCGTATCCTATCAACTTATGTTATACTATAAATGTTCAACCATTGTAAACTAATTTTATTATTCTTATACAGGAGTTCCTATGTCAGATATCCCGCATTCTTATATTACCATAGCCAATGAGTTCAGAACCGAATATATCATTGAAAAGTCTCGTTTTATAGCCACCATTGCCCCAGTATCTACAGAAGAAGAAGCGCAAGCCTTTATGCAACGCATTTCCAAAGAATTTTGGGATGCTACCCACAACTGCACTGCCTATGCCATCGGACCGCGCCAAGAACAACAGCGATCCTCTGATAACGGAGAGCCTTCTGGTACAGCTGGTAAACCTATGCTAGAAGTATTGAAAAAAACTACGATTACCAATGTGGCTGTCGTAGTCACTCGCTATTTTGGTGGTATCAAGTTAGGTGCCGGTGGATTGATTCGAGCTTACTCTCATAGCGTCGCAAAAGCCGTGCAAGAAGGTCCTAAATTACTCATTGCCCCTCGGCAAATCGTATCCCTTACCATCGACTATTCCTACTTTGGATCTGTGGAACGACAACTGCAAACATTGGAACTCCCCTATCAATCAACATTTACAGATACCATTTCTTTAGAAATATATGTGGAACCAAGTTTTGTAAGTGAGTTAGAAACTACTATCACGAATCTCACAGGTGGTAATTTGCTCTGGGAGTTACAAGACATTCGCATGGTAGAATTACCCTACTCTTTTTCAACCGCTGAAGAGTAGAGTCAGCTTCACAGTAACAGCGAACACTATAGAAAAAAGCCACAGTGTTTTCCTTCACTGTGGCTTTCATGCTATGTATCAGATGATTCCTTCTCTAAGGAATCCATACATTTTGTTTTGCAACACTCAGATACAAATTCGCCTACCGCTTCTTCATCATGTAATTCAGACGTCCATGGATGTGGCCAGCCTTTAATATGATTATCCTTACATTGGCTAGATTCACAAGATTCTAAGCGATGTTCTTTTAAATGTTCAAGCCATGTTGTTAATAAACCCATATAGCCACTTCCTTTCTTACCATTGCGTATGCCCTTTTTATATCATTTGGCATACGAATTCCTATTCTATATCTATAGTATATAATAATGCTCTCCATTTGTAAAATTACAGCTACTTATTATCTTATGACTCTTCATTATATATACTATAGTCTATCGTGTATAGTTAGGAACCATTTGGCATTTCTAGGGTACATTATTGCTCATAAAGCCACATTAGTATACTCCATACTCTATGGACTATATGACGTTATATGTGCATTATTTTACAACGCTATATTTCATGTATATTAATATAAGAATAATAGAAGACGAAATTGAAAATTTATAGTACAATAATAAAGTAAAGGTTAACAATAAGAAGTTCTATTGTACGATGATGTGCGCCCATGAATAGAAATGAACTAACATGACATCTGACTACGTATGTTTAGGAGGATACCATGGATACATCTTACTATTATAATTTTATCATCTTAGTACAAACGGGGAATATGACGCAAGCAGCAGAGATACTGCACATTACTCAACCAGCTTTAAGTAAGCAACTCAAGTACTTAGAAGCAGAGTTTGGTACCCCCCTCTTAGTGATCAAGCGTGGCCAACGTGGTGCTAGCTTTCACCTGACAGAAGCAGGCCGTATTTTCTATGAGAAAGCACAGCAATTATGTTCTATTGAAGAGTCTACCTATGCTGATGTAAAACGCCTTAGCTCTGAAGTAGAAGGCACATTGCGTATTGCTTCGTCCGCATCTCGGTCCACTGCATTAATACAACAATATTTACATTTTTTCTCTCGTCAGTATCCTATCGTTCGTTATGAAATATACGAAGGATTAATGACAGATGTAACAGAATCTTTATTAAATGGTAGTGCTGAAATTGGTCTTTGCAATGAGCAAATGGTAGATTCCAATAAATTTGATATTTTATATACGGAAGCTGAAGATTTATATGCTCTATTCCGCAAAGATTTATTTTGGACAGATCGAGACTTAGAAAGCATTTCTTGGAAAGACATTTCCAAATGCCCACTCAGCTTATCTGGTGGATCCGTGCGCATGCTTATGCAAGCACACCACAATGACTTCTCTTCATTAAATGTCATTTCTGTGACCACTACTAAAAGCTCTGCCATCGAATGGGCTCAATCAGGTAGAACTATTGCTATCATCCCTATGGATGGACAAGAAACTGTATCACATCCCGATATGACTCGCATTAAACTATCAGAGCTGACCAATACATTCTATAAAGCTTTCATCACGATCAAAGGGCAACCTTTATCCATGGTGGCACAACAATTTTTAGAATTCTATAAAGCTCATGCTGGTTCTTAATCTTCAAGAACCTATGCAAACTAACAAAGGCTAGTTGATTTCATTCAACTAGCCTTTTCGTATATAATTATGGACTATAATTCATCTGTTTCTTTTAGTAACCCTCGTTGTTTCTTATTCAAGTACAAGAAATATAAAGGTAAAATAATGACGCATCCACCAAGTCCCCAAATCAATTGTTCTGTTTTTGCTTGTGCCAACATCCAAATCGATGTGATGATCGCAATCACAGGGATAATGATGCCACCAGGTATTTTATAAGGACGTTCTTTGTGAGCCCATTTTTTACGGAAAATAATAACAGAAATACAAGTTGGTAAATATTGTGTGAATCGAGAGACTGCGCTAATCGCCGCCAACTGTACGAAGCTACCACTCCATGCTAATAATAGACTGAGTATTCCAGTAACAATACAAGCCACCACCGGTGTACCCCAGCTTGTACGTTTTGCTAGAACACTTGGCAACATACCATCTTCTGCCAAAGAAGTAGCAATGCGTGGTCCCAAGAAGGATTGGGCAATATTAATGCCACCCATAGACAACAATGTACCTGCTAATACGAAATACATTCCCCAAGGCCCCATAATTTGACCAAATGCAGTTTGTAATGGTGCTTTGTCATTAGCCAAGGCATCTCCCATGATACCAATACACACTGCTAAAACAAGCATATACAATACAGATACAATAATCATCACCGTAATAATAGCACGAGGAAGATTCTTCTTCGGATTTTCCATATCTTCTGCTGCTACAGCAATAGCTTCAAAACCAGTGTAGGCAAAGAATAACAAAATAGCGGCCGCCGCGAAAGACCCAGATAATCCCCCATCTGAAAGTTCTACAAAATCTGCTACAAATGGCGTAAAGTTACTGCCGTTAATGGCAAATAAACCAATCACAATAAACGCAAATAACGGAACAAGCTTAGATACGGTAATCAAATTATTTAATATCTTTGTCATATTAACGCCAATAATATTAATAATCGTCAATAAAACGATAATAATAGTGGCGATGACATCTTTCATAAAATCTCCAGATAATGCTGGAATCGCTGCACCTAAAGCGGTAGCAAATCCCACCGCCATAACAGCCCAAGCGATGAGGACAACAATCCATTTCAAGACGCCTACTTCAAAGCCCCAAAAATCGCCTAATGCATGCTTCGCATATAAGTACGGTCCACCATTACGTGTAAAAAAGCCTGCCACTTCTGCAAAGCACAGAGCTATACAAATTGCTAAAAATGCATCAAATAGTAACACACCCAAACTAGCCGGGCCAATCAATGCGTAGGCTTTATTAGGTAGCAAGAAAATACCCGTTCCCACAATGGCATTAATCCCTAATAAGACAATACTCCAAAATCCAAATTTACTTGTTTTTTGTTCCATACTACACCTCTTTCTGAGCCGCCAATACAAAATCTTCAAAAATTACCTTATTTAAATCTGTATGACGCATCATTTCTGGATGGAATTGGTAGGTCCGTAAATATGGATACTCTGTGCCTTCCATCGCTTCAACAACAGAATCTTTCGCACGACCTACTACACGCAATCCTTCGCCTACTTCTTTTACAATTTGATGATGATGGGAGTTCACCATCACTTCTTCACCTAGCAGTGTATACAGTTCAGAATCTTTTTCGATGACCATAGAATGAGTCGGTAGCTCTGCTCTTTGACTTTGGGAATGTTTAATTGTGGCAAAGGCTGGTAAGTCCTGATATAAAGACCCTTTATGAGCTACATTTACAATCTGATGTCCACGGCAGATACCCATAATAGGTATACATCTTTCCTTCGCAAAGGCTAATAAACGCATATCAAAGATATCACGTTCTGGCCAAATCTCACCCAAGCCACGCTCTGGTTCTTCCCCATAGAATTGAGGTGCAATGTCGTGACCTCCAGAAAGGATGAGCCCATCTAAGCGTTCTACCAATGCTTTCAATGTAGCTTCATCTTCTTGAAAAGGAATAATCACAGGAATCCCACCTGCTTCTAATACAGACTGTACATAGTCATCATTCACATAGGATCGTTTATATCCAGGAAATGGTCCTCCTTGATCGATCATATGAGAACCTGAGATACCAATTAATGGTTGTTTCATACACATCACTCTCCTTACTACTTTTGTATGAGTCTATACCTATGATAAAGGATATGCATAGATAATACAACTGCATTCCGTATTCTATCTATAGTTATCTTGTATATCTATTTATACAATCAGGTTAGAACATATAAGTCTAAATACACAAAACAGAGATTAAACTATGATAGCCTAATCTCTGTTTCTACATGATCGCTACTAACTTGTATTGGTTCATGTCTATACAGTACGAGATTTTTAGAATGCTGCACTCATCTGTATTCCTAGGACTCGATATAGCACTTTAAAACCGTTTGGTACATGTAATGGTGTGGAAAGAAATATATTATAGTTAGCACTTCCATAACGTCCTTTCATACCAATGGCTCCGCCCCATAGCTCTGTACCCAATATATCTTCCGTAGATTTACCGTACACTTTGCCATAATCCAAACCTAAATACAGTGAATGATTTTGATCCAATAATACATCTAAGGTATTACGCACATAGAACCCTCGTTCTGCAGCTAAGTTTCTATCACCAGTAAATCCACGCACTGTATACCATCCACCAATGGTAAAGAACTCACTACTATAGAGGTTACTATTCGTATACTGTCCTTTTGCTTCCATTGTATAGGTTGATTTCCGATTCCAAAGCGTCATTGTACGCTGATAGTTCACTTTCCCCGTATATATATGATACTGTGTGGTGGCTTCACCTAAATAATCGGTAGGGCCAGGACTAGCCCACCAAGGAACACCTTTTTCATATTGAACTAACCAATCTAAACTTCCATTCTTGCTATATCGTTTCTGATGTATTCCTATAGACCAAGACGTGGTGTTTCTCCGCTGCACATCAATTTCACTACCATTGATAAAAGAATGCCTTGTCTTATGCGTAAGACCTTGAACTAATTCTGTAATCTGTTGGCTATTCCTATGCAATACGTGCTTCCATCGTAATTCATCACTAGTAAAGTTACCACTAGAAATAAAAGGTTTTATGGCATAGCCAACCCGTTGTTGATAGTATGAATTAGAATGGCTAAGGGTGATGCTATCATTTCCGATAGGTATTTGGTATGATACATAACTCGATTTGCTTATATTGATACTATCTGAGTGTCTAGATCTAGTTAAACTATAGTACAAAGTATCACTACGATCTAATGGTCTACCTACTGTGATCGATACATTCCCTTGAAAGCGTCCTGTCCCTTCATTACCAAAATTATCGAATCCTGTGGTAACTTCTACTTTGGACTTATTTTCTATCTGAAATACCACTATAGATGTACCTAACTTACTTCCTGGCTGTAACTGGACCTTAGCCTTTTGATGGGGTACTGTATTTAAATTATCTACAGTTTGTTCTATCTTCCGTATGTTTAAAATATGCCCCTTATGAAAGGCTAATGCATTTGTATAATTACCTGCGACACCCTTAAATTGTATTTCTTCCACGGTTCCTACCAGCAAAGATAACCGAAGTGTGCCACTCCCTATATTTTGAGGCTCCATATAGACCTTAGATGTGACATACCCTCTATCTAGTAAGGCGGTATTCAGTTCCTGCAACAAGGTATTAATTGTTTCTACCCCATATGATTGATGTTCTTTCTTAGCCACCATCGTTTGCAGAAAATTAAGTTCGGGCGGAACCTGTGATAACTCGATATGATGAATTAAAAATTCTGGTTCATCACTAGATAGTTGATTCATTTTTTGAGGTACTATTCCCTCTCTAAGAACTGTGAAAGCCGGTGTTTCCTTTTGTTCTACATAAGATATAGAACGCTCCATCTGGTCTAGCAATTTACCTTGCTCATCTATAGTATTGGCATGAATACTATGAAAACATGCCCCTATACACAAACAGGCAAGACCTGTAACTATTTTATGCACTGTCAATCCTAGACTCCTTTATATTAAAATTTAGCATATTCATTTTCTGGTACAATAGTTGCTATTTTATCGTCAGGTAAGTTAGGACTCTTAATGCCTATTTTTTCATAAGACCATAGGTCAAAGAGTTCATTCTCATAAGCTTGCTCCGCTAATATATCGTAACCAAAGTTAGTGGAAATATGTCGCTCTTCATCTAGCATATAGGAGAACACTGTCCACGGCTCAAGATGGCATGCAATAAATGCATTTCTCATATAATTCGACCACAGCGCTAGCTGTTCCATTGTAGCATCATAGGTAGCCTTAGAAACCACCTTACGGTCTACCATCTCCTCAAAAGTAAGGTATTCACCGTCGACAATAATATACCCTAGTTGACGGCATACCATTCCATCATTCTCTGCATATAGGTATACCCGTTGATATGCATCTGGCAAGATAGAATACAAAATATCGTAACTATTTTGAAGATATTGTGGGATCAAATCGTGAATATCTTCCCCTGTAAATTCTATAGCTGAATCTACACTAACCATTTCTTCTTCCTCCTCTTCCATAAACTGAGACATATCTATGTGCATAGTCCCTGTGATACATTCCTCATGGGGGGCTACTGCATGCGTATGCAGTGGTTCTCCATCCGGGGAGAAATATCTCTCTTCCCAGGCATTTAGCAAGGCTAGTTCATCAGTAAAATTATCTTCTGTGACATTGTCGTATACATAAGAGAGCTCACCGGTGGGGATATCGTAGATGTAGTCCAAAGCCTTATACGTATCATCTCGAATATACTTTATAGAATCAACCTCTGTTGTCCACTCCCAACAATCTGCAGCTACTCTAAAATCTACTGTACCTGCAAATTTTGATTGTACATTTCTTTCTTTTATCCATGTTTTATCTTTATATTCAACATAGATATTCATTTTTTTCTTATTGCAAATTACATCCAAATGAAAGTATATTCGTACAATATCTTTAGTCAAATACGGGCTAATGTAAGGTATACTTTTATACATCACAGTCTCCACTAAAAACTGTAAGTCAACAACCTTTTCTTTAAGCTGCAAATTTCGTTCTGGAACAATTTTATAAGCCTCAATAAATTTATCTACTTCTTCACTCCATAGTATAGATCTCTTATATCCTGTTAATTTATATCCCCAAGCCGCTGGTACTGTACCTGCAGATCCAAAACTATTAAGATTCTCATAATATTCAAACTTAACATTTCCCTTATTAGATAACCGTAACGTCATTAGATTTAAATAGTTTATTGGGTCAGTCGTTTCATAATCAAATGCTCTTTTTCCTATTTTAGCAAAATTACGAGCAAAGTCTAATATTTCGCGACTTAATAGTTTTGATGTATGGTAAAAAGTACCTGAGTCTATGAATGTACCATCTGTAAATGTAATGAAAAAGTGTCCTCTATATGCTCTACCCACATAATCATTAAGAACGATAATTTCTTCCCAATTTTTCGGAATGTGCTGCTTTGCCATATAATTAACAGCTTCCAATAACTCTCCTTCCATTCTAGTTTTTTCTTCTTCTATAAACATAATTAACCTCCATTTGATAAATAAATTTCATCCTTAAATTCTCCTATTTCGTATTTTACATTAAATCCGGTAGGTCTTTTATTAGCCTCTGCATAATCAAGAGTTATATTAATATTTACAGCTTTACCATCTTTCAAAGCATTCTCCCATAGTTTCTCTACATCTCTATATTCAATAGTATTAACAATCTTATCCATAGCAACTAGATTATCTAATTCTCCTGATCCACCAAAGATTCGAGCTATCAGATGTCCACCATGGTCGCCCCGTAATCGGTCTTCATAACCTGCTTTTAATTGATCTCGGTTATTTCTCTTACCAGCTTCTAAGCGTAAGTCTCCTTGGGCAACCTTTATACGGCCTAATTCATCAGTTTGATAATAATATCCTTTACTCTCATATATAATATTTTCCTTTAATTGTCTAGTTCCCACTCCTGGTTTATATTGCTCACCATTCCGATAAATATCAGGACTATCAGCTAAGTTTGTTGTATTAGTAGTAGGACTTGCCGTTTCAGTAGTAGTTTTTTTAGGAGATTCTTTTTCGTTAATTTTTATCTTTTTAGTAGCCGCTGTTTCCTTGGCTATCACATCAGCTTCTTTTCCAGTTGCTTCTACTTTATTTTCAATAGCATTTATTTTATTTACATTAATAAGAGCTTTTTCTTCATCAACAATTTTCCCCATAGCAACAGCGGTTTCAAATGCTTTTTCGAACTTAACGCGCTGAGGTGTATATTCCATTATCTTATGTACTTGATTCAAAAACTTAACCTTAGATAGTTTTATCTTATCTGGGCTAAATATAATACTTGCTACTATTTCTGTTGCTTGCCCTAACAAGACTCCTTTTCTCTTATGATCATTCCCCCATGCAATATCATATATTTCATTAGTTATCTTATATAATTGCTCAGTGTACTTTTGCATATTAGAAAAATGCCTTAGCTCTTTTATTAACTGCTGTATATCATTTACAACGCCAATCGGATTAAAGATTAATTCTTCTAAAAACTCAATTTGCCCTTTAATATCACTTTTTAAAGCATCACCAAATCCCTCACTGAAACCTCCTAAAAACTCTCTTACAGGCTTATATCTAATAATATCACCTAAAGGTACACTTTTTTCATCGGTTGGATATAGATTCAATTCATTTTTTAATATAGCATCATCCCCTGTATAAATAATATTCTTTTTATTATTTGCACCAATATACTGGGTTTTAAAATCCCCATATATTGGGACTAGTCTTTTTTCAACTTTATTAATTAAGTAATCTTGTCCGAGACCATTTTTGTCGGCTACCCATACGACATATCGATCTGGTAAATCTTCAATCCAGAGTTCTTCCTCTTTCCCATCTTTTAATATACTAAATTTTATATCCTTAATATCTTTAAGGTCTATAGGTTCCTTATTAGCTACTTTAGTTTGTAATGCCTCTGTCAACTGTACTGTGACTTCCCCATTAAACCATCTACGAGGTCCATAACGATTCCATTTCGTTCCATCTTGTGCAATACTAGCACCTTCTAATCCATGTCCACCCAATAACTTATCTACAGTATAGCCAAGACTAGCAGATAACATTTGAGCTCTTGCTGGATGATCCTTTGCTAATTTACTTATGGATTGTATCAATGCTTCATTGAGGCCACCAGATATGGCACCAGTTGTAGGATTTCCTTTTACGATAGCTGACGTAATAGCACCAGATAGAGCATGCAATGCGACCTTTTCAGATGAACCATCTTCATAGATTCGTTGTCCTTTTGCATCTCTCATTTCACCAAATCTATGAATTGCTTCATTCATATACTTACTGAATAGCTTAGCTGTTTCTTGTCGTTCTGCAATACCTTGCTTATCAAAAATAGTGGCTAATGTATGTAGTGAATCTTCTGTATCTCTACGGATAGTATTGAGATTTACCTCAGGCTCTTCTACTGTTAGCACTCCTTTAGCGATTGCTGAATAGGTTGTGCTATTGGCTCTTCCCTGTTCCCCAGGCATAAGCGTAGGTACTAATCCAAGTTCGTTATATTGCTTACTACCTTTCCCAATCGATGGATCCGCCAAATACGACAATCCTTTAGACCCATAGGTATACTTCGCCCTATTCTCCATATCCTTCATAACTAACTGTTTTGTTTTCAGTGTATTTGTATCTGTTTGACTAGCTAGTAAGGCTCCTTCTAATGTAGTCCTATTGCCTACGGATAAGTTGAATCCTGTACTTCCTGCATAAAGTCCAGATTGGTGAATTACAGAAGTATATTTACTATCTATATCCGTCCGTTGTGCAGAACTTTGTAATGATTTAAATGTTCCTTTCTTAGATAGGCTAAGTCCCATACCACTTGATGTAGTATGGTCTGTATAGTCATGTGTGTCTTGTACAGAGTGAATCTCTAAATTTCCGCCAATATTTGCTTGAATATCCTCACCCTTAAGTACACCATCTTTAATGTGTACATCCTGTTTTGTAGTCACTCCAAGGGTATTCGTTGCTATTATCTTCGTAGGATTATGGACTATGTCTGTGCCTGCAATATTGCCTTTACTGCCACTGGCATTGACAGATATGTCCGAGAATCGATGTTGTAAGAGATCGTAGGAAATACCTAGGCCCGCTTGTTTCTGTTTCATACTCTGGGTCATCTTAGAAGTTGTTTCTTTGCCCTTCACATAGATACTGTTCGCAGAATCTAAGGTAATATCCTTACCTTGTACATCACTTCCTTCTATGCGAAGATCATCCTTCTTAGTAGTAACACGAATATGTCCATCGGACACAACTGTCGATCCTTTTGCTATCTTTGTATCTACGTTTGTAGAAGCTTCGCTTCTTTCTGTGCCTAAAGATAGATTGAGGTGTAAACTCTTAGCTTGGTCTTTCCATTTAGACTTGTTAAAGGATGTCTTGACATCGTCATAGGTTTTATAGGCTAATAAGGCTTGCAATCGTTCATCTTTTACAGTGTGTGCTCGTGTGAGTGTACCTAGTGCATTGTTTGCAGTATCTACTAAGCGATTCGACAAAGACAGCGTAAGCCCCGTTTTAGAAAATGTATGTGTTTCTCCTGTATGGGATGTGGTATAACCATTACGGATTGTCACACCAGAACCTTGGAGCTGTATATCCCCTTTAGATGTTACATCACTGGCTTCTACTTGTGCTGTGCCTGTAGCACCTAGGGCGACAGAACCAAAGCGACTACCTATGACGCTGCCTTTGGCTACACTGCTCTTAGAATCGTAAATATCTGTTTGTTTTTGTGTACCAATGGTAAAGCTAAGACCGCCATTACCAAAGATACCAGATTTACGTACTTCCTCACGATGGGTAGCTATAGATTCTTCAGGACTTGAATTGAAGTTTCTTTTCCCTGATTTATAACGTTTTCATTTAATTATACAGTAACAAAAATAGTAAAATTAGTATCTTTTAATCAATATCTATCCTTTAGACTTGATTATTGTGTCAACACAAGAATATTCACTGCGTTGGAGACCAAACAGCAATTCCCCTAGCTCTATCTCTTTTTTCCTTTCTTCTCCAACTACGTCTATATATACCTTATAATTTATTTCTTGTTGTCTATCATATCCTAGACGGTCCAATATATCTATAGCTTCATAATACAACTTTGTAGTGAAATCAAATAACACCTCTGCATCGTCGCCAAAAACATTCCTTTTGATAGTTATTATATTAAACTCATTGTCCTTAACAGTTATTGTTTGTTGTACCTGTATATAAAACGTTTTTATATACAACGATACATATATATATGTTGCTGAAACTACTTGAATATCTCCTTCATTAGTGCAATAAGTACCTATATGCCATACATGACTTTGTTCTTTATCTGGTAGCCTACCCCCTCCATATTCTTTACATAAGGAATCTAATTCTTCAATTGCTTGAGAATGCATACATCTAGAAATATATTCATCCACAACATACTCCTCATCTATAAATTTACTGTGATTCACTAAATGTATGATTTCTTCTGCAATATTAGTTAAAGATTGATCAATATCCTTTGCAATTTTACCGTTAGAATCAACAAGTTCTTCGCCATAACACAATATATATCCTAAATAGTGTTGGCCTCCTAAAAATTCCTCACCTGACCTTGATTCATCCATGGGAACTAAAGGAATCCTTTCGTGTATATCAACAGTAGAAATGTTACTATAACCATTTAAATTCAATAATTCTTCAATATATTGTCTTTCCTTTAAATAATCATAAAAAACATCTTTTATAGTTATTGCATATAAACTAAGGCTATTGAAAAGTATGCCATACTTTTCACGATTACTTAAAATCGCTTCATATTCATAATAAATTTCATAACATGGGGACTTAGGATAAACCTTAACCTTCATAGTTGTCACAAATGTATCACAATCATTAAGAGTTAATTTTTGACGCCCATATTGTATAAGTAGTTCTGGACCAAAACTATTTACTATATGATTTTTTAGTTTACAGTCTGAATACAAAAAATCAAACGACTTGTAACTTTCTACTTGATTCATTATTTCTTTCTTACTTATAATGCATTGATTAAAGGAATCTTTATTTTTCATTATAATACCTCATCGAATTCTTAAAACCCGATTTTTCTTTTGTTTATTTTGTGGAATTAAATCGATATTTACCTCATCAATATGTTTCATATTTCTATCAAACTTTTCAAATCTGCCGTGCATTGTATCTATTGTATAATAAAATCCATTATTATCTTTATATACTATTCTACCATCTAATGACCTTCCTACTTTTTCCCATCCATAATCTGAAGCAATTCCTTTTAACTTAGTAAATACTGTTCCTATTCTTTCTTCTACTGGCATTTTAGAAATCGCTTTTTCAAACTCTTGAGCTCTTGAATCACTAGGTTGTAATGACTCTATTCCATCATTTTTACTATTCGTACTCCGTTTTATAAATAATGTATTAAGATTATGATTTATCTCTCCAGAAAATTTCTTTAATGAAAGTAAACCGTGTGTAGTAGAAATAATACCTTCACCACTATATCCTAATGCTGCTTGTCCATAATTTAAATTACTAATAGATCCTACATGTGATTTATAAAAACCACTAGCTACTTCAAATCCACCTTGTGCTCCCCCAACTATATTTCCTATAACTTTACCAGCTAAGTATTCTGTACTATTCGATGAAATAGGATTAATTTCAAGAACATTTTTAGCTACAGAATGACCTACTCCATAGCCTACAACATCATCATATCCTTTTACTGACCCTGCAAGAATTTCTATTGTTTTGGCTAAAATAGGACTTGAAGCTTGACGATTAGCAGCAAAAGCTCTTCCATTATAAGTAACATAGTTGACCGTTTCTCCATCCCACTCTGTTCTTTGAACATTCCATCCATGATCAGCCAAAAAATCTCCAAATTGATCATAAGTATAGTCAGCGTTTCTATTAGTAAATAAAAACTCTCCATTAATATAGACGTAATTATTACCATCATATGATGTTACTACTCGACTTCTTCTATCAGCATAAATATCGCCATCATTTAAATATGAATTTTTTGACGAGTATAGAATACCGGCTTCGATGTCCCTTCTAACATCATTAGAAAACTGCACACTTTCTAGGCTACGCTCAGTCATTTTCGCTAATGTATAATTGAGACCTTTTTTAAAGTATTCAGGATTTGTCCATGTATATATACTATCAGCTACAGAACCATCTATTATTTCATCTTTTTCATCTTCTGTACCAATACCATGTTGTACCCTATAATTACTAATAGCAAAATACATTCCAATTATTTCAGCACGTCTTTTCTCACTCTCTGCTTCCATAAGTTGTCTCAAAAATGCTTGTTGCTCTTCATGTGTTAACCAGTTAAATTTATCTGCATAAGTTTTTAACGAGTAATAAGGATTATTCGACTTTTCTGCTATAAAATTTGATATAGAATAAAGCCCCTTTGATACATTTGATGGAAGTTTTTTACTATACTCATTTATAGAGCCATAAAATCCTCCTTGAAGCATATTATATCCGCCCAATGAGCTGAGAAATCCACTCGCTATACCATGAGCAATAACCTTATATAAGCCTCCATCTCCCCATTTATGATAATTACGTTCCAGCTTATTTACTAATGATTTATTTCCACTCTTTTCAGCCTCTACCTTTTTTGACAACAAGGATTTTTGTTTTTTATAAGCAATATCACCAATTAAGGTAAAGATTTTACTTGATAAATTTCCTATATATTCAGACTTTTCTATAGCTTTGTTCTTTATAAAAATCTGAGGTAGTGGATATATATTATCCTCTATGTTGCTATCTTCATTTTTTAAGGATACATTGATCCCATCTGTTACAATACTACCTTTTGCGATAAATGTTTTTGTTCTATTGGAAATGCTATCACTTATAGGTAGCAAGTGAATATCATTATATTGAAAATCTATTTTATTATTGGCTTTATTACCTATATTAATTCTATTAGATCTATTACTTATCTTACCAAAATAAGTATGCCCTGTTACACTATACTTCGCCCTATTCTCCATATCCTTCATAACTAACTGTTTTGTTTTCAGTGTGTTCATATCTGTACGACTAGCTAAGAGAGCTCCTTCTAATGTGGTCGTATTGCCTACGGATATGTTGAATCCTGTATGTCCTGCATAGAGTCCAGACTGGTGGATTACAGAGGTGTATTTGCTATCTATATCAGTCCGTTGCAAGGAACTTTGTAACGAGTTAAATGCCCTCTTCTTAGATAGGCTAAGTCCCATACCACTTGATGTAGTATGGTCTGTATAGTCATGTGTGTCTTGTACAGAGTGAATCTCTAAATTTCCGCCAATATTTGCTTGAATATCCTCACCCTTAAGTACACCATCTTTAATGTGTACATCCTGTTTTGTAGTCACTCCAAGGGTATTCGTTGCTATTATCTTCGTAGGATTATGGACTATGTCTGTGCCTGCAATATTCCCTTTACTGCCACTGACATTGACAGATATATCAGAGAATCGATGTTGTAAGAGATCGTAGGAAACACCTAGGGATGCTTGTTTCTGTTTCATACTCTGGGTCATCTTAGAAGTTGTTTCTTTGCCCTTCACATAGATACTGTTCGCAGAATCTAAGGTAATGTCCTTACCTTGTACATCGCTTCCTTCTATACGAAGATCATTCTCCTTAGTAGCAATACGAATATGCCCATCTGACACAACTGTCGACCCTTTTGCTGTCTTTGTATCTACGTTTGTAGAAGCTTCGCTTCTTTCTGTCCCTAAGGATATATTGAGATGTAAGCTCTTAACTTGGTCTTTCCATTTAGACTTGTTAAAGGATGTCTTGGCATCGTCATAGGTTTTGTAGGCTAATAGAGCTTTCAATCGCTCGTCTTTTACAGTGCGTGCTCGTGTGAGTGTACCTAGTGCATTGTTTGTAGTATCTACTAAGCGATTCGACAAAGACAGCGTAAGCCCCGTTTTAGAAAATGTATGTGTTTCTCCTGTATGGGATGTGGTATAGCCATTACGGATTGTCACACCAGATCCTTGGAGCTGTATATCTCCTTTAGATGTTACATCACTAGCCTCTACTTGTGCCGTCCCTGTAGCACCCAAGCTAACCGAACCAAAGCGACTACCAATGATGCTGCCTTTGGCTACACTGCTCTTAGAATCGTAAACATCTGTTTGTTTTTGTGTACCAATGGTAAAGCTAAGACCGCCATTACCAAAGATACCAGATTTACGTACTTCCTCACGATGGGTAGCTGTAGATTCTTCTTGTGCTGATGTAATCGTTAAATTGCCCTCACTCTTAACCGTAACATCTGCATCCCCTACTATATGGCTAGCTCGGACTTGTACGTCTTGCTTACCATCTACCTTGACAGTATGACTTGAAATAGTAGAACCTACGACTGTATCTGTACGTCTATGGTCATAGGTATCCAGTGTGGTAGATGACAAGAAACCTCTATCTTTTTGATGTACCTCAGATAATGTTTCATGGCTCTCAGTACCATGTGCAATAGATACTCGACCTGCTTGTACGTCTACAAGACCCGTTTTACTATGTATGGTACTTGCATTCACGGATATATTATTATCCATACGCACCTTAACACCAGTCTCACCTTCAATAGTAGCTCCTAGATTCTGTTCTTCTATGACCATCTTACGGTTGAAATAGTCACTACCTCTAGCACCAACAGCTACATCTGATAAAGTTCTGTCTGTTACATTCGTAAGGGCTAAAGAGCTCCCTGTAAGGTCCACTGTATATCCTATGATACGGGAGCCTTGTAATGTAATCTCTCCCCCTTGCACTTGCACCGCATGTCCTTGTACGGTACTGCCTAGATACTTAGTAGAATCTAAGGTCACACCACTAGCTTTACTTTGATTTTGTAACGCAAGGGCAGAGAGTTGTATATCTTTGCCTACTAGACTCACCGTACTACCACCTTGTACATTAGACCCTACAGAGCGTATGGTATCCCCTTGGATATGGATACCACCGTCACTAGTGATACTAGCATTTCCATGCCCTGTATCTTGTTGATGTCCAAATGAACTACTAGTCGTTACTTGCGTTTCATTACGGATGTCCTTTCCTTCTATATGAACACGGTCTTTACCATGTATACGTCCAGAAGTATTTTGTAACATATCTGTTCGTATAGACACCAGATTCCCATCGATAGCCCCACTGAGATTTTGAACATTTCTACCTACAATGGACAGAGAACCCTTTGCTTGTATGCTACCAGTATTATCTAGTTTTTGGCTTATCACCTGCACATCTTTACCTAAGACTATACTACCATCTTTGCGCAAATCTCCAGGTTGTAAGATGCTGTTAGGTATCCCTGAAAGTAGGGACGGATCATGGGTTGTATACTTCGTAAGGCTATGACTGCCTTGACGGAGTTCTTCTTTTGCTATTTCTTGATCTTCATATCCATTGCGTAATCGAGTATACACTCGTTCTGGGTCTGCTTGTAATCTAGTGACCATATAATCACTAGATAAAAATTGCTTTTTATCTGTATATAACGGATTTTCTTCTACCTTAGAGACGGCAAGGGGATCTGTCGTCATATAAAGTTGTTTTGACGGTTCCAACACTGGAGTCACTAATTTGGAAACATCTGTAGGTACAATCGCAGTTTCAACCTTTTTATCTCGTAAGGCATAGGCAGTTCCATCTGCCTCAAGGGTTGTATTTGCAAATGCCTTCGAGTGGATACTTGTAGTTCCATGACTACCTAGCACAGCAATGCGTTCACTAGATGGACTACTTTCAGCATCAAAGATTTCGTGATGTTCATAGGGAATATCTGTATGTCCATAGACCCATCTAGATCCTATATTGATACCTAGAAATCTTCTAGTCTTTTTATATTTCCAATAGTGTCTATCTCTACCTATATCATCATGGTGAATCGTCCCTTGATAGCCCGTATTCATAATGGAATCTGCCGTAACCTGTAAACCGTTCTTAGCCATAATCTGGCTGTATGTATTTTGAACATTTTGTCCTGTAATATGAATTGTACCATCGCTCAGTATTCTAGATGTAGCAGTTTCCTCTTCTATGGTTCCTGTATGAATCGTTCTATGATATCGTCTATCTGCCTCATAATAGTTAGGCTGGTCTAGATGTGGTATTCCCTCGTACTTATCTTCTTCTGAAACAGTCCATCCAGTCTTAAACACATCCTTATGATTCCGTACCTTAGGAGCTGTAATAGTAAGATCACCTTTGACAATGACATCAGAGGACCTATTTTCAAAACTCTCTCTTCCCAGCACATAAGCATTGCCTTTTACATACATATCTGAACCAAAGTAAGATCCCTTGCCATTTATGTTCCGAATGTGACGACCTTGCACACGCAAATTACCTAGCACATGCCACAATCCACTGGTGTTCGTCACATCCTCTTTCATATCTATCTCTGCATCATTTTTTGCAAAGAGGATGCCTTTCGTATTGGCAAAAGTATTTCCTTGTATCTGCAAGGTATCCTTCGCAATGATAGCACCCATATTTATACTTTCTACATTGCCTACGCCTAAGTGCATCACACCATGACTGACCACATGGGACGCATCGTTCTGTAAGGTATCTCCCGTGATATGCATACTATTACCAGCTTCTAATACAGAGGAGTTGCTATTACGAATATAATTCGCTGAGATATGTACATTCTGATTTGCCTTCGTAATGCTCCTATCTTGTACAAGCTCATTTCCAGCAAATTGGAGAGAATCTTTACTTTCTACAAACCCTGCATTGTGCATTGTTTTGGCAGATATATGCATAGTATGTGCCGCTATATTCCCTGTATTCTCCAAAGAATCTGTGTCAATACGAAGATGACGGCCCCATAGTTCACTGCGGCGGTTACGTAGATGGTCACTGATGAAAGTACTATCTATCTGTTGTCCACCATAGCCTTTGCCTACGATGTCTATATAAGATTTTCCTTGCAAGGTCATATGAGTGCCATTGATCACGCCTAATCCATTGACGGTCATACCATTAGGATTCACAATGACTACATCTGCTGGATTTCCTGCCACTTCTATATATCCCTTCAAAATAGATGGGTTCGTAGAAGTGACCTCATTAATGATTGTCTTAGCACCATTCCCAGCTAAGAACATATTTTTATCTATGTAGCCAGCCAATTGAGTCTTCGTATATTTCGTGGCATTATTGAGAATAAGACCTCGCTCTTTCACATTAAATTGTGTGTATACATTGTGAGAAATACCATCTCCTGTAACTGGAGCAATATGTAGGATATCTATACCATTTCGCGTCGTATCTAGGATAGGTTGACGATTCTTGAGGCTATTCGTATCTACAGTAATAGGTAACTCTTCTTGTGTATCCTCTACCACAACCTTGCTAGGTATGTGAGGGATAGGTTGTATAGTAGGCGTATGTAAGGGGTTCTCTAGTGTCGGTTTTGGGATATCTACAGGTATTTCAGGATTAGGTGTTTCCGACTCTATATGCAGTTTATCTTTCGATACTACTTGTATATGATTTCGATCTACTTCTACATGTTTCCCACGTACAGTGATATCCCCAGACTGAGAGCGTATACCTCCTTGATACACAATAGAGTCTGTACCTTGGATAGCTAGATTCTCTGCACTGGAAATCACTCCCTGTCCACGTAGATTAGTAACATTTGCCTCAATCTGTTTTCCTTGTAGATTCCCATCGTTGGTCAGGGCACCACTTTGTATTGTCACAGTTTCATCGCCAACTATGGTGCCACGATTATGTAAGTCTTGGCTACGAATTTCCAATTCTTTGGAACTGTGAATGCTAGTAGGTTCTTGCTGTGAATCACCTTGTTCAATGGTAAGATTTCCTGCTGTGTCAATATGTAGTGTACCTGCTATGGCATCGATAGATCCACTGATATTAACTCCAACTCCAGATTCTGTACCGATTAAGGAAATGGTGTTTCCATACATACCACCAAGAGCACCTACATCTAAGGCAACCCCTGTAGGTGTACTTTCACCAGATTCCATGGCTGTTGCAGTTCCATCCGCATAGTTCACTGTATTACGCCCTGTGATAGCTCGAACAGAATCTTGTGCCACCACATCTGCATTGATACGTATCGTCTTTGCTAATAAATCCACCTTTGAAATAGGGGGATATACATTAGCTCCACTTTGTTCTGTAGGTGCATTGATGGCCCCTGTTACCTCAATCTTTCCTTTCTCAATAACAAAGTTTTCTAACTGACCATCTACCATACGTGGGACACCTGTAGTAAGCGTGGCTTTTGGGGTGTTAATAAAATGAACGCCTTTGATAGAAATCCCATTGGGATTGGCTATGACCACATCTGCTGGCTGTCCTGCCACTTCAAAAGCCCCTGCTAGCTGTGAGGAATCCGTCCCTACCACTTCATTGACAATAAGATTGGCAGACTCTCGTAAATTAGGGTTTACACTGATGGGGCCAATCTGAGTGCTAACTGTAGGTGTAGTCGCATTGTTAAAGATAGCCCCCGTATCTGTAGAAAAGGACTCATACCGATTATGGGATACTCCATGGATGGGACTCGCAATCTGTATAACTGGGATAGACCTACTATTGTCTACCACTACCTCTTGACTTACAATCCCCTGTGCCGCATAGGTCCCTAATTGTAAAGATAATGTAATCCATACCGTTAAGAGTTCTTTTCTTTCTTTTTTCATATCAATACCCCTATTACATAACGACCATACCTATAAAACCCGATATGTTCTATTCTTTCATCATACCACATATAGGCAACACTAAAAAAGACTAAGCCCGAAAGCCTAGTCTTTTTCATGTACTTATTTATGCAGTTTATAGCAATGGTTTACGTACTACGTCGATGATGGAACCATCACGATATTCGATGATAGCTACTACATCTTTAGGGTCTTGGGATACCTCAATACCTTCTGGTTTTCCAACCATGTCGTACGCCATTTGTTGTAACTCTTCAATTGTGTAAATTGGCAAGCTGGAATCTTTGAAACGTTCAATTAAATCTTGGCGATTTGGATTGATCGCGATACCACGCTCTGTTACCAAAACGTCGATACTTTCACCTGGTGTGATAACAGTTTCTACACGTTCACGAATCATTGGTAAGCGACCACGAATCAATGGGCAAGTGATAACAGTTACTTTTGCGCCTGCTGCTGTGTCGGAGTGACCACCGGAGGCACCCATCAAGATACCATTGGAGTCAGTCATACAGTTTACGTTGAAGTCTGTATCGATTTCTGTAGCGCCTAAGAACACTACGTCTAAGTAGTTTGTCATGCAGTCTGTTGTAGGGTCTGCGTACATGGATGCGCTCATTTCAATATGATTTGGATTTGTATCCAAAGATGCTGCTGCTGTTGTATCAAATGTTTGTGTATCATAAATCGCTTTGATGTGACCTTTTTCAAGCATACTTACTAGTACGCCTGTAGCACCGCCAACACCGAATCCACCAACAACACCTTTTTTCTCTAATTTTTCGCCGATAAATTTAGCAACTGCTAATGGAGCTCCACCAGCACCCAATTGGAAGGAGAAACCTTCTTGGATAATGCCAGCTTGATCAAGGAATTCTGCTGCCATTTCCGCAATTTTGATTTGTACAGGGTTTTTCGTAATCCCTACAGCACCAGATGCGATACCTTCTGGATCACCGATAGCCTCTACTTCTACGATGTAGTCTACATCTGTTTGAGGAATGGAGATTGGGTATACATTGTCGATTAAGTTATCTGTTAACAATACAGTTTGATCTGCATAGTGGGAGTCAACCATAGCATAACCTAACGCACCACAAGCAGATTTGCCTTTACGACCTGTGGCATTACCACGACGGTCACAAGCAGGTACGCCCATGAAAGCTACGTCAATATGAGCCTCTCCTGTGCAAACTGCACGAGCACGTCCACCATGAGAACGTATCACTACTGGACGCTTTAATACGCCTGGGTTCAAGCTTAAGAATTTACCCAATGCATCACGAAGACCAGATGTTTCGATGGCTGTTACTGTGCCATCTTTAATCATATCAATTAAGAACTCATGGCAAGGAGCTAAGGAAGAGTTAAGGATTGTAATATCTTTGATTCCTTTGGCTTGTACACAGTCCATTACAAGTTTCATTACATAGTCACCATTACGTAAATGATGGTGGAAGGAAATAGACATACCATCTTTCAAACCTACTTTTTCGATGGCTTCATCAATGGAGCCTAGCAATTTATCTTCACCTGGAGTGTGAAGTTTTACTGGTTTACCTGCACGTGTACCAGTTTCTGTCATTGCAAATTGTCCTTCATAGAGACGACGACCTTGAAGGCATTCTAATTCCATAGGAATGTCACGACCAATTTTATTTAACATCGATTTCTGCTCCTTCCTCAAGCTCTACTTTGATACCTGCTGCACGGGCTTTATCTACCACGCGTTGTGCACGTACTACGATAGGACCGTCGATCATTTTACCATCTACAGCGATAACGCCTTTATTGTTGCGAAGTGCTTCTGCATAGGAGTTCAATACTTTTACAGAATGCGCAATTTCTTTTTCATCTGGCGTGAACACTTCATGGATAATTTTGATTTGGCTCGGGTGAATGCAAGATTTTCCATCATAACCTAAGGCTTTGATGAATTCTACTTCTTCACGGAAACCTTGTGGGTCTTTTACATCGGAGAATACTGTATCAAGCACACGGATACCTGCTTCACGAGCTGCATGAAGGATCGTTTGACGAGCAAATAACAATTCATGAGCTGGTTTATGTTTACCTGTACGAAGGTCAGCACGATAATCTTCTGCACCAAGTGCGATTGCTACTACACGAGGACCTTGTGCGATTTCACGTACATTGTATAGACCTTTTACGGATTCGATAGCTACGATAATGTTGATGGTACCTTCTTCCCAACCGTTCGCTTTTTCTACTTCTTCAATTTTCTTAGCAACGATTTCTACTTCAGATACATCTTCTGTTTTTGGAAGACGAATCAAGTCAGGTTTTGCTGGTACGATGACATCAAGGTCAGCATAGCCATATGGAGTTTGTGTTGGATGGTTGATACGAACCACTGTTTCACCTTTGAGTTTTAAAGTTTTCAAAGCTTCTGCTGTCAATAGACGAGCTGTATCTTTTTCAGTGACTGCTACGGAGTCTTCAATGTCAAACATGATGGAGTCTGCACCGTGGATATCAGCACTGTTGATCATTTTAGGTGTGTTACCAGGTACGAACATCATGGAACGAGATAAACGTTTTTTTGCTAATTCAGTTAATCGGCTCATTATGCTTCGCTCCCTCTTTCTAATGCACCCAATACACGGGCTTTAATCGTATAATCCCAAGCTGCTTTGTCGATAGCTGTTACTTTCACACCATCGAACCCTGCTTCTTTTACAGTGGCTTCGATGAAAGCACGAATATGCTTACCATAGGCACGCTCAACTTTTGATTTTAATTCTACTTCGATACCAGATGCAATTGGTTCAACCGTTACCAATACATCATTTTTTTCATCAAAGCCAGCCATAGCTGCTTTCACTAGATGTTTCATAGTCAATCCTTTCTCTCATAGGGAATATAGTATGAAAAGTCAGAGACCAGCGATAGAGAATCACTGGATTCTGACTTCATTAACTAAAGATACTATCTATCTACCTGATAGAGTCTGGCTTATTAAATTAAGCCTACGATAGACCACCAAATTGGGCCAAAACCAAGTGTTACCACTAGACCTAATACGGCAATCACAGCACCAGTTACCCACCATTGGCGTACTTCATTGTAACCTTCACCGAAGATGATTGGACCAGGGCCACCACCGAAGTGAGTGACAGCGCCACCAAAGGCATTTGTCATGAAGATCACAAGACCTAATGTCCAAGGATCAATACCCGCTACTTTACCTACTGTAAAGAATACTGGTACCATCGCAGCAATGTAAGCACTGCCGGATGCAAATAAGTAACGAACAGCAACAGATAATACTGCAATCACAATAAGAGCCAACATTTCATGGTGACCAAAGTTCATTTGTGCTTCTAGCACTTTTGCTAACCAGATAAAGAAGTCTGCTTTTGTTAAAGCGCCGGATAAACCAAGGATACCACCGAACCAGATCAATGTATTCCAGCCACCTTTATTTTGAAGAGCATCTTCCCATTTGATGGCACCGAACATATAGCAAGATACCATCGCTACTAGTGCTACCGCTGTCGCATCTAATTTAAATTTAATACCTACCATACCAAGAATAGATGGCAATGCCCATCCAAGTAAGGATAAGAAGAAAATAGCAATTAATACTTTTTCACCGGTAGATACAGGACCTAATTCTGCCAAACCTTCACGAGCAATTTTCTTATTGTCGATTTCTTTCAATTCAGGTTTGTTCAATGCATAAGTAACAAATGGTGTGATTAACAATAAGATTAAACCCGGTACGAATAAAGCCACTGCCCAAGTTACCCAGTCAATGGAAAGACCTAGGATTTTTTTGAAGTAATCCGCTGCTAACGCATTTGGCGCCATCGCTGTTAAAAATAAAAGGGATGTTACTTTTGTTACCATATATGTATTAGTCATTAAATAACGACCCACTTTGTTCGCTGTTTCACCTGGCTCAGAACCCAAGGATTTCGCTACGGAGTTCATAATTGGGAATACGATACCACCACAACGAGCTGTGTTAGATGGTGTAGCTGGGGAAATAATGCCGTCTAATAATGCTGTTACATAACCAAGACGAAGTGTAGTATGACCAAATGCATCGATCATATGGTATGCGATACGACGCCCCAAGCCTGTTTTTACGAAAGCTACAGAAATGGAGAATGCCGCAAAGATCAACCAAGTTGTAGTGGATGCATATCCGGATAATACTTCTTTTGGATTATTTAAGAATAAAGCAGATGCACCAATGGCAGATAATACTGCTACTGGAGCTGGGAATGGTTTTAATACCAATCCTACGATAGCGGCTAAATAAAAGCCAAATAATTTCCAAGCGCCGTCAGCTAAGCCTTCTGGAGCTGGAGTGAACCAGATTACCAGTGGTATAGCCCACGTAATCAAGGCATTGATGATTTTTTTGTTCATCTTGTGTCTCCTTACTACATAAGATATAAAAAACATTGCCTACGTCGATTGCACTCTTACTTTCTATAAACGTGAAACTAACTATATAATCAAATAATATATAAGGGCGGTTCACCACTTACTAGAATACTAGAATGTGCAAATATCTAGGTCTTTCTACGCTCCCATTATATCCAATCGTTTTAAAAGGGAAAAATAAAAATCCCTTATGGAGCTTATAAAAAATTTATAATTACGAAAAATCCATTGTTCATGCATTTTAGGAATATATAATTAACGCCTATGTACTGCGGTTTATCACACATCTATGTATATTTCACACTATTTTTTTGATAGATATACTGAATCATTGCTACTTTTATATAGGACTAAACAGTATCCTATGAGGCTATATATTCGACTTCATCTATCATTTTTCATACATATACCATACAAAAAAGGATAGTTCCCATACTCAGAAACTATCCTTAGCAATACTTTTTATAAGATTATCATAACCTCTGTTGGGCTATGCTCTCTGATATACAGTTAAATAGCATTCTCTACACTGTATATCCAGGTAATGTAACAATTTGATGATTTGCGTAATAGTCTGTTACATAATCAATGAAAGTTTTTACAGCAATTAATTTAGTGCTCACTGCATCATGGAACAAGTAGGTAGATCGGACCAGAGGGCGGTCATCTTTCATGCGCAGTGGTTCTACATAGATGCCATGCTCACGACAGCTACCTAAGCCCATATACGGCAATATAGCCCAGCCTAGGCCTTCACGAACAAAGTGACGACATGTTACCATAGAATCTAATTCCATAGCTGGCCGTACATCTCCTACACTATGTTCTTTTTTCCAGTTTTCCACTACTGTGGAAATCGATCCATCTGTGCGATAGTTAATCATGGGAATCTCACGAAGTTCTTCATATTCTACAGGATGCTTATAGGCTAAGCAATATGGCTCATCAAATAAACGAATTCCATTTTCTACATGATTATATTCACCACGAGCAAAGGCGATCATCACTTCTCCTGAGTTAAACATTTTATTCACATGTGAGCTATAGCCCGTTTTCACTTCAATGCGAATATTAGGATATTGTTTTGTAAAATTGTTCAACAAATGTGGAAGTTCGTAATCTGCAAAATTAATGGACGCTGCTATTTTTAGGGTTCCTTGAATTTTCCCTGTTACTTTGCCAATATTTTGACGCAACTCTTCTCTAGAGCGAATCATGCGGCGACAATAGTCATAATATAATTCTCCTTCCGCTGTTAACGCAATACCATCATTGGTACGGATTAACAGAGGGCGTCCTAGAATGTCTTCTACTTGTTTTAACCGATAGCTCAATGCTGGCTGTGAAAGAAATAACTTCTCTGCTGCTTTTGTAATATTTCCTTCTTCTACTACAGTCACAAAGGTTTGCCATTCTTTGGCTTCCATACCATCCCTCCTTACTATCTATATGTGAATTTAGTATCTAGAATTACATACAAAGGGGGAGCTTCACTGCTCCCCCTACACTTAGTATTATATCATATGTTAGCGACGGCCGAAAATGCGCAACAAGTTAATAAATATATTAATGAAATCTAGGTATAATCCTAAAGCCCCAATTAACTCAACTCGCTCTAAAACACTTTCATCTTCGTAAGCAACTTCCATAATCGTCCGTTTGATACTATAAATATCATACATAACAAACAAGGAGAAAATGCCTACAGAAATATAGCTATACACTAAACTAGCAAAGCTACTCACTTCAAAGAACATCATAATGAGACTTGCTATGACAAGTGCTATGACAGCGCCAAATAAGAATGTGCCCAGTCCAGACAAATCTTTTTTAATCACAATCCCCAAAAAGGCAAAACTAGCAAATACTGCAATAGCGCCTGTAAATGCATAGAGTACTGCATTTGCTGAATAATGCAATGCCACTACGGTCAATGTCAAACCATTCAGGATAGAGTATAGGAAAAACATCACTTTCAAAAACGTATTCGATGCTGTATATTGTCGCGCTGAAAATAAAAATACAACGCCCAATTCTACTAGCATTAACAATTTGAAATGAGATCCTGCAAAATGAAACCACCCTTGGTTTGTAATAGCCATTACAGCAATCACAATAGTTGTTAATAATCCCCATACCATCCAAAGCATGGAATTTCTTAATTTACGACTTACAATTTGTTCCACTACTGCTACATCAGCACTTGTTGGTACATGATAATCCATCATATCCTCCTATCTTGCGTTTGCAATTCCTTCATATACATTACCACGAATACCATCCACAGTTACCACTTGACCATTCATTAGTTGTGATTGATCATGGGCTCCCAAAATCACAGGAATACCAAACTGAATACCTGCAATAGCTGCGGTCGATGTGTATCCTTCTTCTGCCGTAATAATAGCACCTGCTCGTTTTGCTAGTTCCATATATTCTGGTTCTAGGTCACGAACGACTAAGATACTACCATCTGCCATAGGCTCGGTAGAATCACCGTGATGAATTGGCCCTGTTACAGATAGTTTACCAACTCCACGACCTTTAATCAATACATTACCAGTGACATGAACACGAATCATATTGGTTGTGCCGGACAAGCCTGATGGGACACCCGCTGTCACAACTACTAAATCACCAGATTGAATTAATCCTTCTCCTAAGGCCGCACTCATAGCGCAGTGTACCATTTCATCAGAGTTGGAATGGGATGGGCCTTGGATAGCTTTCACACCCCAGTATAACTGCATGCGGCGCAATGCACTCTCATGTGGTGTAACCGCAATGATTTGACAATTCGGACGATGTCGGGAAATGCTCATGGCTGTAATGCCAGATTCAGTACATGTAATGATGGCACCAGCCCCTAAAGAACGACCTACTTCTACTGTAGCGGAACAGATAGCATCTGTCGTTTTCGCTTCTTCTAACGGTACTGTATGATTACTATTCACATATAAATCAGATGTTTCTGTTACTTTTGCAATGCGAGCCATAGTGGTCACCGCTTCCAATGGGTAGTCCCCACCTGCCGTTTCCCCAGATAACATGACTGCATCTGTACCATCTAATATGGCATTTGCAACGTCACTAGCTTCTGCTCTGGTAGGTCTTGGATTGCTTACCATGGACTCTAACATTTGGGTCGCTGTAATAACAGGTTTAGAGGCAGCATTACATTTTTGAATCATCATTTTTTGCAATACAGGTACTTCTTCGGCTGGAATTTCTACGCCTAAATCGCCACGGGCTACCATCAATCCATCAGACACTTCTAAAATATCATCTAAATTATTAAGACCTTCTTCATTTTCAATTTTAGAGATGATGCGAATATCTGCCCCTTTGGATTCCAAAATACGACGAATAGCTACTACGTCGCTAGCACGTTGCATGAAAGAGGCTGCTACATAGTCCACGCCCATTTCACAACCAAATACCAAATCTTTTTCGTCTTGTTCCGACACTGGTGGCAAAGATAAGGATACACCAGGTACAGCCACTCGTTTACGATTACTCATCATACCTGTATTCATAACCGTTGTATGAATCTCAGTGCCATCAATAGAATCGATACGCAATGTGACAAGTCCATCAGATAATAGAATTTGCTTAGCATCTTTTACATCTTCTGGTAACCCAGCGTGATTCACGGAGCAAATTTCTTTTGTTCCTTCCACATCTCTTGTAGTCAACGTGAAAGCTTGCCCTTCTTCTAAACACACTTTACCGTCTTTAAACAATCCAAGGCGAATTTCTGGCCCTTTTGTATCTAACATCAAAGCTACAGGAATCTTTGTTCTTTCAGAGGCAAGTCTAACTAATTCTATACGCTTCGCTTGTTCCTCATGGGTACCATGAGAAAAGTTGAACCGTGCTACATTCATGCCTGCTCGCAACAGGGCTTCCACCATTTCCAAAGTATCTGTACTAGGTCCCATGGTACAAACAATTTTAGTTTTTTTATCCATCTTTGTCTCCTTATAGTAACTCCACTGCATTCGCCCCTAATAAGGCTTGCACACGTCCAATGGACTCTTTCGATGGAGTGAAATAAAAACTACGATTCACCGCTAACGTCCTCTTTTGTGTTTCTAAGAATAGAGAAACGGGGGTGTCTCCTGGTAATTCTTGTAATAGTCTTTGTAATTGTTGACTTACTTGTGGTGTATCATGTGCTCGATCTATATGAACACGAATCTGTCGAACTTTCTCATATTCAACCTTTAATGGTTGTACCGATGTGGCTATGAGCTGCACACCCTTTTCATCCGCATCAATACGTCCTTCGATAGCTACTACAGCATCTCGTTGCAATAACATATGTGCTTTCTGATACGCCTGTGGGAATACCACAACTTGTACGGTACCCGTAAAATCTTCTACCGTTAAGGTACACATTTTTTCTTGTCGGTTTTTCGTAATTCGATCTACTTTATCTGTAATTAATCCACCAACAGTCACCACTTTCCGATCAAAGGATTCTGGATTTTCACTCAAGCGGCCTGCCTGAAACAAATCTGCCAATTCCTGACGATACGCATCCAATGGGTGACCTGTAATATAGAATCCAGTGTATTCTTTTTCATCTTTTAATTTTAAATCTTTTGGCAAGTCTGGTAAATCTGGCACATGGATAGTTTCCATTTCTTCTACCTCTGCAAAGAGGCTCACCGCTCCTAAAGCACTATTTTTTTGTCCTTTAGAGCCAATGCCTTGGGCTTGCTCATAAATTTGCAACAATTGATTGCGATTTTCTTTGAAAGAATCCATTGCCCCACATCGGATTAGACTTTCCAATAATCGCTTATTAACCACGCGATATGGGATGCGTTCACAAAAATCAACAATCGATGTAAATTGCCCATGTGCCTTACGTTCTGCTAGCAATTCTTCGATAGCATTATCGCCCACATTTTTAATACCACCTAAGCCAAAGCGAATTTGACCCTCTTGTACAGTAAACATACGCTCTGAATGATTGATATCTGGGCCTAATACTGCCACTTGTTTCGCCTTACATATATTGATGTAGTTCGTCATTTTATCCATATTACCCATAAAGCTTGTCATAGTAGCCGCCATGAACTCTGGGAAATAATGGGCTTTCAGATACGCCGTTTGATACGCGATATACGCATAGGCAGCGGAGTGAGATTTATTAAATCCATATCCTGCAAAGTATAGCAAGAGATCAAATACTTCATTAGCTAACTTTTCATCAATACCATTATTCACAGAACCAGTCACAAAGGAATCTCGTTGTGCTTTTAGTACAGATTCCTTTTTCTTACCCATGGCACGGCGCATTAAGTCCGCCTGCCCCAAGGAGAATCCGCCCATAGCAGAGGCAATCTGCATAACTTGTTCTTGGTATAAGATAACTCCAAATGTGTCCTCTAAAATAGGCTCTAATATAGGATGTAAATAGGTCACTTCTTTTTCTTTATGACGACGCTTGATAAAATCTTCTACCATGCCCGATCCTAACGGTCCTGGACGATAGAGGGCCACTAAAGGAATTAAATCTTCAAAATGTTCTGGCTTCAAATCCATTACTAATTTTGTAATCCCTTCTGATTCTAACTGGAAGACCCCTGCAGTTTCCCCTTTACATAAGATTTCACAAGATGCCTTGTCATCTAATGGGATGGCATCCAAGTCTAAGTCGATACCGTGGTTTTCTTTAATCAGACGCAGTGCCTCACCCATCACTGTCAACGTGCGAAGCCCTAAAAAGTCCATCTTCAATAAGCCTAGCTCTTCGATATTATCTTTATCATATTGTGTCACAAATCCATCTTCATTAGAGTTTTGTACCGGCACATACTCATCTAGAGGCGCCGCTGAAATTACGACCCCTGCCGCATGGGTAGAAGAGTTACGAGCAATTCCTTCTAAACGCAAGCAAAGGTCAAATAATTCTTTTACGGATTCGTCTGTATCATACAAGTCTTTGAGTTCTTTTACTTCTAAAGCTTTTTTTAACGTAATACCCAACTCATTAGGAATCATCTTAGCTAGTCGATTCACCTCTGGTAAAGGCATATCTAGCACACGACCTACGTCACGAATAACAGCACGAGCCGCTTCGGTACCGAAGGTAATAATTTGCGCTACTCTCTCTTGCCCATATTTTTCTGTCACATAGTCGATGACCTTATTGCGAGTTTCATAGCAGAAGTCGATATCGATATCGGGCATGCTTACCCGCTCTGGATTCAAGAACCGTTCAAATAGCAAATCATATTTAATAGGATCTAGACCTGTAATCCCTAATAAATAGGCTACCACTGACCCTGCCGCACTACCACGACCCGGGCCTACTAGTACCCCATGTTCACGAGCATATTTAACATAGTCCCAAACGATGAGGAAGTAATCTTCAAATCCCATGCGACTGATAACACCTAACTCATAATCGAGTCGCTCTTGTAATACCGGTGTTACCTCTGGGTAGAATTGAGGAATATAGGACTCGCAGACTTTGCGCAAATAAGAATGTGCTGTTTCCCCTTCTGGTACATCAAATTTTGGCAAATGGTGCGCATCAAAATTGAACTCTACATGGCAACGTTCTGCAATCTTTAACGTATTATCCAAAGCTTCTGGAATATGCCCAAAAAGTTCTTCCATTTCATCGCCGCTTTTCATGTAAAACTCATTACTGAAAAACTTCATGCGATCTACATCATTCCGCCTTGCACCCGTAGCAATACATACCTTAATATCATGAGCTTCCGCATCGTCTGCATAGACATAGTGAAAGTCATTGGAACATACAAGTCCCACACCATATTGCTCCGCCATCTCTACCAATACATCTTGGACCCGCAATTCCTTAGGATCTCCATGGTTCTGAATCTCTAAGAAAAAGTTCTCTTTTCCATAGGTCTCCAAATACCATTCCAAAGCACGATGAGCGTCCTCAATGTTGTCCTGTAATATTAGTTGCGGAATTTCTCCAGCAATGCAGGCACTCAAAGCGATAATCCCTTTACTGTAGGTAGACAGTAGTTCTCGATCTGCACGTGGTTTACGATAAAACCCTTCCGTAGAAGACTTAGACACAATTTTTACAATGTTCTCGTATCCTTCCATGGTTTCTGCTAAGAGAATTAAATGCTTTAATCGTTCATAGGTCTTACCTTCAGGTCGGTCAAAGCGACTGCCTTCGGTGACATATACTTCGCATCCTAAAATGGGTTTGATGCCTTGTGCCATAGCTTCTTTATAAAAATATATGGCCCCATACATATTACCGTGGTCCGTTAATGCTAGAGCAGGCATATTGAGTTCTTTCGCACGACTCACCATTTGTGGCAATCGGCTAATGCCATCAATGAGGCTATATTCACTATGACTATGCAGATGTACAAATGGTCTCATGGGCCCTCCCTAATAACGTAACACGATATGCTTTCATTCCCTTTATTATATCATACATTGCATATTTCAGTGTACCGTGAAAGCGTTTGTCATCTATCAATTACTGCATGCTTTCAAACTTAAAAACGTCTATGTAATTCGCACAGCAAATTACATAGACGTTGTTTTATTTGATACATGTATTGCTTGGTACATCGATGCTAGACAAATTTATGTATAATATGCCTTCATCTCCGCTTTCACTTGTTGCCAGTTCGGTAACACATCACTCATAACCTTGTAAAAACGTGACGAATGGTTCGCCTCGATGAAGTGCGCAAATTCATGAACCATCACATAGTGAGCAAACTTCGTAGGTCCTAAGAGCAATCGTGTGTTCATGGTGATAACTTCTTTTACAGGCATACAAGATCCCCATCGACTTGTCATGTACCGCAAGCGCAAGGTCGGTGACGGTACTGTATATCCCGCTTCTTTAAACTCCTTATGCACTTGTTGTGCTAGTGTCTCCATAAAGTCTTGACCTATGGCTTTCCAAAAATTAAGCCACATCCGTTCTACTTTGCTAGCATCTAGGACGTTAGGGTCACTTGGGTAACGTACTAGTAATATGTCGTCTGCCACCGCTACCGCATAGGTAGATGTTTTACCTTGCGACGGTCTACCTCGTGATATTCCCCCTTTTGACGAGCACACTTGTAACGGTTTATCTTCTAACAGATTGCCGTTTAGTAGACTATTCCGTGGACTATCTTGAGATGATGCTTCCAAATAGGCAGATACTGTATGAGGCTTTTCTAGCATTACTCGATACATCTGACCCATCACCATGATCTCTGTATCTAAGGCAGGTACCATGGGATGACCGCCTCTGCTTTTTCGGTTTTGCAGTGCTTTTTCAATGAAAGCTCGATGACGACAGATAAACTCTTCAATCATCCCTAGGGGGACACGAGGAGAGGCAGACACTCGTACTACGCCACTGGTGGTAACACGAAGATTCATGTTCTTCACGCGTTTTCTATGCAGTTCATAAGTAATGCTGCCATCTGGCAGTGTGCGAAGTTCTTTCATCCTATCTCCTATATCATTAATACTATGTTAGTCATATACCTATTATAGGCTTTCACCCCTATAAAATACAACAAAATAGAGAAAGCAATGGCATCCCACTACTTTCTCTATTTATATGTACATAGACTATTCCTAGCCTAGTATATGTAATTATTTTCCTGCTTTTGCTGCTTTCGCACGAGCAGAACGATCCAAGATCGCTTTACGCATACGAATATTTTCTGGTGTTACTTCTACCAATTCGTCATCGTTGATCCACTCTAGAGCTTGTTCCAAGCTGAAGATACGTGGAGGTGTTAAACGAACTGCCTCATCAGAGGAGCTAGAACGCATGTTAGTAACATGTTTCTTTTTATTAGGATTTACGTCCATGTCGTTTTCACGAGCATTTTCGCCGATAACTTGGCCTGTGTATACTGGCACGTTAGCACCTAAGAATAAAGTACCACGGTCTTGTACAGAGTTCAAACCATATGGTGTTGTTTCGCCATCTTCGAAAGCTACCAAGGCACCGCGCGTACGGCCTGGGATATCTCCTTTGTACGGTGCATAACCATGGAATACATGGTTCATGATACCATTACCTTTTGTAGCTGTTAAGAATTGTGCACGGAAACCAATCAAACCACGAGCAGGAACTACGAATTCCATACGTAAGTAACCAGCTAATTCAACCATGTTGATTAACTCCGCTTTACGAACGCCCAAGTTTTCCATTACGGCCCCCATAAATTCTTGTGGTACGTCGATTGTTAAATGCTCCAATGGTTCACATTTTTGACCATTGATGTCTTTGAAAATTACACGAGGTTTACCCACTTGTAATTCGTAACCTTCACGGCGCATCGTTTCAATCAATACTGCCAAATGCAATTCGCCACGGCCAGATACTTTGAAAGAGTCTGGAGAATCTGTTTCTTCTACACGCATGGATACGTTAGTTTCCACTTCTTTGAACAAACGGTCACGTAAATGACGGCTTGTTACATAGTCACCTTCACGACCTGCGAATGGAGAGTTATTAACGGAGAACATCATGGATAATGTTGGCTCATCGATAGAGATTGTTGGTAATGCTTCTGGATTTTCTGCATCCGCTACTGTTTCACCGATGTTGATGTCATCGATACCTACGAAAGCAATGATGTCACCCATGCCCGCTTCATCAGTTTCTACACGGTTCAAACCATTGTATGTGTACACACGGCCGATTTTACCTTTACGAGTGCTTTCACCATTCATCAGCACTACTTGTTGATTTGGTTTCATACGACCACGAACGATACGACCTACTGCAATTTTACCTACGAAATCATCATAGTCAAGGGTAGTTACCATGAATTGCAATGGACCATCGATGTCACCTTGTGGAGCAGGAATTTCTTTGATCAATACATCGAATAATGCCGTCATATCTGTGGAATCATCTTCCATGGATGCTTTCGCAATGCCATCACGAGCAGAGGCATATACCACTGGGAAGTCCAATTGATCGTCGTCCGCTTCTAGTTCCATGAACAATTCTAATACTTCATCTTCTACTTCGTGAACACGTTGGTCAGGGCGGTCAATTTTGTTGATAACCACGATTGGTTTCAAACCTTGTTCCAAAGCTTTGCGCAATACGTATTTAGTTTGTGGCATTGGACCTTCGAAAGAGTCAACCAATAACAATACGCCGTCAACCATGTTCAATACACGTTCTACTTCACCACCGAAGTCAGCATGGCCCGGTGTATCCACGATGTTGATTTTTACATCGTTATGCATAACTGCTGTGTTTTTGGACAGGATTGTAATCCCTCTTTCACGCTCTAAGTCGTTAGAGTCCATTACACGTTCAGCAACTTTTTCATTCTCACGGAAAATATGACTTTGTTTAAGCAATGCGTCTACCAATGTTGTTTTACCATGGTCAACGTGGGCGATGATCGCCACATTACGAAGATTTTCACGAATCATTCTATACTCCTTTATCTACTTAAGTAGGGTCTTCCTAAGATTAGTACAAATCGTACTACGACAGTCTATTATATACTTTATTTTAGGATTTTACAAGGAAATAGCTATACTTTCATGATAATATCTCTATAGTAGTCAAACACTTATGACAATAGATTACTTCACAATATGGCATCCCCAGCCATCATATTCCCCGTCAAACTCTTCTGCCAAATCCATAAGATACCAGACAATTTCATCGATATTTTTAAAAGCATCTTCTCTACCAATGACAAGTACATATAGATGTTCCTTATCTATATCCTCATTATCGGTCTGATTTTCTGATGAAAGTTTTATAAAACCGTCTTCCATTACTTTGGCTAAAAAGGCTTCTCCATTTTCTTCTGTTTTAAAGAGTAGGCAATGTTCAAGCACTCTCGGCACCATACTATCACCATCACTTTTAATATCCTCAATGAGCCTCATATTCATAATGCTTTGATATTCATATCTGTCAGGATACAGTCCCTGAAAATACAGTTCCCAGTCAGAATCATCTACTATTGCCAATGTATAGGCATAGTCAGGGAAGTTTTTTGACATCACCGCAGAAATTTCATCGTAGTACCCCAACTCACTCTTAGTATAGGCAAAAATACGTACCCGCTCATCGCATTTCACAACGCCTGCTAACATATCTCCATGTTGTTCAACAATCTCTTCTACAGCGTCTTCTATAGAATATACATATTCCCCTTCTTCTCTTGTAGGAAACCCGCTGTCATTAGCATTCTTATATAATATTTGTAAATGTAATCTGTTAGGGTAGTTTGCAGTATATTCAAAATCCCTAAGAGCTAAATTGACTCTAATCACAGCCGGTAAGTCGTAAGCAAATGCATTGCATAGATAAACGCCCCAGTCTTCATCAATTTCAGCAGTTTCTTGATCAATTACTTTCTCAGTAGCCACTTTTGATCTTTTTTCTATTTCTTCTCTACACTCTTTTACTACTCCCAATGCATCCTTATCCTCAGGATCTAACTCCGCCCAACGCAAGGCATAAGGAATCGCTTTTTCTTCCTCATGAGTCAAGTATTGATAGGCATATGCCATACGCATATTCCATTCAGCTTTATCTTGCCCCTCTTCTCTAACTGAATTTAAAATATCTATGGATTTTAATAAAAATTTATCGCCAATAAAACTAGGTGTTCCTTGATCATCATTTCCGATAATCGCAAAGTTTTGATACGCACGAGCAAGCTGATACCATACTTGGTAATCCCGTTCTTCCATAGGGATGCTTTCCAATGCTGTCATACATTCCGTATATGTATCTTCATCTGTAAGCTTTTCTATATACGCAAAAAATTCTTCGCGATTTTCTGAGTTCCATTTCATGTTAAGTTACCTCCGCTTTTTATCGTTTATCCAACATTAAAAACACAACACCACAAATGACAAGTAACAGTCCACATATTCCTATAAAAACTCTATATCCTTTCTCACCCCACACTTCAAAAATAAATGCGTGCCTTGCTTTATCTCCGACTGTAGCTTGATACACCCATTTCCAATCTCTTATAGCACCAATTAAAAATAGTAATCCACCTGCTATCAATACATACTGGTAATGTGCTTTTAACCACTCAAATACTCCATCCATATCGTTTATCCACTTCCTCTATCAGGCATTTCTCTCATTATTTCTCTTGTTCACACGCTAAAGATTCTTCACTCAAGCACCATTCTCTCAACTTTTTAGAAGATTACTTTTCTTTTTTAACGCCGATTGTAAAAGCTCTCGTATTCTCCTTCAAATACAAACTTTTCAGGGTGAGATTTGATGTAGTTTAGTTCGTTTTCTTCACCTGTATAATCGTAAATGAAATCATCGGCTTCATCTAACATATTAAAAAATTCCTCTCCGTATTTTTCTTCCAATATTTCTAGCATATGGTATCTTTCTTCTCTACCAAACGATATTGTCCCACCACAATAGTCTACAACTTTTTGAAAATTACCTGCATATTCATTCATCCCAAAATGTTTGAAACCTTTTATTGCATCTTCCCAAACTATCCCTGTAGGATTATATAAAAACTGATGATGACCTCCATTATTTACTTCTACAAAATACCAAGTAATGGCTAATAAATATCTTTGCTCTAAAGTGAAAGTCTGCGCTGATTGAATATACTCATCATATCCATCATAAATATTAATTGTTTCCCACATTGGATCAACAACATCATAATAAGAGTTTTCATCTAAACTTTTAATATTTTCTATGGTAATCTTTGCGTATGTTAATTTCTTTTCTGTTTCACCCATTTCAGTTGTCTCCTCTATATTTTCATCTTCTTAATTGATGTATTCAAAATATTCTTTCTCTTCATCAAAATCAATGCTATAGGCAAAATCTATTTCAATTTTAGAGTTTGGAATTTCCAATTTAGAAAGTGAACGTTTTTTGATATCTTCTAAATTTATCTCATCACAGAACATAGGGTTGTATCCATATTTAGCTTCATCATAGAGTAAAATTTCTTTTCCTGTATGTATACATTTTGCTACTATCATACAAGGATCGCTAATCTCATTTTTTTCATCATACATACCACAAATCATATATTCTTCAAAAAGTGAACCAAAAAAATAAATTTCATACAGTCCGTTGGTATCTCCACTTTCTAAGTTGTTGCAAATACTAATTCTTGTAAATGTATCATCTATATTTATTATATTGTAATTTTCTTCTTCAATATAAGTCGGTACTCTCATTTTGTTCGCTCTCTTAATTATTATATCGTTATTAAATACGTCAGCATTTCTACAGAATGTCTCAGATACCCAAAATCTCATATGTTTCCTGAACTAACCTTATGACTAAATCGTATATCTACCACAACTAATTATCAAGTTCTATTTTTCTAACTATTTCAGCTGATCCATTCTTACATAAACTACAGCGATGATAACCACTTCTATACGTTTCCATTATAGTCCTCGTTCTAGCTCTTCAAATACTTCTGCAACAGAATACGTTTCCCCTCGTAGTGCCTGGGAGTACCCTGTTTCCATTAAAGCATTATATGTACTTTCATCCATATTCTCATGTATCGGTAACTCTTTAGGTATTGTTAAGGGAAACGGAATACCATTATTTAAAATAATTTGTCTATAAAACATATCAATAGCGGCCGCACGAGAAATGCCTATAGTCTCTAAAATTTGTTCCGCTTGTTGTTTGATATGCTCATGGATTCTTACATTTACATTACCTGTCTTTGCTGTTTTCAAACATTGCAACTCCCTCCCTATACAAATTTTTCTAAAGTTGAACAGTTAATAGATTGACACTAAAACGGCGCTCTCTTGTGCCGCCATTTTCTCATAAAATTTTTTCAAACTTTCAAATGAGGTTCTTAAATCATCTTTAATTTCATCTGCTTCATCTTCGTATTCCCAAATATTAGGGTAAATATCGTTTTGGTGAAACGCATTCATATCAAATTTATCAATATATGTTTCAAAATCAAGCTCTTGCAATGCCTTTGCAATTTCTTTCACTCTATCAGTTTTCGTTCCAGATATAAATTCTTCAATTTCTTCCCCAGAAATATTGAACTGGCCTACAATCGCTTCGCTGATTAAATTATCTTTAATCGGTTCGCCGGCAGATTTTCCTGTCAACAAAAAATGAAGTGCGTCCCACATTTTATCTATATCACATATTTCTAAGTTCTCATTATCCTGTGCTTCTTCCACATCATCAAGGCACATAAATTTTTCTAATTCAAGATCAGTAGTTGACTGATAATTTGCAATCAATCCCATTTATTTTTCCTCCATATTTTACTGTACTGTTCTGTACTTCCGCCCCCACTGTGGGTTAGATTTTTCAGATTGTCGTTGACTGGCTCGGCAGACTTTTGTAGTTCCCTTATCATATATCCAGTCTATATTTTCTAATGCTCTAACTTTGTTTGACAAAATTTCCTTAAATTCACTAATCTTTTGAAAAAAATATTTACATGCCACCTCAAAAATATCTAAATTTTCCATACAAACTATATCCTTTGCAAATCATGATTTCACAAACGTGGATTATTTATCCACTCATAGGCCTCTTCCTCAGAAATCTTTTTATTCAATCTATAAAAATACTTTCCATCAGTTGAAATCTGTCTCTTATCATCAATGACCCGCCAGTTCTCTGGCGAAGCCCCCGGCAAAAGATTTTTCCCATAATAGACATTGCTTTTGTCCCAACCAAAATATCCATCCTTATTAGACACAAAACTTTCAGGATCAACTTTCTTTAAAATTTTAATCTTACCTTCATAGTTTTCGTAATAAACCTGCTTGCTGTCTTTCGCAAAGCCATAAGGAATATGAAGAATTTCAGTATATTCCTTGCCATCAGTCAATGTAATTTTAATTTCAGATAGCCAAAAACCATCGTCGCACACATCAAAAGTTTTAGGATCTGCTGGTTCAAAACGGCCAGATATAGTCCATACAGTCTTTCCATCAAAAGCATAGCTATAGTTCAAGGCTTTAAATGTCTCATTGTTAGCACCGCGTAGTTTGGTATCATATAGATAACAAGATTTACTATCTTTTGCAAATGTGCCATTAAACACTTGAAAATGTTCTACATCTTTAGAGACAAGTCTATGCCTCCAGTACACTGTTTTTCCATCAGACCAATAATGCAAAATAGCCTTTTCCTCTTGATCATAAAACCTATGGTCCTTGTTAATATCAACGAGTGTATCAAAGTCTACATCAATGATTTTAACTGGTTTAGATTTAGACCCTGCTCTTACGATTTCCATAAATTCCTCCATATTTGTCTTTACCTGCTCAGATACCTAGATAGTTTCTTCTCAAGAAATTCATTCATATCATTGCAAAGCTTCTTTACTTTATTCTGTTCATGGGCATAGTACCAAATTGTTTCTTCATCATGACAAAGCAATAGCTGATCTCCGTCTGCCTCTTTCCAAAACTCTCCAAGAACCAAATATTGCTTCTCTTTTATTTCCATTGAAAACATTTCGTTTAGCACAACTTTTATGCCAGTTGAAAGATCAATGCCGCTTGTGATTAAGAAAAACCTTTGTACTTGTTCAGGAAAGGCAAAACTTAATTTTTCTTCTGCTTTCCGAATTTCCTCTTGTGTAGCACCTTGTTTTATAACGTCATTTTCATCAAGAGATTTCACTAAAGCATTTGTAAACTTTGGATAATGCTCAAACAAATTTGGATACTCTTCTTTAACCTTCTTTTTCTTTTCTTGCTCTCTTTTTTTCTTATCCTTACAATAGACATCCAGCTCCTCTAAATATTTCTCTTGATACAGATTGCTTTTAGAAAAAGGTAGCCCTTTCCTCTCCAGTATGGCTATGGCTCCTTTTTGGCTTGTTAAAATCGGCACCCAGAGGAAATCATGGTCTTTTGGCTTAAGTCTTAAAAATTCTCCCCTATTTAAAACCCTCTCTAATTCATGTTCGTGTTTTAGCCACCAATTTTGATAGCTTCCAGGGGTTTCCCTGCCCTCTACCAAGGAAAGTAGCTTCTCATTTATAGTTTCCATCATCATATCCCCTCACAAATTCAAATTTGTTTCCATCTACCAATCAACTGGAATTATCACTTTAGTACTTAGGTAAATAAAATCCCCATACATTATTACTAAATTCACCAGCAACAAATTTATGAAGTTCATCATTAATATACACAACATAAATAGGAAACCTAAAACTCTGATGATATAGTGGATCCGTTACTGATACGTATTCCCCTGTTTCATGCCAGTCATATTCAAAAATATTTGTATCAAACAGAATTGCATTCCCTTCCAGGCCTGTAATTTCATATTGCCATGTCATTTGTTTGCATTTTTTCAATTTTAATACCCCCACTCAAGCTCAACTTTGATCCTATACTCTCTATTTACTAACGCATCAGTTCAAGCCAATTAAGAAAAATCATGCTTGCACTCTGTGGTTTCCGATTTATCATTCAGGAAATTAAATAAGAAATGCTTATTAACATAACTACTCTATCCTAGTGCCATCCGGTAATATAATATCTCCTTTTTCTCCACTCACATCAAAAAATCCCACATTATGTTTTTTAGCTAAATCTCGCATAACTTCATACGCTTCGTCTGCTACAGACCAAGGAAAAGCTACATAAATTACATCATATCCTATACAGTAATCAGCCATACGCATTTCCAATTTTTCAGCTTCATCATCAAGATTATCAAAATTAGGTGCATATTCTCCATTCATAGGTGGAAAATTTTCTTTCATTTCCATAAACCAATTTTGCAAATTAGAAGAAGATACTCCTATCGTTTCATAATCATGTTCTTCTTCCCATTCTGTTTGCTTATCATACCAAACCATAAATTGTTTTTTTGTATTAGGTGCTTTTGTTTTTTCAAAAACCATTAAATCATAACTCATACTTAGTTTCTCCTGTTTCTCAGTTTGCTACTTTACCTTTTCACTATGCATGTAGATCGCATAAACTTCAAATTTTGTATTAAGTTTCTATATTTCCATAAACGTTTTCTTGATTTCAAATAACTCTTTCATCTTTCTTTCAAATACTACTTCATTCATTCCATTATTTTGTTTCAAATAAACTGCCAAATCGTCTGTCCCAAATTTTAATTTCATCAGGAATATACCATATTTTCAAGCCTAATAACTCGCCAATCACTCGCTCAAAAATAGCATTACTTTTTCTTTTTTAACGCCGATTGTAAAAGCTCTCGTATTCCCCTTCAAATACAAACTTTTCAGGGTGAGATTTGATGTAGTTTAGTTCGTTTTCTTCACCTTCATAATCATAAACGAAATCATCGGCTTCATCTAAAATCTTAAAAAATTCCTCTCCGTATTTTTCTTCCAATATTTCTAGCATATGGTATCTTTCTTCTCTACCAAAAGATATTGTCCCACCACAATAGTCTACAACTTTTTGAAAATTACCTGCATATTCGTTCATCCCAAAATGTTTGAAACCTTTTATTGCATCTTCCCAAACTATCCCTGTAGAATTATCTAAAAACTGGTGATGACCTCCATTACTTACTTCTGCAAAATACCAAGTAATGGCTAATAAATATCTTTGCTCTAAAGTGAAAGTCTGCGCTGATTGAATATACTCATCATATCCATCATAAATATTAATTGTCTCCCACATTGGCTCAACAACATCATAATAAGAGTTTTCATCTAAACTTTTAATATTTTCTATGGTAATCTTTGCGTATGTTAATTTCTTTTCTGTTTCACCCATTTCAGTTGTCTCCTCTATATTTTCATCTTCTTAATTGATATATTCAAAATCTTCTTTCTCTTCATCAAAATTAATGTTATAGGCAAAATCTATTTCAATTTTAGAGTTTGGAATTTCCAATTTAGAAAGTGAACGTTTTTTGATATCTTCTAAATGTATCTCATCACAGAACATAGGGTTGTATCCATATTTAGCTCCATCATAGAGTAAGATTTCTTTTCCTGTATGTATACATTTTGCTACTATCATACAAGGATCGCTAATCTCATTTTTTTCATCATACATACCACAAATCATATATTCTTCAAAAAGTGAACCAAAAAAATAAATTTCATACAGTCCGTTGGTATCTCCACTTTCTAAGTTGTTGCAAATACTAATACTTGTAAATGTATCATCTATATCTATTATATTGTAATTTTCTTCTTTAATATAAGTTGGTACTCTCACTTTGTTTGCTCGCTTAATTATCATAGCGTTAGTAAATACGTCATCATTTCTACAGGATATTTTAAATGTCCAGGGCCTCATATGTTTCCCGAACTAACCTTATGACTAAATCGTATATCTACCATAACTAATTGTCAAGCAATATTCGCTACTGTATCCCTACTATAAATGATACATTCGTTATAGTTATGGCATATCTTTTTGGTTATTCTGCTCCATTATGAGTACGCTACTACTAGCTTTTCTTAACTGTATTTAAATATCATATGTAACCACTATCCCATAACAGTTAATTCATGAATTATATATTATTTCGATACATTAAAAATTATAACAATTTAGATTCTTAACATATTGACGAGTTATCCTGTCAATCATATAATTAAATTAACAAATAGTACGGCTTCCCATTCTTATTAACTGATTTCAAATACAATTAAGTATAAAAAATATTAGGAGGTGTTAATATGGCCACTTCAAGTATCACTCATAACTTCGTAGTATCTAGTCCAGATAGTATAGAACGTTTTGTTACAGCTTTAGATAAGGCTGAACAAGAACGTATACCTAACCAAGTTCTTCCCGGACGACAATTAACTGATTCTAAAGAAATCTTAACTTTAATGTCAAAAAGGAGAAAGTAATATGTCTGATAAATATTTTAGTATCAACATCCGTGTATACTTAGATAAGGAAGCGCCGACATATATCGGAGAGGAAAATCTTTATGACTTACTCTCCGATTTTTCTTGCCCTAAAAATCCCGATGTAGAACACTTTTTATTACATAATGCCATTGAGTTTACAAAAAAGGATCAATCTATCACTTATCTTGTATTTGATTCAGAAGATGCTTCATTAGTTGGATATTATTCCATCGCCATTAAACCACTTTCCATTCAAGCTGAAAATATTAGCAAAAGAACAGCACATAAACTATCTCGTGTCAGCATTCTTGATAAATCTATACAATCTTATACAACAGCAGCATATCTGATTGCACAATTAGGGAAGAATTATGCTCTTCCTAAAGAAAAACAAATCCCTGGAAATATTCTTTTAGGTTTCGCCCTTGAAAGTATATCAAAACTAAAATATTCTGTAGGCGGTGTTATGGAATTTCTTGAATGCGAAGATAATGAATTTCTTCTAAACTTCTATATACAAAATCATTTCAACCCATTTAATACTCGTGTTACAAACTCCTATAATAACAAGCCCCATACACTACATCAACTTTTAAAATTTAGGCTCTTTGTCAAATGTGGGGGCTGCTCATATAAGAAGTTCTTAGCGCTAGCTATCTAAATAGCTAGCGCTATTC
>NZ_RQVD01000013.1 GCF_003992055.1 Veillonella sp. CHU740
TCCAATATCCATCATGTGGAGTTTCAACTCTACTTTCATATCGGTCAAATAATTCTCCCAACTTACGCTGTTCCCAATCTTCCGTAAACCCAGGGAATCTGAGTTTCGGTACTTTACGTTTTGTTTCACTCATTGTGACACCTCTCTTTATCCTTCACTTACGTAGGCATCGGCAAAGTCATAGATAGCCTCAATTAATTTGTTCCCGTACGCGATCGTTTTCATCTCTTTCACGGCTGGGTCTTGGGCTTTTACCATATACTCTTTCCGTGCTGCTTTTTTCAATTCTGTCATACGACCTGTATCATCAAAGTCCTTTTTACCATATACATGGTTCGCAAATAGTGTTAGCAATTCTTCGCTACGAATGCAATCGACGATACCCCACTTTTGGCGAAACTCAAAGATTTCATCTTTCACAATCATAGTGTTCGCCTCTTGGATGATATCCTTGCTATCATCTAATTTCACAGGATAAGAAACATCACTGCCTTGTGGCGGATATTCCCCTGTATAGATAGCCTCTGCGGCCTTGTTGATTTGTTTCGCATATTGACGGTCTTCCAGCGCCATGGCAAAGTCTTGAATCCGTGTTCGGTACGCATCTGCATCATCCATACGTTCCTCGTGGACAGCATTCATCAATTCTTCCACTAGTTCTGTCAAATAATCGTAGTTCACTTTTACGTCTTTCACGTGAGTCATACGCAATTCAATTTGCGCCACTGGGACATCGTACTTCTCTGCCATGCGCTCTTTCAAATCATTGTAGAGGGCCGTGGTCAACACTTCTTCTTGCTCCACCGTCATGCCTACCATGGCCACCAAATCTTCTGGTTTATCGTAATCGAAACCGATGGTTTCCCCATCTAGTTGCTCCGCATCATATTGTTTCAGCTTGGACATACCAGAGCTATATTTACGCATAAGGTCAAACATTTCCTCTTGCTTCGCTTCGCTAGGTGGCACTTCTGTAAACGTATCCGTCAAATCCGCTAATCGGTTCACCACATGTTGCACTTCTGCTAATTGGTCTTTAAATTTTTTTGCTAATACGCCGTCTTTTTCCAAACCACCATCGTCATCCACTGGTCCCAATGTGCCCTGCACATTTGCCGATGCACGGTTCGCATAGATACGCAAAGCCTCGTTCATCAACTTTTCGTTTTGCACAGGCCAGCGATAGTTCACAATTCGCCCCCACGGTTTGCTATGAGTATCAGCGATACGATTCGTTCTCGAGTAGGCCTGAATGAGCAACGCTCCTTTCAGTGTGCGGTCCACATACAAAGTATTCATCTGTGGCGCATCGAATCCCGTTAAGAGCTGATCCACTACGATGACAATATCCAAATATTGACCATCTCTAGCAGTACGATTCAAGCGTGTCGTCAAATCTTGGGTATACCCAGACACATCATCGAGTCCAAAATTCGTGCCAAATAGCTTGTTATAATGATTCATCGCCCGTAGCAACCCATTGTTCGTATCTAGTTGGGTATCACTATTATTCGTACTAGCACTGAAAGTGACCCCCACTTTCAAGGTAAACTCGCCCCGTGCTGCTCGCTCTTGGTTCACTCTCTCAAATTCATCAAAGTACATCATCGCCATAGGCGTACTAGGGCGGTTGCCCCCTACATGGGTAGTGAGCATCGCGTTGTACTTGCCCTCTACAGATCGGTTTTTCCAGTGCGTAAAGATGTCTTCCACCACCAAACGGACATGATCCTTGTTGTTATCGTAGAAACTTGGCTCGATCATATCGTCCATATCATCTGGCGTAAGGTTGTTGATACGATGTTGGATGTCCGCCTCCGACCAATTCGGACGTGTATGGCGGTAGAACTTAGGCAAGTAATGTTCCTTCATATCCGCTTCGTCAATGGTGGTCTCAAAGTCTACTTTAAAGCCCAATACGTTTTTGTCTACAATAGCCTCACGAATGGTATAGGCATGGAGCAATTCACCAAATACTTCTCGTGTTTTGGTAGTGTTTTTTCCTGCCACTTCGTCAAACATCGGTGTCCCCGTATAGCCAACCCAAGCAGCGCCTTTAAACACCGTTTGCAACTCCTCAAAGCTGTCACCCCCCGTAGAGCGATGTGCCTCATCGACGATGAACACAAAATTTTTCTTCGGTAAGGTAAAGTCTTTTCGTTGGATTAACTTCGTCAATTTTTGTACAGATGTGACGATAATACCATTGCCTTTTTCATTCAATTTCCGTTTCAGTACATTTGAATTTTCCGTACCACCTACCGCATCAAACTGTCTACCATCTACGTCGATCGTGCCCTCTGGGTCATAAGCCTTATAGTTTTCTTCTGTTTGTTTCGTCAAGGCAATGCGATCTACCACGAACACTACTTTATCTACATGAGGCATACGGCTCGCTAGCCAAGCTGTTTTAAAACTAGTAATAGTTTTACCAGATCCTGTAGTATGCCAAATATATCCCAATTTATTGATAGGCAATGTAAAGTCTACTTGTTTCAATTGGCTCAGCACCGCTTTCGTAGCATACACTTGGTATGGTCGCATCACTTTCAACATTTGCTTATTCTTCGTTCCATCTAAGATGGTAAACTGCGTAGACATTTGGTGCGCCATAGGAATGCTGAGGAACAAGTCAGAGAATACTTTCCAATCTGTGACGACCTTATTGGTTTCCGGATTTTGCCACTGAAAGGAAAAGTCCTTATTGAACATGTCCGCCGTCGTGTTTGCCATGTATTTAATTTGCGTCGGTGTCATGCCCACCAAGATTTGAACGGTAGAGAAAATATCGCTATACTGCCGTTCTTCAATGTATTGATGCATTTGGTTTAATGCCTCATTGGCAGCATGTCCTGATGCTTTTTCCTCGATTTGGATAACAGGTAACCCATTAATTAAGAGGGTGGTATCAAAGCGACGTTCTGGTCGTCCTGCAATCTTAGGAGCTCGTTGTATTTGTGTGACCACTTGGTACACCGTATTGCCTGCCCCAATTTGTTTCTGATCGAATACAGTGAGATACACATGGCGTCCATCATCTAAATCCACTTCTACTTGGGAGACACCATTCACCCCATAGAGAAACTGCCCCGCTAGGTACGGCGTATATAGTTCGTTAATCACTTTTTGGACTTGTTTAAACTCTGTATCACTAAGTGGCTGCTTTAAATCCTTTTGATTTAGCTGATATAAAATACGCCGAAAATTTTCCCACAACGCTTCCGTAGTCTTAATATGTGGTTCATATTTCCACAATTTACTTTTATAGACCAAATGCGATCCATACGGAGCTTGCTGTTCTTTTACATCTTGTGTCAACGTAATCGAGCCCGTGGTTAATTGCTCTACTAGTTGTCGTTCAAAATCCATTTCGTTTAGTTTTGTCATATTTTACACCCCCTGTAATTGTGCTACTCGTAATGTATACATATTATGTGCTACTCGTTGTTGTAAAGAACGCACTCGTAATTCCTTGTAATACACATCGCCGATGATTCGTTGTACTTCTATTGGTGGTAACTTCGGCAGTTCTATGTCTTTCAACAGTTTTAAACTGTACCGAATCACTTGACTGCCTTGCAAATTTTGTTGGAACTGACGTTTAATACTTGGATGCTCATTGATGAGGAACATCATGTATTTCAAGTCAATCTGCTTAGACGTAGGCACCATACGCACATAGTTCTGAGTGAAAATGTACCCTTCATGGTCTTTTCCGACGATAGTCGCTTCCCCAGAGATGGCACTAAATAGCAAGTCTCCTTCTTCTAGTAGATCCCCTGTGAAAGTCGTTTTAATTTGTTTCCGATCTTGTCGTTCACCAGGTACACCATGTATATCTTCGTATAGTTCATTTTGACCATACAATGTATATGTTTTTGCCTCTCCTGTTACATCTTCGTCCAAGCGATATTGAGATACACCTGTATTACTATGAAATAAGTCTTTGATATATACCATGGAAATCATCTCCTTTTCTCTAATTTTGCATTTAAAAAAATTACCGTGGTTAACTTATGACTTAAGTATACACGGTAATTTCAAAAAATGCAAATATATAATTGTAATTTTTAAAAATTATTGTTTTTGTGATTTTCTTATATTGTTTTAAACATTGATATTATTTTCTCTTATCTACTATATCCTGTATCAATACCCTTTTGTAACTCAAATTCAGCCTTATTAATAATCTCCATTCTAATATTTTCTTCTTTTGACAGCTGTATTCCCATATCTGTTAATCCTTTTATATCTAACTCAGATAATAGATTCATATATAGTTGTCTATCACTTTTATTAATAATAATAGGAGCAACCCCTTGTTGCAGACAAGAATGAACAATTAAGGCCCTCCCAGTCCTTCCATTGCCATCAGAAAATGGATGTATTCGTTCAAATCGTAAATGCTGCTCCATGATGACTTCTATTTTTTCTTCCACAGTATTAGAGAGATTGAGTCTATATTCTAACGTATCACACCAGTTTTTTAATTCTGATTGCACTAAATAAGGCTCTGTAGGAGTAAAATCAGCACCTATGATTATATTATGAATTGTTTTAAATGCTCCTGCATCTTCTCTAATATCTTGTAATAAATTTCTATGAGTATCTTTTATTAGTTGAATGGTAATTTCCTTGGGATAATTATCTTTTAAAAATCCCATATATTTCTTATAGTTTTTGACTTCATAAAATTCACGTTCATTCATTACTTTAGGAATAATACCATCCAATAAAATACTTTTAGTTTCATATTGTGTCAGTGTATTACCTTCAATAGCTGTACTATGATGAGCCATTCTAACTAGCATATCATCTAGATAAGTATATGAAAGGTTCAAACCAATCACCTCCTTAAAAACGAAGTTTCTATGTATCTGTTTTAGACAACCACAACTTTTCAATGCCCAATCCAATAGCCACGCTTAGCGCAATAGCACAGATTTCAAATACTGCTGGAGTAATATACACTAATGGACTACCTGTAAACGCTGGCAATGCTTTTCCTGCCCAGACTTTCACAATGTCTGGAATGTAGCCACCGAATAGGATATGTGCATTGGTTGCCACCCACCATACCGCCATTACTACGATGGCAGTGACACGAGGCCACAATGATGTACGGCGTGGATATAAATAAAATACCATGCTAGCTATGGTAGTGATGATTAATGCAATGAAACCGATTTGAAGGCTCGCAAATAAACCTACAAATCCTTCCATCCCCAAAGATGCTTGAATACGTGGATCTGTCAGATTTAAATACATAACATCGCCTAAAAACAATAATGGCAATGGCAATGCATAAGTAGAAATATTCAAGACTGTATCGATAAAATAATGACGTTCCTTGCGTTGCATCCATCTATCTAGTGCACGAGTTGTGGCTAATATCAGTGCTACCACGATGATCATCGTTAGAATCCATGCAGCTATAATCATCAATGGGTCTTGTGGTAATGTAAATGGCAAAATACCATTTCCAAAGAAGAAAAAGAAATTCCACCATATCCAAGCATATACATAATGACCTTTACCCAACTCAAAATCAAATTGACCTGCCAATCGAGGCACTGCTTTCAGCGTCAATGGAATGGCTAATGAAGATATGGTAAACATAATGATGCTAGCTGTATCAAATTGGCCTAAACTAAACACTAGACTTAACGGAATAATCCACAATAGGGACCATCCATAAAATTTTATATAACTTCTCATATTACACCTCTGTATTCTTTCCACCTGCTAATGCCAATACCAAAGACAATGTCACTTGGCAATACATGATGATGGCAAACACCACATCACGACCAATAGTAGATAAGTTCCACAACCAAGATAAATCTAAGTTGTTAAACACCAAGAATGTACCACCTTGTACTAGTGCCCAAGCTAACACGTACACACAAATCGGTATTCTACGAGCCTTAGGACCAAATCCACTTTCACTAGAACGCAAGTAAAAGATAGGAATGAACAGGGATAATATCCCATAGCTCACCCCTGCCACCATGGCACTCATGCCTGTATGAATTGTGTACGCCCCTAGGGGAATCAATATAAAAAATATACTCATATATAAGGTGCGCCGCACCACATCTTGAACTGTTGACATACCTATTCCTTTCTAAACTCATAGTATCTTTACCTATAGTATATCAAACATCGACCATCTTATAAATACATATACTATTTCATTTTTACAAACAAAAAAGCACCCTTGCGGATGCTAATTATGATATACTAATTATAAGAACTCGATGTGAGTTAGGTTCATCACCGAAACGACCCTAGCGCTCCACACGTTAGGGTCATCATATGCGAAGATTTTAAGATGAACCTAACGCCAAACACACATCGGGTTCTTCTTGTTATTACAACTATAGTATATCACATTTTAGGCTCTCGTCAAAGACGAGAGCCTTTATAAATATGTTATGCCACAACTGCTTCAACTTCGATGCAGTCATCATCAGTTGTTTTTGGTTTTTCCAATAATGGAGTCATGCTATACATACCTACGCCTAGTGTGAACAAGTTGTGGATCCATGCAGTAGAGCTAGGAGGCATTACCCCTAATACGCCCAATCCTACAAGACCACCATTCACGCCTACGATGGAGTTATAGTTAATTTTGATACGATCCATCAACTTCATAGAAATACGTCGTAAATCTACGATAGCAGATAGGTTATCACTAGACACTGTCACATTGGCAATTTTTTGTGCAATTGGTGCACCTTCATTCATACCAATACCTACATGCGCCTCAGATAATGCTAGGGAATCATTGATACCATCCCCAACCATCATCACTGTATAGCCTTCTTCTTTTGCTTTACGAACGTAATCAGCTTTATCTGTTGGCATTACTTCTGCATGTACTTCATCAATACCAATTTCTGCTGCTACGCGCTCAGCATTTTTACGACTATCACCAGTCATCATAACGATTTTCTTCACGCCTAACTCATGAAGTTCACGGATAACATCCTTTGCTTCTTCACGTACTGGGTCTTTGATACAAATAACCGCAGATAGGACGTTGGAAATCGCTAAGTATAAATAGGAACAACCTTCTGGAAGGTTTTCAAATTTAGCTTCTTCACCTTCTGGAATCGTTGTTTTTTCATCTTCAAAAATGAAGTGATGGCTACCGATACGTACTTTACGGTTGCCCACTTTAGAAGCAATACCGTGCGCCACAACATATTCTACTTTAGAGTGCATTTCTTTATGCGGCAAATGATGATCTTTTGCTGCATTCACAACAGCTTTCGCCATGGAATGAGGGAAATGTTCTTCTAAGCATGCTGCTAATGTCAACATTTCGTCTGCATCATTGCCATTGAAAGGAATAATCTCTTGGAATACAGGTTCTGCTTTTGTTAACGTACCTGTTTTATCGAAGACAATCATATCTGCTTCTGCAATACGTTCCAAGAATTTACCACCTTTTACGGTGATACCACGATTAGACGCTTCTTGCATAGCGGATAATACTGCCAATGGAATGGACAATTTCAATGCGCAGGAGAAGTCTACCATAACGAAAGATAAGGCTTTCATCACATTGCGAGTTAATGCAAAGGTTGCAAAAGCACCTAAGAAACTCACTGGTACTAATTTGTCTGCCATGCGATATGCTTTTTGTTCCATACCAGATTTCATTTGTTCAGATTCTTCGATCAAGTTTACGATTTGCTCGAAACGAGTGTGTTTGCATGTAGTACGTACTTCAAAGGAACATTGGCCTTCTTCTACAACAGTACCTGCATATACAGAAGTGCCCGCATCACGACGAACAGGTTCAGGTTCCCCGGTCATAGAGCTTTCGTTGACAAGAACAACGCCATCTACTACTTGACCATCCAATGGTACTACTTCACCTTGACGAACCACTACGATATCGCCAACTTGTACGTCACCAATTGGTTTGCTCACTTCTACGCCATCCACAAGTACCCAAACTTTATCCACGTTTAGGGACATGCTTTCTGCTAAGTTAAGAACGGATTTACGTAATGTCCACTCTTCTAAGATTTCGCCGATGCCCAATAAGTACATCACAGCGCCCGCTGTAGAATAATCTTTTTGTAACAAGGCTGCACCAATAGCTACGCCATCTAATACTTCTACAGTGAGCTTGCGTTTCCATAATGTTTTGATGGCTGTACCAATAAACTTGATACCATCAAACCAAGACCATGCTGCTGCAATAGGTGCTGGCAAGACAAGTTTTTTACCGATATACAATAATGTTTTATCGATCATTTCCTCTTTGTAACGTTTGTTCACAAGGCGAGGAGAAAGTTCATGGAGTGCTGGCGCATTAGCTAAATCTAAATCTTGCAAAGAAAACAATGCTGCCCGTACTGTACTTTCATCACCTGTATGTTGGATGATCACATCCCCAGAACGCGTAAAGAAGTTTACTTTATTGATAGTATCAGATTTCATCAATGTATCTTCGATATATTGAGCTTGTGCATCATTAAATTTACGGCCTTCGATACGCACATGAAGACGACGAGACAAACGTTGCAATACTTTAAATTGCATCATGTATTATTTACCTTCTTCTAATACTTCTTCATCGCGAGTTGCATTGATTTCTTGTGCTTCTGCCAAGATGCTACCTGTGGAAGCTTGTAATTTTTCAGTTGTTTTTAAGATGCTATCTTTTGCACGAATACCAGCCGCTACTACGTTAGCATATACTTTACGAGCATCTTTAGAAGTTAATACTTTTAAACCTACTGTGCCTAAAGCTAAACCAGCTGCGAATACATTAGCGTCTCTTAAAGTTTCTTTTTTTACGTTGAACATTATTAGTTCCTTTCTGTGATTTAATTCACATTAATACATGATAATATAATACAATTAAAAATCATAAAGATAAGAGGGGCCCGTGTTATCGAGACCCTCTTACCAAACTTATGGTATAGAATTAGTTACTTTACTTCTTGCTCTTCGTGACCACCACAGCCACAACCGCATCCTGCTTCGGAATCGGATTCGGAGGAGGAACCACATCCACCACCGCATCCGCCGCCACAACCGCCTGCGCTTGTAGCACTTTTATATACTCGGTATGCAACATATAGAACAGCTAGTAAACCAATTGCGTATACAATAACACTATCCATAGTATACACCATCTCTTTCTCATTTTCAAGTACTTTTTTAAAATTATTTTGCGAATGCAACAAACTGCATAATATCAGTGAATTTTTGAAATAAAATTTTTCTCAATCTCAATTATATTATTTATTTACTATCAATATTGATTATCCCAATCCCAAGGCACGACCAATATGAACTGCTATGTATGCACCTACCCAAGCTAGGATACTAGTGTAAGCAAATACGGCACCGAACCATTTCCAGGAGTCAGTTTCACGTTTTAATACAGCCATAGTGGCCAAGCATGGTAAATATAGCAAGGCGAATACCATCAAGCCTAAACCGATGGCTGGGTTGAAGTCTGGATCAGTAGACAAGAATTCTTCCAAGGATTTAGAATCTACATCACTTGCTTCGATCGCGTAAATAGTACCTAATGTACTTACCATTACTTCTTTCGCTGCTACTGCGGCTATTACGGCAATGTTCACACGCCAGTTAAATCCAAGTGGTTCCATTACAGGTTGAATAAAACGTCCTAATTCAGATGCATAGGATTGTTCAATTTTTTCTTTACCTTGTTGAAGATCTAATGCTTTGATTTCATCTTCTTCTGCTTTATGGTTTACATATAAAGCCCAAGCCACTGGATATAACTCGTCAGCTTTTAATTCTTCGAAGTATGCAGGTTCTTCTACAGCTTCTTCTTCAGTTGCTTTTGCACCATCTTGAGTTGCTTCTTCTGCTGTAGCTTCTTCCTCTTCAGCTGGCGGGTCATTTTTATGCTCTTCGTCTAGGGCAAGCATTTGACCTAAGATATCATTCGCATCTGCTTGTTGTTCTTCTGTTACTAACATAGCATTCACTAAAATATCATCTGCCATTTGAGCATGTGTCATTGTCACTTGTTCACGAGCCGCATCATAATCTTGAGAGTATTCTACATCTTGTGGGAAGGATGTTAAGAACCAAATAAGGATGGATGCTGCCAAGATGAATGTACCTGCTTTTTTAAGGTACATCACAGAACGTTCCCACATATGAATGCCTACGGAACGAAGTGTTGGCATATGGTATGGAGGCATTTCCATTACGAATGGTTCTGCTTCACCTTTAAATACATACGTACGAAGTACTTTTGCAGTTACAACGGCTACGACGATACCCAATGTATAGATACCCAACAAGATCGTTGGTGCATCTTCTGGAGGGAAGAATGCTGATGCTAATAATGTATATACTGGTAAACGAGCACTACAACTCATAAATGGAGATACTAAGATCGTAATCATACGGTCTCTTGGGTTGTCAAGGATACGAGCACCCATGATGGATGGCACGTTACAACCAAAGCCCAATAACATAGGGATGAAAGATTTACCATGTAAACCTACACCACGCATCACGCGGTCGATAACAAATGCCGCACGAGCCATGTAACCAGTATCTTCTAAGAAAGAAATACATACGAATAATAGAACGATGTGAGGGATAAAGCTAATAACAGCCCCTACACCACCTATGATACCGTCATTCAACAAGGATTTTAACAATCCATCTTCTAAATTAGCGCCGATGAAATCTGTTAATAATTTGAAAGCACTTTCCAACCATCCTTTAGGATATTCTGCTACGTTAATAACCAAGTAGAACATTACCCACATGATAAACAAGAAGATAGGAATCCCCAACCAACGGTTCGTTAAGATTTTATCAATGTTGTCAGATTTAGAATCTTTATGTTCTGGAACTACTTCAAGAATCTTGTTGAATACGTCTACTGCAAAACGGTGACGATATTCTTGGAACACAATATCCATATCAACAGATTTGTTCAATTCTGTGCGCAATGCTTCTGCTTTGCTCAACACGGTACCAGATTTATCTAATTCTTGTACTTTTTCTAGGATATCTGTATCTTGTTCTAACAATTTAATAGCTACCCAGCGATGTGGATAACGACCAGTGTCAAGTTTCGCTACTTCTGCTTCTAATTCTGCGATAGCTGGTTCCAATACGTCACCATAGTTAACGCGAACATTAGGAATTTTGCGTTCTTTAGATACTTTCACAATACCACGTAGCGCACCCTCTGTCCCTTTATTGGAACGGCCGATCGTTTCTACTACTGTGGAACCTGTTAATTCTTCTAATTTTTTATTATTGAACTGTAAACCCATTTCTTTTGCCACGTCTACCATGTTCAAAACAAGTAGCAATGGTTGTTCTAGTTCAATCAATTGCGCCGTTAAATATAAGTTACGCTCTAAGTTAGACGCATCCACTACATTGGCAATCAATTCTGGATTTTCATTGATGATAACGTTACGTGCTGCCAATTCATCGAGAGAACGTGCTGTTAAGGAGTATGTACCTGGTAAGTCAATGATTTCAATGTCATGACCATCAATTTTCGCTTCCCCAACTTTTTTCTCTACTGTAACACCTGCGTAGTTACCTACGTGTTGACGGGCCCCCGTCATATTGTTAAATAAACTTGTTTTACCACAGTTAGGGTTACCGGCTAAAGCAACCTCAATCTTGGCATGTGTGTTGTCTGCCATCTTAGCATCTCCTTTTATTGGACTTCAATATCAATCATTTGTGCTTCACTTACACGAAGTGATAACTCAAAGTTTTTCACTTTGATTTCCACTGGATCTGCCAATGGCGCATACTTCATCACGCGCACCGCTGTACCAGGTACGACACCCATATCTACTAAACGATGCTTGATGTTACCAGCTCCATTGATAGCTACTACAGTACCAACTTCACCTGGTTTCATCTCGGATAGTTTCTTAACCATACTACACCTCCTACATACAAAACATAACAACCAAACCTATCATATATAGTTATATGAACAATACTTATATTATAGCACATTATAAGAGATAATCAACAATGAATCTCATTTTATTTTTATCTTTTTGTGAAATTATAAATCTATTTTTATCAAGTGTATTTTGTGCAAACAATCTATTTGCTTAGGGTATACCAATTATATCTTTTTATCATTATCAATTTCAATTTTTAATTAATAATGATATATGAGCTGTATATTTCTCATTATCTATAACTAAAAATGATTCTACAAATACTTATAAAAAATACCTATTTTAAGCAGATACCCTTTCCTTCACAACTAAACTATCTATTCTATGGCATTACACCCCTATGTGAAAGAACTTTCACAGGTCCACCTAGCTAGAAGTATGATATAATATAATCATTAAGTCATTTAGAAACGGAGATACACTATGAAATCATTTCAATCCTTAGGCATTGTGACTGAGCTGATACAAGCATTACAAAAGGTAGGCGTGAAACAACCTACACCAATCCAAGAAAAATCCATCCCCCTCATCTTCAAGGGGCAAGATGTCATTGCAAAAGCACAAACAGGAACGGGAAAAACCCTAGCTTTCCTATTACCGTTATTACAACGTATCCATACAGATGTACAACAAGAGCAAGCACTCATCATCGCCCCCACTCGTGAGCTTATCCAACAAATTGCGGAGGAAGCTCGACACTTAGGGGCCATCTTAGGCGTAGATGTACTACCTCTTATTGGTGGCAAAACTATTGAAGGACAACTTCAAAAGTTAGGTCGTCGCCCTCATGTTATCATCGGTACTCCAGGTCGTTTATTAGATCACGTGAATCGTGGTACTTTACATTTGAACTCTATCCGCCGTGTTGTATTGGATGAAGCTGACCAAATGCTTCACATGGGGTTTTTACCAGATATTGAAAAATTGATCAGTGGTACCGACGGTAAACGTCAATTATTGATGTTCTCCGCTACCATTCCAGACAAAATCCGAAACTTAGCGAAAGCTTACATGCAAAAACCAACATCTGTTACAGTACAAGGAGAGAATATTACTCTTGATACGATTGAACAAAAAGTATACATGATGGAGGAGCAAGACAAAGTAAACCGTCTTGTAGCTATGTTGGAAGCAGACAATCCATACCTTGCCATTGTATTCTGTAATACGAAAGAAGGGGCTATAAAGCTGGCTTATGATTTAGCTCGAAAAGGTGTAACACTAGGTGAAATTCATGGCGATATGACACAAGGTCGTCGAACACAGGTACTAAAAGAGTTCGCGAAAGGCAATCCACCTATTTTAGTAGCTACCGATATTGCAGCCCGTGGCATCGATATCGAAGGCGTTAGTCATGTGTACAATTTTGATGTGCCTCATGATATGGATTATTATATCCATCGCATCGGCCGTACTGGTCGTGCCGGTTCCACCGGTGTTGCCGTAACCTTCGCCACTCCAGCCGAAGAAATTTGGGTACGTCGTATCGAACGATCTATTCAAGCTACATTAACGAAATATACAAAAGACGGTCAAGTCAAAACTAAAGGGTCTGGCTTAGCGCCTAAGAAGGAAATTGCTAGCAAGAAACCTAAAATTAAAAGTACCTACCAAGCTACGAAAGCAAAAGCTCATAAAGCTCGCGGACACAAAGGTGCCAACACTCGCGTACGACGCGCTAAATCCAGTGGCTCTAGTAGTGGCGGACGCAAAAGAAGATAGATCTATTGCTTACTGGCAGTAGGCCCTATACGAAGATACAAGCACAATAAAAAGAGGAATGTTGAACACATCGTATCAACATTCCTCTTTTTTATTATCTGGATTATATAATTTGTTACTGACTATGGATCTAATACAACAAGTATAGATCATTTCCTATGCGCATAGATGGCTGGTTTTCCTCCTACATCGGCGCAACTCGTACGACAAGAACTACCCTCGCTGCACTTCCAAATAGGTTCTGGTTTCTGTTCGTATTGGACTAAATATCCTTTTTTGCATCGCGGACAAGTATACTCTTTGTGTGTTTCATCCAATATCTTTCCTGAAGTTTCAAAGTTCCCCCTGTTTCCTTCTGTATTGGAAACACTACGAGTAGAATTGCTCGCTGATTCTCCTTTTACAGCGATTTGTTCCGTATGTTTACATTTAGGAAAGTTAGAACATCCATAAAACTCTCCATACGGACCTTTACGTAGCAACATGTCACCAGTCTTACACTTCGGACAACTGCGGCCTGTACGTTGTGCCGTCGCCCCTATTCGGCGCTGTGTACCAGCTCTTTTATTTGCACTGTGCACCATATCTGTTTTTGGTGTATGCCCCACACGGTCCTTTACAAAATCAATTAGTTCCACTATGAATTTAGATTGATCTTGCAAAAATATATCTAGTTTTTCTTTTCCCTCACTCATCTGAGCCAATCGTTCTTCCCAAATCGCTGTGGAGTCTGGATACAACAGGGTGTCTGGCAAAGCATCCACCAATGTGTAGGCTTCCTCTGTAGGTATCAAGGTTTTCTTTTTTCCTTCTTCCTTTAGGAATTTGCGACTCACTAACTCTCCAATAATCGTAGCCCGTGTCGCTTCTGTACCAATACCAGACACATCCTTTAGTTGTTTTTTTAACTCTTCCTGTTTCACATATTTGTGAATCTCTTTCATTGCCTGAACTAATGTGGCCGACGTAAAGCGGCTAGGTGGCTTCGTTTTACGTTGATCCACCTTGCTATCCTGCGCTGTTACAGAGTTTCCTTTTTTCACAGCCGGCAATGATGCTTCTTCTTGGTCTTCTTCTGTCTCATCAGAGGATTTTATTTTTTTATACAACACTTTCCAGCCTAAGTCTATCACTACACGTCCTGATGCGGTAAATAATTCCTCTTGATGCGTCACTTCAATACGCGTTTGTTCATATACATGTTCTGGGTAAAACTGCGCTATATATGCTTGGGCAATTAAAAAGTAAATATTTTGTTCCTGTTTTGACAACGTATGATACGGGCATCGTACAGTCGTAGGAATAATGGCGTGATGGGCGGTAACCTTTTTATCATTCCAAGCACGACTCTTAATACTTGGAGTTCCTCCTTTTGCCCATTCCCCTAATTCTTTGTGACCCATTGCAATTATATTTGATAGAATCGTCTGCCCATCTGAAAGCTGATTCACTGGCAAGTATTCACAATCCGACCGAGGATAAGAAGTATATTTCTTTTCGTATAGCTTTTGAGCAATATCTAGTACTTCTTGTGGCGTATAATTAAATAATTTTCCCGCCACAATTTGTAGAGAAGATAAAGAATACGGCAATCGCTGTCCTTCTTTTTTCTTTTTCTTTTCTACAAGGGTGACTAAAGCTTGCGGCTCTCCCATTAATCGATCGCGCAAAGACGTAACGACAGCTTCCTCCAACATATGTCCATCTGGATCTAAGCCTATTTGAGTGTCTTTCGGTTTCCAAGTAGCCCAAAATGCGCCTTTTTCATGAGCATATTGTATTTGTAAGACATAATATTCTACAGGTACAAAGTTCTGTAACTCTCGTTCACGGCGCACCACCAAGGCTAACGTTGGCGTTTTCACTCGACCGATAGGAAACGTAACTCGTCGCCCCAAATGCTGTTGTTCTAGTGTATAGGCGCGAGATAAGTTCATCCCCATCAACCAATCTGCTCTAGATCTAGCTAATGCGGAATCTCTAAGATAACGAAATTTCTTATTATCTTCCAAATGGTCTAAGGCATACCGCATCGATTTTTCATCTAAGGCGTTTAATAAAATTCGTTGCACTGGTTTTGTGTTACCCAAATAATCCAACATTTCATCAATCAGCAACTGCCCTTCTCTGTCTGGGTCACCTGCATTCACGATCGTTGTCGCCTTTTGCATAAGTTGGCTAATCACTTTAAATTGTTTCGCACTATCCTTTTTAACTTTCAATTTCCATGTATCTGGCAGTATTGGCAATGCGTTAAAGTTCCAATATTTATATTTTTCGTCATATTCTGCTGGTTCTACCTGCTCTAACATATGTCCAAAGGCCCAGGTAATGACATTCTCACCTTGTTCAATATATCCATCACGTCGCTTTGCACTCTGTGGGTTAGGCAAGACTAAGCTCAACTCTCGGCCTACACTCGGTTTTTCTGCAATAAATAAACGCATATGCTCCCTCTTCCTAACTACAATCTATTACCAAGAACCTTTTTTACATTAGTTTTTATTATACTACATATTGTACCAAATAAGTAAAAATCTACTCTAATTATTCTCCCTCTATCTTGTATAATCCTTTAAAATTTCCTACCAGTGCTACATATTACATATATCATTAAGAGTGTTATAGCGCAAAATATTCCTATAGATACGGTCCGTTTTCCAACTTTCACTATCCTCTCCTATACAGGAAGGGCTCAAATAGTATATAATTTTAAGGATATGAAAGTATATAACATACACATGTATTAATAGAGGTGAATTATGACATTTTTAGAAGAAGTTACACGGCGTCGCACGTTCGCCATCATTTCTCACCCAGATGCGGGTAAAACAACATTGACGGAAAAACTGTTGCTATACGGCGGCGCCATCCACTTGGCAGGTTCAGTTAAGTCTAGAAAAACGCAGAAATATGCTGTGTCTGACTGGATGGAAATCGAAAAACAACGTGGTATCTCTGTCACTAGCTCTGTATTACAATTCGATTACGATGGTCATCGTGTCAACATTTTGGATACACCTGGTCACCAAGACTTCTCCGAAGATACATACCGCACCTTAATGGCAGCTGACAGTGCTGTCATGTTAATTGACGTTGCAAAAGGTGTAGAAGCGCAGACGAAAAAGTTATTTGCTGTTTGTAAAGAACGTGGGATTCCTATCTTTACCTTCGTCAACAAAATTGACCACTTCGGTCGCAATCCATTTGATTTGATGGAAGAAATTGAAAACTCCCTTGGCATCCGTGCTGTCCCTATGAACTGGCCTGTAGGCATCAATGGTGAATACCAAGGTGTATACGACCGGGAAACGAACACTGTAGAACTGTTCGAAAAAGATGAATCTCATGGCCAAAAAAAACTGGCTTCTACAAAAGGCGATGTGCATGATCCAGCATTCCGTGACTTATTAGGGGAAGAAGTGCATCAATCCTTAATCGATGATATTGAACTTCTCGATGTCGCTGGCGATGCATTCGATTTAGAAAAAGTAAAAGCTGGTGAGTTGACACCGATGTTCTTCGGTTCTGCTATGACAAATTTTGGGGTAAAACCATTCCTTGAAAAGTTCTTAGAACTAGCTCCAATGCCTGCGCCTCGTACAGCTCGTGAAGAAACAGTAGAACCTACATCTGAAGACTTCTCTGCTTTCGTATTTAAAATCCAAGCTAACATGAATCCAAATCACCATGACCGCATTGTGTTTATGCGTATTTGTTCCGGTAAGTTTGAAAAAGGCATGAATGTACTTCACCAACAATCTGGTAAAACGTTACGTTTGTCTCAACCACAACAATTCTTAGCTACTGAGCGTACGATTATCGATGAAGCCTTCCCTGGCGATATTATCGGCGTCTTCGATGCTGGTACGATGGGGGTAGGTGATACTCTATGTGCAGCGAATCACAAGGTAACTTTCAGTGATTTCCCTGTCTTCCCACCTGAGTTCTTTGCCCGTGTTACACCAAAAGATTCTATGAAGCGTAAACAGTTCCTAAAAGGCATGACGCAATTAGCACAAGAAGGTGCAGTACAAATCTTTGAGCCACTATACTCTATGGACTCCTTTGTAGTGGGTGCTGTTGGTATGCTTCAATTTGAAGTACTACAATATCGTCTCAAACACGAATATGGTGTCGATTTAGTCAATAATTCCCTACCATATGGTGTGGCTCGTTGGATCGATGGCGAGGTCGATGTAAACAGTCTCAAAGGTATGGATAATGCGATGATCGTAAAGGATAATCGTGGCCGCTTAGTTGTATTGATTTCTAACGAATGGCAAATGGGTTGGGTGGTAGAACGTAATCCAGATGTAACATTCTTGCACACACCGAATATTGAAGCGTAATTACATACCGTAAATAATAAAAACCTAGACGATGTCACTCATCGTCTAGGTTTTTTATTATGCCAATATATAGGCAATAATCACTAAGCGTATCTCTTACTATGTAACTATATGCAGAAACAGATACTAACCTTTAACATGCATGATAGATATTACTAAAACAATGGTAACAAATCAGCCAATCCTTTCATGTTCCACTCTAACAATGTATCATGAATTTTCCACAAGAATGCATTTTCCCATGGATAATGGAGGCGAATCCAGAAATTTTCAAATGGTGTATCATTGAAAAATACTGCTTCTCGTGGTAATTTATAGAGATCTTGCCCTGGCTCTACATTTCCAGCCTGTACCGTAAAGGCCATCCGGTATCCACTTTCTTGCGCCATTCTATCAATATCTTTATTTGCAAATCCTCCTGGATACGCAATATAGCGAACTTGATGACCGATACGATCCTCTAAAATCGCTTTGGAGCTAATTAGTTCATCTCTTGCATTATCTAATGACATATCTCGCAAGTCTTTATGATTTACCGTATGGCTTTGAATATCAATGCCATTGGCTTGCATCTCTTTCAATTGAGGCAGATTCATAAATCTATTCTCGCCAATAGAACTAGTAATCATAAACAAAGTAGCCTTAAAATTATATTCTTTTAAAATGGGAAAGGCCTCGTTGTAATTATCTATGTATCCATCATCAAAGGTAATCAATACAGGTTTATCTGGCAGCTCTTTACCATTCGTTACATACTCATATAAATCATCTAATGTAATCGTATGGTATCCCTCATCATGAAGATATTGCATTTGCTTTTTAAATTCTTCCGGAGGGACTACCAAAGAATGCCTAATGCCAGAGTCGATACGATGATAATTTAACACAGGTACTCCTGTCGCCTTATAATCCAAAGAACGTTGATATTGTATACCGAGACACAATCCAATACATATAATACTACCTAATATTATTATTAGTGTTTTTTTCACAGTAACCTCGCATACTAGTACGTTTATAACTTTATATCCACATGGATCTTTCCAATACTCTTCAAAAAGTACACGTACTATAGTACCATAGTTCGTCTAATTTATCAGTGTTTTTTTCATAAATTGTTCAAGATATCTTTATTACCATGACACAAATAGTATTCTGCATGCAAATTCTTACTTATCCTGTACATCTATATCAATACGATACCATGATACATATAGACAATATAGTGCCTATTTTCTAGTTCAACACATATGTAAATAACTTCCAGTTATATCTATTTTGCATTATATTTATTACAAATTGTAATGCGCTTATATCTGTGTATACATCATGCACTGCTTCCTCATAACTATAAATGCTTTATTTTTCTACATTCTATAGAATTATCAATTGAGTTGTGCGCAATTTTATTGATGCCCTATTATGAGACACCTTATGTTATCACTACATTAATGGCTATAAACCCGAAAAATAACATATGACGAGTGACTCTTTTTCATGCTATGATAGAACTATAAGTTTATTCTAACAAGATTCTTATACCAAAGGGGGTTATACTATGAAAGGTCTAATAGACTTGAGTTTAGTCAATGGAATCTGGACATTGAAACTGTCTATGATTCAAACGGTAGCCTTAGCTATTGTCACATTGTATTTAGGTGAATTTATTAAAAAACATTCCACCTTCTTGCAACGTGTCAGCATGCCTGCACCTGCTGTAGGTGGGTTACCATTTGCATTCTTATGTGCCTTTTTATCCTATTATAAAGTTGTTAATATTGTCTTCGATGGTGCCTTGCAATCATTCTTGATGTTAGCTTTCTTTACTACTATCGGCCTTATGGCAAGTCTTAACGTCTTAAAAAAAGGCGGCGTTGCCATTATCTTCTTCTGGATTGTGTGTACGATTTGGATTGTCTTCCAAAATGGTGCCGGTATCATGATTGCCAAAGCTATGGGTATTGAACCGATCTTCGGTATCATGGCAGGTTCTGTTTCCATGATGGGTGGCCTTGGCACAGCAGGCGCCTTCGGTCCTCACTTTGAAGAACTCACTGGTGTCCCTGGTGTAGCTTCTGCTGCGATTGCTGCCGCTACATTTGGTATGGTGGCCGGTACATTGCTAGGTGCTCCTGTAGGCGACCGCATCATCAAAATGCACAATGTCCCTACTCCTGTAGATCATCCTGAATTATTAGAAGCTGATGGTATCGATATTAACGAATCCGACTCTGAAAGTAAATTATTTGACTTACAATCCTTAATGCATGTCATCGCTTTTGTAGGCATCTCTCTAGGTCTTGGTACATTAGTGAGCGCTGCTCTATCCTCTGTATTTGGCCCATTACCAGCCTATATTGGTGCTATGATTGTTGGTGCTTGCATTCGTAACTATGCTGATTTTACTGGTCATATTACTATTAATGGTGCCGCTCTTGATGCTGTATCAAATGTATCTTTGAGTATCTTTGTTACTATGGCTATAAATAGTTTAAAATTAGCACAATTAGTAGATCTAGCATTACCTTTAATGGCTATCTTAGCTGCACAAATGGTGTTGATTACTATCTTTGCATATTTAATCTACTGGCTGTTCAAACGCAACTACGATTCTGTTATGTTAGGTGCTGGTGCTATTGGTTTCGGTCTTGGTGCTACACCAAATGCGTTGGTGAACATGTTATCCTTAGCTTCTAAATATGGCCCATCTCCAAAAGCATGGCTAGTCGTATCTTTAGTAGGTGCGTTCCTTATCGACTTTACTAATGCATTCTTAATTACATTTATGGCGAAATTGATTTAATCAACTCGTACATATAAACTACTCTAAACGAAAAAGGATTCTACAACATCTGTTGTAGAATCCTTTTTCATATGTACTTATTTATCTTCTTGGTCTAGTTCATACCACGCATTGCCAATGAGAGCAAATTCATCTAATGTAAATGTCTCTCCACGACGAGATCCATCAATATTCGCTTTTGCTAAAATGGCTTCAATTTTCTCCTTACTGAGACCAGTCGTCTTCATCGTGTTGCTAAACGTTTTTCGTCGTTGTGCAAAGCCAGCTTTCACAGCACGGAAGAAGTAAGCCTCACTATGGACTTTCACAGGTGGCTCGCTACGCAATGGGCAGCAGATGACTGCACTTGTTACCTCAGGAGCTGGTAAAAATGCCTTCGGTGGCACATCTATGACAATATATGGATCTGTATAATATTGTACAGCCACAGATAAGGCGCCATACATTTTTGTACCTGGTTTGGCAATCATGCGCTCTGCTACTTCTTTTTGCACCATCACAACTAATCGTTCGATAGGCAATTTAGACTCTAGCAAGGACATAATGATTGGCGTTGTAATATAATATGGTAAATTCGCTACTACTTTGAATGGCTTATGGTCCATCAATTCAGGAATATTAACTTTCAATACGTCCCCATGAATAATGCGCACATTATCGTATGCCTCTAGGGTTGTGTCTAAGACCTCTAACAAACGTCTATCTAGCTCTACAGAGGTAACGTTAGCCCCACTTTGGGCCAAGCCTTGAGTCAATGTTCCAATCCCCGGTCCTACCTCTAAGACAGCATCCCCTGCGTCAAGTTCTGCAGCCTGTACTATTTTGTCGACCACGGTGCGCTTAATCAAGAAATTCTGCCCTAATTTTTTACTCATTTGAATGCCAAATCGTTTGCATATATAATGCACAACCTCTGGACTTGCAATGACTGATTCTATCATGAATTCTCCTACTATTTGTTTTCGTCTTCTGAAAGAGCTGCAAAGAAAGCCTCTCTACTAATGCCATAATGATTTAACCGATATAAAAATTGCTTCCCATTGCCATACCCTATACCAAGTTTAGCACCTATACGAGCCCTCATAGCAGCGCTACTCGAGCCTCCACTTAAATCATATTGGACTAAATCTTGCATCGTAAATAACTCTGATGATTCCATAGATTCAATATGCAGTACCTCTAATGCCTTACGTATAGACTCAGGACTCGCTTGCTCAATTCCTATATCATCATTGGCATACGCTTCTTCTCGTGGCACAAATGCATGCTGAGCCAAGGGAAAGCGCTTCGTTAAAAATCGACGAATCCGCTCACCTGCATAGTCAGGATCTGTCAAAATAATAATCCCTCGTTTTTCATACGCATCTTTAATACGACTTAACACAGGCTTGCGTAAATTAAACCCCTCCGTGGCAATACACTCCACCTCTAAAGCTTGTTGCACCCGTTGAATATCCGATTTACCTTCTACCACCAAGACCTGTTTTAACATAAGACCGAGCTCCTTCACACCTTCGTATTTTATTATTATACCATACATAGGATATATACGCATAATACACCACATTGCTATTCACAACAAGCAAATAATATCATCCCGAGGAATGCCGTTACAAGTAGTAGCCTTATGGCGATTTTATTTAGAAGTAAAAGTAAAAGCCCGTAACATACTCCTGAACAAACCTACCGTAGGATCAGTTTGAGAAGGAGTATGTTACGGGCTTTACCACCTTTTAGCACTATATAAACGCCATAGATTACATAGTGAAACAAGTAACGACCCTGAACAAACATACCGCAGGATCAGTTTGAGAAGGAGTGTGTTACGGGCTTTACCACCTTTTGGAACTATATAAATACCATAGATTGCATAGTGGAACAAGTAACGACCTAAAGAACATATACCTCAACGGTACGTCTTCCAAATTGTATAGCTTCTCCGTAATCTTCCATGACAACATCGATTCGTGACCCTACAATATCACCGCCTGTATCGGCAGCCAAGGCCTCTCCATATCCAGGAATGTATAACTTTGTTCCCAATGGAATCACATTAGGATCTACAGCCACTACACCGTGTTTTGCCTGTATACCAGAAGCCGTGATACCATCTCCCCCACCATCAGTCGGAAGATATGCAGTTGCTTCCATTGTTAACACTTGCTTGACCTGTCCATGAGATTTAGCCATTTCCATACTACTCACACCTGTACGGATAATTGTAGGTTTCATAGGGGTAATAATAGTTCGTCCTATTTCATGTACATGTACAGGTTTTCCATTTTCATAGGTGACTTCTTCATTCACCTCTTCAACCCCTTCTGAACCCGTTTGTGCTAATTCTTGGGTTCCTTCTGGTAATGTATCCACTTGTTCATATTGTACTGCGACCGGTATTTTTGCTTGCCGTGTTTCTATTTGTTTATGTTCCCATCCCATTGAACTCCACATATATCCAGCGACTGTGAATACCACTAAAAGCAAAGCACCTGCTATAAAAAACTTGGTTCTCTTATTCTGTATCAAAGTCTGTATCATTGATTACCTCCATGGGTGGCATTCTACCATAGGTGGATATTTTACGTCAAACTAACACCAGAAAACCGCTTAATAAAGCCTTTTTAAATAAAACTCCATTTTCCTTCTATCAATTATATCTCTATTTTGTCTTTTCTATGAAGACACTTCTATTTGAATTTAAGCTTTATAAATTATACTCAAGCATTATCAATTACATATCTTACTAGTATATACACTTCTATAATAATCCATAGATTGATTTACTTATGCACAGCTCATCCCCTGTGTATAACTATATCCACAGATATATTAAGTGTATCAATCTTTCTGTCATGGATTTCTATGTCACTCTCTATTTCTTTCATTTTTTTGATAATGCATAATTGATATGATACGCATTTTAAGAATAGGTATTTCTTAAAACTCATAGCATGTCTTTTCTAACTTTATAAAAAATAGTCGCAAAATACACGAATTGTGTTATTTGCGACTATATATCTATGGATTAGCACTATTTATAACTCTAAAATAGGCTCCCATGTATTCATTTTTTCGATTAATATTTCCCTATCATTTTTACATTGTTTCATAAAGAATGTCTGTGCCGAGACTTTATGATCCTTTTCTATTACCTTTCTATAGGAACCATCAGCACGCATACTATGAGCTTTTTGATTGTCCTCTAAGTACAATTGCAGAATATGCTTCAATGTTTCTTGCAACGCCTTATCCTCTACAGGAACCATCAGTTCTACACGGTCATTCAAGTTTCTAGGCATCCAATCAGCACTAGAAATATAGTATGGACTTTCACTATGGTTTTTAAAATATAAAATCCGATGATGTTCCAAGAATCGTCCTACAATAGATCGCACTGTAATATGATCACTAACTCCTTCAATTCCAGGACGGAGTGTGCAGATACCACGTACTATAAGGTCGATTTTAACGCCTTTACAAGAGGCTTCATAGAGTTTGGCAATGATATCCTTATCTAATAAAGAGTTCATCTTCGCTACAATATGCCCCTCTTTACCCGCTGCTACTGCTTGAATCTCCCCATCTATCAGATTCATCAAAGCAGTACGCAAAGTCAATGGCGCTACAATCAATCGTTGCCATTCTTGCGCTTCTGCATAGCCAGATATAGTATTAAAGAATAGAGAGCTATCATCGGCATAAGAGTCTCTGCAAGTCAATAATCCACAATCGGTATAGAATCGTGCCGTCTTGCCATTGTAATTACCGGTCGCAAAATGCATATATCTTCGAAGGACTTCTCCTTCTTTTCGAACAACCATCGTAATCTTAGAGTGCGTTTTTAACCCACGCAATCCATAAATTACATGACAACCAGCCTTTTCTAACCGTCGTGCCATGAGAATGTTGTTCTCTTCATCAAAGCGTGCTTTTACTTCCATCAATACTGTCACTTGCTTACCTAATTCTGCAGCTTTTACCAAGGAAGCAACAATAGGGGAATCACCACTGACACGATACAAAGTTTGTTTAATTGCTAGGACATCCGGATCTATTGCCGCCCGAGCAATAAATTCTTCTACAATAGAAAAAGAATCAAATGGATGATGCAACAACCTATCTTTCTCTCGGATATAAGCAAAAATACTATGGGGATCTTTTTCCTTTACACAGTCTAACTCTTTTGGCTCAAATGGAGTATATCGTAAATGGTCATACCCTGCTATATTACAAAATTCATTAAATGATGACACATCTAATATACCTTCTGCAATATACACCGCTTCTTTTTTTGCCTGTAAGCCTTGTAAAACAAACTCCAATAATTCTGGACTGTAATTTTGACATACTTCTACACGGACCACTTCCCCTCTTCGACGACGGCGAAGTGATTTTTCAATTTCTCGTAATAAGTCTGTTGCTTCTTCTTCAATATCTAAATCTGCATCACGAGTCACTCGGAATGTGGTAAATGAGTCAATATGATGACCTACAAAGAAATCTTCGCAATAATAATTGATGACATCTTCGAGCATTACAAAATGACGGTGTACATCATTAGGGACTTCAATGATCCGATTTAGCACAGATGGAATCGGTAAGATTGCCATCTTTTCTTGTTTCACATCATGGATAGGATGAATTTTTACCACGGAATTCAGTGTCTTATTCACCAAAAACGGAAATGGATGACTCGCATCTACTGCCAAAGGGGTTACGACAGGAAAGATATGACTACGAAAATATTGATATAACCAACGTAACTCACTTTCTTTCAAGTCTTTTACTTTGACAAAGTGTAAACCTTCTTTTTGTAATCGTTTCAAAATGTCATGAAAATACGTATACTGCAGTGATACTAGCTTTTTCGTGGCTTCACTGATTGCCTTTAACTGTGCTTTTGCATCCATATGAGCCGCATCATATTTAACGACACCACTCTGCTCTTGATGTCGCAATCCAGATACTCGAATCATAAAAAATTCATCTAAATTAGAGCTTCCTATTGTTAAGAATCGTAACTTTTCCAACAGTGGATTACTTCTGTCGATTGCTTCTTGTAATACACGTTGGTTGAACTTAAGCCATGATAATTCGCGATTAAAATAATACTTCGGATTATGAAAGTCTTTCATAGTATCACTCCTAACCCAATTTCCAATGTACCACTAATTCTCTTCTAAACTCTTTCTTGCATTGTTTCTTTAACTTTTCAATGGCCAAGTCCATCATGGAAACATGACTTAGCGCTTGTACTTCTACATACACATCGATACGTTTCTCTCCAATGTGGCTTTGAATAGACCGAATCGTCCGTTCATGGCTTTCATCAAAAGCTTCCGCTAAGGCTAAGGGAAAGGATAATTTATTGATGATATCTCTGTCCCCATCTTTCAATATGGAAAGGTACGGTGACTGTTTTAAAAATTTGCTATTAACCCCATGAGAAAAGGCTGCCACAAACGCACTGATTAACTGCTCTCGATGCGATAGTCCATAAATATTACTATTAATAATCATATACGCACTATGCCTTGCATGACTATAATAATTGATTTGCTTCCCTAAGTCATGTAATAAAGCCGCCACTTTCAGTACTATTTTTAAGCGGTCCCCCTTTGGCATGATTGATTTCCACTGTTTCCGAAGATTATCTGCTAGGCCTGAAATATACTGAGCATGTTCCACATCATGAGGTGTAAATGCACGTAATATATTTAATGTGGAATGGGTGACAATATCATCTATCATACCTTGATTTTTCAAATAATGTTGACCATAGTACTGAAAGAATAATCCTTCCCGCAATCCACAACCACTCACAATCATAGCAGAAGCTTTCGTAAATTCCATTAGCTCTACAATAATCGCCATTCCTGCCACAATGATATCTGCTCGCTCTGAGGATAGACCAGAAATCTTTTTCCGTTCACCTCGAGGTGTCTCTTTAATCTTAGTAAATAACTCTCCAATGGAAGCCTTCTTGACTTTGTAATTGTGCAATCGAGGGATAGGATAGTTTTTCTCTCGTTGGTCCATTTTAGCAATATTACGAGCGGTTCCGCCAATCCCAATAAGAGGTAACTTTGCATTTCTCAGCCAGCTTTCACGATGCAATACATGTTGTATTTGCGATATCATGGAATGATACTCTTCGGGTGTAAATTCCTGACCTGATTGAAATTGCCCCGTCATCACCAAGGCCCCCATCGGTAAGCTAATAGATTTTTTTAATTCTCGGTTTTGAATTAAGCTAATTTCTATACTGGCTCCCCCAAGATCAAAGACAATAAAGTCATCTAAGCCTATGGTGTTCACAACCCCTAAGTATCCTAAATAGGCCTCTTCTTCTCCACTAATGGCTCGTAAAGAAATGCCCGTTTCCGCATAAACACGATGGATAAATTCATCTCCATTGTTAGCTAATCGTACAGCTGCTGTAGCAATACCATACACTTCTGTCACTTCCATAGCCTTCGCCATATGCGATAGAGCCTTCATCGTTTTGATAGCCCTATCCATAGCCGGCTTTGTCAGCATTTGGTGGCTCCACATCCCTTCGCTGAGTCGAATGGATTCTTTCTGTTGATATACCAAGCGATAACTGCCAGACTCTGTAATTTCTGAAATAACAAACCGTACTGAGTTTGATCCTAAATCTATTAATGCTACTCGTTTCATAGGTCTCCTGTGTGCACAGAAAGGCACTTTCCGTATATGCTACTGTGAAAGTGCCTTTCTCATTCTATATTACTCAATACCAAAACAGCGCTTGCCATTCTCTAAAGCAATAGACGCTAGTTCTTCTACATCCATACCACGCAATTGTGCAATTTCTTGAGCTACAAATTGTGTTTTAGATGGGTCATTGCGACGACCTCTGAATGGAGGTGGCGTCAAATAGGGTGAATCTGTTTCGATGAGCAGACGATCCAATGGAATGTGTTTCGCCACTTCTTTTAGATTCGTAGATTTAGGGAATACTACAGGTCCTGCAAAGGATATGTAATAGCCCATTTTAATAAATTCTTTTGCCATTTCTAAACTGGTTGAGAAACAATGAAAGACCCCATAATTGCCTTTCCCATGTTCCAATAGCATATCTCGAATGGCACCATGTGCATCACGATCGTGAATAATAATCGGTAAATCCACTTCTCTCGCAATGGCTAATTGGCGTTTAAAAGACTCAGCCTGCACATCTCTATCGGAAAAATCATAGTAATAATCTAAACCGATTTCACCAATGGCTTTTACCTTTGGATGGGAAGCCATTTGTTTGAACCATTCATAATCTTCTTCGGTAGCATCTTTAGATTCATGTGGATGCACACCTACTGCTGCATAGACACGATCATACTGTTCAGCCAACGCAATGGCAGACTCTGCTGTTTTACGATCGACGGCAGGACACATAATATACTCTACACCTTGATCAAAGCAGTCCTGTATCATCTGTTCCCGATCATTATCAAATCGTTCATCATTGATATGCGCATGTGTATCAAACAATCGCATTATCTCACCACACTTCCTGGAGTTAAGGATTCAATATTTGTTACTTCTAATTGATCATCTTCATTAGAGGCCGATAAAATCATACCTTCTGACATATGGCCCATGATTTTTTTCGGTGCTAAGTTCGCCAAATAAATCACTTTTTTACCAATTAAGTCTTCTGGTTTATAGAATTGAGAGATTCCACTCACTACCGTGCGTGTTTCAATGCCTAAATCTAAGGTAAACAACAACAATTTTTTAGATTTTTTTACAGCTTCGCAAGTCAATACTTTCGCTACCCGTAAATCTAATTTTGCAAAATCATCGTATTCGATAGCCTCTTTAATCGGTGGAATATTGCTAGTATCTACCACTTCCTCAGTGGATTCTTCTGCAGCTTCTGGAGCCACTTCTACCATTTCAGGAATTTCAAAACGTGGGTAGATTGGATCCCCTTTCACCACTTTGGTACCAGTTGGAATAGCCCCAAATGTGCGTACATCATCTAATTTAGCCTCTGCAAAGCCTTGTAAGCCAAGTTGTTCCCAAATTTTAGGTGCCCCTGTTGGAATCACTGGATCCACTAAGACAGCGATAATACGCAAGGATTCTGCCAAATGATACATGACAGCTTCTAAGCGCTCTGTATCGCCTTCATTAGCACCTTTTGCCAATACCCAAGGCATCGTTTCATCAATGTATTTATTGGTACGACCGATGAAAGCCCACACCGCTTTGAAAGCTTTGTTATACTGCATATCTTCCATCAATTGCTCGTAGTCTTTTACTGTTTGCTCAGCTAGAGCAATTAAATCCTTGTCAACATCTTCTGTTGGCGCATGTTTTGTAATGATACCACCATGATATTTTTCAATCATTGCTACGGTACGATTCAACAAGTTACCCAAGTCATTGGACAAGTCTGCATTAATTTTTGTAATGAAATTAGGCAAACTGAAATTACCATCATTGCCTAAATGCACTTCATTCACCAAGAAATAACGCAATGCATCAGAACCGTAAGTGTCAATCAACGGAATTGGGTCGATCACATTGCCCAAAGATTTACTCATTTTTGTGCCATCTACTACAAGCCAGCCGTGACCATATACTTTTTTTGGCAATGGCAAGCCAAGGCTCATGAGCATGATAGGCCAAATGATTGTATGGAAACGCACAATTTCTTTACCTACTAAGTGTAAATCTGCAGGCCAGTACGTTTCAAATAAATCACTGTTTTCATCTAACGGGTTTAATGCAGAAATATAGTTAATCAACGCATCAAACCATACATACATAACATGTTTTTCATCAAATGGTACCGGAATACCCCAGTTAAAGCTAGTACGAGATACCGCCAAATCTTCTAGGCCCTGTTTCACGAATTGAATCATCTCATTACGACGTGATTCTGGTTGAATAAAATCAGCATTTTCTTCAATAAATTTGAACCATTGATCAGCGTATTTATTCATACGGAAGAAATAACTCTCTTCTTGTACCACTTCTAATGGACGACCGCAATCAGGACATGTTTTTTCTGGACCTAATTTAGATTCTGGCCAGAATGTTTCGCATGGTATACAATACAATCCTTCGTAAGAAGATTTATAAATATCTCCATTGTCGAATGCCTTTTGGAATAAATGTTGGCAATATTTAATATGTCTTTCATCGGTAGTTCTAATGAAATCATCATGAGAGATGTTCAATTTTTCCCATAAATGCTTAAAGCCATCTACGATTTGTGTCGTATATTCTAAAGGAGTAATGCCCATCGATTCTGCCATACGTTGGATTTTTTGGCCATGTTCATCAGAGCCTGTTAAGAATCTCACATCATAGCCAGCTCTACGTTTGAAACGAGCGATTGTATCAGCAATGGACGTACAGTATGTATGCCCAATATGTAATTTCGCACTTGGATAATAAATTGGTGTCGTAATATAATACGGTTTCTTAGTCATCTGTTCTCTCCTTACTATACAATTCAATTTCATTATATACATCGCGCCGTGAAAGGCCACGTTCCTTTGCAATTTGACGGGCTGCCTCTTTTTTAGGCACTCCTTCCTTGATTAAAGCTAAGGCTGCTTCCAATGGTGAAAGTACAACTTCTTCTACCATTGATTCTTCTGTCATCGTTTCACTGCCACCCACCAAGAGGACAAATTCCCCTTTTTCTACGATGTGACTGAAATCATTTCGTAACGCTAGCAAGGTGGTTCGTGTGAAAGTTTCAAATTTTTTCGTCAGTTCACGACCTACTGTAATAGGACGATTCCCTAACCCTTCATATAAACTTTGGATCGTTTCTTCTATACGGTGAGGAGCTTCATAGAAAATGAGAGTCCCCTCATAGGTAACAAGCCGTGATAGCATATCTTTTACATTCTGCTTTCGTTTTGGTAAAAACCCGACGAAGTGAAATTCCTTTGTGTTTTGCCCTGATGCGATAAGCGCCGTTAAACCTGCATTCGCCCCTGGTAAAGCAACAATAGGTATACCCACCTCGATGGCTTCTTTCACCAAATCTTCACCGGGATCAGAAATAGCAGGCATCCCTGCATCACTCACAAGCCCTACCGATTGCCCTTCTAATAGGCGTCCAATCAGTTCTGCCCCTTTGTCCGCCTTATTATGTTCGTGATAGGAAATCATAGGCTTAGCAATATTAAAATGTTGTAATAATACCCCTGTATGACGCGTATCTTCCGCTGCTACCACATCCACCTCTTGCAATGTGCGCACAGCCCGATACGTCATATCCTCTAAGTTCCCAATAGGTGTGGGAATTAAAAATAATGTCCCTGTATGACTACTCATAATATGCTTGTACCTCATCTGTATAGGAACCATCTAATTCATAGATATATAAAGGTGGTTCAACCATCATACCTTGCTTGCCACCATATTTTAATTCTAGTAATACTAGCTTACTCACTTTATCTTGATTACCATGAATAAAGCGCATTCGTTTTACCCTAAATTGAGTCTGTTCTATAGCACTTAACAAAGATTCTAATCGTGGGGATGTATAAATCATCCACAGTGTACCGCCAAATTTTAAATACCGTTGGGCTTGTAGCAATCTATCTTTCATAGAGTGTTGTTGTTCATGTAAGGCTAATGCTATACTTTCTTCTTGTGATAGAAGTCCACTATTGGTTTCAAAGTATGGAGGATTCATGTAGATACCATCAAACTGACCATAGTAAGCTTTACCTGTATCACTCATGTAATCTAGCTCCACCATAGATACAGCCTCTGCAATATCATTATTAATGACACTTTTCTGGGCTAACTCAATCACATAGGAGTTACAATCTACCCCTACCACATGACGGGCCCCACGATGATACAGTACATGAGGAATCACCCCCGTACCTGTACCTAACTCTAAATAGTGTTTCCTCGGTTTTGCCTCACCAAAATGAGCCAATAAGATAGCATCAATAGAAAACTTAAACTCTCGTTCATCTTGAAAAAGCTGAAACCCACTTAATAACAATTCTGTAATTGTAATATTACTCTTCATCAGGTAATGCCACTTCCGACCAGTGTAAGTCGATGGTACGTCCTGCTTCTAATTGTACCTTTACGGTCTTTTTCATGGTATTAATCTTCAAGACCTTACCTAATCCTTCATCGGTAACTACTTCTTTACCAATACCTGGTGGCTCTGCCACAATAGTTGGTTGTTTTGCTTTTTGTGAATATAGATCTCCTCCTTTTTGGTAGGAGTCATTTTCATAGTTTAAGCAGCACATTAAACGGCCGCAAATACCGGAAATTTTTGTTGGATTCAAACTTAAGTTTTGATCTTTCGCCATCCGAATAGACACAGAAGCAAAGTCTCCTAGGAACGTCGCACAGCATAGAGGACGTCCACAGGCACCGATGCCATTTAATACCTTCGCTTCATCACGTACGCCTACTTGACGTAATTCAATACGCGTGCGGAATACATTGGCTAAATCCTTTACCAATTCACGGAAATCAATACGCCCCTCAGCAGTAAAGAAAAAAACAATCTTATTTAAATCAAATGTGTACTCCACATTGATCAGTTTCATCGGCAGTCCACGATAGGCAATTTTTTCCAATCCGATCTCAAAGGCTTTTTCTTCTCGTTCTCTATTTTTTTCTACTTGCTTATAATCTTTCGGCGTTGCTTTACGCGTCACCTCTTTTAATGGTTGGACCACGCTATCTTTCGATACTTTACGAGGTCCAATTACGACTTCCCCAAATTCCAACCCACGAGAGGTTTCTACTATCACACCATCTCCTGTCGTTAGGGTTACAAACCCTGGGCTAAAGTAGTAGATTTTTCCAGCTTTTTTAAAGCGTACTCCTACTATTGTAACCACTATATATCCTCCTTCACAGCCTCACGCAAGGCTAATATAACTCCATCTATGACAAGGCCTGTGCGCACATTAAGTCGCAATGCCTGTTCTGCTTCTAATGTAACAGGAATCACCCGTTGTAATGCTTTTGATGACCATCGCTCTAGAGTAGCTTGCATAGAAAATCGATAATCACTCAAAATCATTTTTTCAAGAGGTACACCATATCGCAATGCCAACATATCTCTTGCTAATATACGTAACCAACGCAATATATCTATGACTACATCTTTTGAAAATCCCTCTAAGGATAGGCTGATCGTCGTAAAAAAGTAGCTTCTTTCTACTAGCTGTTCTAGTATATCCATAGCCTGTTCTAAACTTTCAATACCACCAGCCTGCGCCCACTGACGAGCTAATGTTGGATTTCCACGAGCACTTCGCACAGCACGTCGAATATCTCCTGTATACCCTTCTTTAGTTAAAACTTGCACCAATTCCTCTTCTGGCACTGGTTGCATACCGATAAGCATACATCGTGACACGATGGTGGGTAGTACATTGTCGATATTAGTAGTGACAATGATAAAATACATATTCCGTGGTGGTTCTTCAATCGTTTTCAGCATCGCATTCGCTAGAACCGTATTGGCCGTCTGAAACCCTTCTACGATAACCACCCTCGGTGTATCACTAGATACATTGATATACTTCTCTAATAAGGTATACCATTGTTCTACACTGAGCTGTGTTTTCATAGGGCGAATCCAAAAGGCTTGGCCTTGATCAATATAGATTGGCAATCCTTTATCTTTGACTGCGCTCTCACTTTCACCAGACTCAATGCGTTGTTGCTCTATAGTGGATAAAAAAGTTCGTCCTTCATCAGGAGAAAAAATCTGACGTCCCACTAATAGGGAGCCAATGGCGATGGCCATGGATGTCGACTCTAAACCTGTTTCTCCGTAGAGCAGTAAACTATGGGGCAAAGCAGAATCTCGGATTAATGTGGTAATTTGTTCTTTCACTTGATGTTGACCAAGTACAGTTTCAAAAAATGACATACATCCTCCTTTACCTCATAAGACTACCCTTTATTATAGCATGTTATGGCAATAATTACACGGCTAAAAGAACAAACACGGCATAGGCTGTGCAACATTTTGCAAGCCTACGCCGTGTCTAGCCTCTTACTCTATATTCGCTATGATTCTAGTCTACCCATGATTACCATCAATATACTGTTTTACAATACCATACACTTCCTCATGAATGTCATCAATGGTGCGTAACTGATCATTTTCATTTTCGCAGTGCACACGATGCCAATCATAAGTGCTCACTAACATATCGTAAGCATCATGCACAGCAATCAAATGTGAACGGTCCTGTTCATGAATATCCCCAGTATTGCCCCCTGTTTTACCTGTTCGTTCTGCTAATAAAGCCTCAGACAACGATAAGGGCATATCCAGTAAAATGACCGCATCAGGGCGAGGAAGTCCATATAAGTCATATTCTAATTGATCAAGCCACTGCAAAAATGTTTTACGTTCTTCTAAATCTGTGTACTTTATCATTTGATGCACCATATTAGAGGTAGTATACCGATCTGCAATAATGATACCACCGTCTTCGTAAAACCGTTGCCAGTCTTGGCGATACGATGCAAATCGGTCTATAGCATAGAGTGTGCTCGCCACATAGGCATTCACAGAACTTGCTTCTTTCCCAAAGTCGCCACGCAAATACATTTTAATCGTTTCTGCAGCTGGACTATCGTAATTAGGGAAGCTCACTGAACGAGCTTTATATCCTTCGGCTTGTAATCGTTCTAATAATTTGGCGGTCTGCGTGGCCTTGCCACTACCGTCGCCACCTTCAATAATGATTAACTGTCCCATATATATCTCCTTATTTACAAACAATGATTGTATCTAGATTACGGTCCCTAGCACCATTCGGCACATATCCATCACGCCGTTTCTGCTCTATATAGGCCAACACTTCTTCTGTAATTTCCTCTCCTACACCCAAGCACGGTATGCCTGGCGGGTAATAGGTAATCGTTTCTCCACTGATCCGTCCGCACGCTTGTACTAATGGAATTTCTTCCATATCAGTATAAAATGCTTGTCGTGGTGAAAGCACCACAACTGGTGTTGGTAATGTTTCCATGATGCTTGCATGCAGATCACTAGCATCATATGCACTATCCATTACACGGATACTTTTATCATTACTTTGGTCATATACAAGTGCATCGCCATCTTGATGATCTCCGCTGAAATCTTTTGTAGCCTCTTCTAAGTTATGCGTATATGCATCTGATATGTCCTGTACTGCCTCTATGACGTGCTGTATGCTTGTCTCTGTATCACCTATCGTAATCAGCAACAATACATGATACGCTTTCATCAATTCCACTTCAATATGGCGCACCCGCAGCTCTTGTTCTAATTCTTGTGCAGTCAATCCCAGATGCTTAGCATCGATAATAATCTTTGTTTCATCAAAACTGAAAGCCCCATCTATATCCTCATGCCCCGGACATACAATACCTGGAATCTCATTCAATGCCATTCGTAGTGTACGAGCTAACTTCAATGTTCGTTCCATAAGGACCGGTCCTTCCATAGCCCACTGGTAACGCGCCATATCCAAAGAGGCCAAGAAAATATAGTTTGGACTTGTACTCATCAATAATTGTTGTAATCGTTGAATCCGATGTGTATCAATACGAGGACCTTGTCCATGAAGCATCGATGTTTGCGTTAAGGATCCTAATAATTTATGCGTACTTTGCGCCACTAAGTCTGCACCACTTACTAATGCAGGCACAGGCATGCCTAAGGATGGGATGAGGTGTGGCCCATGTGCTTCATCCACCAAGACTACCATGTTTCTTTCATGGGCTGCCTCTACAATTCGTTTTACATCTACACCGATACCATAATAATTAGGGTGAACCAGTACGATAGCCTTCGCCTCTGGATGTACATCCATCGTAGCAATCGCATCTTGTGCTGTTACACCGACTGGAATCCCCCAACGGTGATGAAAGCGGCCAACCATATAGATTGGTTTAGCCCCACTTAACACTAAACTATTATGTACAGAGCAATGAGCCTCTCTAGGGATAATGACCGATTCCCCCTCTTTTACAACGCTCATAATCATCATTTGAATGGCTCCAGATGTACCATTGATAGAGAACCAAGTATGTTCTGCGCCAAAGGCCTGTGCTGCTAGGCGTTGTGCCTCTAGTAATTCACGCTCTGGTTCGTGATAATCATCAATGGCATACATCAATCCCAAATCATACGGCAATGCTGGTCCCATCCACTCCTTAAGCAGATTTGGAGCGCCGTGCCCAATTTTATGACCTGGCGTATGAAATGGAATCATACGCTGTTCTTTATATCGTTCCAAGGATTCCACAAAAGGAAGTCTATCTTGTCGCCACGTTTCTTTCATATATCACTCATGTATTCCTTATCTATATCACTTCAAACATATGATGTATGTCATTAATTATGTTCCATGCTACGTATTATTGTACCCTACTCTGTCATGGCATTCAACAGTATCTACCATAAGAGTAACAACAAAAAAACTGTTACAACTTGTAATATCTTACAAACTGTAACAGCTTTATATTATTTGCTATATTCTGCAACGTATTGAGCACCTGCTTTTACATAGTGTTCCATCGTGTTCGCCACTTGATATAAATCTTGACCAGTCATAGCGTTAATGTCTTGACCGCCCGTTGCACTATTGATAATTTGTGAAATTTCGTAACCACTATATCCTAGCACAGACAAGCGGTTGGATAAACTTTTAATTAAGCTCATTGCTAACCTCCATTTGTGTAGTAATTTTTGAATTCATTTCCTCAATGAGGATCCTTCTGCGGTCGGGTTTAACCACCATAGCCAAATATCCGTTATACGTATATGAAAGTTTGCATCTACACTTCCTATACATTGTATATACAGCATCGGCCTATTTAACTATGTTGGAAACTATTATAACGATATATTTCGATATTGTCAAGTTAATTCTATAGAACTTTTACATGAATAGAAAAAATCGACCCCAAAGGGGCCGATTTTCCATACTAACTTGTAATCAAAAGCGATTAGCTAATTAAAACCTGTAGTACTATCGAACGCACAACTATTTTCGATTTTTGGCTGCTAACGTAGCTAACATAGCTTCCTCAGTACGACGTCGTACTGCATCTACTAATGGTTTGACTTCTAAAAACTCAGCATCAGTCAAACGGAATGTACGTCCTTTACGTTCAAATAAGGATTTTTTGCGACCTGCACCAGCCCGCTTGCCGCCCCAATTATTACCTTTCATGATAATGCCTCCCTCACAATAAGTAAAAATAAAGACGATTCACATAAAATACTAATTATACTGCTCTAAACTTAGTATATACTTTTATTCTCATAATTTCAAGATGAAATAGTACATATAGTGAATTTATTTGATTGAATTCTTTCATCAATTGAAAGATAGTCTGCATATCGACGAAAATGCACAAATTACACACGATTTGCACATAATAAAAACCAAGATGGAACATAATCCTCCATCTTGGTTTACTATTAACGAGGTCGTCCTTTTTTAGGATTGTACAAATTCATCCCTTTATCGAGACCCACTTCTACGCAACCTAATACGGCTTTCACCATATCCTTGACGCCTTTTTGTACAGAACTTTGTTGCTCCTCTGGAAAACGAGCCAATACATGATCTACTACCGTCCAATCAGGTAACGGACGACCTATGCCAAATCGGAAATGCGGAAATGCATCAGTCCCTAAATGACTTATGATCGATTTAATACCATTATGACCACCTGCACTACCATTTTGGCGGATTCGCAATTTTCCAATTGGAAGATCCATATCATCATAAATGACAAATACATCTTCTGGGCTCAACTTATAATAGCGCATCAGTGGACCTACTGATTCACCACTCAAATTCATATACGTTTGTGGTTTCACTAGTAGTACCTTTTCACCCTCGATTGTACAAGAGCAAATTTCCGCTTTATAATCTTCTCTCCACGGCGTATGACTTACTCCATCTGCAATAGCATCAATCACCATGAATCCAATATTATGACGAGTTCCTTCATAGTCTCTACCAGGATTTCCTAGTCCAACTAATAATTTCATATTATTTATCAAATAAAGAGCTTACTGACTCTTCTTGAAATATACGCAAAATCGCTTCTCCTAGGAGCGGAGCTACGGATAAAATCGTAATATTTGGTAAACGGCATGGTTCTGGAATATCGATTGTATTTGTTACAATTAACTCTTTAATGTTAGAGTTTGCAATACGCTCACATGCTGGATCTGTTAATACTGCATGTGTTACACAAGCTGTAACAGATTTAGCGCCAAATTCTTGCAATGCTTTCGCACCTTCTACAAGAGATCCTGCAGTATCTACGATATCGTCGATGATGATACAGTTTTTACCTTGGACATCACCAATTAAGTTCATAACTTTCGCAACACCTGGTTGTGGACGTTTTTTCTCGATAATTGCAATTGGTGCACCAATACGATCTGCTAAATCACGGGCACGGGTTACGCCACCAAGGTCTGGAGATACAACGATGACATCTTCCATTTTCTTTTCATTAATATAGTTAGCAATAATGGATGCACCCATCAAATGATCTACTGGCACATCAAAGAAACCTTGAATTTGACCTGCATGAAGATCTACTGTTACAAGGCGAGTTACACCAGATGTTTGTAGTAAATCTGCCATTAATTTTGCTGTAATTGGCTCTCTACCACGAGTTTTTCTGTCTTGGCGAGCATATCCATAATATGGTACAACGGCTGTGATATGACGAGCTGATGCACGTTTTAATGCATCTGCCATGATTAACAATTCAACTACATTATCATTCACTGGGTAGCTAGTTGGTTGAACGATAAATACATCTTTACCACGTACACTTTCATCAATCATGACTTGTACTTCTCCATTGTTGAAGCGACCTACAAATGCTTCACCTAATGGAAGGTCTAAATAATCACAAATTTCTTTGGCTAACGCTGGATTTGCATTGCCTGTAAAAACTTTGAGTCGTTTACCATCTTCTAATGCCATGTCATTACTCCTCTAAAACAATTGACTTACAATTTGATGCACAAAGGCTCTACTTCTATTGTACTTCATTTTCTCAATTTTGTGTAATATATTTTACCAAAATTTCTAGTACCCTATTATTTTTTGAAAGTATCCTCTGTTACCCAGTTTTCTTTCACCACTTGACGAGCCCGTCCAAATGCTAATGCACGACTTGGCACATCCTTTGTAATCGTAGAACCTGCGGCCACGTAACTTTCACTACCCACCGTAACAGGCGCTACTAAATTAGAATTGCAACCTACAAATACTTTATCTTCAATGGTGGTACGATGTTTCTTTTTACCATCGTAATTGACTGTGATAGTACCACAACCAATATTCACTTTAGATCCTACATCACTGTCACCAATGTACGATAGGTGTGGGAATTTTGTACCCTCTCCAACTACGCTATTCTTCACTTCTACGAAGTTGCCGATTTTTACTTTATCAGATAATACTGTATCTGGTCGCAAATGAACAAACGGTCCAATGACTGTATCATTTTTAATTTCACAATCGTGTGCATACGAATCGTGAATATGATTATTATCGCCTACTGTCACATTAGATAAACGTGTATTAGGTCCCAAAATATTATTTGTACCTACCACCGTATTACCTTCTAATGTTGTATTTGGATAGATAATCGTATCTGGTCCCACAACAACTTCTGGCGCAATGTATGTGCTATGCGGATCCACTAAGGTAACGCCGGCTTCCATCAAGGCTAAGTTAGTACGATTACGTAAAATCAATTCCGCTTGTGCCAATTGTAAACGACTATTAACCCCTAAGGATTCGTCACTATCCATCGTCATGTAGGCACTTACTGTTTTTCCTGCTTTTACAAGGATACTCACCACATCTGTAATATATAGTTCTCCTTGTGCATTATCATCTGAAAGTTGCTCTAAACAAGGCCATAATTCTTTGGAGTTGAAAATGTACATGCCCGTGTTAACTTCGTGCACTTTTAACTCGTCCAATGTACCATCTTTTTCTTCTACAATGCGTTCTACAGACTTAGCTTCATTGCGAATGATACGGCCATAGCCATACGGATTATCCATATAGGCTGTTAACACAGTGGCTGCTGCTCCTGTTTCTTTGTGGTGCGCCAATAATTGTTCTAGCGTTTGTTGTGTTACGAGTGGCGTATCTCCACATAATAGTAAGATAAGCCCCTCATGATTGCCTAGTACAGATTCTGCTTGTTGTACTGCATGACCAGTTCCTTTTTGTTCTAATTGTGTCACGTATTCAGCGCGATCGCCTAAGTAGGCTTTCACATCATCACCGCCAAAACCAACAATGACAACATTGCGCTGTGCCCCTACCGATTGAGCCGCTTCTAATACACGTTCCACCATTGCCTTACCAGCTACTTTGTGCAATACCTTTGGAAGTTTAGATTTCATGCGAGTGCCTTTACCGGCCGCTAAAATCAAACCTACTAATTCATTCATATGCATCCACCTTTATTGTTATTGAATAATAATTATATATAAATTAGCATACCATATTGTGGGAGATTTTTCGACTGTTATTTGTCTTCCATAAGCCATTCTAGTACATTTCTCTGTTGAATCCCATTATAACTAGCATTCTTATTAATCACATCGAAGGTTAATAGATATTTAGGATAATGGTCTTGTATTTGCTCTAACGGCGTTAGTTCTCTCTCTAACGTATGGGGATCTAATACACTTTGACTTACTTGGTAATATTCAATCATACCCTGTTTTTGGGCAATAAAATCTATCTCACCTTTTTGTAGATGACCTACATACACTTTGTACCCTCTACGTATGAGCTCTAAAAATACAATATTCTCTAATATATGTCCTGTATCCTCGCCACGATTAGGTAATAAGAATTGTTTTAACGCTACATCTGCTGCATAATACTTCGCATTCAGCTGTAGCACTTCTTTTCCCCGCACATCATATCGATTGACTTGATACAGTAACAATGCATCTTGTAACGCTGATATATATCGCTCAATGGTTCGACCATCTACTTTTCGACCTGCACTAATAAGCGAGTTTTTAATCTTTGTAGGATTGATAAGACTCCCTATATTGGCAAATAAATATCTAGCCACACTTTCCAATAATTGAGGGTCTCCAATTTTACTGCGAGCAATGATATCTTTTAATACAATGGTGTTAAATATTCCTTGTAAATAATCTAAGATCATCGGCAAATTATCGCCTAAGCGCAAAATACCTGGAAAAGAACTGTATTGTGTGTAGCGTTGATATAGTTCTTCCAATGGTTGCCGTTCATCCTTGCGATGGGCTTCACAAAATTCTTTGAATGAAAGTGGTAACATATCTAGCTGTACATAGCGCCCCGATAATAAAGTGGCCATTTCAGAAGACATAAAATACGCATTAGATCCAGTGATGTACACCTTCACCTTATCTTTGATGTACAAACTGTCCACCACTTTTTCAAAATTAGGCACATGTTGTATTTCATCAAGAAAGATATACATCTCCTGATTCGGTATAATCCGTTCTAAAATATATTCGTACAATGTACGATACTCTTGTAAATGTTCATACTCTAAATCTTCAAAGTTAATACTTATAATCTGCTCTGGCTGAATACCTTGATGTAACAATTCTTCTTTATACAATTGAAAGAGTGTAGACTTACCACACCGACGAATACCAGATACAACAATAATCGCATCTGTGTACCGATGATTACGCAAAAAGTCTAAATACTGTTTTCGTTCAATTAACTTCATCGCGTTCCCTCCTTTATGTTATGGTTCTTATTGCAAACCTAACTTAACTTTTATCATTTTATGGATTCCATAACATATTTTTATAATTATTATATCATTTTATGGAGTAGAATGTAACTTTTTATATATTTCAACATTTTTATGGAGTCTGTGACAAGTTTATCTTCATATAACAAAAGGAAAGCTGAAATAAACCAACTTTCCTTTATTAAGTATTATTTAACTACAACGCAAATCGATAGCTTCTTGTTGCATAGGCACGAACTGGTCGTCCATTTCTAGTGGCTGGCACAAATGTCCATTGGTATGCTACTCGCATTACTGCTTGTTCAAATTCTGGTTGGCCACTACCGCCTATGACACTGACAGAACTAACAGAGCCATCTTTTTCCACCACTAATTGAACAACTACACTACCGGTTTTCCCTTGGCGTAGCATTTTAGGTGGATACGGAGCCTCTACATCTCTCACTTGAGAAAGGCTGCCCGCATCGACGATGACACCGTCATCACTGCCGTCTACTCCATCGCCACTTCCATTGCCATTACCATCACCGCTACCGTCTCCAGTACCATTGCCATCCCCTTGACCAGTACCATTTCCAGAACCATCCCCGCTACCTGATCCTTCACCAGATGTAGCTGGGCCCGATTCAGAAATTGCACTAGTACTCGGCGCTACAATAGCAACACTTTTAGGCGCTTCTGCTTTGACTTGCTCCAGTATAGCTTCTGCTTCGGCTATGTTCGTAATTGGGGGCGGAATTTCACGTTTTTCCGTGTGTGGTGCCGTAATCGCTGGTCCTGGATTAGCTTGTCCTCCGCCCCCTTTTTCCTCGTGCACTAACTGCACCTCTACTACTTCTTCCGTATCTGGCGTAGGCGTTTGTATATGACCCAATACACCTAGAAGTACTACAAGACCTAGATTTGTAAGTCCGGATATCACTGCGGGAATTCGCCATCGTCTATCCATAGTACCTCCTTATTTACTATCTGTCGCAATAGATACTTTCACAATACCCATTTGTTTCAATGTATCTAAGACAGTAACAAATGCACCATATTCAGCTTTTGCATCGCCACGTAGAATAACAACCATATCTCCACCTTTTGCTTGTTCTGCTTGTAGGTAACGAATCATTTGATCTAGTGTCACTGGTTGCGTTTCTACATAGATTTGGCCATTATTCGTAACCGTAATTGGAATTTTACGTTGCAGGTCTACTTTTGATGCCACTGCTTGTGGTAATTGAATCGGTACAGATTTTTGAACGACCATCGTTAACATACTCATCATGAAAAAGACCAGTAGAAAGAAAATAATATCAATCATAGGAATAATCATGAGTTTCGGTTTTGATGTCGTCCGTAAGGATCTAAGACGCATGGTTTTCACCTGCCAATTCTGCCATATACATAGCACTAGCATCTTCAATTTGGCTAATTAGAATATCTTGCTGTTGTACTAAGTATGTATGCAGAATCAATGCAATGATTGCTACAATCAAACCTGTAGCTGTGGCAATCAAAGCTTCCCCTACACCACCTGTGATGGCAAATGGTTGACCTTCAGAAATAGATAATACACTGAAAGAACCAATCATACCTGTTACAGTACCCAACAACCCCAATAATGGAGCCATGGTAACGATGGATTCAATGTAATTCAAATATTGGCGAAGCTTAGCGGATTCGCTAATCGCTGCTGCTTCTAATAATTTTTCTTGTTGTTCTTTATTGTTGCCACCACGAGCTGCTTCTGCAATCACATGTGTAGCCATTCCTTTATTAGTTTCTTTCAAGGCTTGTAATCCCTTCCAGTTACTTTGTTGTACAAGAGGGATGATAGTTTCACGTAGCGCATTTACATCATCTAACATAGAGCGATAAAAACGTAACCGTTCTACGAAAATAATCACTGCAATAAAAGAGCAAATTAGCAATGGATACATCACATATCCACCTTTTATAAATAATTCAAACAATCCCATGTCTTACCTCCTTATCCATGGTTCACATTCATACAGTATATGTAACGGATCGAACTAGCTCTATCCTTACAATAGACAACAACAAAAAGTGACTGCTTACTTTACTGTTTCTGTAAAAATAATATGAATTGAATCTTTCGTCGGACCTTCTACGATACGACTATGTACACCATATAAGTTTTGAATAAACTCTGGTGTCAATAACTCTTTAGGAGTTCCTGTACCGACTACTTGACCACGGTCTATAGCCACCAATCGATGACAGAACTGAGATGCTAAGTTTAAATCATGAACTGCCATCAAGACTGTTACCCCTGCATCACGAACGATTTCCAACATCTCCAATTGGTACTTAATATCCAAGTGATTCGTTGGTTCATCCAAAATCAAGCATGGGCTTTCTTGTGTTAAGGCTCGTGCCAAGATCACACGTTGTTGTTCTCCCCCTGAAAGGCTCAAGAAATTCCGTGTTTCCATATGGTCCATCCCCACCTGTGCCAACGCCCGTCTAGCTATAGTATAGTCCTCTGGTGTATCTCCTTCAAGTAATTTTTTATGTGGCATACGACCCATAAGAACAATGTCCATCACCGTAAAATCAAATTGGTACTGATTATGTTGTGCCACTACAGCCATTTGTAAAGCACTTTCACGGAATGAAAGTTCATCCAAGGAGCGGCCGTTCAACTCAATGCGTCCTGCATTGGGATGTAAGGTACGATAGATGCACTTTAACAGTGTACTTTTACCACTACCGTTAGGCCCTATTAGGCCGACAATTTCACGATCTTGCACTTCTAAATCTATGCCTTGTAAGATTTGCGTTTGTCCAATGCCAAAGGCAACTTGTTCTACTTGTAAATTCATCAATTACCTCCGAATGCATAGGTTTGCTTAATCATTAAGTATACAAAGGCAGGTGCGCCGATAACAGAAATTAAAATACCAATTGGTAGCTCTGTATGTGGAATAATAGTTCTACTCAATGTATCTGCTACTACAAGCAACAAAGCTCCTCCTAATGCGGAAATAGGAATCAGTCCTTTGTGGTTCGTTCCTAATGCTTGTCGTACGATATGCGGAATCAACAACCCAACAAATCCAATAATGCCTGCTGCATACACAGCAAAACCAATCATAATAGAACTCATCACAAGGTATAATTGGCGATATCTGTGAAGATCTACACCTAGGGTAATGGCTACTTCATCACCTAGTAACATCAAATTCAAAATGCGTGTTTGGAGCCAGAAGAATACGATTGGTATTAGAATGACAAATACCATGATGCCAATCAACTCCCAATTAGCTCCTGCCAAACTACCCATCATCCAGAAGGCTACGTTTTGAATACCTTCCTTATCTTTGGCAAAGTATACGATAATGCTCGTAAAAGCACTACAAACGGCACTCAATGCCATACCAGCTAATAACAATTTGATCGCATTAGCTCGTCCACCCATATTGGCAATAATAAGCACACCAAACGATATAACCATAGCTCCTATAAAAGCCATAATACCTACGTATTCTTCACCAAAAGCAATACCTACGCCCATTAAAATAGCTACTGTAGCACCTGTAGATGCCCCTGATGAAATCCCTAAAATATATGGATCTGCCAGAGGATTTTTAACAATGGCTTGCATAATGACACCACTAACAGCGAGTCCCGCACCTACTAGAGCCGCTAAGATAACCCGTGGCATACGCAACATCCATACAATATCATTCAAAGCTCCTTGCCGTGGATCATCTATGACAATAGTATTAACAAATTTTGATGCCACTACTTGCCATAAAGTCTGTGCTGGAATATGTACAGTGCCCAAAAACAAGGACCATGCCATACCCAAAATCAGCAATGCGATGAGTACAATTCCTACTCCCACTACAGTGAGTGTATGTGTTCGATTACTCATGAGTACCTCCTGTAAAATTTGGATACAATCCGTGAATCATAATATCCAATCCATCATGGATTCGTGTGCCAGCACTGTACACCATAAACAATGGAATTCCATGTACTCGATGGTTACGTATGGCATCCACATGCTGTAATGTAGGATTCTTATATAGATTGTCTATGAGTTCATCTTGCCGTTCATAATCCTCTTCCACTAACACTAAAAAGATAACTGATGGATTCAAATGAATTAATTCTTCTGCATTGATTGTCTGTCCTGCTTCCGAAATAAGATGACCTCCTATTTCTTCTAGCATATTTCCTGCTAATGTTTCTTTATCATACACTCGATACTGTCGCCCAGAATTTTCCAGTATCAAAACAGTATCTTTGGTATGCTGTGCTTCTCCATAGGTCTTTGCCTCTGTCACTGCACGTTTTGTTCGGTTCACAAGTTCTTCCGCCCGTTCTTGTCTATTGACGATAGCACCTAAATCAAGAATATATTGATATTCTCCCTCTACTGTTCTCTTAGATTTTTTATAGGATGCTCTTGATATGTAACTATCAATTCCACGTTGTGCCCAGAAATCTGTACTCTTCCAATTATTCTTCTGAAAGGTTGAATACCATCCTACAAGCAAATCTGGTTCCCATAGTAATGTAGTTTCTACATCTGGAATTTCCATACTTTTATAAGGAATTTTTTCATAGGCATCACGATATTCCTCTGCAATATATTTACTATCTGGCACCCCTATAGCGGCAATCATACGATCACCTACTCCTAGAGCAAGCAATGTTTCTACTGAACTTTGCCAAACACCCATGATACGTCGTGGTTCCCCTTCATAGGTGACAACTTGATCAGTACCTTTGCTTGTTAACTGATTCACTATACGTGGCCCTACTTCATGAGATACAGCAGTACTTTCCACATAGTCAGGCATAGGAATGAATTCTTCCATGCCATGTAAATGTGCGCTATACAAGCCTCCTAGCAAAGCCACTACACAGCCTGTTATATATATTTTTTTCATCCGTTCACCTAAACGAAAGAGCTACAAATTGTAGCCCTTTCTAGCATCACTTTTAGAATTTGTATTTAGCACCAATCATAGCTTGACGAGCTGGCATTGCAGAACTACCTGGGCCATATACGGCATAGCTAGTAGTTTCGTATGCTTCGTTCGTTAAGTTTGTCACTGCAACATATGTTGTTAAATCTTTATTTACATCATAGTTTAAGTTCCAATCTAAGATTACGAAACGTTTTGAAGTAAAAGCTTCAATATTGGAACCAGTATAGTAGTTAACCAATAATCCAGAAGATACTTTACCCGCATCATAATTTACATTGAGTGTATAATGATTCGCTGGACGCAATTTGTTGATACCTGTGTTGATATCACCAGAGTTATTATAGTTCCATGCTGGATTTACTACATAACCTGGTTTTGCTGACCATCTATCTTTTAAATGACTGTATGCCACACCAACAGTCCAGTTTTTATTAATCTTATGATCTACTGTAAGATTAAAAGATGTTTTCTTTTGATTTGCATTCACAGGAACACTTTCAAAACCATTCGGAGTTCTTACTTCAAAGCTAGCAATAGCATTTGTCATGTCGGTAAGACTATAGTTTACACCTACAGTGGTTTTCTTGTTAAATATTTTTTGATAGCCTAATGTATATACATTTCCTTTTTCATCCTGTAAGTTTGTTTTTGTTCCATCATAGGCTGAAACATAATCACCACTACGTAATGGGCGAAGAACTTTTGTCCAGCCAGCATACACTGTGCTACCATCATGCAGTTGATATTGTAGATTTAAGGAAGGTGTCACAACATGTGGGTCACCACCTAACGATTTTCCCGCCTCTGTTATGTAATCACTATATTTAGCAAATCGTACAGCAGGTGTCACATCAAAATTATCATTTACATGAATTTTATCTTGTACATAACCATATAAAGAATTACGTTTTACAGATGTTTTTACTTTTCCTTTAGATGTTTGATACACATGATCATTTTGATCTTTATCGTAGGAAACATTCGCGATGATATCATGTTTACCTATAGAACGTGCTACTTGTAATTGAATCCCACGCTTTCTCTCATCATAATAATGTCTTGGGTCTTGTGCTTTTCCACCCGTTTTGGCTACCCATTCTTCCAAGGCTGCTTTACTACCGCCAGGGAATGGGGCTAAATTTTTTTCAATCCATGCATCTAATAATGCACCGTCTTTAGCGCCATCTGGGAAGTCCTTTGTAAATTGATCTCCCGTTAAATTGAATGCCTTATTACTCATTCCATCATCATGTAATACCCAAGCATATTTATCACTACTTAAATACTGATGACTTTGGATATAAAAACGAACAAAACTTTCCATATCAGATTGACGATCGAAAGTGTATTTTACATCCACATCATTATTTTTATACTTACTATAGGAATTGTAACCAAATCCATCTAAAGCAAATAAATTATGGTAGGCAGGGTTTCCTTTTTCATTTTGCACAACTTTATATTTATTTTCGTTATCATAGTCCCCTGAATAGTCTTCATTTAGGACTAACTTGCCATCTTCATCCCGTTCACCCACAGCAGCTTTAAATATGATTTGATTCCAATCTTTTTTATTCCAATATTTTTGGTTTGGCGTAGAAATCGGATATCCATCTTTGCCTTGTTGATGGTTAATAGATACAGTTAAACGTTCTGTATCACTGAAATCTTTATCAAGTCGCACATTAGCGCCTCGCTCATCAAAACGAGAACCTCCCAATATTCCAATATCACCTGTATGTCCGTCACGATATTTTGTATCACCAGACACCACTCGATGTAATCCTACATAATAGTGTAGCGAGTTGTCATTACCCGCACTGCCGGAGTACGACAGATCATAATTATGCTTACCCCATGTTCCTGTAGATACGTCAATAGAGCCTTGTTTAGTGGCCTCACCTTTTCTAGTGATAATATTAATAGCACCACCAGTAGCATCAGAACCATATACAGAGGCACCTGGACCTTTAATAACCTCAATTTTATCTACTGCATTAATATTGATAACTTGGTCAAGATTTACTCCTGTAGACTTACTACCTGACTCACTGCTACCTGCAATACGAGTACTTGTAGAGTTATCTACACGACGACCATCAACCAATACTATAACGCGAGTATCACCGTTAATAGAAATACCATTATTGAAGAATTGGAATCCATATTCCCCACCACGGTATCCTGGGTTTTGGAATGTAATACCAGGGATACGTTTGATGGCCTCTGTTAAGTCAGAATAATGGCGTTTTTCGATTTCATCACGAGTGATTACTTTTACATCACCACCAGTACGATAATAGGATTGTTCTGTTACTGTATTGCCAAATTGGTCTTTCGAACGATCTCCTTTTACTACCTTTGTATCTAATTGGTAGTTGTCTAAATGCTCATCAAATGCTGCTTGTGCACCATTAAATGTAGTCAATGCTACACAGGCTAACAAAGCCGCAGAAATACGTTTACTTGTTACTTTCATGAATATACCTCCAAAATGTTTGTACGCCCGTACGTTTTATATGAATATGTATTGCTTTTTTCACATGTAAAGCATACCTTTTTATTGTACTTCATAGTTTCTTCATTTTACAATAGATTTATCAAATATAACATAATTTCATAGTTAGATTTTCCTATGTTCTGTATTATATTTTTAATTAACTTACATCTTGTATAACAATATATTGCATAATATTTAAAACCAATCTTGGACTAGAACATGTATTCATTCTATGTTACTATGGTTTAGGTACAATATTAAACAATACATCCATCCGTTGTATCCAGGAGGTAAAGATGGAACAACTCAATAAAAAAGGGCTTATCACTGGTTTAAGCTGTTATATTATTTGGGGACTTCTCCCCTTATTTTGGGCCCTCTTGCATCATATAGCACCTATGAGTGTGCTAGCACATCGCATTATTTGGTCAGCCGTATTCATGTCATTCGTTGCTATCGGCATGAACTATACACAATTTAAAATAGACTGTCACCATTTGCGATCCAATATTTCACAAATTGTACTCTTAGTATTAGCTGCTATCTTAATTGCTTTTAATTGGGGCATTTACATTTGGGCTGTCGCAAACAATCGTGTTATGGATACTAGCTTTGGCTATTATATCAATCCGCTGTTAAATGTAGTGCTTGGTGTGTTTATCTTTAAAGAACGTTTATCTACCATACAATGGTGTAGTGTCGGTCTTGCCACGCTAGGTATTCTATTCCTCACCTTCCAATTAGGGACTATTCCAGATATTGCCCTAGAATTAGCATTCACTTTTGGCCTATATGGAGTCGTTAAGAAAAAACTAGTGATTCATCCTTTCACTAGTATTGCTTTTGAGGCTTGGTTAATTACACCATTTGCACTAGCATATACCCTGTATATTGACCCTAGTTCCTGGACTTCCTTCCAATATGATACATATACGGCCCTATTATTCGTGATCTCAGGTCTTACCACATCAGCTCCACTTGTGTTATTTAGTTATGGGGCTCGGCTATTACCCTTGAACTTATTAGGGTTCTTGCAATACGTATCTCCAACCATCGCCCTAATGTTAGCTATCTTCTATTTCGGTGAAAGCTTCGATACTAATAAACTCATTGCCTTTTCATTTATCTGGGCAGCTCTAGCTATGTATACGACATCAAATCGCACAAAATAAATAACAAAAGCCTGTCCCTCATTGGTGCAGGCTTTTTCCTATAGAATATAAAAGCTCACGCCTTAAGAATGCTGTGAGCTTTTAGTATATATTATTTAATCTAGGTATATGATTATATAATCTTTACTTCACATACTCGATGAATCGTTCTCCTATCTTATCATACACATCAAGTGTGTCATCAAACTGTATGCCTTTCGCATAAGAATTCGCACCTCTATATTTTTCCCATAACTTTTGCAATCCCTTACTACCACGTAGCAACTTTGTAATAAACTTATAGGATCGTATCATATCATCCGTGCCTCGTTGAGTGCTGGTTCTTTCTATCGCTTTACATAATATATCATCCTTTATTTCTTTCTTATACATTGAATAAATTATGTACAAATCATAAAAATCTCTTGCTCTTGTGGTTGTAATATTTCTACTTGTGATTGTTTCGAATTTTTCTGCAAGAACCGTTTCTAATGTATACGACATTATTGGAATTATTCCATCCTCTAATATCTTAGAATATCCATAAGTCATTTCCTTTGGAGTTATAACATCTCCAGTTGTAATATCAATTCGGAGAATCGCATTTATTTTACCAAATGTGCACCTAATTGTAGCACAAAAATCTTCGTAAAGACCATCTTCTCTTATAGGTTTCAATGTAACTAATTCATATTGTATCTCTACATCAATTTTTTCATCTAGGATTTCATCCAAAATAACTTTAATATTTGTTTCATGTACTGGTAATCCTTTAATCGTCGCATCCATATCTAGAGTACTTCTCATATCTACCCCGATTAATGAAGATATTAGCAATCCACCTTTCAAAATAAAATTTTCACAATATTTAGACTTTGAAAGCTTTTCAAGAATACCTTCAAATAAGCACATGTGCAATAATGAATTTGGATTTGCCCCAGTCTCTTTAGATATATTTCGAATTGCTCCTTTTATCTGTTCTGCAGTCTTCATAGCATTATCTCCGTATATTGTATCAATTCATCTTCCATATCCATCAACATTGCATATTGAGATAACCTTAATAGATTAATAGCATCATTCAAAAAATAGGTTCGTATCGTCTCTCTAAAAATTTGCCCCTCGATTCTATCTTTATCTCGAATTATATCAAGTACCGTTCTTTCCTTATCATAGGTTGATAATCTCCGTCCAAAAGGGCTCAATTGTTCTACTTTCCCTAGCTCAAATAATTCTTTATTCACATATTTAAAATTAATATTATCTTTTAACCTTGTCACTCGACTAACATTATCCCCGGCCATTATCGTCATCACATAGTTACTTGGTATTTTTGTTGTTAATCCTTGCAAGTAAGCAGCCGTCTCGTGCGAAAATACCCCTTTCCTAATGCGATGTGTAAAATATAGATACTCATCAATATTCTCATGCGGAAGTGCGTATAGTCCTGTGGCTACTTTTTCTAATTTAGCATCTACGACTAATGCCTTTAAGGTATCTTTGTGAAAGCCATGCTCCAAGACTTCTTTCGTAGTAATCACTCCTGCATTATTCTTTATAACTTCCAATAAACGATCCTTTTTTTTCACTCTTTACACCACCTTTTTATTCTTAAATATTATATCTTCTAAGAACAAAAGTCAATATAAAGGTTGATAGGAATCAAACGTATTACCAATCTGTAGCCTCAGCAACTGAAAATTATTTTTAATTAGTTTATACTACATATATACAATGAAAGTTATTCGATTAGGTGGATTCTATCACCACTTCTTACCAAATAGTATATGACGTATATCTTAATAAAATGGTTATATAACAGATATACTCATTAGACTCAGTAGAAAGGAGATCCTCATGGATACAATGAAACAAGCCCTCGGCCTAACTGGTAATGACAGAATGGAAGTCATGATTGACATTAAAGATCGTTTTCTAAGCGGAACCTTAGATTTAGAAACAGCACGCACTTTATTAAAAGAAAAAATCGGCACATGTACGCCTGATGAATTTGCCTACGGTGAACAACAATTAAAAGGTTCTTACACAGATGAAGAGATTACTCATAGAATGGATGACTTATTAGAGTTATTTGATGGTATCTTGATTCGAGCTAACAATGAATATCCTGTACATCATCCATTGACAGTATATCTTGATGAAATCGACGCCATGGAACAACAATTAGGCGAAATGGAAACCATGTTACAAGCCCCTCACTTCATTCTCAATCCTTGGCTTGGTGTATATGATGCACTTACCACTTGGCGCATTCATTTGGCACGCAAACAAAATCAATTATACCCTGTGTTAGAGCGATATGGTTTCGACCGTCCTACGAAAATCATGTGGACTTTCGACGATGCGGTTCGTGATGCTATCTCTGAAAGTAAACAACTGCTCGAATCTGGTCAAGAATCTGAATTTTTAGCTAAACAAGCGGATGTCATCGATATTATTCGCGATTTAAACAACAAAGAAAAAGAAGTCCTTATCCCTACGGCATGGAAACTGTTACAAGACATCGATTTTATTACTATGAGCCGTGGAGATCATGAAATTGGCTTTGCTTTCATCACGCCTCCACCATTCTACGAAGGTCGCCCCGATGCTGTGCCATCCCATCATTCCGAACCATCTACAAACAACGCACCACAACATACTTTCACAGGTGCTAATCAAGGACATGTAACTCAAACTGGCTCAGTTGCATCTACTGGTTCCGTATCTAGCACAGCACTAAGTGGCGGTGCTAATCCTACAGCCTTATTACAAGAGTTAGCCCAATTAGTTGGCAAATACGGTATCAATGGGAATGCAGAACAAACCCACGATCTTGCAGTAGGCTCTTTAACCATTGAACAAATTAAGTTAATCTTTAAATTCTTACCAGTGGACATTACATTCGTAGATGAAAATGATTTAGTCCGCTTCTATAATGATACAAAGCACCGCATTTTCCCTCGTAGCTCTAATATTATCGGTCGTGTTGTACAAAACTGCCACCCTAAAAAGAGCCTCCCTTTGGTCCAAGAAATCATCGATTCTTTCAAAGCTGGCAGACAAGATTATACTGAAATGTGGATTGACAAGCCTGATCTATTTATCCACATTGAGTACATCGCTGTTCGTAATGAAGAAGGCCAATTTAAAGGCATCTTAGAAATGGTACAAGATTGCACTCACATTCGTAGTCTAAGTGGTTCTCGTAAAGAACTCATTTGGGAAGGATCTGATTCTGCGTACCATGCAGTAGACCACATTGATTACAAACATGTACGCAAAGAGGATGGTACAGCTAGTACTACTGAACAAAATACAGTGCAAAAAAGTGCTTCACAGTCTACGGTCTATGAAAACGATCTAGGGTTGACTGGTGACACCAAACTATTCCCTCTATTCGATGTAATTCCAGGCCTAAAAGACCACATGATTCATATCAATCCAAACTTTAAAATGCTAAACTCCCCATTAGCCAAACTTATGAAATTTAAAGCCACACTGTCCATGGTAGCTGAACGTGGTGAAATGCCTTTAGATGATTTAATCCAAGCTATTTTAGCATTCAAACACAACCAACAATAATATATTTACCTATATCGATGAAAAGGGTCCTTCGGGACCCTTTTGTATATTAAAAATATAAAAATAGAGGAAAGTTGATACTTTCTAATCAACTTTCCTCTATTTTATTTGTAGGCTATTTTGTTATAGCCCCTCTATTCTATTACTATATTTCTTTACTCTTAAGTTTTTGCAAAAAGATTTCAATCCGTTTGACTGCTTCTTTTATATTTTGTAACGATGTGGAATAGGCCACTCGCACAAAGCCTTCTCCACAATCTCCAAATGCATTGCCTGGTACAATAGCTATCCGTTGATCATACAGAAGCTTTTCACAGAAATCCTCCGAACTAAGGCCTGTGCTTTTAATAGATGGAAATACATAAAAGGCCCCTTCTGGCTCAAATGTATGAAGTCCCATACGGTTAAAAGCGCTCACTAATAAGCGACGACGCATATCGTATTCTTCACGCATGTATTGGATATCTTTGTCTCCGTTTTTCAACGCTTCTATCGCCGCATATTGAGACATGGACGGCGCACTCATAATACCATACTGATGCATCTTCGTCATTTGCGCAATAATCGGTGCTGGACCTGTGGCAAACCCAAGGCGCCAGCCAGTCATAGCATAAGCTTTGGAAAAGCCATTGATTAAGATAGTACGTTCTTGCATACCTGGAATGGATGCAATAGATACATGTGGTTCATCACCATACGTCAGCTCACTATATAGCTCATCGGACAAAATGAATAAATCATACTTGATCACAACTTCTGCTATGGCTTCCAGATGCTCACGACGTAATACAGCACCTGTTGGATTATTAGGAAATGGTAAGACTAACAATTTTGTTTTTTCCGTCACTGCTGCTTCAATCGCTTCTGGCGTTAAACGAAACTCATCTTCTTCTTTCGTAACAATTTGCACTGGCTTTGCATTACATAATTCCGCTAATGGCGTATAACATACAAAACTAGGTACAGGAATCAACACTTCATCCCCAGGATTTAGCAAGGTACGACAAGTTAAATCAATGGCCTCAGATCCACCTACTGTCACAATCACTTCTGTTGCTGGGTCATAGGATACTTGATACTTCCGTTCTAACCATTTAGAAATTTCTTCCCGTAGTTCCATGAACCCGCGATTAGGGGAATACCAAGTTTTTCCCTTTTCTAATGTACTAATTCCCTCTTCACGAATATGGTAGGGCGTAGCAAAATCTGGTTCACCAATACTGAGGGAAATAACATTATCTAATTCATTAGCAATTTCAAAAAAGCGTCGAATCCCAGATGGCTTCACAGCTTTGATTTCAGCATTTAAATAGTTGTCATAATTAATCATCGAATACATTTCTCCGATCTTCACGAACTCCACCAGTGTGGAACACAATATTATTATCTTTATAACGTGTTAAGATAAAGTTTGTTGTAGTGGAAAGCACTGAATCTAATGTAGATAGACGGCGAGATACAAATAAAGCGATGTCACGCATGCTAGCCCCTTCCACGATGACCGTTAAATCATAGCTACCAGACATAAGGTAAACACCTTGTACTTCTGGAAAATCCATAATTCGTTCTGCTACTTTATCAAATCCTTGATCTGGAGCAGGAGTCACACCTAATTGAATGAGTGCTGTAGACTTATTTTGGTCTACTTGTTCCCAATCAATGACTGCTTGGTACCGTTTGATGATTCCAGACTCCTCGAAGGCTTGAATACGACTTGCCACGTGTGCTTCTTCACTATTGAGCATAATGGCTAAGTCTGCGGCCGACATGGAGGCGTCCTCATCTAATAAACGTAATAAACGATGATCCAATGTGTCTAATTGTACTGTCATAAGGGAGACTCCTTTCTTATGATTACTATCTATTTATTATGAAATATAGCATTGAATATAACGACGAGCAATACTATATCTATTTATTATAGTCAGTTTCTCTGAAAGTAGCAATACATTATATTACACCTATGTAAAATCTCCTATTTCAACTAACTATGTATCACACATATTTGAATATTGTATAAATAAAGTTTTTCAGTTTTACGAGACTCTAAATCATATACATACAATTAAAATGCTCTAAAATTTTTTTATAGCTAAAGAAACGCATCACTATATTCACACATGATATGAACCTATTAAAACAATGGGATTGTAGGCTTATTTTTACATAATCCTAATCAAATATTTTCTCCTTTGTATTGTTAACTTAATTATACACTATAGAAAATATTTATATAATCTTTACAAGTTTACAAAATAGGTATATTCTATAAAACATGTTACAAAAGGAGGAGTTATGTATGAATGACCAAATGATAGAACCTCAAGAGGAAAAATTATTCAATCCTGGATTCATCAGCATTACTATTATTAATTTCATTGTATTTTTAGTGTATTATTGTTTTGTTGTGATTACGGCTAGCTATGCTACTAAAGAGCTTCATTCTACCGTGGCAGAGGCTGGTTTCGCAACAGGTATTTATATCATTGGTACCCTTTTTGCACGACTTATTATGGGACAACGATTAGAACTTATAGGTCGTAAAGAAGTGCTTAGATATGGAGCTATCTTCTATTTTCTAACCACCTTAGCCTATTTAATCGCTAAAGATATATTAATTCTTGATACGGTACGCTTTTTAAACGGTTTTGCTTATGGTACTGTATCTACTGCAGCCAATGCGGTTGTTACTGCTTACATTCCTAAATCAAAAGATGGTGAAGGCATTAACTACTACGGATTAAGTACCAGCTTAGCAGCAGCTATTGGTCCTTTCATCGGCATGATTTTATTACCTGCTGTTGGATTTACTTTTATCATTTATTTAGCTGTTTTATTATCGGTAGCTGTGACTATCGCTTGTTTACGCTTCCCCGTTAAAAATTTATCCTTATCCAATGCAGAGGCTAGCTCTATGCGTTCTTGGTCCTTAAAAAACTTTATTGAACCACGTGTATCCTTCATCGCTTTCCTTGGATTTTTAATGGGTCTTGCCTATTCTAGTGTTCTTGGATTCCTATCCATTTTTACACATGAAACTGGACTGATCACTGCAGGAGCCTTCTTCTTCGTTGTGTATGCTCTTGTTATTACTGTGACACGTCCAATTGCGGGGCGCATCTTTGATGAACGCGGGGAAAATGCCGTCATGTATCCAAGTTACGTATGCTTAACTATTGGCCTTCTTCTCATTGCCTATAGTACAACTGCAGCTTTATTACTCATTGCTGGCGCCTTCGTTGGACTAGGCTATGGTACATTCATGTCCAATGGTCAAGCCATCTGTTTGAAAGCCGTAGAACCCGCTAAAATTGGTGTTGCTCTTTCTACCTATTTTATTGGATTAGACTTAGGACTAGGCGTTGGACCTTATACATTAGGAGTTCTTCACGGACTACTATCGTATAGTGGTATTTATTTAGTATCTGCGATTATCCCGGTCATCGTATTACTACTATATGCTATCTATTACCATCCTGCAAAAGAAACCATGATCTACGAAGAAAATATACCTCACAAATAATTACATCGTATATGTTAATAAAGCCATACATCTGTAGATACCGATGTTTAGTACACACTTACAATCACTCAATATACACGTCTAGCGATTGTAAAGATCTAAACAAAACTATCTATACAGGTGTATGGCTATTTTTTTATGGATAGTATCATTAACATAGTTCTTTACTAACCTGATAGAATCTACAACATTCTTGCACCCAGAAGTCTATATCAATTCACTACCCTATCATACTATCAAATATAAATAATGGCTCTATAATAAATGTTGGGGCTACTCATATAAGAGTAGTCGCCAACATTCTTTTTTTGCAATAAAATAGACATATACAAACTCAA
>NZ_RQVD01000014.1 GCF_003992055.1 Veillonella sp. CHU740
CGAAGGATTCTTATGAAGAACCCTGGTAAATTAACTGAAAGCGAACGAATAAAGCTGTTAGAAATATTACGTATATCCGATGACCTACGGCGTGCATATGGACTTAGATTAGCCTTTAGAAAGATATTTAAGACATACAGCATACCTAACATAGAAAGATATATACAATTATGGTTAAATACAGTAGAAAACAGTCATCTACCAGAGTTTAGTAATTTTAAAACTTCCTTTACCAGTTGGTTCCCTCAAATTGTTAATGCTTTTGTATTACCATATTCCAATGGGTTTACAGAAGGGTGTAATAATAACATTAAAGTATTAAAGAGAATCAGTTATGGATTGCGTCATTTTGATCGTTTCAGAGTTCGTATACTTCTATTAAGCAAAAAGAATAGCGCTAGCTATTTAGATAGCTAGCGCTAAGAACTTCTTATATGAGCAGCCCCCACATTTGACAAAGAGCCTGAAATAACCGCTTATTCATATGTGTTCGCAAGTGTTCGCGAATACGATGAATAAGCGGTTTTTAATGTTCTACACTATTTTAAATGTTCGTAAGTGTTCGTATAGTTTAGGTAATTTTGCCCATTTTTTGCCCATTCAAACTAAAATGTATGACGCAATCCTAAATTCAATTGCCATTGTTGTCTTACTCTATCTCTAGTAGAGGCTTGTAATTCTATATAGGCTTGCTCTGTTCTAGCCTTATTCATATACGATAACCCAATACCATACGTAATCCAATGACCTTTATAAGATACATGTAAGCGACTGCTTTCATTAAACATTACATGGCCACTACCTAAAAATTCTTTTTCATACATTAGTTTTAAATATGGGTTAAAAGATGTTCTATTAAAACGATCTACACCTGCGCGAATACCGATGCGACCTATCAAACTATGTGCCGGCTCTACTTGGGCATGGAGTCCATTGGATACCTGTATTCCATATCCATTTGTTCTTTGATAAGTAAGCTGAACTTCTGGTTCTATGAATACCCCTTTATGCTCCTCTTGTTTGACATAGATACGTCTACCCAATTCTGCTGATACTAAGTATGACATAGCATTTATATTGCTAGCTTTAACGGTCTCTTTAGAATCATTTACTAACTCAAACTGACCACTATAGCGTCTAAGTTTACCCACTAAATCTACATAGAAATCACTATCTTTATATAATCGAGTGGAATAATAGCCTATTTCAGTACCAGACATCTGTGCATGGCCTTGCTGTGCGTATACATTAGCATGTGAGCGAATCATACCAAGCATGTATCCACTATAATGGATCCATTTCTCTCTCGGATGCACCCAATCATAACCACCTTTAATCCCCCAATATCGTTGATGGTACCCAGAACCTTCAAGTCCTTCATACTTACCACTTACATACTTAGCCCACACATCATTAGACCGTTTTATGTCTTTATGAAGGTGAATCTCCCCTAAGCGTTGTACCAAGGTTTCGATGGTACCAAGTTGCATATTATACAGTAAGTGGTTGTATTGCATACTTGCTTTTGCACCAGGCGTTAGTTTGCCTTTTCCATCTTCTTCCATAGGGAATAAATACCAATTATTTTTATTCGTGTCATTAATAGGAACAATTTTAGAGTCAGTGGCTCTACCTAATGTATATAAGTACGCCCCTTTTTCAATGACAGCTTTCGCATTGTTAGGTTTTGTATCATCCGTAGGAACTGGCACGTTATTTGATTCATTTCTCAATGAGAATACAGCAGTATGGTCTTCTTCTTTTCCCAAACTCTCCACAAGTTTAAGCACTTCTGTGCCTGTAGATTTTGAATCTGACATATTGCGGAAATAAATACCATGTTCCCCTTCACTACTATGTGTAATTCGTAATAAATCAGTCTTTCCAGAACTTACGTTACCACCCATATGTAGTGTACCATTAGAACCTGTGATACTATCCACTGTCAATGTTAAAGGAACTTCTGTATCGCCGAATCTTACTTCCCCTGCATTGGATAGGTCCAATCGATTGATGTTAGAGTTATCAGTCATTTTCCAATAATTGCCACCATCTACTTTCACATGGATGTTACCAGTACCTGCGTTGTCCGCTTTGCCAATGAGATAGGAGTCCTTTGTCAATAGGTTAACATCAACTTTTCCTCCATTCGCAGCAAATACATTACCTACGATGGTTGTCGTATCCTTACCGGATACAGTAATAGTTGTATTCTTGCCACCTGCTACTAAGGCAGGGTCTGTTGGATTACCATCAATGTTTAACTTTTTATTGAAAGTAATTGTATTCGATGATGCATCACTAGTAGCTTCACCATCAGCTCTTGCAAGCACAGCTGTTTTATACTTTCCGCTACCACGCATAGTGATAGATACATCACCGTTAAAACTGGAATTCGTTTTGTTATTAGGATCGGAGTGTATTTGTGAGATGCCAGTTCCTGATCCTTCTGTATCTACCTTAATCGCTAACGACGAATCTGCATCAGAGGTTATGATTGTACCAGCTCCCGAATTCGCTTTATCTTTTTCAACTCGTATGCCATATCCATTCGCCATCGCCTCAGTGATGATACTATTGTTGCCTTTCCAATGAATGGAGTTACTACCAGCACCGGCTTTTCTCGCACTTACCAAGTTCAAGCCATAGCCGTAGGCACCTTTTGTAGTGATATTCGTAGTATCTAAGGTGACTGTATTTGTACCTTGATTCTCAGATCCTATATCAATACTTCTAGCCACGTAGTTGGATGCTGTTTTCACATCACTATGTGTAAGATTCACTGTATTTTCGCCATTCTCAGCGCTCATTTTCACACCATAGACCCACGGTTTCCCTGTAGATGTAGAATCAGTGGTAACCGTTGTATTCTGTAGGTCTACCAAGTTTTTACTAGGCGTTTCATTAGCATCGGTTGCCCCAGTTGTATCATTCAAACTAGAAGATACTTCAATGCCATAGACTTCATCTTTACCAGTGGTAGAAATGTTGTTCTTTGCACCGGAAAGGGTGATTCGATTTTCACCATGGGATTCAGCATTGACATACATGCCCCAAACAGTACCACCAGCGCTCTTTGTAACCAAATCCGTATTAGCCTTCAAATTAAACTCGGAGAAGCCATGGTTTTCTGTATCCGTATTGACATGTAATGTATCCTTTGTGTTATTCGCTGATTCATTAGTGATGGTAGATACAAAGTTCTTTCCTTCTTTTGATGCCACGTGAACACCGCCATGATAGTTCACATTAGATAAAAAGCGCATCTCTGTATCCGTATTGCCTGAGATATGACTTGTCACATTTCCATCAAAGGTAAGACTAGATCCACCTTTTTCGGCTTCAATCGTATCCTTAGTAGACACAGTGTGATACCGATTTTCCCCATTATTTTCTAGGCGGAACGCTGCCACCTCCAAATTATTTGTAGTGGACTCCATATGCATGGTCAAATCATCATGAAAATGCACATGGGATTCTCCCCCTTGATTCGTCTGTTGAAAGAATCCATTCACACGCTTTTCATAGGACTTTAAATTTCCCGGATTAATCGTTTGCGCGTGGGTATCCATAGTTACTTTCTTTAAAAAGTTCACCGTAGACACTGGCTTTGTCACGTCGTTCCCCGAACCTTCTCCAACCACTTTTACTACATTGAACATAGGATAAAATTTTCCATGATATGTTTTATGGGTCGTAACATTGAAATTTGTATTCGCATCAAAATTAAGAATCGTTTCTGAGCGATCAACCAACTTACTGTTGGAGTTATACACATGTACCCCATCTTGCCAATCAATAGAGGTGCCATCATCTACATGAATGAAATGAATCGTCCCATCCGATACTATTGTCGTTTCCGTAGTCGGTTTCGTCCGAATGTCATTGGAAGCCGTCATATTTCGATTCGTGATAATTTCATTAACCGTATTGCCGTCCTTTATATACTTACTTTTCGTCCCTAAGATAGTGCCATCAGCATACTTATACTCATACTTAATGTTTGTAGCACTATTTTCAGTAATAGTGCCACCATTCGCAGCTAATTTCTCACCGAGGGAAATCGTATCCACCGTTTTCCAATCATTTCGAGTTACCGTATCTACAGTAAAGCCTTCCCCTCTAGCTAACAAAGGAATCGCCGCCAATACTAGTAAAGCTAAATGTTTGTGTTTCATATCAATATCCCCCATCCTATGAAATAAACAACTTGAAATAAACTACCTGTAAATGAAATTATCAATCAGTTATCTTCATTCTACTCCTTTTTTATGACTTTATCTAGTTAAAATATACACTTTTCATGCTATATGACTAAATAGTATACGTATAGTTTCGCTTTTGAGTATATTGGTTTCTATAAATACACATTCTTTCCTCTTTTACCTATGACAAAACGACTCATCAAGGAATCCTCAATGAGTCGTTCTTTCTATCTCTATGCAATTAAATTTCAGGTATTACATACCATATCCATCTTTTAATAGACGTAGCAATCCTTGTACGGACGTCGTCACTTCATCGATTTTTACTGTGCTGGTAGAACCATCTTTGCGAACACGTAATTCTACTTCACCAGATTCGATGGTATTTTTACTTACTGTAATACGCACAGGATAGCCGATAAGGTCGGCATCTTTAAATTTAACACCGGCACGATCTTTACGGTCGTCCAATAGGACATCAACGCCAGCTTGTTTCATCTCTTTATACAAGCGTTCGCTCACTTCCATTAAGGCCTCATCTTTTGCATTAATTGGAACAATGACAACCTCGAATGGAGCAATGGCTACTGGCCAGATGATACCATTTTCATCATAGCTTTGTTCAATAGCAGCTGCCAATGTACGTCCTACACCGATACCATAGCAACCCATTTGGAATGGAGTTGGGCGACCGCCTTGGTTCAATACTGTGGCATTCATAGATTCAGAGTACTTCGTACCCAATTTGAATACTTGACCTACTTCAATTCCTTTGTCGATACGAAGTTGACCACCACATTTAGGGCATGGGTCATCAAGGGTAATCAAACGGATTGGTGCCACGATAATATCATCTACATTGAAATCACGGTTAGGATTGATATTGACATAATGCGCATCTGCTGTGTTAGCACCGCCACATACATTATGTAAATTCATCACTGTTTCATCCACTACAATAGCGAAGTCTTCTGATTGTGAAAGTCCCACTGGGCTAATGAAACCCGCTGTTAATCCTACATGTGCTAAATCTTCTGGGGTTGCCATTTCTGGCTCAATACCACCTTCTACAGCACGTTGTACAGCGATTTCATTCACTTCATGGTCACCACGAACGATGGCAAGAATAACTTTGCCTTCAATGTTGTAGACGACTGCTTTGATTGTTTTTTCCAATGACAATTGCAACATATCCGCTACCGCTTGAATTGATTTAGCATCTGGTGTAGATACTGTTTCCAATACCTTAGCTTCTTCTGTATCTACTTCCAATGCTTTTGGTTGGCCAATTTCAATATTAGCAGCATAGTCGCATTTTGTACAGTGAATCACATCCGCCTCACCAGACTCTGCCAATGCCATAAATTCAAAGCTGCCAGAACCACCAATAGCACCATTATCTGCCTCAACAGGTTTACATGTTAAGCCACAACGTTTGAAGATATTCGTATATGCCTCGTACATATCCCAGAAAGATTTACTCATACCTTCTTCATCGATGTCAAAGGAATAGGCATCTTTCATGATAAACTCACGGCTACGCATCAATCCATAGCGTGGACGGCGTTCATCACGATATTTATTTTGAATTTGATATAAACTCAATGGCAATTGGCGATAGGAGTTAACTTCTCCTCGTACTAGATTAGTTACCATTTCTTCGTGAGTTGGTCCTAAGCAATATTCACGGCCATGACGATCAGAAATGCGCATCATTTCTGCGCCGTACGCAGCCCAACGACCAGACTCTTCCCATAGTTCACTAGGTTGTAAAATCGGCATCATGATTTCTTGGCTATTGATAGCTTCCATTTCTTCACGGATGATTTCATTAATTTTATGAATACTGCGCCATGCTAATGGTAAATAGGTATATAAACCACCAGCCACTTTACGAACAAAGCCAGCGCGCAACATTAATTGTTGACTAATTACATCAGCATCGGATGGCATTTCACGTAATGTTGGTGCGTATAAGCGACTTGCTAACATAACATACTCCTTTATATTTCTACTTTTCTTCTAACGTTAAAAGATATTGATCGATTTCAGCAAACAAGGTATCTACTAATTCTTGTTCAGGTACCGTTTTTAGTACTTTTCCTTTTCGGAAAATGATACCTTGTCCATTCCCCCCAGCAATACCAAAATCTGCTTCTCGTGCTTCTCCTGGACCGTTAACGACACAACCCATAACAGCCACACGGATTGGTGCTTTGATAGATTTCAACCGCTCTTCCACAATATCTGCCATATTAAATAAGTTCACTTGGCATCGTCCACAAGTAGGGCATGAAATCATGGTTGCTCCAAATGTACGTAGCTCCAAAGAGCTTAAAATAGTTTTGGCTACTTCTACCTCATGGATCGGATCTCCAGTTAGAGATACACGGATTGTATCACCAATACCATCTGCTAGAAGTGTTCCTATACCAATAGCAGATTTGATCGTTCCTTGTTTAATAGTACCTGCTTCTGTAACACCTAGATGCAATGGATATGGGATTTTACTAGATAACTTACGATATGCTTCAATCATTAAAGGCACATCTGTAGCTTTAATAGAAACTTTCATTTGATCGTACTCTAAAGATTCCAGAATACGAATGTGTTCCAAAGCAGTCTCTACCATACCATCAGCTGTAGGATGTCCTCCATGAGCATTTAATACATGTTGTGGTAAGGACCCCGCATTGACACCAATTCGGATAGGAATCAATTTAGGTTTAGCTTTTTCTACGACTTTTACCACATTATCGATACTACCTATATTACCTGGGTTAATACGAAGCCCATCAATCCCACTGTCAATAGCTTGCAGTGCTAACCGATAGTCAAAATGGATATCCGCAATTAATGGAATCATCGCGCGCTCTTTAATATCTTTAATAGCTTTTGCTGCTGCCATATCTGGAACGGCTAGACGGACCAATTCACATCCTGCTGTAGCAAGACGATTAATTTCTTCAATAGATTGCTCCACTTTTATAGGGTTCGTAGTAATCATAGATTGAATACTAACTGGTGCGTGATTTCCAATATGTACGGTACCCACTTGAATACCTTTTGTCGGTTTACGTTCTATCATAGTATACCTCTAAAATAATCGTAGAATATCTTGGAATGTAGAATATACAAACACTAATAATAATAACCCTACGCCAGTCATTTGGATGTATTGTAACGCTTTTTCTGGCAATTTACGACCCGTAATACCTTCTAGGATTAACAATACTAAATGGCCACCATCCAATACTGGAATTGGCAATAGATTAATGACACCTAGATTTAAGCTTAGTAAAGCCGTAAATAACAGCAAGCTAATAAAACCATGTTGAGCCACTTGACCAGCCATTTGTGCAACCCCGATTGGACCCGCAACATCACCTTTACTATGACCTGTTACAATATTCCATAATCCTTGTAACATTTCCATAATGGTAGACCCTGTATGTGTCACTGCATATACGGCGGATTCACCTATACTGTATTGTTTTACTTCCATTAGTGGATTAATACCAATCACAGCTCTATCACCAGATTCCCGAGGAATCACTGTAGTAGAAATGATTTCACCTTTTCTATCAAGTGTAACAGATACTACATGATTGCTATGACCTTGCAAAGACTGGGTTATATCTTTCCACTCTTGAATAGATTGTCCATTAATAGTTAAAATTCTATCACCTTGTTGGATACCAGCCTCAGAAGCTGGATTTCCAGCAACAGTATCACCAATAATAGGCTCATGTGATGGCACTGTCGTACCATGAAAAGCAAAGATACAAAAATAGATAACAATAGCTAACAAAAAATTAAATGTAGCACCAGCAGCAATAACTATGAATCGTTGCCATACCGGTTTATTATTAAATCCTCGTTCTCCTGCATCTTCAGATGGGTCCATACCTGCAATTTTATTAAATCCTCCTAGAGGCAACAGGCGAATTGAATATAATGTCTCACCTTTTTGTTTTTGAATTACATTGGGACCAATACCAATAGCAAATTCATCAACACGCATGCCACAGGCTTTGGCTGTCAGAAAATGTCCTAATTCATGAATCATAACAATAACACCGAATACGAAGACAGCTCCTAGTATAGTAATTAACATGCACTTCTCCTTTGTATTTCTTTCGTAGCTTCTAATCTAGCCCATGCATCCATAGAAAGCACATCTTCAATCGATGTAGGCACACCATTGTTCATGCGACTAAGAACAGTAGAAACTATCTCATATATATGTCCATAGGTAATCTTTCCATCCAGCAATGCGTAGACAGCCATTTCATTAGCTGCATTAAATACAGCTGGTGCATAACCGCCTTCTTTCCCCACTGTGAAAGCCAATCGAAGAGCTGGAAAATCATCCCAACGAGGTGCCATGAACTGGAGGTCCAATCCCTTGGTAAAGTCTAAATGTTCCATTTGTAATGGATATCGTTTTGGGTAGGTCATTGCGTATTGAATCGGTTCTCGCATATCTGGATTTCCTAATTGTGCTAATATAGCCCCGTCTTTCATTTGAATCATAGAATGTACAATACTTTGTGGATGTACCACTACATCAATATGATCATAGTCGAAATTAAACAACCAATGCGCTTCAATGACTTCTAAACCTTTATTAAATAGAGTGGCAGAATCAATCGTAATCTTACTTCCCATGTTCCAAGTTGGATGAGCTAGACAATCCTTGGCTGTGGCTCCATAGAGGTCTTCCGATTTCCAATTACGTAAAGCACCACCTGAGGCAGTGACAATTAATTTCTCAACATTATTTCTATCTTGCCCTTCTAAACATTGAAAAATCGCACTATGCTCACTATCAATAGGCAGTATAGAAACACCATATTGTTCAGCTGCTTCTGTAATTAATGAGCCACAAGCCACTAATGTTTCTTTGTTGGCCAGTCCGATAGTCTTTTTTGCTCGAATCGCAGCCATTGTTGGCTCGATGCCTGCAGCTCCTACTACGGCTGTTACCACCATCGTTGCTTCTGGTAAAGTAGCTGCTATAGTCAAAGCTTCTTTACCACCAATAATTTCTGTAGACCCTTGATACCGTTCCTTCAATATAGCGTAGGCCTGTTCATCTACGACACCGGCCATAGCAGGCATAAACTCTGCAATTTGCTTTTCCAATAAGTCTATATTGCGATGCGTGACTAAAGCAACTACTTTAAATTGATCTGGATGTTGACGAACTACATCTAAGGTTTGTGTTCCAATAGAACCCGTAGAGCCCAAGATACTAATCGCTTTCATATAAGCCTCCCTAAGAGCTAATCATTACAGCATAAGAATATATGCCAACACTAATGGTGTCGCAAATAATACACTGTCGAATCGGTCCAATACACCACCATGACCTGGCAATACACTGCCAGAATCTTTTTTATTGGCCAATCGTTTTAACTTCGATTCAAATAAGTCGCCTAGTGGAGCCATAATACCTACAATAATACCGATACCAGTACCTAATATGGTAGGTAATCCTAGACATATAGATCCAATCCAACCTGTAAGAAGACAACCGATAAATCCGCCGATAAATCCTTCTAAGGTTTTGTTAGGACTAATATCCGGCACTATACGTCTAGAGCCCCATTTCTTGCCTACAAAATATGCAAATGTATCACTCGCCCATATAGATAATAAAAGCAACCAAATAACAGACTCTCCAAATGAAGACTGTTCTGCATAATATGTAGTATTCTTATATATTTCAGTATCACGAATCGCCATCAATGCCACGAAACCACTGGTCACATAGAGAATTCCACTCACCGTAGCACATATAGATTGTATACTTACTTTAGAATTACCAAATGTATAGAAAACTCCCAAACCTAATATAATTCCAATGGCAAAGAAAAATGCCAGTGCATATTGGCCAAATAGTAATGATCCGCACACTAAAACTACATATATGAGCCCCCATATAGGTAAGACTTTAACTTTCATATGTCTACACAAAGACCCAAATTCTACCCAACCTATGAATGCCAAAATAGACATCATCAAATTGAAGATAAACCCTCCATATGAAATGGCTATTGCCAATACTACAATACCTATCAAGGCTGTTATAAGGCGAGTTTTTAACATATTATTTCTCCTCTTTTAAACCACCAAATCTACGCTCCCTTTGTTGGTATGCATAGATAGCTTCTTCCAACACTGCCGGGGTAAAGTCTGGCCAATGTAATGGGGTAAACCAAAATTCCGCATATGCCAACTGCCATAATAGAAAATTACTAATGCGTGCATCATTGCTTGGCCGAATTAATAGGTCTACACGATCAAATTCTTGTGTATCTAAATAAGAAGAAATCAATACTTCATTAATATCATCTTCACTGAGTTTACCTTTAGCAATATCCTGAGTGATACGCTTCATCGCTCTTGTGAGCTCATCTCTTCCCCCATAGTTAATAGCTAGTTGCAAGGTAATCCCTTTATTATTTGCAGTTAATGCTTCTGATTCATGAATGATGTCTTGCAATTCAGAAGAAAGCTTTGAAATATCCCCAATAAATCGAATTCTAACTCCTTCGGCATGCATTCTCTTAACATTAGATAGTAAATATTCTTTTATAAGTGCCATTAATAGGCTAACTTCTTCTTCTGGTCGCTTCCAGTTTTCAGTAGAAAACCCATATACCGTTAAGGCTTTTACCCCAAAGCCTTGTGCAGCTTTTACTATATCCTTAAGAACTTCAGCTCCTGCGCGATGGCCCATACTGCGCGGCATACCGCGTCGTTTTGCCCAACGCCCATTTCCATCCATAATAATGGCAATATGATTAGGAATATTTGTAGGATCGATAGTCTGGGGCTCTTTATGTTTAGTTTTCTTCCATAAGTTTTTTAGCATACTGTACCTCATTCGACCGCACCACATACGACTCTGCCACATGACTGGCTACCATAGGATGGAAGAGAACAATCTCCCATATACCATCCAATACTATGACTCGGCCTACATAACATTCTTCGGAAGAAACGGAAAAGAATCGATTATAGTTCTTTTCTATTTTTGTAGTAAAAGGGATAGAGGCAGCCTGCAAAAGAGACTGTGCAAGCTGCCATGGAAATCCCAAAATTGATGTATGTTCCATTATACAGACATAACATCCTTTTCTTTTGTATCACGAAGTTCATCAATTACTTTGATTTTTTTGTCAGTCAATTTTTGAACTTGCTCTTGTCCATCTTTTGACACGTCTTCAGTAATTGTTTTCGCTTTTTCTTCTTTTTTAATTGCATCATTAGCATCACGACGAATATTGCGGATTGCAACTTTTGCATCTTCTGCTTTTTTGCTTACTACTTTTACTAATTCTTTACGACGCTCTTCCGTTAATTGCGGAATTGCTAAGCGAATAGAATCACCATCATTATTAGGGTTTAATCCTAAATCAGATGTCAAAATTGCTTTTTCAATTGCACCAATCATAGTTTTATCCCATGGTGCAATTAAAATCATACGTGGATCTGGAGCAGATACATTAGCAACTTGATTAACAGGAGTCGGCGCTCCATAATAATCTACCATCACAGAATCCAACAAAGACGTATGAGCACGACCTGTACGTACATTAGCAAATTCATGTTTTAAAGCTTCAATTGTTTTATCCATACGCGCTTCTTCGCGAGTAATAATCTCTTTAATTTCCATTAGTATCACCTTTTATTTTACGATAGTACCGATAGCTTCTCCTTTAGCAGCACGTGTAATATTGCCAGGAATATCCATACTAAACACAACGATTGGAATGTTATTATCTTTACATAACGTAGTAGATGTAGAATCCATGACTTTCAACTCTTTACTAATCACATCCATATACGTTAATTCATCAAATTTCACTGCATTAGGGTTTGTTTTTGGATCAGAGTCATATACACCATCAGCAAACTTTTTCGCCATTAAAATTGCATCAGCTTCAATTTCTGCAGCCCGTAAAGCAGCTGTTGTATCTGTAGAGAAATACGGATTGCCTGTACCTGCAGCAAAGATCACAATACGACCTTTCTCTAAATGGCGAATAGCACGACGACGAATATATGGTTCAGCTACTTCTTGCATTTCAATCGCAGTTTGAACGCGTGTCGCTACACCTGCATTTTCAAGAGCGTCTTGTAATGCAATTGCATTCATTACTGTGGCAATCATCCCCATATAATCTGCAGAAGCTCGGTCCATGCCTTTAGCACTGCCAGATAGGCCACGCCAAATATTACCACCACCTACAACGATTGCAATCTCAATACCACTTTCTTTGGAAAGTTCTGCAATTTCTTGTGCTAATGGTTCTACTACTTGTGGATTAATACCAAACCCTTGATCTCCTGCTAAAGCTTCACCACTTAGTTTTAATACGATACGTTTGAATTTACGTTCACTCATGACCTTCTCCTTATGACGCGTCTAACAAATAATTCAAAAATAAGAGAACACTTGCGGTGTTCTCTTATCTCCGTACTTATTTACCTACAGTAGCCATAACTTCTGCAACGAAATCATCTTGTTTCTTTTCGATACCTTCGCCTAAAGCATAGCGAACATAACGACGTACGTTAATGTTTTCACCGATTTTAGCGATTGCTTCATTAATCATAGCTTGTACAGTTTTTTCACCGTCTTTAATGAAAACTTGTTCTAATAGGCAGTTTTCTTTATAGAATTTTTCAACGCGACCAGCCACCATTTTTTCAAGAACTGCTTCTGGTTTTGGTTTACGGCCAGCTTTTACATCTTCTTCAGCTTCTACTTTAGCTTGTTCCATCAATACTGTTTTTTCGTGTTCGATTACGTCAGCTGGAACGTCTTCACGTTTTAAGTATGTTGGATTAGCAGCTGCGATTTGCATAGCAACATCTTTGCAAAGAGCTTGGAAATCATCAGTTTTAGCAACGAAGTCTGTTTCACAGTTAACTTCTACTAATACACCGATACGTCCGCCACCATGAATGTAAGATGCAACAACACCTTCTGCTGCAATACGGCCAGCTTTCTTAGCTGCCGCTGCCAAACCTTTTTCACGAAGGAAGTCTACTGCTTTTTGGATATCGCCATCAACTTCTACCAATGCTTTTTTAGCATCCATCATACCTGCGCCAGTCATGTCGCGTAATTCTTTTACTAAAGCTGCTGTAATTTGAGCCATGATTTTTCCTCCTACAGATAATTAAGGTAAGACCTTAGTCTTACCTTAATTTTACACCGTTATTACTTATTTATCAATTAAGACTATGTCTATATATATTGTTAAATAATGATCTAAGACAATTAAGCTTCTTCAGAAGCGCTTTCTGTACCGAATGCGTCTTGTTCACCTTGGCGACCTTCTAATACAGCGTCAGCCATTTTACCAGCTAATAATTTAACTGCACGAATTGCATCATCATTTGCTGGGATTGGGAAATCAACTTCGTCAGGATCACAGTTAGTATCTACTGTTGCAACAACAGGAATACCTAATTTTTTAGCTTCTGCGATAGCAATTTTTTCTTTTTTAGGGTCAACTACGAAAAGGGCACCTGGCATGTTAGGCATATCTTTGATACCACCAAGATATTTTTCTAATTTTTCCCATTCATGACGAAGACGAATTACTTCTTTTTTAGGTAGAACTTCGAAAGTTCCATCTTCAGCCATTTTTTCCAATTGTTTTAAACGTTTAATACGAGCTTCGATAGTTTTGAAGTTAGTCAACATACCGCCCAACCAACGTTCGTTAACGAAGAACATATTAGCACGAAGAGCTTCTTCTTTAATAGCTTCTTGAGCTTGTTTTTTAGTACCTACGAAAAGGATTGTTTTACCTTCTTGAGCTACACTGCGTAAGAAGTCATATGCTTCTTCAACTTTTTTCACAGTTTTTTGTAAGTCAATGATATAAATACCATTGCGCTCAGTGAAGATGAATTTAGCCATTTTAGGATTCCATCTTCTTGTTTGATGTCCGAAATGAACACCTGCTTCTAATAATTGTTTTAATGATACTACTGCCATCTTGGCACCTCCTGTTAAAAAACCTCCGCAACTCTCATCCCTCAGCAAACGCGAAATTGCGCACAGAACTGTTAGTCTAGTTGCGTGTGTATTCATACTTGGTTAGTATAGCATAAAATGTGGGGTGAAAGCAAGTATAGAATACCTAATCTAAAAACTTAGATTAGGTATTCTATACTCGTGTTCCATGAAGTTTAAGAACATAGGAATGCATCCCTTAGTATTATTCTGCAATTTGTACTGGCACAACAGCAGTTGATTGTTTTGTGATTACATTGCCTACTCGTTTCGGTACCACATTGTTTTCTTGTGCTCGGTACACTGATTGATTCGCTTGCACCGGTACAACCGTCGTTGTGTGTTTAAACTCTGTATTGCCTATGCGTTTGGGTACTACTGTATCACTTTGTGCTGCTTGTGCAGATGCTTTCACAGTGGATTCTAATCCTGTGTGTTGTACGCGAGTTTGAGACCAAACGGCCCCCATTACGCTAGATGTACTAATAATTGCCACTAATATTGCCATAATAAATTGTTTCATTGTATTCTCCTTGTATAACTTATATATCTTAATTCTATCGCTCAATCTATATCTATATCCTTCGATATGCTTATATGGTAACATACCTCTAATGATACTACAAGGGAATTTACAAACTATAATCATTCTTTTTTACGATAGACATGTTGCAATTATGATATAGTTCTATGCTCCTTAGAAATAATAATTCAGTTTAGCAAATTTCATTATAAGAGTTTCCATTGTTTCATCATACACCTCATACAGCCACTCTCCTCAAATCTTACTCTCATGTATACACACTAGTTTCATTACACAAAAACATAATAACTTCAAGCATAAGAATACTCTAGCTTATACGCAAAATGCATATCTCTTCTATACAAAGTAACCATTATAATCCCTAAATAAAAAAGTTGACCTAATGCGATCAACTTTTCCTAAATTGTAGATTAGATATACACGTATTAACCATATATATAATGCAATAATATTCTAGCCCCTTTCTTTCACTTAATCTCCATATGACTTCTCAATACTCTTAATCTCTTCAACAGTAAGTTCAGTCAATGAAACAATCATATCCATGGGCAGTTGTTGTTTAAGCATCCTTAGAACTATCTCTGTTTTTACTATTAAGCTACCTTCTTTTATCCCTTCTTTTATTCCTTCTTGTCTACCGGCTTCTTTTCCTTGATCCCAATAATTATAATGTTCCATCATAATCATTTTATATTCCTCCCTCCAAAGTTTAGAATGTTTAACTTCATCTACAGCTTTATCAATATCCTTTAATAATGAGTCCGTTGCACTATGACCATCTATATACTCTAAAAATCGTTGCAGCGATTTTGGTATACCTTCATTATTTCCTTTTGTACTTAGAAACAGCTTTGTAGCCCCATCCTTTAGTTCTATACTATTATTTTCGACACAAATATTTCTAAATGTATACTTTGATAGTCCACCCATAAACAAAGGAAATGTACATATAAATATGATATATGTATCATTTAAATTCACATACCTCTCACCTTTTTGTAGATGATACATATCTAACACACTCTGATAAAACCTAGTTCGTTTAACTAGTTCTTCCATATTTCTACTAGTTTGCATTTCAATATTAAAAACGGTCCCTTTCGTATCTTTGACATACACATCAAGACGAACACTTTTTGTATCTAACCGAATATCTAGCGTTTTTTCCTCTTGAATATACACAATATCTCTTATCGAAATGTTTAACAAACGCTCTAATACTCTTTTACATATATCTTTCTTTAACATAACTTTTTGAAAGATAAAATTATCTTGAAATGTAAGTTCTTCAAAGGGTTTGATATACATAAGATATACCAGCTTTCTCTGTTAATAAAATTATAACAAAACACTATAAAATAGAGCAATACTTTAAAACTATCTATTTAATTATTCGATATTGTGCGCTAAACTCCTATAAAACACTCTTAACAGTCAATAGTTCCTAACAAAGCAAAAACAGCCACCCCATCTACGGAGTTGGCTGTTTTACTTCTCATTTATAATATATCGATTTTCTCTCCCTCTAAGGCTTTATTGATACTCCGTACGGCACAGAATTTTCCACACATACTGCAAGCTTCTTTGTGTCCTTCTTCTGGAGCACGGCTTTCACGAATGCGACGTGCTTTTTCTGGGTCTAATGCCACTGCATATTGCGCTTCCCAATCAAGTTTTTGACGTGCTTCCGCCATGCGATCATCACGTTCTCTCGCATTCGGAATCCCTTTAGCAATATCTGCTGCATGAGCTGCGATTTTGAAAGCCATAATTCCTTCTTTTACATCGTTTTCATCAGGCAAAGCCAAATGTTCTGCTGGTGTCACATAACAGAGGAACGCAGCTCCATGCATAGCTGCCACAGCACCACCGATGGCTGCTGTAATATGGTCGTAACCAGGTGCAATGTCTGTCACTAATGGTCCTAGTACATAAAATGGAGCTCCATCACAAATAGTTTGTTGTACTTCCATATTGGCTTGTACCTGATTTAATGGTACGTGGCCTGGACCTTCCACCAACACTTGTACACCACGTTCACGAGCCCGTTTTGTTAACTCCCCAAGACGAACAAGCTCTTCGATTTGGCAGATATCTGTAGCATCCGCTAAACAACCTGGACGGCATGCATCTCCAAGGGAAATAGTCATATCATATTCAGCACAGATTTCTAAGATTTCATCGTAGTATTCATAGAATGGGTTTTCTTGTCCTGTCATAGACATCCAAGCAAATACTAAACTGCCACCACGGCTGACGATATTTAATTTACGTTTATGACGTTTAATCTGTTCCACTGTGTGCTGCGTAATCCCACAGTGTAATGTGACAAAGTCTACCCCATCTTCTGCATGCAGGCGAATCGTAGAAATAAAATCTTTTGCTGTCAATTCGCCTAAATCTTTTTGATGGTGAATGACACTATCGTAAATAGGAACTGTGCCAATCATAACAGGACATTCTTTCGTCAACAATCGACGGAATACACGTGTATCACCATGAGTAGATAAATCCATAATAGATTCAGCCCCTAAGGCTACTGCATGATTCACTTTTTTCATTTCTTCTTCGTAATCTGTGCAGTCTTTTGATGTACCTAAATTGACATTAATTTTTGTACGTAAAGCTTGTCCTATACCCTCAGGTTGTAAAGAAGTATGGTGTTTATTACATGGTATTGTAACATGTCCCTTTGCCACCAAATCCCGTAACACTTCAACATCCATGCTTTCTTTTTTTGCCACTACTTTCATTGCATCGGTGATAATTCCTTTTTGGGCTGCTTGCATTTGTGTGTAAAACATAAAGGCTCCTTTCTCTACAAAGGAGCCTATCGGTATTTTATAAGAAAAAGGGTATCGATAGATATATCGATACCCACATAGCTGTCTGCGTGCTTCCTACGCGGGCATGATCCCGATCAGGTCAAAAGGTCAGGTACTTATAGCCCTTTCTCAGCCTATCCCATAGGCTCCCTTGCAATCCTAAAATATTTATTCGCTTATAGTATAGCATGAAATGGTGGACTTTTATAGTAAATCGTTGTATTTTATTTTCAAAGTGGTATAAACTAGCATTCTATGTTTATTCCCCTTTATATGAATAAATGACTATCTACCTTAATAAATCTACACTTTTTTTATTTTTGAACCCTAACAACTGTGCTTATTCATCATTAGTACAAAGGATACCAATCCACTATTCTAACTAACCAAGTCCAACGAGCACACTTTCGTGTTAAACATTAGAATTGATAGTTAATTTCTCCACGGTAAAAGTTAGATAATGTATCCCCCATTTCATCTTTCGGATTTAACATAGCATATGCTTTTAAACCAACATTATTAGCGACTGCATATTTACCTTGCAAAGCCCACCCTTTATAGTTTTGATTTGCTGGCGTCCAGAATGTAGGTGCAAAAACAGGTCCTCTTTTCCCTAAAAAAATATACTGCGTTTTCACAGACCAAGTGCCACGTTTATGTGGAATGTAGTTACCATATGTAAGTCCTACAGTCCAAGCCTTATTAGATTCATTAATGTTATATTCATCATAGGCATAATTTTTAATGTTTCTAAATTTGGCAAATTCACCATCTACGAATACTTTAGAACTCAATTTAATATTTCCATAGACACCATAGAAGTCTAAATATTTATTTACCATATCAGAAGAATCAACATAAGCCATTTGTACATCCGAATTTTCAAGTATTTCACCTAAATCCATGCCATTTACTTTTGTATAGAAAGCTCCTAATTTTACATGAGAACCAAATTTACTATTTACTTGAAAAATAGCTAATTGCGCATTATTTTCATGCGATGATTTAAATAGATTAGCTTGATAGATTCGTTCTGGATAGTCTCTATCCCTACCAGTAGCAACCTTCATAGTCATATCCGGAGCATATCCAAATGTGAATGATGCATTTAATTTATCCTTACCGGCTATTATAGTTGCCCCTTCTAAAGCTCCATCATAGGTTAATCCGCCACCAATAAATGCATCATGACGTCCTACGAAGGTAGTTACATATTTTCCGAAATTATGTTGTAGATATAATCGGTCAGCGGATACATCGGTACTTTTATTAGATCCAAATTCTTTATCGCCTGTGCTTACACGAAGTACGGCTTTAGTATTATCATTGACAGTTGCGGTGAATTGCAGTCGTGCACGATATGTAAACATAGGGGGTGTAACATATGTTTTAGGTGGATTAGGCGGAGCATATTCATGTGCCGATTCTGGTCGAATTTGTCTTGTTCCATACGTTTCTGATGGTGTTTCATTATATCTATTGATATTTGTACCTAATGAATTAGCCGCAGAATATGGCTCTTCATCCAAATCATATTCAGTACGATTACGTTCAAACATTAATCGTGCATCACCATTGATTGCAATGTTACCTATCTTATTTTCTAAAATATCAGTACGTACGCCCAAGTTACTTAGTTCTGTAGAAAATTCCTTTGACAAACGGTTGATAATAACATTTTGTTCAGCATCATTACGATCTTTATGAGCTAACGCTTTTGCTAATATTTGTGCCATTTCATAACGAGTGATGTTATGTTGACCTTTAAAATATCCTTCTGGATATCCATTAATAATACCTTCTTTGGCCAATTCTGCTACTGCTTGATATGCCCAATCATCGGGAGTTACATCCGAAAATGGATTTGCGGCAAATCCTGAAGTTATACCCCATACTGATGCAGCGACTAACATTGTAAGCTGTTTTTTCATAGCTGACTCTCCCTTGTTTAAAGTAAAATTAATAAAAAATATGATGTCTAACAGATTTTATGATAAATATTCTACAAAGTTTCTACCTATACCTATACCTATACCCATGCACATTATCATCATATATTATCGTATAAATTCATGTGACATCATAACACTAATCAGCGATAAATACAATACTTTATGTACTTTTCGACGGTGTCAAGTTTTTGTTGGAAAATAAAATTGAAGTTACCGCCTCTATATTCTTTCATGACGAACTGTCGGATGATTCGTTCTTGTCAGATATCTGTAGCATATGCTAAACAATCTGGACGATAAAAGTCTACCCCATCTTCTGCATGTAGTCGAATCGCAGAAATAAAATTTTCTGCTGTTCTTTCAACACAAAGGAGCCTATCGTATTATATAACAAAAAGGGTATCGATAGTTATATCGATACCCACATAGCTGTCTGCATGCTTCCTACGCGGGCATGATCCCGATCAGGTCAAAAGGTCAGGTACTTCATAGTCCTTTCTCAGCCTATTACATAGACTCCCTTGCAAATCTAAAATATTTATTTGCTTATAGTATAGCATGAAATGATGGACTTTTATATCTTTGAAAATTTTAAACTCAAAATTATAGTATAAAATGTGGGGTGAAAGCAAGGGGTATAACCATTATTCGAATTAATGATTAGAATTGATAGTTAATTTCTCCACGGTAAAAGTTAGATAATGTATCCCCCATTTCATCTTTCGGATTTAACATAGCATGTACTTTTAAACCAACATTATTAGCGACTGCATATTTACCTTGCAAAGCCCACCCTTTATAGTTTTGGTATGCCGGTGTCCAGAATGTAGGTGCAAAGACAGGCCCTCTTTTCCCTAAATAATTATATTGTGCTTTCACAGACCAACTGCCACGTTTATCTGGAACGTAGTCACCATATGTAAGACCTACAGTCCAAGACTTGTTGGATTCTTTATAGTTATACGATTTCAAACTAACTCCCTTAATGTTTTTAAACTTAGCAAATTCACCATCTATGAATAGTTTAGAGCCCAATTTAATATTTCCATAAATGCCATAGAAGTCTAAAGATTCATTTTTTGCTTCATAATAGTCAACAAAGTAATTTCCTAGATATGTATTTTCAGTCGCTTCGCCAAAATTCATACCATTCACTTTGGTATAAAAGGTTCCTATTTTTACACGAGGACCAATTTTACTATTCAGTTGAAAAATAGCTAACTGTGCATTATCTTTATACGATGTTTTAAATAGATTACTTTGATAGATTCTTTCTGGATAACCATCAATTCTCTTACCAGTATCTACTTTAAAAGCCATATCCGGTGCGTATCCAAATGTGAATGATGCATTCAATTTGTCCTTACCCGCTATTATAGTTGCTCCTTCCAAATCCCCGTCATAGGTTAATCCACCACCAATAACAGTATCATAACGCCCTACAAAGGTAGTTACATATTTGCCGAAATTATGTTGTAGATATAATCGGTCAAAGGATATGTCGGTGCTTTTATTAGATCCAAATTCTTTATCGCCTGTGCTCACACGAAGTACGGCCTTAGTATTATCATTGACAGTTGCGGTGAATTGCAATCGTGCTCGATAGGTAAACATAGGATGGAATTCATATATTTTTATTGGATACACAAAGTTTCTTTCAGCTGAATCGTGGTCTTGTATTTGTCTTTTTCTTCTTGATGATGGCATAGTTCCTGCATTGCGTCTATAATACTCATCTGGACCTAATGGAGTGGGTTCAGATAGAGTTTCATAAAAATCATATTCAGAACGATTATGTTCAAACATCAATCGTGCATCACCATTGATTGCAAAGTTACCTATTTTACTTTCTAAAATATCAGTACGTACGCCCAAGTTACTTAGTTCTGTAGTAAATTCCTTTGACAAACGGTTGATAATAACATTTTGTTCAGCATCATTACGATCTTTATGAGCTAACGCTTTTGCTAACATTTGTGCCATTTCATAACGAGTGATGTTATGTTGACCATTAAAATATCCTTCTGGATATCCATTAATAATACCTTCTTTGGCCAATTGTGCTACTGCTTGATATGCCCAATCTTGAGGTGTTACATCTGAAAATGGATTTGCGGTAAATCCTGAAGTTATACCCAATACTGATGCAGCGACTAACATTGTAAGCTGTTTTTTCATAGCTGACTCTCCCTTGTTTAAAGTGAAATTAATAAAAAATTCATGTGACATCATAACACTAATCAGCGATAAATACAATATTTTATGTACTTTTCGACGGTGTCAAGTTTTTGTTGGAAAATAAAATTGAAGTTACCGTCTCTATATGCTTTCATGACGAACTGTCAGATGATTCGTTCTTGTCAGATATCTGTAGCATATGCTAAACAATCTGGACGATAAAAGTCTACCCCATCTTCTGCATGTAGTCGAATCGCAGAAATAAAATATTCTGCCGTTCTTTCAACATAAAGGAGCCTATCGTATTTCATAACAAAAAGGGTATCGATAGTTATATCGATACCCACATAGCTGTCTGCGTGCTTCCTACGCGGGCATGATCCCGATCAGGTCAAAAGGGCAGGTACGTATAGCCCTTTCTCAACCTATCTCATAGGCTCCCTTGCAATCCTAAATTATATTGCATCATGGTATACCATAATTCTAGATAATTTAGGAGTAGACATCTATATTTTTTTGAATTATACACTGACAGTATGAATAGATAATCTAACTATAGATTCACCTATAGTCATATCAGATGTATATTTATTTCTGACTCAACAATAATGCTGTGATTGTTTGCAATGCTTGAATTTGTTCAGTTTGCTCTTTCACTTGCTCAGCCAATGCTTGTAGTTGACCTTTCAACGTACCGTTTTCTTGTACCAATGCTTTGATTTCAGTCTTCATCACTGGCACGATAGAAATTGGTCCGTAGTGTGTATGTTTCAATGCTTTTTGTTCTTTTTCTGAAAGCGTATCCACATTAACATTGAATGTATCTGTGTCTTGGTTATACAAAGTAGATTGGTATGCATCAGATTTGGAGCGAGATCCAACTTTGAGACTAATACCTGCGTTGTACATTTTTTCAGAATGGCCTAATGCCATACCGCCATGGACTAAGATATCTTCATTTGGATAATATCCAACACCTAGAGCTGCGCCTGTGGAACCTTTAAAATGACCTACACCAGCCATGATTTGGAATTTATCGTCTGCATCAAAGGATAGTGGTTTTAAAGCTGATAACGCTGCGTTTAAAGCACCAGATGTATTTACTCTGTGACCTAGTTGATCTAACTTAGTTTCTACAGAGTCCATACGTGTATGAACTTCTTTTACTACGGCTTCGTCTACACCGCCTTTAGGGCCTTGTGGACCTACTGGGCCGGCTTCACCTGGTTCACCTTTATCTCCTTTATCTCCTTTTGGGCCTGCAACTCCATCTTTTCCATCACGTCCATTTGTGCCATTTGTTCCGTTTTGACCATTTTCGCCTTTAGGTCCTTGTGGGCCTGCTGGACCGGCTACACCTGGGTCACCTTTTTCGCCTTTTTCACCTTGAGCACCAGTTGCTCCTTGTGGACCTGCTGGACCGGCTACTCCTGGATCACCTTTTTCGCCCTTTTCGCCTTGAGCACCAGTTGCTCCTTGTGGACCTGCTGGGCCGGCTTCACCTCGTTCACCTTGGGCTCCTGTTGCACCTTGTGGACCCGCTGGGCCGGCTTCACCTCGTTCACCTTGGGCTCCTGTTGCACCTTGTGGGCCTGCTGGACCCGCTGGACCTGCTTCACCTCGTTCACCTTGTGCTCCTGTTGCACCTTGTGGGCCTGCTGGACCCGCTGGACCAGCTTCGCCTCGTTCACCTTGGGCTCCTGTTGCACCTTGTGGGCCTACTGGACCTGCTACACCTTGATCACCTTTTGGTCCTGCTGGGCCTTGTGGACCCGTTGAACCCGCTGGGCCGGCTTCACCTCGTTCACCTTGTGCTCCTGTTGCACCTTGTGGGCCTGCTGGACCCGCTGGACCTGCTTCACCTCGTTCACCTTGAGCTCCTGGGGCACCTTGTGGGCCTGTTGGACCTGCTGGACCTACTGGGCCGGCTACTCCTTGATCACCTTGATCACCTTTTGGTCCCGCTGGGCCTTGTGGGCCTGCTGGACCTGCTACTCCTTGATCACCTTGATCACCTTTTGGTCCCGCTGGGCCTTGTGGACCTACTGGGCCTGCTGGACCCGCTACACCTTGATCACCAGTTTCTCCTTTATCCCCTTTTGGTCCTTTAAAGTCAGGATCTTTCTTTAAAGCATCACGGTTCAATTCGATGGTCACATATTTTTTATTATTAGCGTCTGTTTTTTCTACAACTTTAAAGTCACTAGATTTAAAATCTAATCCTTCAATCGTTCCTGTATTTACTTTACTTCCTGGTGTAAATGCAGGAGTATCTCCAGATCCACCTGTGTAGATATTCCAGCTATTTCCACCAGTGATATTAGCCAATTTATTGTTGATTTCACTTGCTACGCTATATAATTGACTACCATTGATGGCATCTGTACTTGTCGAACTAATTAAACCTGGTGCTACGTGTTGGATACGACGTGTTTGATCAGATTTACCAACGCTGATTACACCTGTTACTGTGTTGCCACCAGCAAAGTTCAATGTATATGTCTTAGCAGATGTTCCTGTACCTAGGTTCAATGTATCAGTCGTATAGGCATTATCAGTACCTTTTGTGCTGTCCCCAGCGGTTGCTACCGTCTCTGCTTCACTACCGAGAGCCACACTTTTTGCCACATTGGCGATGGCTTTATAGCCCAAAGCAAGACTAGCTTCTTCTTTTGCTTCACTTTCATTACCGAAGGCAGCGGCATTTGTTTTCAGTGCTTTTGTACTTTTACCGATGGCAATGGTTTCAGTAGCTGTTAATCCACCATCAATGGTGTTAGCTTGTTTACCAATAGCAATATTGTCATTACCTGTAATCGAGTTGCCTGCTTCATGACCCATAGTAATGTTATCATTACCAGTAATTTTGTTACCTGCTTTGTAACCGGCTGCATAGTTATTATTACCTGTTACTTTGGTACCTGCCTCCGCACCTGCTACATAGTTACTATTACCACTAACTTTATTACCACTATAGTAACCTAATGCCGTATTAAAGTTACCAGTTATTTCTTTACCTGATTCTTTACCTAATACTACGTTACTTTCACCAGCTACCCAGCTACCTGAATTGACACCTGCTGCAAAGTTATCTTGCCCTGCAATCCATCGACCTGCACTAAAGCCCAATGCAATGTTGTGCTCCGCACCATCTACAGTACCTCCATCAGTGGTTTCCAACTCACCTTTTGCATTAATGGTATTCGTCCATCGATGGCCTACATAGTTACCAGCATTTTCCGCAAAGGCAATATTGAAATTACCAGCTACATGAGAACCTGCCGCTTTACCAAATGCCATATTATTGGATCCTTTGGATTGACCGTATCGATCTACTGCTTCAGTGGCTGCTGCATTCACAACGTATCCATCTACATCTTGACCTGCGTTCAGGCCTAAGGCAATGTTATACACACCTTTTACATTAACCCCAGAATTTTGTCCAAGGGCGATGTTGCGGCTGCCAGACATGTTGGCACCAGCATCTTGACCATAGATAAAGTTATGGTCACCAGTCACACCCTTACCAGCTGTATGACCTAATGCAAAGTTGTCGGAACCCGTCATATCTTCACCGGCATGGAATCCAAAACTTACATTTCGACTACCTTTATTATTGTAGGCAGCGTTTTCACCAAAGCTGAAATTATAGTTGCCTTCAGATTTAGAGTCTTGGGAATAGGCATTTTCACCAAAACTAAAGTTATAGTTACCAGCTGCACGACGTCCAGCTTTCTTACCGAATATATAGGCATATGTACCACTACCAGCCCAGCCGGCTCCATCACCAAGAATAAATTTATGAGTATTGGTGCCCCACATAGCTTCCCCTGCTGAGTCACCCATTAGCATAAGATACTTAGATGTACCTGTACCATTACCTGCATCATAGCCAGCACGTTCTCCTAAGACCAAACTGTAAGATGCACCAAAACTACCTCTCCCCGTGGTATTCATTATATTATTCTTCGCATTTGCATAGAACCAGACACCATCCCCTACGGTAAGGTTATTGGTATTCGTACTTGTATCCGCACCTGTCTGCGCTCCCCCAACTACTAAGTTATCCGTATCTGCGGCGAATCCCATTGTAGAAATACTTGCCAATACTAAAGCTGTCAATACTGTCAATCGTTTGTGTTGCATAACTCTTCCTTTTTCCTTCATTGTCACACGCATCATATACTCAATTGTTTTTATGTAAAACATACTCATAATTTTACCCAATCTATACTAGTAAATCAATAGGATAATGCTCATAGCTTATGCTAAAATTGCATACTTTCATCATAACATTTACACTATGTTTAATTGTTTAGCCATACACTACTTTCAAATGTTTGACCATTTACTCATACACCACTTTCAAAAACGATATAACCCATGCTAAAAATTATATTGTAATGATAATCGTTATAGATTACAATAAAGTTAACCCTATGGGTTACGTTTTAATGTGTATTTGGAGGTATATTATGCAACAAGCATGGAAAGACTTCAATACAGGTGTATGGGATAAATCCGTGGACGTACGCGATTTTATCCAACGAAACTATGTGCCTTATGTAGGCGATGATTCTTTTCTAGTAGGTCCTACAGAACGAACTACTAGACTTTGGCAACGGGTATTAGATTTATATGAGGAAGAACGACAAAAAGGTTCTGTCATCGATGCAGATACTGATGTAGCAACTCATATTACGGCACATGCCCCTGGATATATTATTAAAGAAGATGAACAAATTGTAGGTCTTCAAACTGATTATCCTTTAAAACGTGCCATGTTCCCTTATGGTGGTTTACGAACTGCTAAAAGTGCTATCGAAGAGTATGGTTACAAAATGGATCCAACTCTTGAAAGCTTCTTTAAAACTCATCGTAAGACACACAATGATGGTGTATTTGATGTATATACACCTGAGATGAGAGCTGCTCGCTCTGCTCACATTATTACGGGCCTACCTGACGCGTATAGTCGCGGCCGAATTATCGGTGATTATCGCCGTGTAGCCTTATATGGTATTGATTATTTGATCAAAGACAAAGAAGATCAATTCAACATCACCATGGGCGATATGATGCCAGATGTCATTCGTGACCGCGAAGAAATTCGAGATCAAATCCGTTCTTTAAAAGAGTTAAAAGAAATGGCTGCGTCCTATGGATTTGACATCTCCAAACCTGCTACTGATGTAAAAGAAGCTATCCAATGGCTATACTTTGGCTATTTGGGCGCTATCAAAGAACAAAACGGTGCAGCTATGTCCATCGGACGTAACTCCACTTTCTTGGACATTTATGCAGAACGTGATTTGAAATCTGGTAAATATACAGAAGAACAAATCCAAGAAATGGTGGATCACTTTATTATGAAATTGCGCATGGTTCGTTTCGCACGTATCCATGAATACAACAATTTATTTACAGGTGACCCTGTGTGGACAACTGAGTCTATCGGTGGTATGGGTACTGACGGACGTACATTAGTGTCTAAAACTGCATTCCGTATTTTACATACGTTGCAAAATCTTGGTCCTGCTCCAGAGCCTAACTTGACAGTACTTTGGTCCCCTTCCCTCCCTGAAGGATTTAAAAAGTTCTGTGCGAAGCTCTCTATTGCAACATCTTCTATTCAATATGAAAATGATGAAATCATGCGCCCTAACTCTGGCGATGATTATGCGATCGCTTGCTGCGTATCTCCAATGCGTATTGGTAAAGAAATGCAATTCTTTGGTGCTCGCTGCAACTTAGCAAAAGCATTACTGTACGCAATCAATGGTGGCGTAGATGAAAAGCTGAAAAAACAAGTAGGTCCAAAATACCGCCCTATTACTTCAGAATACCTTGACTTCGACGAAGTCATGGAACGCTTTGAAGATATGACGGAATGGTTAGCTGGTGTCTATGTGAATGCCTTGAACATCATTCATTATATGCATGATAAATATGCTTATGAAAAATTGGAAATGGCATTGCATGACCGCAAGGTGACACGTTGGTTCGCTACAGGTATCGCTGGTCTTTCCGTAGTAGCCGATTCTCTATCTGCTATTAAATATGCGAAAGTAAAACCGATTCGTGATGATAATGGTATTGCTGTAGACTTTGAAATCGAAGGTGACTTCCCTAAATATGGTAATGATGATGACCGGGTAGACCAATTGGCTGCCACTGTGGTATCTGGATTTATGAATAAAATTCGTAAACATCCTACCTATCGTCAATCTGTACCAACTATGTCACTCTTAACGATTACATCAAATGTGGTATACGGCAATGCCACTGGTGCTACACCTGATGGACGTAAAGCAGGTATTCCATTTGCTCCAGGTGCAAACCCTATGCACGGACGCGATGAACATGGCGCAATTTCTTCCTTAGCATCCGTTGCTAAAATGCCATGGCGAGATTGTTGCGATGGTATTTCTAATACCTTCTCCATCATCCCAGATTCCCTTGGTAAATCTGGCGAGTCGATGGTAACTTTAGGCGACCTAGATTTAGACTTGGACCTAGGCAATATTGAACATGCCTTGGCAGATGGTTGCGAAAATCTAGCGTGCCGTGAACCTAATATTACAATTCCTGAAGAAAAGGAGTAACTATGACAAACGAACAACAAGTAGATAATTTAGTACAGTTATTAGACGGCTACAGCAAAAAAGGTGGCCATCACTTAAACGTAAACGTATTCAATCGTGAAACATTACTAGATGCACAAAAACATCCTGAATTGTATCCACAATTGACAATTCGCGTTTCTGGCTATGCTGTACATTTCAACAAATTGACGAAAGCACAACAAGACGAAGTTATTTCTCGTACTTTCCATCAATCCATGTAATCTAGTATGGTAGGTCGTATTCATTCCATTGAGACTATGGGAACCGTTGATGGACCAGGCATGCGATTTGTCCTCTTCCTTCAAGGTTGTCCATTGCGATGTGCCTATTGCCACAATCCAGACACTTGGGATCCCTCAACGTATGCCCAAGAAATGACTGTGGCAGATGTGTGGACACAATTTGAAAGGAATCGAGACTTTTATATCACTGGTGGCATCACTGTTACTGGTGGCGAAGCATTGTTGCAACTCCCTTTTATTATCGAACTCTTTACCTTATTCAAGGAAAAAGGAATTCATACTTGTCTCGACACAAGTGGGATTTGCTACACACAAGAACAGGCTAGTGAGTACGAAAAGCTTCTTTCCGTTACAGATTTAGTCATTCTTGATGTGAAAGAGATCGATTCCTCTATACACGAAACACTAACCGGCAAACCTAATGATGCAGTCCTAGCGTTCGCTAAATTTGTAGACGCTCATGGAACAGATTTTTGGGTGCGCCACGTGGTAGTCCCAACCATCACAGATAATCGCGATCGCTGGTATCGGCTTGGTTTCTTTCTAGGGGCCTTCAAACATTTGAAAGCCGTAGATTGTTTACCGTACCACGTCATGGGGGTGAATAAGTATGAAAGTCTTGGAATCTCCTATCGCTTAGATGGAGTTCCTCCCCTCTCAAAAGCTGACGCACAGCGTGCACTCCGCGTTGTCCTATCAGGAATTCGCGACTACCGCAGACGGTTGTGGTGTCCTATTACGGATGCTCCACAATCGTAAGCTCATACAAATACTTTTCTTGATTTTTATAAAAGCGCACTATCCTTCGTGGATGGTGCGCTTTTTTTGTTCATATGTTGATATTCATTTCTTATGGATAGCTTTTACATATTAGATAAATAGTTGTATAATGAGGGAGTATTATTTCAGACTATCGCGCTATGATTTAAGGTTCAAGTGAATCCTCAACTCTGCACCATCATAGTCTTTTGTATCTAAAGTTAGGAGGCATTTCATGGCATCGTCGAACATGCTACAATTACACCTTGGCCCTGTTGAGACGGTCATACTCTCGCTGTTTTCCTTTTTACTGGGCACCTTTATGCACAAACACATCAATATCTTGCATCGTTGGGCTATCCCAGTTCCGGCTATTGGCGGTTTAACCGTGGCAATAATTGTATTCCTATTACAAATTTCTGGTCTTATTTTAATCACCTTGGACAAGGCTGTTCTTGTTCCCGCTATGGTGGCATTCTTTGCCACAATGGGTCTAGTAGCGCCCGTGCAAATTTGTACATCTTCGCTGAAAGCCATCCCTCGTTACTGGGGCATGAGTACTTTGCTTGTGGTTATGCAAATCAGCATCGGTTTAGGACTAGCTAGTCTATTTGGATTAGACAAACACTATGCTATTTTATTAGGCTCTCTATCTCTTGAAAGTAGTTACTCTTTCGTATCTGCTTTAGGTCATGATTTAGGAAATGCATTAAACGGTGAGACTGTAGCACATGGTATTATTGCGTTCACTACCATTATCGGTGTATTCATCGGTGGTCCTATGGGACAATATTTAATCGAAAAGTTCAATCGCTATGAAACAGCACCTCCTCCACCAGATTCACCAGCACCGACACCGGTTGGGATTATCGTAAACTTATTGTTAGTTCTTATCTGTGTCAGCATTGGTATTGGTGGATCCCATTACTTATTGGATACCTTTGGTTTGCACATTCCTACGTTTATCGTATCTATGTTATTGGCCATTGCTATCCGTAATGGTGGCGATGCCATGGGCCAAACTTTCATCAATTCTAAAGCCATTGCCTTGTTTAGCCAAATTAGTATTACAATCTTCTTAACTACTGTGTTCATGAGCGTACCTGTAATCGCATTAAATTCTTTGACTGGACCTATGCTTGTAATTTTAGTTGTACAAATCATTGCAATTATTCTGTTTACACGATTTATTGTGTTCCCTGTGCTGTGTAAAGATTACGACGGCGTTGTCATCGGTGCTGCATTACTTGGTCACGGCTTAGGTATCACACCAAACACAGTAGCAACTATCGCTACCCTCGGTGGTCGCTATAGAAAATCCGTAAAAGCTTTCCTAGTTGTTCCTATTACAGCTACTGTATTAATCAATGTGTTTGGTATACCTATTCTACATTGGATCATGCAGTTTTATTGGTAAATATATAATATAAAATCCCCAATCCATTCACTGGACTGGGGATTTTTTATTATAAGAATAAATTAATGATTTCTACACCAATTAATCCACATACGGCAATGACTGTTTCCACCATACACCAAGAGCGTAATGTTTGTTTGACAGATAATCCGAAAAACTCTTTGAACAACCAGAATCCTGGATCATTGGGTGGGCTAAAGAATACTGAACCAGCACCTACGGCGATTACCATCAATTCAGGACTAACACCTGTTAATGGAATCAACGGTGCTACGATACCGCCAGCTGTCATAGCTGCCACTGTAGCGGAGCCTACAGCAATACGAATCACCACAGCAATTAACCAAGCTAATACTAATGGAGATACATTCACTTGCATCACAAGTTCACCGATGTAAGTACCCACACCGCTATCGATCAATACTTGTTTTAATGCTCCACCAGCGCCTACAACGAATAGAATCATAGCTACTGTTAAAATCGCTTTTTCGGAAGTAGCCATAATCTCTTTCATAGATTTACCACGAGCAAATCCAAATGTATAGAAAGCAATGATAATAGAAATTGTCAATGCTACAGATGGGTCACCAATAAAATTAAGAATTACCATAATAGCAGATGTTTTTGGTAAATTCATCATTTTACCGATCGCTGTAGCTGCCATCAAGATAACTGGTACTAAGGCTGTAAAGATGGATACTCCAAAGGATGGCATTTCCTCTTCTGTAAATTCCTTATCATTGTGAAGACCTTCAGGGATATCTGTTTTGATGTCTTTCACAGTGTTATACAACAATGGGCCTGCCAAAATAACTGTAGGAATACCGATTAAAATACCATACACCAAGGTTAATCCAATATCTGCATTGAATAATACAGAAATCGCTGTTGGACCTGGATGTGGAGGCAAGAAACCATGTGTTACAGATAAGGCAGCTACCATTGGCATACCTACCTCTAACAATGGAATATCTGCAGATTTAGCAATGGTAAAGATTAAAGGAATTAATAAGACGAAACCGATTTCATAGAATAAAGCAATACCTACAATGAATCCAGTTAAACATACGGCCCATCTTACATTATTACGACCAAACATGTTGATCAAAGTAGTAGCAATACGTTGTGCTCCACCACTATCGGCCATCAATTTACCTAAAATAGCACCAAAGCCTACTACGATTGTTAAACTACCTAAAGTAGCTCCTAAGCCTTTTTGGATGGTTGGGAAAATCTTATCGATTGGCAATCCTTCTCCAAAGGCTAATAATACACAGGCCAATAGCAATGATAAAAAGCTATTCATCTTTACTTTTACGATTAGGAAAAATAGTAAAATAATTCCTAATGCAAGAATGATTAATGGCATTTCTAATCTCCTTTCAAATTATAAACGACTAAATGGATGTTCCTTTTGGAACTGAACAAGACGTGCCAAATCGTCTTTCATATGAATATACAAACTTTCATAAATAGAGAAAAGTTCTTCATATACGGCTTGATGTTGCTCCTTAGGGTGATAGATACATTCAGGCTGTACTAGCTCTGCTGTATCCTTAATATCCGACAAAGTTCCATCAGAAATAAACCCTAACACAGCAGCGCCAAAGGAGGCACCTTCACTATTATTTGGTAATGTGATATGTTCACCGAATATATCACTCATAATTTGTACCCATAATTCAGATTTAGTGAAAGAACCACTAATGCGGATATCTTTCACCTCTTCAAACTCACGTAATGCATCAAGAACAAAGCGCAAGCTATAACAAATCCCTTCCATTGTGGCGCGAATCATGTAAGAGCGACTATGATTTAAAGATAAGCCTACGAATGCACCACGCAAATCAGAGTTCCAATAAGGAGCTCGTTCACCAGTAAAGTATGGCATTAATAGCAAGCCACCAGATCCAGCTGGTACATGTCTTGCTTTCATAGTCATTAAATCATAAGGGTCCACCGATAATTGTTCCATTTGTGAACCATGATAATGTAAAATCCGATCACGCATCCAACGCAAAATCATGCCACCATTGTTGATCGCTCCACCAGCCACCCACATGGTATCCGTTAAATTATAGCACCAAGTACGACCTTTGGGATCCATTTGTGGCTTTTCTGTAAGCATACGGATAGCACCAGAGGTACCTATAGTAGCACTTAACTGTCCTTTAGAAACAGCGCCAATACCAACATTTACCAACACTCCATCAGTGGCGCCGATGACAACTGGCGTGTCCACAGGTAAACCTAAACGCTCTGCTACACCTGCTACTAACTTACCACTATAGGTTGTGGATACTACCTTAGGCAGTTGTTCCTCTTGAATCCCTACATAGTCTAAAATTTCAGAATCCCAAGATTCTGTGAAGGCATTAAATAAACCAGAACTAGAGGCCACAGATTTATCCGTTACCCACTCTCCTGTCATCAATCGGAACATATAATCTTTGATAGATCCAATATGAGCCATACGAGCAAAGATTTCAGGCTGATTTTCTTTGACCCATATGATTTTAGCCAATGGATACGACGCGTGTAGCGGACAGCCTGTTCTAAAGTAGAATTGCTTACACTGTTCGTCTTGTTCCATGCGGTGCACAATATTGGAGCTTCTGCTATCCGCCCAGGTAATCATATTCCCTAATAAATCAAACTGTTTATCTTGAGGAATAAAACTGTGCATCACAGAACTTAAGGCAATCCCAGATATAGTCACTAATTTATATTGTAACTCTTTTACTACACCAGCGATAACTTCTTCTGCAGCATCATAAATTTGTTGAGGATTTTGCTCTGCTCGATCATATTGTGGTGTTTCTAGTGGATAGAAAGCATCTCGTACAGCTACCGATTTACCTTGTGCTGTATATGCCATGGCACGTACGCCTGTGGTTCCCACATCAACGCCTATCCATACTGCTTCTCTAACTTCTGACATATCATAACTCCTATTATCCAAATAAATTCATTTGTTCATCTTCTGGCAAGTCCTGTAAACACCCTAGCTCTACCATACGATTCGCTATGGTCTGTGACATCTTCGTTCGTCGTCGCAGATCCTTAATCGATAAGAAGTCTGCTTTTTCTCTCTCTTCTACGATCAAATCTGCCACTTTTTCACCTAAACTATCCACAGCCACAAATGGAGGTAATAAAGAAGTTTCATCTTTAATCGCAAATCGTCTAGAGGCAGATGTAGCTAAGTCTACATTTGCAAAATGATATCCTCTTTGTTTCATTTCCAAGGATACCTCTAAGGCTGAAATTAAATCTTTTTCCTTTGGAGATGCTTCATACTTAGCCTCTAATGCCTTTAATCGTTTAAACTCTCGTTGCTGTTCTTCTAAAGAGCCCATCATAATTTTCAAGTCAAATGCTTTCGCACGAATCGAAAAATACGACGCATAAAAAGCCAACGGATAGTTGATCTTATACCAAGCAATGCGGAATGCCATCATAACATACGCAACAGCATGGGCTCTTGGGAATAAATAGGAAATCTTTTTACAAGAAGCAATAAACCACTCTGGTACATTGGCGGCGCGCATTTGATCTTCATAATCTGTTTGCGCTACACCTTCTTTATTTCGCTTCTCTATGCCTTTACCCTTACGCACATTTTCCATAACGGAAAAGGCTACGTTATCAGCTACACCATGATTGCGCAAAAAGTTCATAATATCATCGCGAGTCGAAATGGCTTCATTCAGTTTACAGGTACCTGTTTTAATTAATGTTTGTGCATTATCCACCCATACATTGGTCCCATGAGAGAATCCAGATATACGAACTAGATCAGAAAACGTTTGTGGCTTTGAATCTTCCAACATGGCCCGTACGAATCCTGTTCCTGATTCTGGCACAGCCAACGTTGCTACTTTGTCACCTTGTAATTGTGCAGGGGTTAAGCCTAATGCTTTCGTAGAGGAAAACAAACTCAATGTATCAGGGTCATCGAAAGGAATACTCGTAGAAGGTACCCCTGTCATATCTTCTAACATCCTGATGATAGTAGGATCATCATGACCCAATATATCAAGTTTAGTCATACGACCTTCAATCGAGTGATAATCAAAATGGGTTGTTATAATACCACTTTCTTTTTTATTAGCCGGATATTGGACAGGCGTAAAATGATGTACATCCATATCTCGAGGACAAACCATAATCCCCCCTGGATGTTGCCCAGTTGTATTCTTTACCTTCGTAAATCCTGTAGACAAACGTTCAATAAAAGCGCGACGTTTTTGTAAATCATTAGCTTCTGCATATTTAAATGTATATCCTACAGCTGTTTTATCTGCTATCGTACCAATGGTTCCCGCTCTAAAGACATTATCGCGCCCAAAGAGTTCTTCTGTGTATTTATGTGCACGTCCCTGATAATCTCCAGAAAAGTTCAAGTCAATATCAGGCACTTTGTCTCCATGGAACCCCATAAAAATAGCAAATGGAATATCATGACCATTCGCTATGAGTGGTGTACCACATTCTGGACACTCTCTACGTGGTAAATCAAAGCCCCCAGCGTATTCCCCTTTTAGATAAAACTCACTCCATTTGCAATGAGGACACACATAATGTGGCTCCAATGGGTTTACTTCTGTAATATCAGCCATGGTAGCTACAAAAGAAGAACCTACGGAACCACGAGAACCAACTAAATATCCATCATCTAATGATTTTTTTACTAATTTATGGGCGATATAATACAACACACCAAAGCCATTGCCAATGATACTTTTTAATTCATAATCTAACCGATCCTGTACTGTTTTCGGTAATGGGTCTCCATAGATAGCCTTAGCTTTTGCATAGCACATATCTTCAAGAGCTTTATCTGCCCCTTCAATTTTAGGCGAGTAGGTACCATTAGGAATTGGCACGATATGGTCAATACGATCATTAATTGCTCTTGTATTGGTCACAACCACTTCGTAAGCGATGTCTTCCCCTAAATACGAAAATTCCTGTAACATTTCTTCTGTTGTACGCATGTGCATACAAGGCTTATCTTTTACATCTTTTATATCACAAGCCGTTAGCATAATCTCACGGTATTGTTTATCTTCTGGATGTAAATAGTGTACATTTCCCGTGGCAGCCACCGGTATTTGTAAAGCATGACCTATATCAACGATGCGATGATTGATTGCTTTCAAATCTTCTTCTGTTTTCAATAGTCCTAGCTTTATAAAGTCTTTATAGTATTCATGAGGTTGAATTTCTAAATAGTCATAAAATCTAGCAATATCCTGTAGCTCTTCATCAGATGCTCCATGTGCCACCGCTTGTATCAATTCTCCTTTTTTACAAGCAGAGCCTAGAATGATGCCTTCTCTGTGATCAAGAATGACTTCTCGAGGTAGCCGAGGATATTCGTCAAAATAATTCAAATGACTAATGGATATCATCTTATACAGGTTGCGAAGGCCCACCATATTTTTAGCTAATATAATAATATGGTTAGGTGTTTTTTGGTCTTCTTGGTCTATTAAATATCCTTCCACTCCATAGAGAATTTTAACTCCTTTTTCAGCGGCATAGGCTTGTGCTTCTGGAAACGCTTGTACAACACCGTGATCTGTAATGGCTACAGCAGGGTGCCCCCACTCCTTAGCTAGGCTAACAATATCTTTCACCGCTACAAGAGCATTTTTGTCAGACATTTTTGTATGTAAATGTAATTCTACTCGTGTTTCTTCACGATTTTCAGTGCGTACTTCTATAGATTCTGATGGAATCGGTCGGACAGACTCCATATCCAACACATAATCCTTTACATACTCTTCATCATAGATGACCTCTCCTTTAATCTGAACTTTTTTAGCAGATTTTAGGATTTTAAAAAGTTGTGGTCCATCTTCAGAGGCTCTCGTAAATCGTTTCACACACAAACTGTTGTGATCATCTACCAGATGCCCCGTAATCAAATAGCGTTTTTTGGGCTCTTCACCTTTTTCACGAGCTTTTTGTACAGCTTTACTATCTTCCTTAGGTCGTAACTCACGAATATCTAAATTGTGAAAGGATCCAGATACTACGATAATTTCACCGGTTCTAACAAAAAAATCATTTGTTGTATGCGTATCTGGCTCGTCAAATGCTTGTCCTAATAGCATTCCCTCATCTGTACTAGTTTTTTTTCTACGCTGAGGATACGGAGATGTTGATTCAATCTGCACCATTGGAATTGGCTTATCTCGCACAACCGGCTCTTCATATAGGTTATCTAAATATGCTGAAGATTCAACCTCTCCTTGGCAATCAAGATACATGTCCATTTCATCTAGATACTGGTCATAGGCATCTAAATCAAAGCTTTCAGGAGCACCAATCTCTATATCATGAGTCATCGTATTCCATTCAGTTTGTACTGGTAGAATACAATAGCCCTTTTCTGTCTCCACCAACTTACAATCCTGTACTATCGATGCATATACGTCTTGTATGTGTAAACTCATCATTTCATCGGTAGGATTGGAACGATCAATATGCAGTTTTCCATCTTTTATAAACAAGTAAAAGTCAGCTTGACCTTTTCCTTTTCGTACCAAATGATATCGTTTCATACTACCTCAATTATGCTTTATCGCTTATTGTTTTCGCTCTTTTTAGGCTGCTCTTTTCCCTTTGTTTGAGACCCCTCTTGTTTCTGATCTTCTTTCGCCTCTTTCACATCTTTTTGCTTAGGTTTACCAGCTTTCACCACAACAGATTCTACTGGTTCATAGTAAGAGTTAAATGTATACGTAGCTGTACGACCATCACCATAGGTAATTGTTCTAGTCGTATCTACAGAGATTCCTGCATGTCCTGCTGATTCCACAACATCTTCTGTGGCATTAGGATCTACGCGTTCTATCACTTGATTTGGAACTGTACGTTCATTACTTTTCGTAATAGACACAGACTGCGGAACATCCTCTTTAGCTCCTAATATTGAAATTTTCACATATCCATTACCTTCTTCGGTAATCACATAAATAGGATGTGAGTATGGGTTTTTAAATTTAAAGTCAATATACCCCCATGCTACTGTCGCATCAAGGCCTACTGGGATATAGGATACTGGAGCAAAATGTGTATCTCTTTCTACAATATCCATACCTGCCAATAAAGCACTATTGAACAAAGTAGAACTGATTTGACAAATACCTCCACCAATACCAGGCACTAGACGTCCTCCAACAAACACAGGCGCATCATCATAGCCAGCTTCTGCAGTTCTCTCACCTACGACTTCATTAAAGGAGAATACACCACCTGCTGGTATATACGTTTGATGAATTTTTTGTCCTGCTAAGTGAATATTATGAGCACGATTGGTATTGGAACTATCAAAGTGAGTCGTATATGTCCCTAATACATTGGTAATGCTCTCTAAATCTTTATCCTGAATTGTAGGCTGTGCAGCTTCATTAATAACAAGGTCCAATGTTTCTACATTTCCTTCTTGTAACTGTTCTTGCAATCGTTTGATAGTAGCTGGAATATCTAACTTACGACCTACTTTTGCAGAATGATGGACAATGGTATCACCCTCTAAAGTAATTGTCGCATTTGATCCTGTTTCCCCCATAGATTTTGCATATTCTAACAGGTAATTTTCAACCGTAGGTCCATCCATTTTATACCGTATAGGCAAGTTTTTTGCACCCACTATGGCTTGCATCCGATGCCATACATACTCACCTACATTAGATTCATAGCCATGATCAATACTATCGGTCAAGGTCCCTACTATATCTACGGTAATCCCCAACTCACGCAAACTCATAGTTTTCTTTCCGCCACTTGAATCTACAATTGTGATGGATTTAGTGTTTGCTTCTGATTCCACTTGTTTAATATATTGTTCTACATCTTCACGGGATTGATTAGATATAGAGTGTCCATTGAGCTGTAACCCATAAATAATTTGACCTGTAGGCCATAAAATTCCTGCTGCAGATGCGCCCCCTAATAGAGCAAATGCGGCTACGATTGCTGCTATTTTTTGCTTTCTCATAAATCTCCTAACTTGCACAATAGGCTAAACATACGTCTTGAAATTGACTCATATCAAACATACCTTGTCGACTCCCTAAAGTAATTCGGTATAGTTCACGAAGTAACTGGGCCACGGCTGGAATCTGAATATGTTTCCTAGCTTCGTATGCCAGTTTAACAGGGTACGGATTCACTTGCATCCCCTTTTCCTTAAATAGCTTTTGAATTTCTGGCAGTGATAATCCGTAAAATGCACATTCACTTACCATCAATTGCAAATGCATTTGATTATGAACATAAGCCATCGCCATATCAACAGATTTGTTCTTTAACATAGATGGAAATAAATCTAGCAAAGTGCGAGCATCTTTTTTGATAAGAGCTTCTTTGAATCGAAAAATATTTTTGTCTCCAAAATCTGTCAAATGTTCTTCTAAGAATTCTCTAGTGATATTTTTATGCGTACCCAATAGTAAAAACAAACGGTCGAAATCAGTTCGTAAAAATCCTAAGGGAACATCTTTCCAAAGATCTACGACTTCACGTAAGTAAGACATTCCTTGGGTATCAAGTTTTTTACCATGTTCTTTACAATAGGTTTGAATCCACTGAAAGAGGGACTCTCCTTCTAGCTTTTCAAACTTATAGGATTCTACAGCTTGTAAAAATGCTTTATTCCCTTGCAATCGACCATCGATGGACTCAGGGTACACAATAAGGATAGGATCTGTACCATCATATTGTATGAGAAACTCTCGTAATTGTTGCCATCCAGAGCTCGCCTTTTTCTTTGACTTATCAAAGATAGGTATATGAGTAAGTAGAAATACTCTTGGCTCTCCAAACAAAGAAACTTCTTGCACTTGTCCCATAATATAATCAGGACCTTGTTCCTCACGTAAAGTAAACAAGGTCCGATCTGTATAGGTACTTAAGAGATTCTGTTTTTTTTCTTCCAATAACTGTGGCTCATCTCCGTAGAGTAATGTAACCATCTTTCACCTCTTATAGTGTAAACATATTATCCTCGTCACTACCTACAATATATACCCCTTCTTCCACATCAAACCGACTGTGCAATGTATTCCAAACTATAAAATGTTTGGCCCCTTTTTGCTGATATTCTAATAAACGTTCTGTAGAAGTCAGTCCATATATTGTATTCGCTTTACTCTTTGTATTATACACTATTTCAGTACTTTTTTCCTCTTCTTTTCTTGGATTTAGATGAAATATACGATTACCTTTTACTATGATTTCATAACCATCTTTTTTATGTTCAGATACAACTAACCAGTTAGATTGTATTCCTTCTTTTTCTTGTCCCTTCACATAGTAAGTACGCAATGTATCTATATGTGAACTTCTCTTTTGATAGGCATCAACGAATAGACTATTCCACTGTTGAAATCCATTATGATGTAACACATTTACACATTGTTTCATATCACGTTGCGATATATCTCCATTCTTAGCGTCTATATATAAATACGCCTCTCTATGAAGACCTGTTTTATACACCATGCAAGCTGGTCCTGAATGCAATGCGATAGGGACTATGTGAATTGTAGTCATCGTATAGGATATCATTAGTGGTAGTACCCCCAATGCTAACAAACCAACACTAGCCATTCGATTCCACCTCAGATGTATTGGTTCTTTTAGTGCTAGTAGCCAATATACATAGGATAATCCCATATACCATAGTAACACTAACCAAATTGGCATCGGCGGGGACCATAATACACCTAAATCACGTATAGCCACTAGAAGAGCTACACTTGCTTTCAGAATAAAGCCTAAAACCCACCAGCCCCACGTACATACAACAATAGAATTAAGTACAGACAAGAGAAGCCCTATAATAATTGCCATATCGAGTAATGGACCTACTATAAGATTTGATAGAATACTTAAGAAGCTCACATTATAGAAATAATATAGTTCCACAGGAAAAATTAATACCTGTGCGGATATGCATAAGGCGATTGCTTTTGAAATAGTACTAGGTGGAAAAATTCGATATACATAAGGGTATAAGCCAATAATTCCTAAGGTGGATCCAAAGGATAAAATAAAACTGATATCTACAGCATACAAAGGTTTCCACAATAGTAAGCATACCGCAGAAAGTACTAACCCTTGTATTGCTCTATATGTTCCTCCATGTAGAGCTACATATCCAGCCAATATCCCCATCATAGCTGCTCGCAATACAGGTGGACTCCATCCGACAATTGTACAATACACAAGTATCATACTAGTGGTGACTAAAAACTCTGTTCTCTTAGATTTACAAAACGGTTTTACAATGAATGAAATTATTAAAAATAATAGTGCAATATGTGACCCTGATACAGATAAAATATGTATGAGGCCTGTTTCACTAAATAACTTGACTGTTGCTTCTGGTAATGTGACATACTGTCCACCTAAGACTAGGGACGCTCCCAAAGTAGCAATAGATGGATCTAAGTGTTCTTCAAACTGTTTAGCAATCCAATGATGTATCTCATCCATTGTATTCCATATGACAAAGATACTATCTTTGATATGCCCCCATCGTGTTGGCGTTATTCTATATGAACCTACAATTTGACCATCATAAAGTGTTCCTACTAATGAATCGTTAATATGTCGCGTTTTCATAGATATGGCACCACTCTGTTCATAGTAAGTGAAACCTTTAACAACACCTTCTATCCGATATCGTTCGCCTATATGGATAGAAGGTCTTCCACGTACATAAACACGTATGTTACCACTTGCTGGCAATGTTTCAGAGTTATTCTCTTTGTCTATGGCGAGACCTTCTACAGTGCCATCTACAACTGTCATCAGGCCATCTACAGTCATTGTCTCCTGAGGAGATCCAGTTACTTGTATATGATAAATTCCCTGTGTTCCATAGTAAAAGGGCCGCTCTTCATGATACGAGTTAATCACAGTATCTGCACGTATGTAACCCATACCCAGCGACACTGTGACAACCATTGACATCCCCATCAAATAGGCAATCTTAGTCCGAATTGGTTCAGTTCTCTGTTCATAATATGACTTGCTCATTTGGAATACAATGCCCAAAATACTAACTATACAAACCCATTGTGCCAAGTAAGAAGTATATTCATAATGATAAAGAGCTATGGAGATGCCTAATATCATCCCCATTACGCTACCGCTCCCTATATCAATTGGTTTTGGTATCCAACGTCTCATAATCGTACTTTCTCCACAATCTTTTTATACAAAGCAGGACCTATCCCTTTTACATGTTTCAAATCTTCTAATTGTTTGAATGGTCCATGTTCATTTCGATAGTCCACTATTTTTTTCGCCATCTTAGGCCCTATTCCAGATATCTTTTGTAATTCTGCTTCTGAACTATCATTAATTGAAATATTCTGTCTTCTCAACAATTCTTCTGGATTACCACGGAAGTTAAAATCTACATGGAGATGTGTGCTTTCATCAATAGTCTCTTCCATATGCAAACGATTGACATCGGCATACGGCAATAATCCTTTACTCGCTTCTATGGCTGCTTTTACTGTGACTGGTGATGTTAATTCATACAAACCAGGCTCTTCCACAGCCCCTGTAACATAGACTAAGACTTTTCCCTTCTCACTGGATGCATCCTGATTCTCTTTGTTACCATGTTCTTTACTAATTTCCTCATGAGTTGTTGTAATTGATTCTGCATCGCCTTTCATCGATGTATCTGCTATAATAGAATAGTACCCACATACACAAACTAGGAATATAACTACAATTAGTATATTCCGTTTTTTACTTGATAGTTTCATAGTATCACGACCTTTCTTAGTTAGATTTCGTGATACATCGGTAGTATCCTTTAAAATTTACTACCAGTATATATTGGGAGGTTATATGAAAGAAAATTTACAAGAATATGCACGTTTATTGCTTCAAGAAGGAGTTAATTTACAACAAGATCAGTTGTTAGTTATCAACGGAGATGTTGAAAACAAAGACTTCGTATATATTGTGGTAGAAGAAGCTTATGCACTAGGTGCAAAAGATGTACATATCAATTGGCGCAGTACTATCACTGCAAAATCACGTTTAACCCACGCTAAGGATACTGTATTAGCTAATCCTGCTCCTTGGATCGCCGATATGTACCATCATATAGTAGACTCTAATGCTTGTATTTTATCTTTAATTAGTGCAAATCCATTTGCTTACGAAGGCGTTCCTTCTGAGAAAATTGCCTTATCTTCTCGCAGCATGAGTAAATTAACTAAATTTTACCATGAAGCAATCATGGATTCTAGTCTTACTTGGTGTGTTGCCTCTGTGGCTACCCTTACTTGGGCTAACCTATTAGGCTATGAAGCTACTGATGATGAAAAAGTAAATCGCCTATGGAATACAATCTTTACATTATGTCGTATGAAGAATGTATCCGAAGATGAATCTTTCTCCACCCATTTAAACCGTTTAGCACAGCGTACAGCTACATTAAATGATCTGCAGTTAGTATCCTTACATTATACATGTCCAAATGGTACTGATTTGACAATTGCCCTTCCCGATGGTCACCTTTGGTTAGGTGGTAAAGAAGCCTCTAAAAAAGGGATTATCTTTGATGCTAACATTCCTACAGAGGAAGTGTTTACAGCTCCTCATTACGCAGGTGCTAATGGAACTGTGTATTCTACAAAACCACTCATTTATGATGGCAATCAAATCGAGGAGTTTTATTTTACATTTAAAGATGGAAAAGTTGTAGATTATGGTGCCAAAGAAGGTAAAGAGTATTTAACTAATTTAATTGAAACAGATGAAAACTCTTGCTACCTTGGTGAAGTAGCGCTTGTAGATCACTATTCTCCAATTAGCCAATCCAATATGATTTTCTTCGAGACCCTTTATGATGAAAATGCTTCGTGTCATTTAGCACTAGGTGCTGCGTATCCTACTTGCCTGGAAAATAGCGATGGTATGAGCCAAGAAGAATTGCGTAATCATGGATTAAATACATCCCTTGCCCATACAGATTTTATGATTGGTCATGAACATATGACGATAATGGGATTGACAAAAGATGGTAAAGAAGTCCCTATCATGATTGATGGACGTTTACAAGTATAGATGTATTCCAAAAGAGGAAGGTTGAATTTGTTTCAACCTTCCTCTTTATTCTTTTCAGAATTGCTCTTCAATATATATGTATGTACGTATAAAATTTTCTACTCTACTTACAGGTTATATATCGAACATATTTTCTTTTGCCATAGTTTTAGAATAAACAAAAATATATTCGATATATTGTATCACAAAAATAGATACAAAACTATGAATATATGGGCTTACTCATAAATCTGATTTATAATAATGTATCTACAGCGATATTCACTATTAAATCTGATGGATTCTCACAAATATAATCAGCTCCTGCCGCCTCTAATTCTTCTACACTTCCATATCCATAGGAAACTCCCATAGCTACACAGTTGTGAAGTTTAGCTGCTTCCATATCATATTTTCTATCTCCCACCATATACCAACGAGATATTTTATATTTCTGTGCAGTAATCGTATTCATATCTTGTAAAGCTTCGCGTAAAATATCTTCCTTATGAATTAAACCAATATCTCGATTCGCACCTCGGATCACTTCAAAGTATTGGTCTAATTTAAAATGTTTAATAATATCTTTTGCTTGCTCCTCTGGTTTTGCCGTAGCAATACCAACATAAGCGCCTGTTTTTCTCAATGCTTGCAAAGCAGCCTCAATTTGAGGGTACACAGCATTTTCATATTTTCCAGTAGCATCATAGCGTTCTTTAAAATATCCATAGGCTTCTTCAATCTGTTCTTCTGTCATATGGCAGTGATCCCGGAAAGAATCTGTTAATGGTGGTCCAATAAACAATTGCAATGTTTTTTCATCGGGAATAGGTTGCTCCATTTTTTCTAGAGCATACTTAATAGACTTAAGAATCCCCTCACGAGAATCTGTTAAGGTTCCATCTAAATCAAAAATTACACAAATCATAATAACTCCTATATATTATCTATCATAATACTATATGTGGTATCTATAGTTGTTGTATCACTTCCACTGTTCGGTTCGTCTTCTATGATATCACCCGATAGTATCTACCAATTTAGGCAATGCCTACTGCTAAATATATCTCCATTGCCTTCTCTTAGACTACGATACGATAATATCCCTACTGTCTTTCATATGCACATTAAAAGTTCTTTACAATACTTGTATGGCAGAGTATACTATATATAGAAAAGTTTCTATATATAGGAGGACAGTATGGAAGATAATCAAATTCCTACGGCCATTTTAGATAAATTAACAAAAGTTTGTACTTGCCGTAGTATTACAAGAAAAGCAATTAAAGAAGCAATCTTAGATGGCTGCGATACATTCCCTAAAATTAGAGAGCGCACTAGTGCTGGTACCGGCGCATGCGGTGGCAAAGGTTGTGGACCTCGAGTGGTGAAACTCTTAAAAGAGCACCAAGAAGGACAATGGTAATCAATCAACATAAAAATGATAGGATAGGCGATATACATCGCCTATCTTTTTATTAGATACACAAAAAAGGCTGCTCAAGAATGTAGGTCATTCTGTAGCAGCCTTCCTTTTATTTCTTCAATGCTTCACGCAATGTATGCCAAGCAAGCACTGCACATTTAACACGGGCAGGCATGTTAGAAATATTTTGTAAAGCTATGGCATCTTCTAAGGCTTCTAATTCTTCTTCATCTGTCACTTCTTTTTTAATCATTCCTAAGAAAAGATCCACTAATTGGAATGCTTCTTCTAAAGATTTACCAGTAATGACATCAATCATCATAGATGCCGATGCTTGGCTGATAGCACAGCCAGAACCTGTATATGCAGCATCTTTTACAATGCCATCTACCACATTCACTTGCAATGTTAAATCATCACCACAGCTTGGGTTATGACCATGCTCACTAGCGGTAAAAACATCTAATAAACGTTTATTACGCTTATCTTGGTTGTGCTCCAAAATCAGTTCTGTATACACTTGATCCATTTCCATGGTATTGTTCTCCTTACTCTGACAAGCCCATGGTTGGTCGAACTGTTTTCAGGGCTTCTAAAAATTGATCTAAATCTTCTTTTTTAGTATATATGTACATACTAATACGGTTGGATGCTGGTACACCATAGTATGCACCTAATGGCTGTGCACAATGATGTCCAGAACGTAAGCATACCCCATGACTATCCATAATTGTTGCCACATCATGTGGATGTACGTCATCCACAGTAAAAGCGATAACGCCATGCTTTTCTTCTGGATTTGCACTGCCTAGCAAATGAATATGAGGCATAGCCGCTAGTTTTGGTAATACATAGCGCACCAATTCTTGTTCATATTCATGGATCGCATCCATACCAAATTGTTCCAAATACTCAATAGCAGCTTTCAATGTGACAGCACCATGTGCATTAGGTGTGCCAGCCTCAAATTTATAAGGTACTTCATTGAATGTGGTAGTTTGTTCTTTCACATATTCAATCATGTCCCCACCAAATAAGAATGGATCCATGTCTTCTAGTAAGTGATATTTTCCATATACAACGCCAATACCTTGAGAGGCACACATTTTATGTCCTGAGAAAACGAAGAAATCACAATCTAAAGCTTGTACATCAATAGCTTGATGAGGAGCCGATTGCGCTCCGTCTAGGATAGCGATAGCACCAACAGCATGAGCACGTTCCACTAGCTCTTTTACAGGAAACTCCATACCTAATACATTACTCACATGGGCAAAGGATACAATTTTAGTAGATGCATCAATTTTATCCATTTCACCATCTTTGATGTGACCAGTTTCGTCTAGGTACATATATTCCAATGTTGCACCTGTCACACGGCATACAAACTGCCAAGTCACAAGATTCGCATGATGCTCTGCCACAGTAATGACGATTTTATCGCCTGCCTTAATATGTTTCAAAGCGTAAGAATGAGCAATTAAGTTCAAGCTTTCTGTCGTGTTACGAGTGAAGATAATTTCTTCACGTTTACGAGCATTAATAAATCGTTGCACCACATCACGAGTACCTTCATAGGCCTCGGATGCTTCCATAGCCAACACATGGGCCCCACGATGTGGATTCCCATTGTGATTTGCCATATGTGTTTCTAACGCTTTCATCACTGGCACTGGAATTTGTGTAGTGGCACCGCTATCCAAGTATGCAATGCGTTTACCACGATGGGTTCTTGTTAAAATTGGAAAATCTTTATATGCCTCTGCTATTGGTTTCATACTATCCCTCTCAATTATATTTTTTGTTGTAGTACTGCTAAGGCAGCTTCTTCCATTTCTTCATGGCCAATACGATCAATCAATGGTCGTAACATAGATTCTACGATGATGTGTTTTGCTTCCTCTTCGTTGAAACCACGGCTCATTAAATAGAATAATTTCGCTTGATCTAATTGACCAGCACTGGATGCGTGATTACCAGATACATTATCTTCTTTACATAATAACAATGGTAAAGAGATAGATTTAACTTGAGGTGTTAGTAACAAACATGTATCTTCTTCTGCACCTTCAGATGCGATACTACCACGCAAGAAATCTAAGGTTCCACGGAATGATTTCTTGGAAGATCCATTCAATGCACCTAAATTATTAATATTGCTAATTGTTTTTCTACCGATATGTTTCATTAACATAGCGATATCAAATACTTGTGTATCATTGCCACAGTATCCCAAATCATGTTCTACTTCAGCGTAGTCACCTACTAAATCCTCTTGGTAATTCAAGAAGTTTTCAGATCCACCCAACTCGATGTTGATGAACTCTACATGACCAGATTCTTCTACTCGTGTATAACGATGTTCAAATTGTTGCACTTTACCAGTCAACAATTGCACTTTTTTGAATACTACAGAGGCCCCTGTGTGGGATACGATTTCTGAAAGTAATCCCACATGACCATCAGTAGCTTCACCTTTCAAGCAAAGCGTTAATTCTAAGGTAGAGTCTTTTTCAGCTTCAATTTGTAGGCGTGTTCTTTCACTGACAGCACCTTGTACATCAAGGACAATCGTCAATGCTTCTTTAGCACCGGCTGGCACTTGAATGTGATAGCCATGTGTAAAGTGATGAGATGCATCGCGCAACGCACCAGCATGAACACCTTCATAAGAGGACTCTAATAATTCTTTATTTGTAATGTCTGTTACAATGTGCTTGGATCCTTCTACTGTTACCGTTGCACGTTCCGTACCAGCCCATACATTGCCTTCTGTATGATTTACCTTTAACCAACGGAAAGTCGGTCTAGGCAATTCATTAAAATGTAATGTCTTGCTCATCTTAACCTCCTAACCGATAGAACCTTCAAGTTCTAAGGTAATTAAATTATTCATTTCAACAGCGTATTCCAATGGTAATTCTTTAGAAATTGGTTCCACGAAACCACGCACTAGCATAGCTCTCGCTTCTTCTTCACTAATACCACGAGTCATCAAGTAGAAAATAGCCTCATCGGAAATACGACCGATTTTTGCTTCATGTCCTAAATCGACATTATCATTTTCAATAGTGATAGATGGAATGGTATCGGATTGAGATTCTTGGTCCAACATCAAAGATTCACAAGATACGGTTGCTTTAGAATGGTCTGCATTTTTACCGATGTTTAATACACCACGGTAAATCGCTGTACCACCGCTCTTAGAAATAGATTTAGAGTTTACATTACTTGTTGTATGTGGTGCCGCATGAATTACTTTCGCTCCTGTATCTAAGTATTGACCTTCACCAGCAAATGTAACGCCTGTAAATTCACAATGCGCCCCTTCACCAGCTAAGATACTCATAGGATACAAGCAAGATACAGCAGAACCAAAGGAACCGGATACCCACTCAATAGTACCATTTTTACCAACTCGGCTACGTTTTGTATTCAAGTTGTACATATTTTTAGACCAGTTTTCGATAGTAGAATAACGCAAAGTAGCATTATCTTTTACAAATAATTCAACGCAACCAGCATGTAAGTTAGCTACATTGTATTTTGGAGCAGAACAACCTTCGATAAAGTGTGCTTTTGCCCCTTCTTCTACGATGATTAACGTATGCTCGAACTGACCTGCTCCTGGTGCATTCAAACGGAAGTAAGACTGCAATGGAATATCCACAGTCACCCCTTTTGGCACATATACGAAGGAACCACCAGACCATACTGCACCATGTAAAGCCGCAAATTTATGATCCGTAGGTGGCACTAATGTCATGAAATATTGTTTTACAATATCTTCATGTTCGTGTAGTGCTGTCTGCATATCAGTATACACAACGCCTTGACGAATCAAGTCTTCTTGAATACTATGATATACAACTTCAGAGTCATATTGAGCGCCTACGCCAGCCAAAGAAGTTTTTTCAGCTTCTTGGATACCAAGACGGTCAAATGTCTCTTTAATGTCATCTGGAACTTCATTCCAGTCTTCTTTCATATCAATTTTAGGTTTTACATAGGTAACGATATCGGCCATATTTAAAGCACTAATATCAGGTACCCAGTTAGGCACATCTAGTTTATTGTAAATTTCAAGAGATTTTAAACGGAAATCTAACATCCATTGTGGTTCATTTTTATTGGCCCACATTTCACGAATGATATCTTCTGTTAAACCAGCTTCTGATTTATAGGAGAATTCAAATTCATTACGAATGTCATAGACGCCGCGATCCATCTCCTCAATTTGAGTTTTCTTTCTCGCTTCCATGAGATCCTCCTATGCTAAATTTTTGTATGCGTCGTAGCCTTTTTCTTCGATTTCACGAACTAGTTCAGGGCCACCAGTTTTTACAATACGACCATCGATTAAGATGTGTACATAGTTAGGTTGTAATTTTTGAAGAATTTGATTATGGTGAGTAATGATTAGCACTGCATTTTCTTCATTATGGAAACGATTTACACCTTCAGATACGATACGAACAGCATCTACGTCAAGGCCAGAGTCAGTTTCATCAAGGATAGCCAATTTAGGATTCAAAATGGACATTTGAAGAATTTCATTTTTCTTTCTTTCGCCACCAGAGAAGCCTTCATTTACATAACGATTTGCATAGGATGTATCGAAGGATAACTCTTCCATTTTAGCTTTCAATTCTTTTTTGAAAGCTAAAGCACGTACGTTTTCACCAGTAATTGTATTTTTAGCTGTACGGATGAAGTTTTCTACTGTAATACCAGGTACAGAAATTGGATGTTGGAAGGACATGAAAATGCCTTTTTTTGCACGATCGTTTACAGCTTCTTCTGTAATGTTTTCACCGTCGAATACGATGGAACCTTCTGTTACTTCATAAGCAGGGTTGCCCATGATTACATTGGCCAATGTAGATTTACCTGCACCATTCGTGCCCATTACTACATGGATCTCACCTTTATTAATTGTTAAATTGATGCCTTTTAAGATTTCTTTCTCTTCAATAGAGGCACGTACATTGTCTACGCGAAGTAATTCTGCCACGTATGTCACTCCTTATCAAATAAGCTATTATATAAAAAAGAAGACTAGTTAGGTCTTAGATTGTATCGAATGCCGTAAAAAAACGGATTCCACCAAAGTGTAATCCGCTGTCATATTCATAGTATGAGAACGCCACTTTGGCTTACATCTAAAATAGTAAATATACTATCTGTATTATACCGTGTATAGACTGGAACCGCAAGCTAATTTCTACTATTTTACTATGATATTGATGATAATTTTATATATCACCTATTCATTTATAGTATATTGAAATTTTAATTCTCTACCAAGAGACTCAACAATATTTATTATACTGAATTTTCTCAATATTGTAAATGCTATTCCCTTTAATTTTTAGGGATATAACTATAATTTATTCTAAAACTTTAATAAAAAATAGTATACATAGACCTACTCCTCATCATGGGCGACTACAATAGTAGTTGCCTCCAATTCGACGTACACTATGTATACTATTTACATTCATGAACCGTATACGAAATTCACTCTACAGATAACATATAAATATATCTATTATAACTTAGAGAAATCTAACGTAGCAAAATAATCATCAAGCGTTTCTGCACGGCGAATTTCTGTAACGCTACCATCTTCATGTAATAACAATTCAGCGGAGCGCAATTTACCATTGTAATTAAAGCCCATTGCATGTCCATGTGCACCTGCATCATGAATCACAATGCGGTCGCCCATATCTATTTTTGGCAATTGACGATCAATGGCAAACTTATCGTTATTTTCACATAAAGATCCAGTTACATCATAGGTCATTGTAGCAGGTTCATTTTCTTTACCCATCACTGTAATATGATGATAAGATCCATATAAAGCTGGACGCATCAAGTTAGACATACATGCATCTAAACCAATGTAATGTTTATAAATATCTTTTTTATGAATCGCCGTAGCTACTAAATAACCATAAGGTCCTGTTACCATACGACCACATTCATACGCTAATTGAATAGGACTATGACCTGTACCTAGAATCAAACGATCATACGCTTCTTTAACGCCTGCACTTAGCACTTTGTAATCTACTGGGGTTTGTTCTGGTTTATAGGCAACACCAATACCACCGCCAAGGTCGATGAAGGATACTTCAACACCCGTTTGTTCTTTCACACGTAATGCTAGGTTAAACATTAATTCAGCTGTACCTACTAATCCATCAATATCTAATTCATTAGACACTACCATCGTATGTAAACCAAAGTTAGTGATACCTTTTCCTTTTAGGTAGTTGATGGCTTCCATAATCTGTTCTTCTGTCATCCCATATTTGGCTTCTTCTGGAAGGCCGATGATGGTGTTACCACCTTCTTTCAAAGAACCTGGGTTGTAACGGAAGCAGAATCGATCTGGTAACTCACCATGCTGTTCCAAGTAAGCTATGTGCGTAATATCATCTAAATTGATAATAGCACCTAATTCTATTGCTTTTTTATATTCTTCGTATGGCGTATCATTAGAGGAAAACATAATATCATCTCCAGTGATACCTACCTTTTCACTTAGAATTAATTCTGCCATAGATGAGCAATCAGCACCAACACCAATTTCTTTCATCATTTTCATAATGTATGGATTTGGTGTTGCTTTCACAGCAAAATATTGTTTGAATCCAGGGGCCCAGCTGAAAGCATCTAAAAATGCGCACATATTGTCCATAATGCCCTTCGCATCATATATGTGGAATGGCGTTGGATATTGGGCAATAATCGTTTCTAATTGTTCTTTTGTAAATGGTGTTGTTTTTGCGTTCATCATAACTCCTCAATCTATTTGTAATACACTATGCAACAGCCTCTTTCTGTAACATAGCAATATGTCAAACAATAGGCATTCAATGTTTAATATCTTAGTATAAGGCTCACACAGTTGAGTCTAAACTATAACAAGATCTCCTCTCTATGAAAGATGGAGATACTAATGTGTCCTCAAATACCGATAGTATATGAATACCGTAACGTATTGTAACATACATTCTATAGAATTGTAAAGATTCTATAGAATGTATATATTAAAATAAAATATATACCTTATAAAATACAATCTTTACCTAAAAAAAGAAGTTGCACGTAGTAGCCTTGTGACGTCCCTTACTACCTAAATCACACAAATACAAGAAGCCCAAGGCGTGCTCCCCCTTAAGAAACACAATTGAGCGCAGTAGACTTCTGGCGTTCCTTACTATCTAATTTGTACAAACACAAAAAGCCCATGGCATGCTCCTCAACAAATATTATGAAATACCGTTTGAGAAGGAGTATGACATGGGCTTCCCTTTGCCATATACAGTTTAGATCTCCACAGGCTACATAGTACAACAAGTTACTTCCCAAATAGAGCTGCATCTATACTATAGCGTCCACCGCCCATAAAGAAAATTGCTAAAGCCGCAAATCCCATTTGAGACGGATAATCCCAGGAAAAGAACCCTGTGTCTACATGTAACATAGTAGCTGTAAATAAAACTCCCACTAATAGTAGGCTACCTAACCGAGTAAATAGTCCTAAAGCAACTAATATGCCTCCTAATAGTTCACTAAAAGCTGCAAAAGTACCCAGTAATTCATAGGAGCCACTTACCCCCAAAGGCGCTAACATTGAACCTACCTTATATAAACCTTCTGCTCCACTCAAGAACTTTAAATATCCATGGTAGGCCATAGAAATACCAAGAGCTAATCGTAACACCAACATACCAAAATTAACATACGTAGGTTTACTACGCAATAAAAAATGAATCATATAAAAATCCTTCCTTTCTTATAGTTTTTTATTATTAATCAGAGTCTTAAGTATACCACACTATCTTCTACTATCCTAACCACGATTGAAAGCTTACATCTATGGTGTTCATATACTTTATACTAACACCAAATAATGTCACATATAGGCTAATATCAAAAAATACGACATATTCCGGATCGCTCTTAGTTTGATCAGTTTATAGAGGAATCTGTCGTAATCTTAAGAATCATTTATACACCTTTGAACGCAGTTGTTCGTAGAAGTCTATGGTGTTCCCCTTTGCTAAAGTAATGACAACGCAAAAAGAGCACGACATATTCCTAAATCTACCTTTGGGCTCTATAATAAATGTTGGGGCTACTCATATAAGAGTAGTCGCCAACATTCTTTTTTTACAATAAAATAGACATATACAAACTCAAACCGTATCATAAAAGTAACCACACAATTAAGAAAGGGTGAGTCATATATG
>NZ_RQVD01000015.1 GCF_003992055.1 Veillonella sp. CHU740
ATGTGTATGCCTGGTGATAACATCACTATGAACATCGAGCTTATCACTCCAATCGCTATTGAAGAAGGCTTACGTTTCGCGATCCGCGAAGGTGGCCATACAGTAGGCGCTGGTGTTGTTACAGCTATCGAAGCATAATCTAACTGATAGATTATCTATATAAACCGTGCAATCAAGGAGCGGCAGTCCTGCCGCTCTTAGGTTGTGTATAAACTATGATATAGAAGGTTGCCCTTGCGAGGGAGAATTTCTATGGAGCAGTTCATTCTGGAAATGGACGAAGGGAGATATATAACAATGGCAAAACAACAAAAAATTCGTATTCGCTTAAAAGCATATGATCACAAAGCATTAGATCAAAGTGCGCAACGCATCGTAGAAGTTGCAAAACGCAATGGCGCATTGGTTTCTGGACCAATTCCATTGCCAACTGAAAAAAACATTTTCACGATTCTTCGTTCTCCACATGTTAACAAAGATTCCCGTGAACAATTCGAAATGCGTACACATAAACGCTTAGTAGAAATTATTGAACCAAATTCGAAAACAGTAGATGCAATCACTCGCTTAGATTTGCCAGCTGGTGTATCTATTGAAATAAAATTATAAGAAATAAGGAGGTGCGATTATGTCTAAAGCTATTTTGGGTAAAAAGTTAGGAATGACTCAAGTCTTCACAACTGAAGGCAAACTAGTTCCTGTCACTGTAGTGGAAACTACACCTAGCGTAGTAGTGCAAGTAAAAACTGTTGAATCCGACGGTTACAATGCAGTACAGCTTGGTTACGGTTCCATTAAAGAAAAACATTTAACTAAACCTGTAAAAGGCCAGTTCGATAAAGCCGGCGTAGCGCCAGTTAAATATCTTCGTGAACTTCGCCTTGCTGAAGCAACTGATTACACAGTGGGCCAAACTCTGGCAGCTGATATCTTCGCAGAAGGTGAGCTAGTAGATGTTGTGGGTACAGGTAAAGGTAAAGGTTTCGCTGGTACAATCAAGCGTCATAACTTTAGCCGTGGTCCTGAAACTCATGGTTCCAAATCTCATCGTGAACCAGGTTCCATCGGTCCAATGATCTCCGGTGGCGGCGGTAAAGTATTTAAAGGTAAAAAACTTCCTGGACAAATGGGTGGTGGCAGAGTTACTGTACAACGTCTATCTGTTGTAAAAGTTGATACTGAACGTAACCTTTTATTAATCAAAGGTGGCATCCCTGGTGCTAAAGGTAGCCTAGTGATGGTTCGCAACACAGTAAAACCTGTTAAATAACTAATTGTCGAAAGGAGGATACATAATGCCAACAGTAACTAAATACAACATGTCCGGCGCTAAGGTCGGAGAAATCCAGTTGAATGATGCAGTATTCGGTGTTGAAGTAAACGCTGCTGTTATGCATCAAGCCGTAGTTCGTCAATTGTCTAACGAACGACTTGGTACACATGCAACAAAAACTCGAGGAGAAGTACGCGGTGGCGGTAAAAAACCTTGGAGACAAAAAGGTACAGGCCGTGCTCGTGCTGGTTCTAGCCGTTCCCCAATTTGGGTAGGTGGTGGTATCACTTTTGGTCCACAACCACGTAGCTACTACAAAGCTATGCCTCGTAAAGCTAGACGCTTAGCAGTTAAATCTGCATTATCTGATAAAGTAAATAACAGCGAATTGTTCGTAATCGACGAATTGAAATTAGCTGCACCAAAAACTAAAGAAGTATTAAACGTTCTTAACAACTTCAAAGTTGGTGACGCAAAAGTTCTTTTCATCACTGATGGTGATGTAAATGTGGAATTGTCCGCTCGTAACATTCAAGGTGTAAAAGCGCTTCCATACACGAACATCAATATCTTCGATTTATTGCATCACGACAAACTCTTCATCGCTGAAGGTGCTATTGCAAAAATTGAGGAGGTGCTTGGATAATGAACAAATTTGATGTATTAATTCGTCCAATCATTACAGAAAAAACAACTTTGTTAATGCAAGAAAACAAATACACTTTCCAAGTTCCTTTGAATGCGAACAAAGTAGAAATCCGTAAAGCTGTTGAATCAATCTTCAACGTAAAAGTAGAAAAAGTAGCCACAATCCGTGTATTAGGAAAAACTAAACGCATGGGTCGCACAATGGGTAAACGTAGCGATTACAAAAAAGCTATCGTAACTCTAAAAGCTGGCGAAACTATTGAATTATTTGAAGGTGTATAAGAGTCTAGTAAGGAGGCCCAATAATGGCAATTAAATCATTTAAACCGTACTCCGCTGGTCGTCGGTTTATGACAGTGTCTGCCTTTACTGAAATTACAGCAAGCAAACCTGAAAAATCCTTGCTCGCGAAAGTAACTTCTAAAGGTGGTCGTAATAACACTGGTAAAATGACAGTACGTCATCAAGGTGGCGGTCATAAACGTCAATACCGTATTATTGACTTCAAACGTACTAAAGATAATATCCCAGCTCGCGTAGCTACAATCGAATACGATCCTAACCGTAGTGCTCGTATCGCATTGTTAAACTATGCAGATGGCGAAAAACGTTATATCATTGCTCCACATGGTCTTAAAGTGGGTGATGTAGTTTACTCCGGTCCTGAATCCGATATTAAACCAGGTAACGCGTTACCATTGGCTAATATCCCATTGGGTACTCAAGTACACAACATCGAAATGAAAATCGGTAAAGGCGGACAAATCGTTCGTTCTGCTGGTACTTCCGCTCAATTAATGGCGAAAGAAGGCAACTACGCATTACTTCGTTTACCATCTGGTGAACTTCGTCGTGTACGTGTAGAATGCCGTGCTACAGTAGGTGTTGTATCTAACATTGACCATGAAAATATCACTATTGGTAAAGCTGGCCGTCAACGTTGGAAAGGCATTCGTCCTGGCAACCGCGGTGTTACAATGAACCCTTGTGACCATCCACATGGTGGTGGTGAAGGTAAATCTCCAGTAGGTCGTAAACATCCTGTTACACCTTGGGGTAAACCAGCTCATGGCGTTAAAACTCGCGATAAAAAGAAAGCTTCTAGCAAGCTAATCGTTAAACGTCGTACAAAATAGGATATAGGAAGGAGATATAACAGTGTCCAGATCAATTAAAAAAGGCCCTTTTGTCGCAGAATCTCTTCTGAAGAAAATTGATGCCTTAAATGAAACTAATGATAAAAAAGTAGTAAAAACCTGGTCCCGTGCATCTACTATTTTCCCACAATTTGTAGGCCATACGATTGCTGTGCATGATGGTCGCAAACATGTACCTGTATTCATTACAGAAGATATGGTAGGTCATAAATTAGGTGAGTTCGCTCCTACACGTACTTATAAAGGACATGGTAAGGACGAAAAAACTACAGGCAGAAAATAGGAGGATTTAACATGGAAGCAAAAGCAATCGCTAGACATATTCGTATTGCGCCTCGTAAAATCCGCATCGTTGCAGATTTAGTGCGCGGTAAAAACATCGGCGAAGCATTTGCCATCTTGAAGTTTACTCCGAAAGTTGGCGCCGATGTAGTAACTAAAGTTTTGACATCTGCTATTGCAAATGCAGAACACAATTTTGATATGAATGTAGATAATCTTTATGTGTCCGAGATCTTCGTTGATCAAGGCCCAACAATGAAACGCATTCATCCTCGTTCCCGTGGACAGGCTTTCAAAATTTTGAAACGTTCTAGCCACGTAACAGTAGTTGTTAAAGAAAGAGCTTAATCGAAGGAGGGAAACAGAGTGGGTCAAAAAGTAAATCCACATGGCTTGCGTGTTGGTATCGTAAAAGATTGGGACGCAAAATGGTATGCTGATAAAGATTTCGCATCTAACCTTCATGAAGACGTTAAAATTCGTAACTTCTTGAAGAAAACACTTTTCATTGCTGGTATTTCCCGCATTGAAATTGAGCGTACAAATAAACGTATTAAATTAACAATCCACACAGCTAAACCAGGTATGGTTATCGGTAAAGGTGGACAAGGTATCGAAGATATCCGTAAAGAATTAAAACGTTTCACAGATAAACAAATCGATGTAAATATTGCTGAAATTAAACAAGTAGACATGGAAGCTCAACTTGTTGCTGAAAGCATTGCGGGACAATTGGAACGCCGTGTAAGCTTCCGTCGCGCAATGAAACAAGCAGTTGGACGTACTATGCGTTTAGGCGCTAAAGGTATCAAAGTAATGGTATCCGGTCGTCTTGGCGGTGCAGAGATCGCTCGTAGCGAATCTTACCGTGAAGGTTCCATTCCACTTCACACACTTCGTGCTAATATCGACTATGCAACAGCAGAAGCACATACAACATATGGTTGCATCGGTATTAAAGTATGGATCTACAAAGGTGAAGTTTTGCCAGAAGCTAAACAAACATCTAAAAAGGAAGAAGGTGACAACTAATGCTAATTCCAAAGCGCGTAAAACATCGTAAACAATTCCGCGGTCGTATGAAAGGCCGTGCAATGCGTGGTAACAAAGTTGCTCATGGTGATTTCGGTTTAGTAGCATTAGAGCCATCTTGGATCACAAACCGTCAAATCGAAGCAGCCCGTATTGCTATGACACGTTACATTAAACGTGGTGGTAAAGTTTGGATTAAAATTTTCCCTGATAAACCAATCACTGCAAAACCAGCAGGCGTTCGTATGGGTTCCGGTAAAGGTTCTCCAGAAAAATGGGTAGCAGTAGTTCGCCCAGGACGTGTAATGTTTGAAATGAACGGAGTGGCAGAAGAAGTGGCTCGTGAAGCTATGCGTCTTGCAAGCCATAAACTTCCAATCAAAACGAAGTTCGTTGTTAAGGGTAAAGAATTGGGTGGTGACGTAAATGAAGGTTAATGACATTCGCAATTTGAGCGCTGCCGAGTTGAACACTAAAGTTTCCGAATTGAAAGAAGAGTTGTTTAACCTACGTTTTCAACTCGCTACTGGTCAATTAGAAAATCCAATGCGTATCCGTGAAGTTAAAAAAACTATCGCTCGTATCAAAACTGTACAACGAGAAGAAGAAATTAAAGGTAACGCATAATAACAAATTTTGTTTGGATTGAATAGGAGGCTTAAAGTCGTGGCAGAAGTAAGAAATGTACGAAAAGCACGTGTAGGTAAAGTTGTAAGCAACAAAATGGATAAAACAGTTGTTGTACAAATCGATCGTAAAGTACCTCACGAATTATATAGCAAGCCAATGGTAACAAGCAAACGTTTTAAAGCTCATGATGAAAATAACGAATGCTTAGTTGGCGATATCGTAAAAATCGTAGAAACTCGTCCATTATCTAAAGATAAACGTTGGAGAGTTGTAGAAATTATTGAAAGACAAAAATAATCAGTGATGTAAGGAGGAAAAGTCATGATCCAGCAACAAACAATTTTGAATGTTGCCGATAACACTGGTGCGAAACGCATTATGTGCATCCAAGTGATGGGCGGTTCTTACCGTAAATTTGGCAATATTGGTGACGTAATCGTTGCTTCTGTAAAAGATGCATCACCCGGTGGCGTTGTCAAGAAAGGCGACGTAGTTAAAGCCGTTATTGTTCGTTCTAAAAAAGGCATCCGTCGTCAAGATGGTTCCTATATCCGTTTCGATGAGAACGCTGCTGTAGTTATTAAAGACGACAAAAGCCCTCGCGGAACACGTATTTTCGGACCTGTAGCAAGAGAACTTCGTGAAAAAGACTTCATGAAAATTATCTCCCTTGCTCCAGAAGTGTTATAAGAAGGAGGAGCTCAACATGTCCCAAAAACTACATGTTAAAAAAGGTGATACAGTTGTTGTTATCTCCGGCAAGGAAAAAGGTAAACAAGGCGAAATCATCGCTGTTGATATCAAAAAAGAACGAGTAACTGTAAAAGGTCTTAACCTAGTTAAACGTCATACGAAACCTAGCCAAGCGAACCCTCAAGGTGGCATCATCGAAAAAGAAGGTACAATCCATGCTTCTAACGTAATGGTGTTAGATCCTGAGCAAAAAGTTCCAACTCGTACTAAAAAAGTTGAGGAAAATGGTTCTTTAGTTCGTGTAGCTGTTAAAAGTGGCGCTAAACTTTAATTGATAAGGAAAGGAGGTCTTTTACAAAATGTCTCGTTTACAAGAAAAATATACTTCTGAAATTAAGAAGGCTTTACAAGAGAAATTCCAATATGGAAACGTAATGGAAATTCCTAAATTAGAAAAAATCGTAATCAATATCGGCGTAGGCGATGCTGTTGGTAACTCCAAAGCATTGGATTCTGCTGTTAAAGATTTAGAAATCATTGCTGGTCAAAAACCAGTTGTAACTCGCGCGAAAAAATCCATTGCGAACTTCAAAGTTCGTGAAGGTATGCCTCTTGGCACAAAAGTAACTCTTCGTGGCGAACGCATGTACGAATTCCTCGATAAATTGATTAATGCGGCATTGCCTCGCGTACGTGACTTCCGTGGTATCAGCGCTAAAGCGTTTGACGGCCGTGGTAACTACGCATTAGGCCTTAAAGAGCAATTAATCTTCCCTGAAATCGAATACGATCAAGTTGAACGTGTTACAGGTATGGATATCATCTTCGTAACAACAGCTAACACTGACGAAGAAGCTCGTGAATTATTGGCACAATTCGGCATGCCTTTTGAAAAATAATTAGGAGGAAACGATAGATGGCTAAAAAATCTATGATCGAACGTGAGAAAAAACGTGCACGTATCGTTGCAAAATATGCAGCAAAACGCGAAGCGTTAAAAGCAGCAGGCGATTATGAAGGTTTATCCAAATTACCTGCCAACGCATCCCCAACACGCTTGCACAATCGTTGCAACTTAACAGGTCGTCCTCATGGTTATATGCGTAAATTCGGTATTAGCCGTATTGCGTTCCGTGAATTGGCGTACAAAGGACAAATCCCTGGCGTGAAAAAAGCTAGTTGGTAATAGGATAACGAGAGGAGGTTTTTAGAAGATGGTAATGACAGATCCAATTGCGGATATGCTGACTCGCATCCGTAATGCAAACTCTGCACTTCATGAAACAGTTGAAATCCCTGCTTCTAAAATGAAGGCTGCTGTATTAGCTATCCTTAAAGACGAAGGTTTCGTTAAGGAAGTTGAAACAGTTGAAAATGAAAAACATGCTACTTTGAAAGTAACATTGAAATATGGTTCTAATAATGAAAAAGTAATTACCGGTATTAAACGTATCTCTAAACCAGGCCTACGTGTATACGCGAAAAAGGAAGAACTTCCTCGTGTACTTGGCGGTTTAGGTATTGCAGTTATTTCTACATCTAAAGGCATTATGAGCGACAAACAAGCTCGTAAAGAAGGCTTAGGTGGCGAAGTAATTGCTTACGTATGGTAATCATAGCAATAGGAGGTAGAAAGAATGTCACGTGTCGGTAGAATGCCTATCGAGATCCCAGCTGGCGTAACAGTATCTCAAAACGAGCATACGTTAACAGTTAAGGGTGCAAAAGGTGAATTAACTCGTACTTTCCATCCAGACATCAACATTACTGTAGAAAATAACGTAATCACAGTAACTCGTCCTAGCGATGGAAAAGAACACCGTTCTTTACACGGTTTAACTCGTGCTCTTGTTGCAAATATGGTAACAGGCGTACATGAAGGCTTTACTAAAACTTTAGAAATCAATGGCGTTGGTTACAGAGCAGCTAAGCAAGGTAACAAACTTGCTTTAACATTGGGCTTCTCCCATCCAGTTGAGATGGAAGCTCCTGCTGGTATTACAATCGAAGTTCCAGCTCCTAATAAAATCGTTGTTACAGGCGCAGACAAAGAAGTTGTTGGTGCAGTAGCAGCTGATATCCGTAAATGGAGAAAACCAGAACCTTACAAAGGTAAAGGTATCCGTTACGAAGGCGAAGTTGTTCGTCGTAAAGCAGGTAAAGCTGGCGCTAAAGGTAAGTAATAACAGTTTACATTAGAAAGGAGTGGACATCTTGGCAGGAACATCCAAACGCAAAATTGCTCGTGCAAAACGTCATTTACGTTTACGTCGTCACATTTCCGGTACGGCTGCACGTCCTCGCTTGAACGTATTCCGTTCTCTAAGCAATATTTATGCTCAAGTCATTGATGACGTAGCTGGCAAAACAATCGTATCTGCTAGCTCTCAAGATAAAGAATTAAATCTTTCCTACGGCGGTAACGTAGCTGCTGCTAAAGCAGTTGGTGAAGCTGTTGCGAAAAAAGCAATCGCTGCAGGTATCGATACAGTAGTATTCGATCGCGGTGGTTACATTTATCATGGTCGTGTAGCAGCCCTTGCAGAAGGCGCTCGTGAAGCAGGCTTAAAATTCTAAGAAGGAGGAACTATAGACATGGCAAGAATTGATTACACAACTCTTGATCTTAAAGAAAGAGTAGTATTCATCAACCGCGTAGCCAAAGTTGTAAAAGGTGGTCGTCGTTTTTCCTTCAGCGCCCTTGTAGTTGTTGGTGATGGCAACGGTCATGTAGGTGTTGGCTTAGGTAAAGCTGCGGAAGTACCTGATGCAATCCGTAAAGGTATTGATGATGCTAAGAAAAACCTTATTCATGTTGTTATTAAAAATGGTACAATCCCTCACACAGTTACAGGAACATTCGGCGCAGGCCGCGTATTCTTGAAACCAGCTGCTGAAGGTACTGGAGTTATCGCTGGTGGCCCAGTTCGTGCCGTATTGGAATTAGTAGGTGTTCGCAACATCTTGACTAAATCCTTGGGATCTTCTAACCCTAACAACATGGTTCGCGCAACACTAGAAGGTTTATCTCAATTGAAACGAGCTCAAGACGTAGCTGCACTTCGTGGCAAAACTCTTGAAGAAATTTACGGTTAATAAGGAGACCTATGATGGCACAAGTTAAAGTAACATTAACAAAAAGCTTAATCGGTCGTCCTGCAGATCAACGTGCGACTGTTAAAGCTCTTGGATTGAAAAAAACTAACTCTCAAGTAGTTAAAGAAGTAACACCTCAAATCGAAGGTATGCTTCATAAAGTAAGACATTTAGTAAAAGTAGAAGAAGTATAATAGATAAGGAGGTGCACGAATGAAACTTCATGAATTAGCTCCGGCTGCAGGTTCCAAAAAAACTCGTACTCGTGTAGGTCGTGGTCTTGGATCCGGTTTAGGTAAAACTTCCGGTCGTGGTCAAAAAGGTCAAAATTCTCGTAGTGGTGGCGGTGTGCGCACTGGCTTCGAAGGTGGCCAAATGCCTCTTTATCGTCGTTTACCAAAACGTGGTTTCAAAAATATCTTTGCACTTCAATATGCAGAAGTTAATGTATCCCAATTGAATCGTTTCGAAGACGGTGCAACTGTTGATCCAGTAGCTCTTATTGAAGCTGGTATTTTGAAAAATGTACGTGATGGTATCCGTATCCTTGGTAACGGAACTTTAGAACGTAAATTAACTGTTATCGCTAACGGTTTCACAAAATCTGCAGTAGAAAAAATCGAAGCAGCAGGTGGAAAAGTAGAGGTGATCTAGGGTGCTAGCTAGCCTCTTGAACATCACAAAAGTAACGGAGTTACGAAACAAAGTAGTCTATACATTGCTTATGTTCATTGTCTTTCGCTTAGGTATCCATATCCCGGTACCTGGCGTAGAGGCATCTGTTATTGAAAGCTTATTCACTAGTGGTAACTTATTCGGTTTACTGGATTTGTTTGCCGGTGGTGCATTAAGTAAATTCTCTATCTTTGCAATGAGTATTACACCATACATCAATGCATCGATTATCATGCAATTATTGGGTGCTGTAATACCGACATTTGAAGCGTGGAGCAAAGACGGAGAAGAAGGGCGTAAAAAAATTGCTAAAGTGACACGATATGGTACAGTTGTACTTGGCTTTATCCAAGCCTTTGGTATGACCTATGCCTTACGTGCTAGCAATGCGCTGATAGACAATAGCTTCATGTCTGTTATTTTGATTTCCATTATCCTCACAGCAGGTACTTGTCTGTTGATGTGGATTGGGGAACAAATTACAGCTCATGGCATAGGTAATGGTATTTCACTCATTATCTTTGCAGGTATCGTGGCTCGATTCCCTGATGGAGTTCAAACCATATACCAATACCTACAAGTAGGTACAATCAATGTATTTCAAGCGGTTCTATTTGCTATCATTGCGGTAGCTATGATCGTTCTTGTAATTGCTGTGACACAAGGCCAACGTCGTATTCCTATCCAATACGCTAAACGCGTAGTAGGAAGAAAAATGTATGGTGGTCACTCAACATTCCTGCCGTTGAAAGTCAATCAAGCAGGGGTTATTCCCATTATCTTTGCGTCATCCATATTGATGTTCCCAGCCACATTGGCTCAATTTGTTCAAGTACCTTGGGTACAAACAGTAGCAAGTTATTTCCAATGGGGAACGCCGATACAAACTATTTTGTATGCTGTATTGATTTTATTTTTTACATACTTCTATACAGCCATCTCTATCAATATTACGGATATGGCAGATAATATGAAAAAACACGGTGGTTTTATCCCAGGTATTCGCCCAGGAAAACCGACTGCTGATTATGTGGACCGAGTAATGACTCGTATCACATTAGTAGGTGCATTTTTCTTAGCTTTTGTGGCAATCCTACCAAATATGATTGGTGGATTGACAGGCATTCAAGGTGTGTACTTTGGTGGTACAGCGCTACTGATCGTAGTGGGTGTAGCATTAGACACAATGCAACAAGTAGAATCTTTAGTGTTAACACGCCAATATAAGGGCTTTGTGAAATAGGAGATAATGATATGTATATTTTATTAATGGGGCCTCCAGGTGCTGGTAAAGGCACGCAGGCAGCTCGTCTAATTGAAAAATATGGTATCCCTCAAATTTCTACAGGTGACATGTTCCGTGCCGCTGTGAAAGAATCTACTCCATTAGGATTAGAGGCTAAGAAATATATGGATGCTGGACAATTAGTGCCAGATAGCGTTACCATTGGCATCGTTCGTGAACGCTTGTCCAAGGATGACTGTAAAGCAGGTTTCATTTTAGATGGCTTCCCTCGTACAACAGCACAAGCTGTTTCTTTGGACGCGATTTTAAAAGAAATGAATATCGTCCTTGATGCTGTACTTAATTTAAGTGTTCCATCTGAAGAGTTGGTTCGACGCATCAGTGAACGAGCACGTCTTGAAAATCGTGATGATGACAAACCAGAAACAGTACAAAAGCGTCTTGCTGTATACGAAGAGTCTACTAAACCATTGATCGATTATTATCGCAATAGCGGTCAATATGTAGAAATCGACGGCTTACAAGATGTGGACACAGTATTTGCAAATATCGTTAAGGCTTTGGAGAAATAATCAATGATTATTTTTAAATCGCCCGAAGAAATTGAGCATATCCGTAAGGCATCTCAACTTACAGCAGCAACGTTAACCGAGCTTGCTAAACTAGTAAAGCCGGGCGTTTCAACGCTTGAGTTAGACCAATTTGCCGAAGAATATATTCGCAGTCATGGAGGAATTCCTAGCTGCATAGGTTACTATGGGTATCCGGCAACTATCTGTGCTTCCGTAAATCATGAAGTAGTACATGGGATTCCTAGCGCATCTCGTATACTCAAAGATGGTGATGTCATCAGCATCGATTTAGTATCATCTATTGATGGATATCATGGAGATTCAGCAATTACCGTTCCAGTAGGAGAGGTAAAACCTAAAGTGTATGAGTTGCTTAAAGTCACAGAAGAATGTCTATTTAAAGGCATTGAACAAGCTGTAGCTGGCAATCATGTAGGAGATATTTCTCATGCTGTACAATCTCATGCAGAACGCCATAGATATGGTGTTGTACGAGATTTCGTAGGGCATGGCTTAGGAAAAAATATGCACGAAGACCCTCAGATTCCAAATTATGGTACTAAGGGCAAAGGTCCAGAACTTAGACCAGGAATGGTCATCTGTATTGAGCCAATGATTACTATGGGCACGCACAAAGTAAGAGTGCTTGAAGATAACTGGACAGCAGTGACAATGGATCGAAAACCTGCTGCTCACTTTGAACATACTGTAGCCATTACAGAACATGGTACAGAAATTCTTACATTGCGTGATACACCGAGGTTAATACAATAACCAGTAACCGGAGGATAAAGATATGTCAAAAGAAGACGTTATTGAAGTGGAAGGTACGGTCGTTGAGGCATTACCGAATGCCATGTTCCAAGTAGAATTGGAAAATGGTCATGTCGTATTGGCTCATGTGTCAGGTAAAATGCGTATGAATTTTATCCGTATCCTTCCTGGTGATAAAGTTACTATGGAACTGACACCATATGACTTAAGCCGTGGTCGCATCACCTATCGCTTTAAATAAGCATAGGGTCCACAAAGGAGGTACTTATGAAGGTTAAACCATCAGTTAAAAAGATATGCGAAAAATGTAAAATTATTAAACGTAAAGGCCGCGTAATGGTTATTTGCGAAAACCCAAAACATAAACAAAAACAAGGATAATTGATAGGAGGTGGATGAATAGATGGCACGTATAGCCGGTGTAGATTTACCACGTGACAAACGTGTGGAAATTGGTTTAACTTATATTTACGGTATCGGTCTTACTCTTTCTAAAGAAGTATTAGCTAAAACTGGTATCAACCCTGATACTCGCGTTCGTGATTTAAGTGAAGATGAAGTAGCTAAAATCCGTGAACTTCTTGATGGAGAGTATAAAGTAGAAGGTGATCTTCGTCGTGAAGAAGCCCTTAACATTAAACGCTTAATTGAAATCAACTCCTATCGCGGTAAACGTCATCGTATGGGACTACCTTGTCGTGGTCAACGTACGAAGACAAATGCTCGTACTCGTAAGGGTCCTCGTAAAGCAATCGCAGGTAAGAAGAAATAATAAAGGAGGGATATTGTGGCTAAGAAAACAGTTAGATCCAAAAGAAAAGAAAAGAAACATATCGAATCTGGTGCAGCGCATATTCGCTCCACTTTTAACAACACTATCGTTACAGTAACAGACGTAAACGGTAATGCTCTTTCTTGGGCATCTGCTGGTGGTCTAGGTTTCCGTGGTTCCCGTAAATCCACTCCATTTGCAGCACAAATGGCAGCTGAACAAGCAGCGAAAGCAGCTATGGAACACGGTCTTCGCACTGTAGAAGTATTTGTTAAAGGTCCAGGATCTGGTCGTGAAGCAGCGATTCGTGCGTTGCAAGCAGCTGGTCTTGAAGTAACTAGCATTAAAGATGTGACTCCAATTCCTCATAACGGCTGTCGTCCTCCAAAACGTCGTCGCGTATAATCTGAGCTATATACTTAGAATAGTGACAAGTTTTAGAGGAGGGTATACCTGATGAGCGAAGAAAAAAAACTAAGAATCGAGAAAGTACATATGACCGAAGATGGTCGTTATGGTAAATTCGTATGTGAACCATTAGATCGTGGTTATGGTATTACTCTCGGTAATAGCTTGCGTCGCATTTTGCTTTCATCCTTAGATGGAGCAGCAATTACTTCCATCAAGATTAACGATGTACTTCATGAGTTCTCTACGATTGAAGGTGTTCGTGAGGATGTATCCGATATTATTCTGAATCTTAAACAGTTGTGCCTTCGCATTGATGAAGAAGCATCTGTTCCGATGGAGGTTCATATTGATGTTCGTAAAGATGGAGTATTAACGGCGGCTGATTTGATTCAATTCATGCCACCTGAAATTGAAGTCTTAAATCCAGAACTAGTTATTGCTACAATGGATGAAGCAGCTCATCTTGTAATGGATGTGCGTATCGAACGCGGTAAAGGATATGTACCATCTACTAAGAATAAACGGGAAGATGATCAAATTGGACAAATTCCTATTGATTCTATTTTCTCGCCAATTCTACGAGCTAAATATGAAGTCAGTGATGTCCGTGTGGGCAACGAAATGGACTTTGATAAGCTTACATTAGAAGTTTGGACAAATGGTTCCATCAGTGCTTCCGATGCTATTGCCAAATCTGCAGCAATTATGATTTCCTATTTAGGAAACTTCACACGCTTGGCTCACTCTCATGATATGATTGATATCGGAGATAATGACGCTGAGTTGACAACTGCTGGAGGCCAAGAAAATAGCGAAGTCGAAGCTGAATCTAATGGACCAACGACAATTCCTATTGAAGATCTTGAGTTGTCTGTTCGTGCTTTCAATTGCTTGAAACGTGCTAACATTCATACAATCGGTGACTTAACTGGTAAAACAGAAGATGAACTAGGAAAAATCCGCAATTTAGGGAAAAAATCTGTAGATGAAATTCTAGAGAAATTGAAATCATATAATGATAGCAATGAGTCCCTAACATCTCAAAGCGAATAAGAGGAGAAAGACTAATGGCATACAGAAAATTAGGCCGCAACAGTTCCGCTCGTAAAGCGTTGTTCCGCGGTATGGTAACATCTCTCTTCGTACATGAACGCATTGAAACAACAGAAGCAAAAGCAAAAGAGCTTCGCAAATATGTTGATGAAATGATTACATTGGGCAAACGTGGCGACTTACATGCTCGTCGTCAAGTTCTTGCTTTTCTTATGAACGAAGATGCAGTAAAAAAATTATTTGATGAAATTGCTCCAAAATATGCTGAGCGCAACGGTGGTTACACTCGTGTAATCAAACTTGGCCTTCGTAAAGGCGATGCAGCTCCATTGGCTATTCTTGAGCTTGTATAATCAAACGCAATCTGGTTGTGATAGGATGAGTTTCACTCATTCTGTTGCAGCCTTTTTTGCTTTATAGGCAAAACAGCGACTCTGTCCGGTAGGATGGAGTCGCTGTTTTGGTATTAATTAAATTGTGTCTCGTCTACTTCGAAAAATCCAAAGTATTCCATACGTCGAATCATTTCTTCGTAGAAAGCGAGGATCATGGTGTATTTGGTGGATTGTTGTAAGGCTAGAGGGCTAATGCTTTCTTCTGTCATAGCCTCGTAGATTTTGCACATCACATCGTGTTTTGTAGTAGGCTTGCTGAGGAGTTTCATGAACTCTAAATCTTCTTCATTGAAATCGGAAATAGGGTCATTGTAGCGATTGCCAGGGTAGATGTAAGCGTTTACGCCTTCTTGTGGCATAATCTCTACGAATGGAATATAGCGCTCGGGGATGTAGCTTTTCTTCTCTTCAAAAATATGATGTTTGAAAGGATGTTCTGTTTCCAACACGGACAGGCTGATGCCACCTTGAATGATATGTTCTACTAGGAATTGATAGAACAATGGTAAGCACATGTTAGGAATGGTATGTTCTCCTGTATAGGTCACTAATGTATTGTTTTTTACATAGAAATGAGGACCCTCTTGTTGGAATAAATTTGCCAAGCCTTTAGCTATAGATTTGGTATGATCATTATTACCGGAAGTACCGCTAGCGTTATCATTAGATGAATTAGCAGGATTAGTATCGCTATTGGTATTTGCTGCACTTTCATGAATATGATTAGGATCTGTTACAGAAATAGGCATCCGTTTTGCCAACTCTTCAAAGATGGGTTCTAAATGCTCCGATGGAATGCGAAGGGTGAATAGGAATTGTTCCAAGCTGTGTTGGAAGTCTGCATCTGCGACAGATGTTTCGGTAATGCGTTTTGGTGTAGCTCCCTTGTGTGTAAACAAGGATTTACGGAATGCTGTGTTCAGCATGAAATCGATGTACTGTTCTCGAGCCAATGGATCATGAGGGGCTAGGTCATGTAATTTAGTGCGCAATGTTTCGTCATACACATCAGGGAATGATAAATTTAGATCGCAATCGCAGAGGTAGGTAAATCCATGCTCTGCCATATGGTCCATGCATTGGTGAAAGTACACCGGCGTGTTCACTGGCTCTAAATGGTCATGACCTACATAGCAATCTTGTTTTTGTAATGTTTGGCGCAAGGACTGTAAAAATGATGCCTGTTGGGTTTTTACCGTATCGTACTCAAGCATAAGAGCGCCTAGCTTACTAGCTATCGTTTTACCGTGGCGAACTTTTTCACGATGGTTCAAGGTGTCGATATCCTTATTGGCAAACTCCAAGAGAGCGCGAACGCTATCCATCTTATGCCAACCTGGGTAAGTGTTATAGGACATGTACAAGATGCCGTTCGACCCTAGATGCTCTTTGCAAAGGCGAAGAAAATTATCTTTTGTATCTTGGTCCACCCAAGAATAGAAACCATGGGCAATGATGTAATCATAGGTGCCGAGGTGTTGGTGACTTTCATTCACATCGCCTTCTAACAAGGCAAGGTTCGTGATGCCTAATTGGTCGATGTAGGTCTTGCCTACGCTCACTTGGGTGGGGGCAATTTCGATGCCTGTGAAAGTCGCCTTCGGATAGAACAGGGCCTGAGAAATTAAATTACCGCCGTAGGAAGATCCGATTTCCAAAATACGAGCTGTGCTAGCAGGAGCTGGTGAAAGGCCTAATAGACGAGCGTAACTTTCAAGAAATGGAGCAGACGCATACGGGAAAGGCTGGGAAAGATACCCTAAGTCAGCGTAGATTTCTTTGGCTTGCTCTTTAGTCATTCGTGTGTTGTATCGCATAAAAACTCCTTTATTCTCTGAAGTGTCATAGTATCCACTCATGAGCTATAGTGAGTGGTTTATTTCATATAGTTATATACTTATAAGTATATCAGAAATAGGGCGATTTATATACTGTTTGCCTTTGTGTGAAAGTTAGAAAGTCGATTTGCTATACCTTCGTTGAGACAGATAGATATAAAAGACTATATAAGACTTAATAAGTGGTTGTAAGTAGATGTGCAATTATTTGTCAACCTTTTAGAATCAACACAGGTTGCCTATTGTATGAATGCCACCTACAAGGTATAATGAAAGAGATTGTAATACGAAGTAACAATTGTACTTACGTAGAGAGGAACGAGAATAAGAATGAATGAAATTATGATCGCTACGGACCATATGAGTCATGTCTATCAAGATGAAATGGGCCGTGAGGTACATGCCCTCAAGGATGTGAGTGTTCACATCAGGGAAGGGGAATTTGTCAGTATTATCGGAACCAATGGCAGTGGCAAGAGCACATTGGCCAAACATTTTAATGTATTGTTACAGCCTACATCTGGTACCGTTACCGTTTTAGGAATGGATACAAATGATGAAAGCTTAATTTGGAATATTCGCCAGAATGTAGGGATGGTATTCCAAAATCCAGATAATCAAATCGTAGCGGCTATTGTCGAAGAAGATGTAGCCTTTGGACCAGAAAATTTAGGAGTACCGGCTCCAGAAATCCGTAAACGTGTGGATGCAGCGCTAGCTTCTGTGAATATGTCGGAGTATGCCTTGCATGGACCGCATTTATTATCGGGCGGACAAAAACAACGCATTGCGATTGCGGGCGTATTAGCTATGAAGCCGAAGTGCATTATTTTAGATGAACCGACGGCTATGCTAGATCCAAAGGGTCGTAAAGAAGTAATGGATACGGTGTATCGTCTCAATAAAGAAGAGGGGATTACCATTGTTTTCATTACCCACTTTATGGAAGAAGCGGCCTTAGCGGATCGTATCATTGTGATGAAACAAGGGGAAGTCATTGATGAAGGGGCTCCTAAAGAAGTGTTTATGAATGTAGATACTTTAAAAGGGTTAGGCCTAGATGTGCCAGTGCCATCAGAAATTGCGGTGCGCTTACAAGATAAAGGTATTGCTATGCCAAGTGGTATTACTACGAATGAAGAGTTAGGGGAGGCCTTATGTCAATTCAATTAGAACATGTCACCTACACCTATGGACAGGGAACTCCTTTTGAAAAAACAGCCTTACATGATATTAACTTGACCATCCATGAAGGAGAATTTGTAGGGATTATTGGTCATACAGGGTCCGGTAAATCGACATTGGTGCAACATTTAAATGGATTGTTACATCCTACGTCAGGGACTGTCACAGTGAATGGCGTTGACTTGGTGGGAAAAACAAAAGAAGTCAAAGAGATTCGCCATCAAGTAGGGATGGTTTTTCAATATCCAGAACATCAATTATTTGAAGAAACCATAGCTAAAGATATTGCCTTTGGGCCGCGTAATTTAGGATATGATGATGCGGAAGTAGATCGCCGTGTGCGAGAAGCCATGGAATTTGTAGGCTTAGACTATGATACGTACGCAGATCGATCTCCTTTTCATTTATCGGGCGGACAAATGCGCCGTGTTGCCATTGCAGGTGTCATCGCTTTGGACCCGTCCTATTTAATTCTTGATGAACCATCTGCGGGACTAGACCCATTTGGGCGAGAAGAAATTTTTGGAGAAATTATGAAATTACACAAGGAAAAAGGCATTACGGTTATCCTTGTGTCCCATAATATGGAAGATATTTCTCGTATGGCCAATCGTCTCATTGTGATGCATCAAGGTCAGGTGTTATTGGATGGAAATCCTATAGAGATTTTCCACCATGATCGTGAAACATTGCAATCTGCAGGCGTCGATGTGCCACCTCTGTCACAGACATTACAATCATTGGCAGACCGCCAGATTCCAGTGAATATTGACCGTGTTCATGTACAAGAGGCAGTAGAGGATTTGTATGCCTATGTAAAGGAGGTGCGCCATGTTAAGTGATATTACGATTGGACAGTACTTCCCAGGGAACTCTGTGCTGCATCGCATGGATCCACGGGCGAAAATTATGGCTACCATGCTCTTTATCGTAGCTATCTTTTTTGCGGATAGCTTGGTGACGTACAGTATTGTAGCTGCCTTTACGTTTGGCTGTATGGCGCTATCTCGGTTGCCACTGCGATTGATTTGGCTATCGATTAAGCCATTGTGGGTAATCATTGTATTTACGTTGGCGATTCATATCTTTACTACACCAGGGGAGTACCTATTCTCCTACGGTTGGCTTCATATTAGTCGCGAAGGTCTTAACTTAGGGGGCCTCATGGCAGCACGATTGATTTTCTTAATCGTCTTTTCCTCCTTGTTGACCTATACAACGTCGCCGATTCGATTGACGGATGGTATTGAGCGGTTGTTGAATCCTTGGAAACGCATTGGTGTCCCAGCTCATGAACTAGCGATGATGATGACCATCGCTTTGCGCTTTATCCCTACATTACTAGAGGAAACAGATCGCATTATGAAAGCCCAAGAATCTCGTGGTGCAGACTTTACGACCGGGTCCTTGGTGAAACGGGCTAAGAATATGGTGCCTTTATTAGTGCCATTATTTATCAGCGCCTTTCGTAGAGCTGATGAGTTAGCGGTAGCTATGGAATCTCGTTGCTATCGTGGTGGCGAAGGTCGTACCCGTATGAAAGAACTGAGCTATTCTAACTTGGATTTCTATGGCGTAGGAGCAGTGGTTGTAGTTAGTCTATTACTCGCCGTATTGCGTTGGGGCTTTGGTATATGACAGAGGGTATGAGAACGATACAGCTTATCGTTGCCTATGATGGGACGGAGCTATGTGGATACCAACGACAACAGAATGGTCCTACAGTGCAAGGCTATTTGGAAGAAGCCTTATCCAAAGTTTGTAATGAACCTATCACAATTTATGGTTCATCTCGTACCGATGCAGGAGTACATGCGAGGGGACAAGTAGTGGCTTTCACCACGATGGGGAAGATTCCCGTCCACAACTTGATGCGCGCCCTCATCGCACATATGCCACCATACATTGTGGTTCGTGAGGCCAAGGAATTGCCATCAGATTGGACACCCCATCAGTATGTGAAAGGCAAAGAATATATCTATACCATTCATAATGATGCTGTTGTGGATCCTTTGCAGCTGCGCTATGCCTACCATGTGCGCAAGCCTTTGGATATAGAAGCGATGGCACAAGCGGGGAGAGCGTTGGAGGGAACGCATAATTTTAGTTCTTTTAAAGGGCACAATACAACGGTACAAGATCCAGTGAAAACGATGTACGCTGTGAAAGTGCAGCAACAAGGCCCTACTGTGCGTATTCATGTCATCGGCGATGGATTTGTGTATCACATGGTGCGGAATATGGCAGGCTTCTTGGTGGATGTAGGCTTAGGTCGCTTTCACCCAGAGGATGTACCACGTATTATCGCTGGAGAGAACCGGCAGTTAATCGGCAAAACAGCGCCAGCACATGGCCTATGTTTAGATACTGTATTTCTAGATACAGATAGTTTGGACGCCGCCGTGGCTAGATTCTCTCATATATAAATGAGTAGGCGAATCGCCTCTTCTATCCTGCATAGATAGAGGTAAAGTGTATAAAAATCCTATACCATATAGGTAGTAATAATATATAGTAGTAGATAGTAAGATCGCTTAGCCATACGGTTAGGCAGAGGAGGTTATGATGAAAGAAGACGGAATCCACACACACATTGCGATTAAAATGCCAGAGTATGTGATCGATGTAGATGCATTGGTCAATGATCCTGTGAATCGCCGTAAGTTGGCGCGTTTCATTATGAAACGTCATTTAGACATGGATACAATCATTGATGAATTTGTGGCAAATCCAGAGAACGAAGCGGAATTGATGCGCTTTGCTGCATCTGTGGTGTTCTCTAAAACAGGTCGCGATATGATGAATGAAATGAGCGATGATGTATTGCCATTATTCTTTGAAGAAGCCGTATACGAAGACGATTTATTATAAGTAATAGGCATATAAAAAAGAGGAACGTTGATGTTGTTTCATCAACGTTCCTCTTTGTATATAAGGGCGTATGTGACTACGTCCCTTTTGTATAGGTATTGTATGTTTACAGTTTATGATTACTCGAACCAAATGTATTTAGCTAATACGATAGCACCTAATACATACATAAACCAGTGTACATCTTTATGACGTCCAGTGATGAACTTCATTAATGGATATACGATTAAACCTGCTGCTACACCATTCGCAATGCTGTATGTAAACGGCATTAATACAATCACTAGGTACGCAGGGAAACCTTCTGTCCAATCGGAGAAATCGATTTCACGAATAGCTTCCATCATCAACGCACCTACTAAGATGAGTACGGGAGCTGTGGCTGCATTCGGCACTAAGGCAATAAGAGGAGCAAAGAATAAGCAAAGGATGAACATGATACCGCAAGTTACAGCTGTCAAACCTGTTCGCCCACCAGCACCGACACCAGCAGCACTTTCAACGAAGGCTGTAATGGTACTGGAACCTAGCATTGCCCCGAAACTAACGCCAAGGGAGTCTACAATCATGGCTTTACCAAGACCAGGGAATTCACCTTTTTTCGGATCTGCAATGCCTGCTTTAGAGGCCGTCGCAATCAAGGTACCCATAGAGTCAAACAATTCTACGAAGGTGAAAGAGAAAATAATCGTCACCAGGCCTACATGGAAGGCAGATGCAATATCTAATTCCATAAAGGCTACTTTACTGAAATCAGGAATGGCCATAATGCTCATAGAGTCTGGCAACGTAGCTACGCCAGTGGCATAGGCCAGGATAGATGTGGTGATGACACCAATCAATAGAGAGCCTGGTACACGGCGAGCCATCAAGGCTGCAGAGAAGAACAATCCGAATAAGGATAATAGTACTTCTGGATTGCCTAAGTTACCAAGTGTCAATAATGTTTCAGAAGGAGCAGGAGCACCGTGTCCTTTCGCGCTGACAATATCATTTAACGTACCTGGTTGTAAAGATAAAGCAATGGTCATAAGGCCAGATAGTTTTAAACCAATGATACAAATGAATAAGCCAATCCCTACGGTAATGGCAATTTTTAATGATGTAGGAATTGCTTCGATGATGAGTTGACGAATTCTTGTTAATGTGAGCACAAGGAATACAAGACCGGATATGAATACGGCACCTAATGCTGTTTGCCAACTCAATCCCATACCGAGAACAACGGTAAATGAATAGAATGCTAATAGCCCTACACCTGGTGCTAAGGCAATTGGATAGTTGACAAATACGCCCATAGCGATTGTGACTAAACCACCACCTAAGGCTGTGGCAATTAATACGGCATCTTTATCCATACCAGCTAAACTTAATAAGTTTGGCGCAAGCAATAGAATGTATGCCATGGTAATAAATGTAGTAAGCCCGGCAAGGACTTCCGTACGGATCGTAGTATTTCGCTCTTTTAGTGCGAATAACCGTTCTAACATGGTACCCCTCCTAGAAATAAACAATAGTACTTCCTTATTGTAGCACAGTACACATGGATAATATAGAGGGTTTGGCAAAATTTATTCAAAAAAATTATAAAAGTTTTATTTTTTATAATTATATTTAATAAATAGATAATGAAAAGTTAACAAAGGCATATATAGAATTTGCGAGGTGTAAAAAACTTTATTTATAGTATTATATATTCATATAGTGGAGTGTATATATGCGTTTTATGCATTATATATGCAGATTAATATATAGACAAATTTCGGTATTCTTTATATAATACTAAACAAGGAATAAATCCTACTTTTGAAGAGGTATTATTTATGAAAATTTCTACTAAAGGTCGATATGCACTTAGAGTGTTAGTAGACTTAGCAGAACATAGTAAGGATCGTAATGTATCCATTCGGGAACTAGCAGAGCGCCAAAAAATTTCTGATAAATATTTAGAAGGAATTGTGGCTCGCTTAGGTGCCGCTGGTTATGTAAAGAGTGTGCGTGGTAAATATGGTGGGTACCAGCTCACAAAAGAACCAAAAGACTATACGGTATATGATATTTTAGCAGCTACGGAGGATTCCATTGCTGTTGTGGCTTGTCTAGAAGACGAGGTCAATACATGTCCGTTAAGCGAAGGTTGTCGTACATTGCCATTATGGGAACATTTACAAAATCACTTACGAGAGTATATGCAAAGTTTAACATTACAAGACGTAATCGATCGTCATTTTACAGTGTAGTTTGTAAGGGAATGAGTAAGGGAAGAGAAAGATGAAAAAAGAGAATCAAATGAATTTGGAAAGCCAACTGGCGTTTCCTCTGTACATTACGGCGAAAGAAGTAATTCGCTCCTTTCAACCTGTGTTGTCTGCGTTGGACTTAACGTACACGCAATACCTAGTGATGATGGTCATTTGGGAATACAAGACAGCAAATTTGAAAATGATTGGAGATAGAATTAGCCTAGACTCTGGTACATTGACACCATTGTTACGCAAATTAGAAGCGAAAGGCTTTATCACTCGTGAACGATTCAGAGGAGATGGCCGCTCCATGGTGATTCAATTGACCGCAAAAGGTCAGTCCTTGCAGAAAAAAGTGAAACATTTACCGAATGTGATGGACGATGCAATTGGATTGTCTGCAGAGGAAGAACAAACATTGCGTGCCTTATTAGCAAAGATGATGCGCAATATAGGTGCGAAATAAGAAAGAGTATATAGATGACTCTTTTGTAACACATAGAGGATACTTGATGATGAGAAATCAGGTATCCTCTATGTTATTTGTATGGGAATAAAAGATGTGGAATCGCTCTTAGATATGTTACAATACATTCATAGATATATGTAAAGGATGTGAAGTATGAAAGGATTACAGCAAACGGGGATGGTCGCTGTTTGGATATTGACAATTGGCATGTCCTTATTGGCGGTTTGTTATACCATGATCATTCCCTTTTTACCAGTCTATTTATTAGAACTCGGTGTGGAGCAGGAGGGCTTGGCCCTTTGGTCTGGACTTACCTTTTCCATATCGTTTTTTGTAGCAGCCGTGATGGCGCCTATATGGGGGCGTTTGGCAGATCGTCATGGCAAAAAATTGATGGCCATTCGGGCAGGGATACTCATCGGCGTGTCCTATTTGATTGGGGCTTTTGTGCAAGATGCATTTCAACTATTGTTAGTGCGCGCCTTTCAAGGGTTTGCCAATGGATTTATGCCTGCGGCGATGACCATGGTATCCCTATCAGTGCCGAAGGAACGAGTAGGCACGGCTATGGGAATATTTCAGATGGGCCTAGTTCTAGGCAATACGGTAGGACCTTTTACAGGTGGTCTTACAGAACTGGCCGTTGGAATGCGACCTGTCTTTTTGGTGGCGGGCATTACCTTGTTCATTGTGACAGCAGCCGTGGCTGTCTTTGTGAAAGAACCAATCGTAGAAACGGAGAAGCCTGTACAAGTGTCTTCGTTTATGGATGATCTGCGAGAAGCGAAGCGGAATCGCGTACTGATTCATATATTAGCACTCTACTTTGTAGTGCAGTCGGCTATGCTTATGCTACAGCCAATCGTGGCTATTTATGTAGGGGATTTAAAAGGCTCTATGGAAGGAGCGGCCATGCTGGCAGGTTCTATTCTCAGCGGTGGCGGTGTCATGGGGATGATTACTACAAACTTATGGGCTGCCTATGGACAGCGGAAGGGATACTTTAAAGGGATATCCTATGCACTATTGGGCACAGGGATGGTCCTTATCTTGCAAAGTTTACCATTCGGCTTATGGTGGTTTGGAGCCTTGCAACTATTGATTGGTGTATTTATAGTTGGTATCTTCCCGTCATTAGGATCGGCGATGACCGTTAACACAGATCCATCTGTGCGAGGTCGTGTCTTTGGATTAGCCACCACAGCACAACAATTAGGCAATATGATGGGACCACTATTTGCGAGTCTAGTAGCCACATATTTCGGTATTTCCTATGTATTCTCCGTAGCGGGTTTAGGTATGGTTATCATTGGATATGTTGTACTGAAGGTGTATGGACGGCGGCCGAATATACAAGAATAGGTTTTTCTATATTTCTAAGAAAAAGGCCCCCGAAGGGCCCTCTTCATTGGTATAATTAGACTATAAAGAGTTACAGTATTTGTATTCTCCTAAAGAGAATTTGTCAACTGATCTTGACAAGATCAAATCGCATTGTTGCTATAAGAATTGGTTTGTTGTAAAATGAAGTTGGACAGCTAGACAAAATCCATAGTGATATCCCGTGCCACGCGGATGATCTATATAATGAGTGGAACAACTACGGCGAAGGATATGAGGATGTTTACTTTGACTGAGCGGCCTAAAACAATATAAAATACGAATTTCTGAAAGGAGCAAACATCATGGCAAATGAAATCACAAACGATTTTGCAACGCGACGTTTTCGCATGGCAGATGTAGCAAAGGCGGGCAATGTCGCAACGCGCACGCCAATCTACAGCACGGAGTCAACGAGCGGCGTCGTCTGGGTCATAAAGCCTGGGCAGATGATTCAGCCGCACGGTCACGCCAATGCAGATGATATATGGATCTGCATTGAGGGAGAGGGCGTCTTTTACCCTACCCCCGGAGAGGAGCACCCCATCGCGAAGGGCGATATCATCGTCTCAGCTAAGGGCATGTGCCACGGGATGAAAAATACAGGCACGAAAGACTTTGTCTTTGTCGGCATCCTCGCCCCCGTTCCTGCGGATTATTTCCGCATCGAGCCGTAAAGTGTCTGTAACAAAACAGCCCTTTAAACTAAAAAAGCTATGAGTTGATTTTATATATTCAACTCATAGCTTTTTTTCTATATTTCTAAGAAAAAGGACCTCGAAGGGGCCTCTTCATTGGTATAATTAGACCATACCAATGAATTTAATTATACCAAACTAGTAATGCCTCGCCAACTAGTTTTACCATTGGATTATGGCATGTTGATAAAAGAAACAGCCCCTTTTATATAGTTAGATTATTCATATATTGGCAACTGGAACATGAAGAGAGTGCGCTCATTCGGTGTACTTTCTACATGGACAGTACCATCGTGTAACAAGACTACATTATGTACAAAGTATAGACCCAATCCAAGGCCCTTGTTCTCTTTTGAGGTGCGAGATGGATCCACTTGGTAGAGGCGATCCCAAATCATAGGGATGCTTTCCTCAGGGACCCCGATGCCATCGTCTTGGACACTAATAGTAATGACATCTGCGGCAGATACTTCAAAGTGAATTGTAGAATGGGCAAACTTAAAGGCATTATCCAATAAGTTAGCCATCGCTTGTTGTAACAAGACTTGGCTTCCTGGGATGATGATAGACTCATCGATATGACTCGTTAAGGTAAGCCCTTTATCTTTAGCCAAGCGTGAGTACGTAAGTAGTAATTGATTGGCTACATCTGATATGGAAACGGGCACTTTGTTGATATCCTTCAGACTATCTAGGCGGGCAATCTCAAGAAGTTGCGTCACCATATCCGTCATGCCTTTACTTTGCGTGAAAATATTTTCAAAGCTTTCTTTGGCTTCTTCGATAGAACTTACATACTGACGAGCATAATCACTTTCCGCTTGAATGACGGCAATCGGTGTGCGTAGTTCATGAGAGATATCAGCATTGAATCGCTTTTCACGATTAGAGGCATCTTCTAAACTGCTGAGCATGTTATTGAAAGTAGACACCAATCGATACATAATATCTCCCGATTGAGGGATGTTTTCGATGCGTTCTGATAAATCTCGTTTCAAAGATATTTGTGCAGCCACATCGGCCACGGTGCGCACTGGTTTTAATCCTCGACGAATAATCCAAAAGCCCCCGATAGTAGCGATCGTTACGAATAATACTCCGCCTACTAATAAGGCAAAGAACATATTATTTGTTTTTCGGTCTAATACATTCATAGGTACTATGCCGCGAATATAGCCTTGCATGCCTGGTCGGTATTGGATAGGGGCATCGTAATACAAGAAAGAAGATTGCTCTGCTTGTATTTCTGTTATGGCATCGAAAGAAGGCGGTGCTGACTTTGGAAAACCATCCGGTAGACTGCCCCGTAATACAATGCCATCATGACTGTAGACTACAAGAAAAACACCATCGTCGAAAGGCTTATATTTTTTAGGATGACTAGCAGCTTCGATCACATTTTCCTGTAATTCTGTTCGCATTTCATTTTGATCCCACACATGGGTGAACTGGATCACAAAGACAGCTAATAGACCAATCATAAGTACCAGAAATATGGAATACCAACTAGTAATTTTATAGGCTAAGGGAACGCGCATCAAGAGAGATTCCACATAGTGGAAGCAGCGTTTGACGAAAGCTATCATCTATGGCTCCTCGGTGCGGAATACGTAGCCTACACCACGAACGGTTTGAATTAGTTTTCTATCTTCGTCGATATCAATTTTTTTACGCAAATCTTTGATGTATACATCAATCAGGTTCGAGTAACTTTCATAATCATATTCCCATACGTGATCGAGAATTTGTTGACGAGACACGACAATGTTTTGATTGCTCGCTAAATAGAATAATAAATCGAACTCTTTTGCTGTCAATGTGATAGGCTCATTGTTGAGTGAAACAGCACGGCTTTTGCCGTTGATGCATAGTGGACCAGCAATGATATCTTCGGTAGCTTGGTTGCGATTACGACGAGCTAGTGCATAGATGCGTGCAACAAGTTCATCAAATTCAAAGGGTTTCACTAGATAATCATCGGCCCCTAGGTTAAGACCAGATACTTTGTCTTGCAGTGTATCTTTGGCGGTTAAGAACAAGACCGGTGTTTTGTTGCCGTCTTCACGCATTTGGCGAACCACAGCATGACCATCTAATTTCGGCATCATAATATCCATAACGATCACATCATAACTGGAGGTTGAGATGTAATCCAATCCATCTTCTCCGTTATAACATTGATCCACCGTCATAGATTCCACTTTCAATCGTTTGGCGATTATATTATTTAGCATTTCTTCATCTTCTACAATTAGGATTTTCATAATAGCTCCTTTCATACGAGATAGTATATTTGTATTGTAACGTATTTCCATGTGAGATAAAAGGGGAATTCTATGATAAGTATACAGGGTCGACATGAATAGACTATGAACGATTGCATTCTAGTAGGGCGTATCCTATAATAAAGATAGAATATATCGGACGATATAGAACGGGAGTGACAACTATGAATATACGAGTGTTGACTAAATATGCCCTCTTAATTGCTGTATGTGCCATTGGGGGCCAAATTCATCTATGGGGATCCATATCCTTTGATTCTTCCCCTGCCTTTGTAGGGGCTTTAGTGTTGGGACCTATGGCGGGAGCCATCCTAGGTGCCTTAGGTCATTTGGCGGCAGCAGCCTATTCGGGATTCCCTCTGGGGCCCGCAGTACATGGGGTGGTAGCATTGATTATGGCTTGTACGGCAGGAATGGTGGGGGTGACCTTTCGCAAGATGACTTCATCTTTCTCTTATGTAGTTAGTGGTATAGTAGGATATATCATCAATGTATGGATTGGGTTGGCCATTACGGCATTGATGATGGGCAGCACAGAGGTAATCGGATCTATGTGGGCGCTATTATCTTTGGGCTATGTATGGAATTATGTGTTGGCAGCTCTTGTGGTGAGCCAACTGAATCGAGTGTTTGGTGGAACTACGCATGAATGATCGAGATATAACACGGGTATCGCTAGGACCTAGCGAAGATTGGCTTATCGCCAGTGATATTAGCAGTGGAATCGGATTACAAGAACATGATGTATTGCAAGTGCCCTACCCCATGGTGGGGGCCTTTGCTACACGAGTGGCGATGTTGGAAATATTGTCTGCTAAGGGGTCTGTGAAAGCCATTCAATACCTCATCGGCGGTGCCTATGAGGCAGTTGTGCTTCCTGTGGTGCAAGGGATTCAAGAAGAACTGCAACGAGCAGGTATAGAGGTGCCTATTAATGGTAGCCATGAAAGCAATATGGAGGTCACCACCACCTCTGTAGGCATCACTGCTCTAGGAGTGGGAGAGCCTGAAGTGAGAGGAAATGGTGAACCCTATGCGGTATACGTACTAGGTCGCCCCTTGGTAGGGCCAGAAGTAGTAGCCCATCCAGAATGGATTGTTACCTACGAAGAACTTCACCGTGCTTTGGCACATCCTAGCACCATGCGTATGGTGCCGATTGGTTCTCGAGGCATCCGTCAAGAATTGCAGGTATTGGCTTCATGGCAGGGAGCACCTCTGGATGAAATTGCTATGACAGATGAGGTACTAGACCATAGTGGTGGTCCTGCTACATCGGTGGTGGTTGCCGTTTGTGCAGAGAGCGAAACAGAATGGTTACGCTGTTTTCCCGATGCCCAATATGTAGGTCGTCATGCATAGGAGAAAGGATTTGTATATGAAACAATTACGATATTATCTAGCTTTGGCGCTTGTGGTGGGCGGTCTGTCTGTGGCACAGGCAGAGGCCAATCCTTACAGTGTAGTACGTCCATCTGATTGGGAGTACAAAGCGCTTATGACATTGGTCAAGCATGGGGCGGTCACAGATACGAAGGGCATCGAACTAGGATCACGATCCTTTACAAAACAGGAATTGATTCCTCTCATTGCTGACGTGGTTGACACTCGTGAAGTGATGAATGAAAGTGATAAGATGCTTGTGTTGCGCCTGTACAGTGAAAATCGCCGCTTGATTATGAACTATGATATCGAAAAAGAGGCGGAAAAAGAAGCGGCAAAAGAGGCAGTCAAAAGAGGTCGTCAAAAAGAAGAGGGCAAGGAAATTGGCACTCCTATTGTGCTGCGACCAGCTTTATCGAAACAAGAAATTCAGAAAAAGATGGATGCTTTCACTATCGATACGAGTGGACTGCGCCAGCAGGGAGCTGTACAAATTCATACACCTCAGAAAAGAAAGCGTAAGCGCAGTCAGCTACATATGGTCATACCTAGTGTAGTGGCGTCAGATGTGAATGCCTTGCAACCTATGGATACAGCAGTACAAGAAGCCATGGCAAGTACAAAAGAAGAGCCTTCTAAGAAAGAAGAAATACCTACGACGTAAGTTTATGGAGTTGTTTTTATCGAAACTATTCGGTATACTTAATAGTGGACATCCATTGGGATCGATCGGTCATCGGTGGATAGTCCCATAAATCCTAGAAATGGTCTAGGTGACTATGACATAGGGTCATAGTATGTAGTAGAAAGACAGTTCGAGATCCTCCTGTCTGTAAACAAAACTAAGGAGTTATAATGAAACAATTTAACAACACACAACGATTGACGATTTCTGCCATTTCCATCGCCATGTATTTGGCGTTGATGATCGGTACACAGGGCTTTGCCTTTGGTCAGTATCAGGTGCGCATTGCTACCGCATTATATGGATTGTCAGCCATCTTTCCGTTCACCATTCCCGCCTTTGGGATTGCGAACTTTGTGAGTAATACGGTGATGGGTGGTTTCGGCATGGTAGATGCTATCGGTGGAGCTATCGTAGGGCTAGTCACAACAGGTTTGATTGTGCTTGCGAAACGTCAAGGGTTTGGCAACTGGGTATTGATTCCTATCATTACATTGGTACCGGGATTGATAGTCCCTATTTGGTTGTCCTATTTCTTATCAGTTCCGTATTGGGTATTAGTGAGCTCCCTCGTAGTAGGTCAGTTCGTATGTGGTGTGGTTAGCTACTTCCTCATCAATGCATTAGAGAGAGTAGTGTATAGAAAGAAGGAGGTAGTGATTCATGAGTAGTGGTCGCAATGCACAAGAATTACAAGGGGTACATGCATTAGGAAGTCATACAGATTATCCTACAGATTATGCTCCCCATGTACTAGAGGCATTTCCGAATAAACATCCAGGAAATGATTACTTTGTGAAATTTAATTGCCCAGAGTTTACTAGCCTTTGTCCTATGACGGGACAGCCGGATTTTGCAACGATTTATATTTCCTATGTGCCAGATGAAAAATTGGTGGAAAGTAAATCTTTGAAATTGTATTTGTTTAGTTTCCGCAACCATGGAGACTTTCACGAAGATTGCATTAACATCATCATGAAAGATTTAGTGGCCTTGATGGAGCCTAAATATATTGAAGTATGGGGCGAATTTACCCCTCGTGGTGGGTTGTCTATTGATCCGTATGCCAACTATGGCAAGCCAGGAACTGATTGGGAAGCGACAGCGAAAGAGCGTCTGCACTTCCATGATATGCAACCAAAGCGAGTAGCCTATCGTTAATTACATATATATATTGCCAGGTCGATGCGGCCTGGCAATTTTACTAAGTATGTCATACATGATAGGATAGAGATAGAATACATCATACCATGAGTTATGGAAAGGAGCTTGACATGGAACCACATGTATATATAGGCAGAGCTGGCACGGGGAAAACATGGGCTTGCTTCAAAGAAATAGAGCGTATTTTACAGGACCATCCGGAACACCAGATCATTCTATTGGTGCCGGATCCTGCTACATATATGATGGAGCGGAAACTAGCTGAGTTCCGCCGTGAAAAAGGATTCACTACGGTGCGCGTAGTAGGGATTACACGCTTGGCATACCAAGTGTATCAATCCTTGGGGCTTGTGAAAGAACGTGGGCTGTCGGACATGGGCCGTAAATTGCTGTTGCGAGTGCTTTTAAAACAATCACAAGGAGAACTAGATTTATTTAAGCAAGCGGCAAAGCAAGCCCATTTTGGGGATGTATTGCAAAGTGTGCTTACGGATTGCAAAGCCTTTGGTGTGTCGCCCGCAGAGTTAGGGCAGGCAGCAAAACAAGTGGACTCTATGGTTTTGGGGAGGAAGTTAGAAGAATTATCCTTGCTCTTAGGTCGTTATGAAGAGGCCTTGGAGGAACTAGGTGTAGGAGATTCCTTGGAAGACCTCATTGCTGTATTGCCGCAGTCACCTCTCATGGAGCATGTGCATGTGTTTGTGGATGGATTTCACTGGTTTACACCCATCCAATACAAGTTGGTGCAACGGTTATTTTCCTTGAGCGAATCCTGCCATATTACATTAACGTTACCATCCTTGGATGCCAATATACATGGTCGTAAAGGATCCTTGTATTACCGAACTTGGGAGACCTATCAAGACCTGATGAAATGGTATCCACAGGCGATCATTCACGAGATGAAGACGGTGTATCGAGGCACACCTGTACTACAACAATTGAACAGAGACTTTTTTTCTGCACCGATGAAGCCAAATACAACGGAACTATCGATTCCTATGGTGCGTGCCTATCATCGTGAGCGAGAAGTGGATGCTGTATGTCGTCGTATCTTAGCGTATCAGCAGGATCCAGCGCATCGCTGGAAAGATTGCACTATTATCTTGCGAGATATGGAAGCCTATGGAGATCTATTGGAAAAAGCCTGTATTACCTATGGAATCCCGTATTTTTCTGACCAACGTAAACAGATGACGAGCCATCCGTTGGCAGAATTTTTGCAGGGCATCTTTCACTGTGTTAGAACCTTTTTCGATCATGATGGAGTGTTTCGTCTGTTGAAAACGGATTTTGCTCCTTTAGAACGTCGTGAAGTGGATCGTTTAGAAAACTATTGCTTAGCCCATGGTATTACGGGGGCTGCTTGGTTGCGTGAAAGCTGGCACTATGGGGAAGAGAGCGAAGTAGAATTACAAGAAGAAATGAACCATCTCCGTCACCGAGTGATGGAACGATTGCGTCCTTTCTATGATTTTTGCAAAGTATCTCATACGGCACAAGAGTGGGGCGAATTTTTATTTCAGACCATGCAAGATTGGCGTATTCCACATCAATTGCACCAATGGTACACAGAGGCAGAAGCTAAAGGAGATGTCCAGGAAAGTGCTAGCCATTTGCAGTTATATAAACATACTATACAACTTTTAGAAGAATGTATGGCAGTAGCAGGTACAGCTTACCTCAGCGCAGAGGAAATGGGCTTACTGTTAGAAGAAGGATTAAGCGAGGTAACTTATTCCATCGTGCCACCATCTTTGGATCATGTGACAGTGACCACTATTGACCGCAGTTATATGGCAGAGGCAAAGGAAGTCTATGTATTGGGGCTCAATGAAGGTGTATTCCCACAAAAAATGGGAGATGAGGGAATATTAAAAGATGGTGAACGAGAAGCGCTAGCACAAGTAGGCGTGCAATTGGCAGCTGGTGCACTAGGGCAAATGTTCAACGAAAACTTCTTGTTCTATTTAGCTTGTACACGGGCGAGTCAAGGATTGTACTTGTCCTATGCTACTTCGGATGCAGAAGGTGCGAGCATGGAACCATCATTGGTAGTGCGACGATTGCAACAGTACGGTTATGTGAAAACAGTAGAAGAAGCACCACTATCTATACCAGAAGATAAGGAAAGAGAGTATCTTTGGAATGTGAAACAAAGTTTAGGCCTCTTGTCTAGCCGTATGAGTATGGTGAAAAAAGGGGAACCTATTAGTCCGGTTTGGTGGAGCCTGTATAATTGGGGCCTCCAAAGTTCGTATCGTGGAGATGTGTTCTTTGCTACACGAGGGGCTTTTGATTCCAATGTAGTCCCACAGATTACAAAAGATATTGTGAGACAATTATTATTGCGTGGTGACGTGTTGTCCGGGTCTGTGACACGATTAGAACGATACCATAGATGTCCGTATAGTTTCTATGCGCAATATGCACTGCGGTTAGCTCCGCGGAAAGTAAAATCGTTTGGAGCACCCGAAATTGGTACCTTCCTACATGATACATTGCGGTATTTAGGGGAAACTTTGTTGAGCACCAAACGACAGTGGCGTGATTTGACAGAAGAGGAACAAGAACAACTGTGTCATGAAGCGGCCGATGCTGTGATGGGTACAGATGAGCGAAATGCCTATGAATCACAACTATATAGTCGATTGACGTCAACCTTATCGGCAACGGTGTCGAGACTAGTAGATTGGTCGAAAAAGAGTGAATTTGCTACCACAGAAGTGGAAAAGAGCTTTGGCATGGGTCAATCCGATTGGCACTCTGTGCGCATTCCTTTAGGAGAAGGTGTAGGGGAGAGTATTTTGCTTCGTGGACAAATCGATAGGGTCGATGAATACCGTGGACCCTTAGGGCATTATGCGGCGGTCATCGATTACAAATCGGGAGGCACCACTGTGCGGGCCGATGAAATTTACTATGGATTGAAATTGCAGTTAATGACCTATTTGCTAGCACTGGAAAAGAATACAGAAGATTCTATTGGTACTGCGGCAGCGGTCTATACCTATGTACAAAATCCGCAGATTAAATTAGCAGAAGTGGTGAATCATAGACAGGCAGAACTGGAAAAAGAAGGTTCTCAAGTGTTGAAGAATAGTGGCTATTTCGTAGATGATGATGTATTACAATCCATGGATATGACACGAGGCTACCAAAGCAATTCCCCCTATGTACCAATCGTTGTAAAGAAAGATGGAACCCCAGATAGTCGTTCTTCTAAGCACTTGAAAACGATGGAACAGTTTAGTCTTATGAAAGAGTATACCAAGCAGATTATCTCTACTAGTGGTACACAGATGATGGCAGGGCATTTCCCAGTCAGCCCGTATCAAAAAGACAAGTTACGACCTTGCCAATATTGTGAATATCAGGCACTGTGCCGATTTGAATCGGGACAGAAGCAATATCGATATATTCGGACTATGACAGAGGAAGAAGCGTTGGAAAAAATGGAAGAAGTTCGTACAGGAGAAGCGACCTATGAAATGGACTAAGGCACAACAAAGTGCGATTGATGCTCCCAAACCTGGAGCGTTACCATCACAAACGGTGCTAGTATCTGCCGCTGCAGGATCTGGTAAAACAGCAGTTCTAGTAGAGCGCATGATACAGCGACTGAAACGAAGAGAATTGACCATTCAAGAGTTGATGGTGGTGACTTTTACAAAGGCGGCAGCAGCAGAGATGAAAGCTCGTATTGGGGTGAAATTAGCCGAAGAGTTTCAGGAAACAAGGGATCCGTATTTAGAAGAACAATTGAATATGTTGCCATCTGCCCATATTTCTACATTGCATTCCTTTTGCCAATGGGTCATTCGCAGTTACTTTTATAAACTAGATATTGATCCCTCTTTCACAGTGGGCAATGAAGGTGAATTAGCACTCATGCGAGAAGACGTACTGGATGCGGTATTGCTAGAGGCTTATGAAACAGGGGCGCACAACATCTATGATGTGAGTGACATGTTCAGTACAGACCAATCTGATGGGCAGTTGCGAGAGATGTTACTGCAGATCTATTTCTTTGCCCTAGCCCAAAGTCAGCCTATGCGATGGTTAGAAACGGCTTGTGATCGATATCGCCAAGCTTTAACTATGCCTATGGTAGCGACTCTGTGGGGGGAGGCCTTTTGGAAGGAACAGCAACGTCAAATTGAATACCTATTAGGACGATTTGAACGAGCCCAACAATTAGCAGCTATGGGGCAAGGCTTTGATAAGTGGATGGAGAAGGTCAGCGAATTGCAAACGCTGTTACAAGCCATGGCACAGGCCACAGAATGGGATGCCATGCAAGTGGCGGTGCAAGGGATTAGTGGGTTTAGCTTCCCTGTGCTGCGAGCCACAAAAGCAATGAATGAAGGTGACCCGGCCATCCTCAGTGAAATCAAAGCCATACTTACCGAAGGAAAAACTATGCTACAAGGCATGTCGGTAGGTGCTTTTGGTATTACCGAAGCAGATTGGCAAGAGCAAATCCAAACGCTGCTACCTTTAGTGGAAGGAATTATGGGCCTTGTAAAAGACTTTCATGGGCGCTTTCAAGAGGCCAAGCAAGAGGCGGGGATGATTGATTTTTCCGATTTGGAACATCTTTGTTTAGCCTTGTTAGTAGACCCTGATTCGCAGGAGACGTTGCTGCCATCTGAAGTAGCCTTGGAGTTGCAAGATACGTTCAAAGAGGTGATGGTCGATGAATACCAAGATACAAATGGGGTACAGGAAGCGATCGTGAACCTTGTATCCAAGGAAGATAATCGATTTTATGTGGGTGATGTGAAGCAGTCCATTTATGGATTCCGCATGGCAGATCCACAGCTATTTATGGACAAATATCATCGTTTTAGTCATGACGAAAATAGTATGACACGACGCATCGATCTATCTCAAAACTTCCGGTCTCATGATGCTATATTGGCGGTGACGAATTTTATTTTTTCGCAAATCATGACGGAAGACGGTGCAGGTCTCACCTATGGAGAGGCGGAAGCACTCCATACAGGGCGTGTGGTAGAGGATCCTCCTTCGAATTGGGTGGGTGGCGATGTAGAAGTGCATATCTTGTGCTGTGATACAGATAAAGCCCAAGAGGATAAGGAAGCAGAAGAGTTAGAAAATGATGAAAAAGAAATGCTCTTTGTCATCAAGAAAATTCAAGAACTTCGTGAACAAGGGGCCCTTGTACAAGATAAGGACGGCTCCTTCCGACCGATGGAATGGCGAGATATTGTCATTTTAAAACGATCCATTTCAGGATCTGCCAATCGTATGATAGAATTGCTTCGCCATGCAGGGATTCCTGCCTATGCAGAGGAAAAAACGGGCTATTTTAGCGCTATGGAAGTGCAATTTGTCTTGTCTTTGTTACAAATCATTGACAATCCAGAGCAAGACTTACCGATGGCTATCGTATTGCAGTCTCCATTGATTGGTATGGATGCAAACGATTTAGGGCGACTTCGTATCGCCGTAGGTGAGGACAGTTTATGGAGCGGTCTCCGTCACTTTGTAGAGACCGAGGGAAATCCTGCCTGGATTCGCTTTGTGGATTCTATGGATACGTGGCGCACCATGTCTCGCCGCCAAGGGATTACCGATTTAATTTGGCACATCTATGAAACATTGCACGTAGTAGAATACGTGAGCGCCATGCCAAATGGTCTCGTGCGCCGTGGTAATGTGCTGGCTCTTTATGATCGGGCGAAACAATATGAAAGTGGCAATTACCGTGGTCTATTCCGGTTCTTGCGCTTTATTGAAAGTTTACAGGCTTCGGGCCAAGACTTGAGCGTGGCGAAAACTGTCAGCGAAGCAGACAATGTAGTTCGCATTATGACGATTCATAAAAGTAAAGGCTTGGAGTTTCCTGTGGTATTCCTCATGGGAACACAAAAGAAGTTTAACAAAATGGATTTAAACCGTTCCTTGCTGTTGCATAAGGAATATGGATTAGGCTTAAAGGGATACTTCCCAGATTTACGAGTCCTCTATAGTTCGTTGCCGTGGCTCTTTGTGCGACAGGTATTGGAGGAAGACTTAAAAGCAGAAGAGGAACGTATCCTCTATGTAGCCTTGACTCGGCCGAAAGATAAACTGTTTATTACAGGATTTATGAAAGGCTCTATCAATGGCTCTACCGATCGTCCAGCTACGAAAAAGATGGGGGAACTAGTGGCTCCTATCTTGCAATGGGGAGAAACGGCATTAACGAAAGAGCATATTTTGGACTGCAATTCCTATTTGGACTGGATATTGCGCAGTATGGCTCGTCATGTGCAAGGGGGAACGGACTTACGCCGCTTTGCAGAAGTAGAAAGTCCACAGTTCCCAGATATTCCCTATAAAGAGTGTCCGTTTGTACTACACGTACATGATGGGAATGACTATGCGGTGATAGAGGCAGAACGGCCCACAGCAGATGGTAAACTGCAACTAGTGGAACGCCAAGAGCCCGTCGAGGCACCTCCATTAGATCCAACGTTGGAAGCACGATTTACTCATATCTATCCTTATGAAACTTCCACACAACGAGCAGCAAAGATTTCTGTATCGGAAATTAAACGGCGCTTTGTAGAGCTAGAAGAATTAGCAAAACAGATGATAGAGCCATTATATGGAGTAGAAAGGCTACAGGTCGCGGTACCAAGTGATGCTCAACATGACGCACATGATATTGTGATAGAGGATGAAAGTAAAGAATCCCCTATGCAGGATATTCCTATGGAGCTAGATACCTTAGGAATGGGGGACTTTGAAGAGGATTTAGGGCCTTTTGCAGTGACCTTACAATCGATGGAAGAAGATGTACCTATGCAAAGTGGGGCTCGTTGGGGCACATTAATGCATACTGTGATGCAGTGGTTGCCATTACAATCCTATACACGACCTGCGCTGCGTAAAGCCTTAGATACTTTAACCTTACAAGGTTATCTATCCAAAGAAGAACGAAAAGTTATTAGTGAAAAGCGTGTGTATGATTTCTTTCATAGTGACCTAGGACAGCGATTGCTTAGATCCAAGCGAGTGGAACGAGAGTTGCCATTTAGTATGTTGTTCCCAGCCAATCGTGTGTATCCAGAGATGGTAGATGGAGAAGAATTGTTCCTACAAGGGATCATCGATACGGCATTTTTAGAAGGGGATGCGTGGGTCTTGGTAGATTACAAAACGGACCGTTTAGAAGAAGCAGAATTAATAGAACGGTATTGTATCCAGTTGATGCTCTATAAAGAGGCATTGGAACGATTGACGCCATACCCTGTGAAAGAAGTATATATTTACTCCTTCCGATTAGAACGAGCTATACCTGTGTAAATGACTTTTCTTAAGCGACATACAATAGGAGCTATAGAATATAAGGGGTTGTCAGGGAATAGCATTATATAAGAGGCTGTAACGAAATAGTTCCCAATACAATAGAGGAAAGTTGATCAAAAAGTATCAACTTTCCTCTATTTTTTATAGTTTAATAGGCAAAAGGGCCCCGAAGGACCCTTTCAGTATGTCATTATTCGTTTTCGTGACCTTTATGCCACCAAGTAATACCTTTTTGCGTTGGTAAGATATCGCGGACGAAGATTGGATCTTCGATGCCTTCTGCTTTTTGTGCAAAGTAATCTTTCAATGCAATGGTAGCTAATTTTCCAAGGCGTAGGATAGTAGTTACGTTACATAATACTAGGAAGGCCATGAATAAGTCAGCTAAATTCCAAACAAAGTTTAATTCGGATACACAACCGATATATACCATGATAATTACAAGAGCACGGAATAGATTGATGGCAAACTTGTTGTTTTTTGTCATGTGTGCAATGTTTACTTCACCATAGAAATAGTTGCCGATGATGGAGCTGTAGGCAAACATGAATACAAATAAAGCAATCAAAGCAGGCGCCCAGGAGCCTAATTGTTGACCAATACTATGTTGTACAAGGGCGATCCCTGTTAAATCTGTGTGAGCATAATCGCCAGATACTAAGACGATGAATGCAGAAGCGCTACATACAAGAATTGTATCTACGAATACTCCAAGGGACATGATTAAACCTTGTTTTACAGGGTGGTTTACATCAGCAGAAGCAGATGCGTTTGGCACAGAACCTTCGCCGGCTTCGTTGGAGAATAGACCCCGTTTGATCCCTTGCATAACAGCAGCGCCCACAAATCCACCTGCGGCGGAATCAAATGTGAAAGCATTTGTGAAGATAGCTGCGATAACGGATGGGAATACAGAGATGTTAGCAAGGACAATGTAGATAGAAATTAACACATATAGACCAGCCATGAATGGCACTAAAAACTCAGCTGTTTGGGCAATACGTTTTGCACCACCGAAGATAACAAGAGCAGATAAAACTGCTACGATAATACCAGATAAGGAAGGATCAATATGCCATGGTTGCAAAGATAAAGCAATCGTATTTGCTTGCACAGAGTTATAGATTAAACCATAGGTTACACTGATAAGAATGGCAAATATAATGGATAGAAATGGACTGTTTAATCCATGACGAATGTAGTAGGAAGGACCACCGCGGAAGGAACCATCAGGACGACGTTCTTTGTAAATTTGACCTAATGTATTTTCGATGAAGCTTGTAGCGGCACCTAAAATAGCGATGAACCACATCCAGAAGATAGCGCCTGGGCCACCTAGTGAGATAGCAATAGCAATACCAGCGATGTTGCCTACACCTACGTGAGAAGCGACACTGATACAAAACGCTTGGAATGGGGAGATGTGATGATCACCTTTACTTTTTTCAATAGCTCCCATTTTTAAGATACGAAACATTTCAGGGATTTTACGTATTTGCACAAAATTTGTGATAGACGTAAACCAAAATCCTGCAATGATGAGGAGCGCGATGATAATGTAATTCCATAGAAACCCATTGACATCGCCAATTAATTGTGAGATTTGTTCTTGCATAAGGACATCCTTTCTTTTCACATGGACAAAGCATATATTCTATAGTATATCATAGGAAGGCTTATAAATTCTAGAAACTTATAGAGATGCCATCAAAATATGAAAAAATATCTATCCATGAGGTGAAAAAGGTGTTACAATGAATCGATATATAAATAGGACTGCGTAGCTACATCCAAACTCATTCCGTAAGGACTAGCTATGCTAGCGGTTTTGATGATACGGAAACTTGAAAGAGATTCAAGTGATGTTTGGAAAGGGGCTTGATACATGAACACCACCGCTAAAAAAATGTCTGTATTCCAACTGACGTCCATTGTGGCAGCTAATATGTTGGGTGCTGGAATTATTATGCTACCATCTCAGTTAGCACAGGTAGGTACCATATCTATCTTATCTTGGTTAGTGACCGTGTTTGGGTCGTTAACTTTGGCATATATTTTTGCTCAATGTGGGCTATTTACGAAAAAGCATGGAGGCCTAGGAGGCTATGTAGAATATGGCTTTGGTCGCACAGGACACTTTATGGCAAACTATTCCTATGCCGTATCCTTGGTGATCGCCAATGTAGCGATAGCAATTTCAATCATTGGCTATGGAGCTGTGCTATTTGACTTGACACCGACGCCATTAGAAGTCAGTGTAGCCACCATTATTTTGCTCATAGTAACAGCACTCGTCAATGTACGAGGTAATGCTAGCACAGGGCGTATTAGTAACATTACCATTTGGGGCACTATGCTACCAGTTTTATTTATTGGGGCCTTTGGCTGGTATTGGTTTGATTTAGATATGTATTTATCGGCATGGAATCCGCAACACTTACCAACATTTGATGCGGTAAGTCAATCGATTTCATTGACATTATGGGGATTTTTAGGGTTTGAATCTGCTGCGGCAAATGCAGATGCTGTAGAAAATCCTAAGAAAAACGTTCCCATTGCGACATTTTTTGGCACTTTGGCAGTAGCCGTGGTGTATATTGTATCGACAAATATTATGGCGGGGATTATTCCTAACCTAGAGTTGGTGAACTCTACGGCGCCATTTGGTCTCGTCTTTGCCTACATGTTTGATGGTGTAGTAGGTAAATTTGTGATGGCCTTGATGGCGATTTCCTGCTTTGGAGCCATTATGGGATGGCAATTCACATTGAGCCGTGTTTTCAAAGGCTGTGCAGAGGCAGGATTCTTTCCTAAGGTATTCGCTCGTGTAAACCGAGCAGATTCACCAGTGCGTGGGATCGTGATCCTCTTGGTGTTGCAAGGGGCCATGGCCTTGATGACGACCGATGAAAGCTTGAGTGAACAGTTTGCAGAGTTGGTGAACTTAGCGGTAGTGACGAATGTATTTCCATACATTCTATGCTGCTTTGCAGTGAACAAAATGCTTGCTGTAGAAGGAGCTCCTGTATCGTTGCGTCGATTGATCTATGTGATGAGCTTTATAGCTATCGTTTATGATAGCTATGCTATCTATGCGAGTGGATCCATGCCAATGCAAGGCGGTGCCATTGTAATTGCCTTTGGTTATGTGGCATATCAAGCGGTATTTCATTGGAGACCTCGTTTGGTGAAAGCCATTGGTAAGGGCGCAAATTTATAAAATAGAATATGAAGTGAATGTATGCACATATAAAAGTTTAATCATATTTTGTAAAACTTCATGAAACTTTCATAGATATTGTGTATTATATGGCTCTTTGTCAAATGTGGGGGCTGCTCATATAAGAAGTTCTTAGCGCTAGCTATCTAAATAGCTAGCGCTATTCTT
>NZ_RQVD01000016.1 GCF_003992055.1 Veillonella sp. CHU740
GTGATTTACATAATTATGATATATCTTTGACAAAAGATTGGGATTAGTCTACCAACTCATTTTGTCCTATAACCCTAAAATCAAGATATCGATTTTTCTAAACTTTTTCATAGTACCACCTCCTCCCATAATAGGAAGAGATAAGCCTAACAACACGTTAATGGCTCTTGCATTTTTATTATAGCACAATCTATTCGTACTGTTTATATAAACTTACTACCATGCCGAGCAGCAAACTCAGCAACGCGCAAGTTTGCAAATGATACATCACAAGCGCCTTCCCTGAGGAACGCCGTTAGGTGTAGTAGCCTTGTGGCATTTTTACTGACCAAATTACATAAGTGCAAGAAGAGCACGACATGTTCCGAAGCAAACCTACCGTAGGATCAGTTTGTGGAGGAATGTGTCGTGCTCTTCCCTTTATATTATCCAGTTAAAATGTCACAGGCTACATAACGTAACAAGAGACGACTTAGTTGGCTTCCACAGCAGCAATCGCGCAAAGGTCAACGATATCGCTTACGGAGCAACCACGGCTAAGGTCATGGATTGGTTTTGCCAAACCTTGGATGATTGGTCCAATAGCAGTAGCGCCAGCAAAGCGTTGTACTAATTTGTAACCAATGTTAGCAGCTTGTAAGTCAGGGAAAATCAAGATGTTAGCTTTACCAGCTACTTGGGATCCTGGAGCTTTACGTTCTGCTACGGATGGAACGATGGACGCATCTAATTGCAATTCTCCGTCGAATGCGAAGTCTACATTACGGCCTTTCAAGTCTTCTACAGCTGCCACCACTTTATCAACTTCTGGAGAAGAAGCAGATCCTTTTGTAGAGAAGGACAAGAAGGACACGCGAGGTTCTTTCATACCTGCCACGGAACGAGCTTTACCAACACTGGACTCAGCAATATCAGCCAATTGTTCAGATGTTGGGTTAGGAATAACGCCGCAATCGGAGAAAATCAACAATCCGTCATCGCCGTATTCTTTTTTATCAGTGATCACAAGCATAGAGCTGGACACAGTTTTCAAACCAGCTTGTGTACCTACCACTTGGATAGCTGCACGAAGTACGTTTGCTGTAGGGCTTGCAGAACCTGCAACCATGCCGTCTGCCAAACCTAAACGCACTAACATAGCACCGAAGAATAATGCATCGCCAGTCATAGTAGCATGTGCTTTTTCAGGTGTCATGCCTTTTTTCGCGCGCAATTCTACAAATGTATCTACCATTTTGTTTAATTCGCCGAATGTAGCTGGGTTGATGATTTCAGCACCTTCCAAAGATACACCAGCTGCTGTAGCTGCCGCTTGAATTTTATCTTCTGCACCAACCAATACAGGCACGCAGAAACCTTCTTTCAAAATCGCAGCCGCTGCTTCGATGACACGGCTATCTTCGAATTCTGGCAATACAATTTTTTTACCCAAGCCTTTTGCTTGCTCTTTTAAACTTTGAATTAAATCCATGGTATGTCCTCCTTTTAAGACCCATTTCGATATATCTACGCTTTATTATACTATAACTAATTTTGATGTTCAAACCGCTTCATATAGTTATGGTGAAAGTATACTATCCACTTCATTCATAATTAATCGTTACTAACTACAAATTACTTTCACATCACATTACCAATGATATATCACCAGTACTATTTTTATTTTTCACCATTTTTACTTATACAGCTTTTCAGTCCATCAATATGTTCATGTAAATCTTCATTAATACCGTTCCATAATGGATCAAGTACAAAATCAATGCCTTCTCTTCTAGCCAGCTTCGCTGCCGGAACAAAGTCACTGTCACCAGAAATTAAAACAATTTTTTGAACTTGCTTTTTGTACGATAATGATGCTATATCCACACCTAATTTCATATCAACACCTTTTTGACCAATTGAAAGATATAAATCTGACTCCTTTATATCCTCAACAGAAATGGCACCTCGTAATAATTTCTTGGTTATATCTGGTCGCAAATTATAAACTACATCATTGTCGCTCAATCGTCCCAATCTTAGTGCAACTTTCCGTCTTGTTTTTAATTCTTTTAGAAATTCACTCATCCATTTATATTGATCAGACTCTTTCAATTTCACAACTTTTTTAGTTAATGGATGATAGACTTCTTTCACACTAGGCGGGCAATCATAATAAAAAATTCGATATAAGGAATACTCTTCATATCGGTCTGCAACTAAATGCCTATAACAATACTCAATAAAAAAGTCTACCGCACTCTTAGGATCTTCCATGTTTTTCAAAGAATACATACGTTTTTGATAAAAGCTTCCATCCACCAATATTGCCAGCTCTTTTTTCATAAGCACCTTCCATAAAAAAAGCCCTATGCTTCAGCTTTCCCCATATACCGGGAAGCCTACAACAAAGGGCACTATTTACTACCATCACAATATCACAAAAACGCTAATCTGTAAAGTGTAAATTTTTATACTACTTAGAAACCTAAAGTAACTTACGTAATATAACTATTAATGATGTTATCTATTTCTAGTATATTGTAGTACGCCCCATAATTATTGATTAAAACTGCTTCAGTATAAACCCAAAATGTTGCAAAGCTTTATAAATCCCGTCGTCATGGCAGGCTGCTGTAACGTAGTCAGCTTTTTCTTTCAGTGCATCACGGCCGTTCCCCATGGCAATGTTCAGCCAATCTGGTCGGAACATGGACAAATCGTTATATCCATCGCCGAAGACGATAACATCTTGGTAAGACGCGCCAAAGCCATCGATCATTTTCCGAATCCCATAGGCTTTGTCCATTGGTTCAAACAGCACACATCCCTCTCCATAGCGGATAAGGTCCTTCGTCATATGCACAATGCCACGGCGCTGTTCCTCTTCTTCTGTGATGAATGCATAGACCTTGTAAAAGTGCTCGATATCCTCAGGCATCAAGTCTGGCACGACTTCATTTTGCATCATATCCCATTGCGGATCCCATGCTAGAACACTTTCATAGGGAGTAATACGGATAAAGTCATTTTTATGGGTCACACCCCAAGGCACATTGTGTTTTGTCAGATAGTTGAGGTATTGCACGCAGCGATCCCGATCCATGCCCTGCATCCATTGCACTTCATAGTTTTCTGTAATGCTATAGCCCCCATCAGCCACGAAGTTCGGAGTCCGCGCCATCTTGGCAAAGCGCATGGCGTCTGCCTGTAGGCGACCGGTGGCAAGCGCCACGTGATGTCCTTTGTCCTGCAAATAGTCCAAGGAGTACTGCGCGCTATCAGGAATTACCCCATCCGGCCAGACCGCTAGGGTATTATCAATATCGAAGAAAAAATATTTCTTGTCCATTCGGTCCTCCTCAGCGCAAGTGCTGCTCTTCATCCCAACCGTTCATTAACTGAAAGCGGTCTTTCTGCTCCACATTTGGATATTTCTCATGGTCCACCTCACTGGCGAACATCACCAAGGGGCGCACGAAGGTTTTGCGCTCACCATATAATTGTTGATACACTACATGAGGTTCATCCGTCTCGGAATGGATGGCAATGTCGATCACATAGTATAACATGCCTTTAAAGTGACGATATAAACCGCCTACTACAATCTCTTGCATAGTCATCGTCCTTTCTGGTAACGATTATTTACCGAGTTGTTTCGTTGTCTCTGTCACAGAGTACCACACAAGTTCATTGATGTAATAACGAAGCTCTTCGCTCTTCACATATTTCGCATTGCTCTCTGCTGCACTAGCAATAGCTGTAGCAATATCTTCACCTGTTAACGCATTGCCTTTTGCTTGGATGGCTTGCTCTACATTTGCCAAGATATCGTGGCGTAAATCTTTCAATACATACCACGCATAACTACCTTTTTCCGCTGTTTCCTTACCAGCCAACGCTGCTGCTTCTTCGTGGCGGTTAGAACGGTCTAATAGATTGTCACCATGCCAATTATGAATGCGTTTAAAGAATCGCAAACGTTTTGTTAGTTTCGTATCTAAAATGGATAGCACTTGAGCACCATCATAGACAGTCACCTTGTCTTGTCCCTTGCTTTGTAACGCAGTCAATAACTCATCCATTGTAATGCCATGGATTGGTTTTGCTGTAATGTGTGACACTACCGCAGAAGGAGTCACAGAATCATGACCTTTCACAGCATGAGACAATTCTTCTAATGTGATGCCTTGCATAGATGTGCTCGCCATGGCTGGCGTCAGTTGTACTCCATCAATCGTATGTACTAGGCCGTCAATGGCTTCTTTTGTTTCTGGCATAGTCGCTAATAAATGGTAGCCCTTCGCCACTTCCGTTACCTCGGATGGATGTTGACGAGCGAAAATGTCCTCGCTCATACCGAAACTTGTGCCTACTGTCAGCAATAATGCTGTTGATAATACTAAACGTTTCAAAATTCTATCTCCTATATAAATTACTGAATCATATTCTACTCAATCTATCTTTTATTATATCATACCTTATAGATTTAAAGGAGCCACAACACCCACTTAGGTTTGTTATGGCTCCTTTTCTATCGAGCATGTACAACATACTCTGCACTAGTTCATCCTATTTTAAGACATGATCTAGTTGTTTATTTGTTTCTTTTGCTGTTTGTTTTGCTGTATACCAAACAAGTTCATTGATGTAGAAACGAAGTTCTTCTTGATCTACAGTGAACGCTTGTTTAGCTGCTGCTTGTGACAACGCATTCACAATGTCTTCACCAGTTGTTGCTTCACCTTTTTGGTCAAGCACGGCTTTCACATTGTCCAATGCGTCTTGACGTACACCACGCAATACATTCCAGCCATAGCTGTTGCTATATCCATTCACCGCTTCTGTCGCCTGTTCGTTATGTTTGTTCAAGAACACTTGATAATTTGCAGTATGTTCGTATTTATTGTCCCCATTCCAATTATGAGCACGTTTAAAGAACTCCACGCGATTAGTCAAGTTGCGATCCAACACGCGTAAGAACTCATGGTTCACATCATGTTCCGCATAGCGATGTTGACGATCTGTCAAGCGCTCACCACGCTCATGACGAGCTACTAAATCTGCCTGCACCGCATGGGCACGATCTAATGTCATACCTAATTCTTGTAATGCAGATGCCGTTTCTGGTGTCACTGCTTCTACTTCATATCCCACCGCTGGTGTTACGATATTGTCTGGGTTCTTTTGATCGAACAACACATCTCCCATGGCAAAACCAGATGTTGTGGCAGCTAATAATACTGCCGTTAATACTAATTTTTTCATGCCTATATCTCCTATACAAATTCTACTTACTAAAATTATCTCATCTAGATATACTATCTAATCTTTATCACACATTGTACTATATTGTTTTTATTTTGTATACCATAGACCCTGTGAAAGCCAGAGCTTTCACAAAATCTACTCGTATTGGTTAGTAAAAATTAACCTTTTTTTACATATTTAAGTACTTCTGCCAATTGCGCTTTCAACTCATTAATTTCGTCTTTTTGCAATTGATTTTGTGCTTCTAAGGCAGATACTTTATCTTGTAATGTATAAGAAGAGCTAATAGGACCTTGACGATATGCATCTTTCACCGCTGTTTCATCAGCACGAGAACCGAACTTCCAGCTAACGCCTGCATTTGCCATCAATTCATCATGATTGCTGCCGATAGATGCGCCTGCATGGAATAATAGAGACTCATTTTTATAGTGTGCAATACCTAATGCCAATGCAGTTTGACCTTTGTAAGTACCTACGCCAGCCATCAATGTAGTTGGTTCCAATGGATCGTATTGTAAGTGACGCAATCCAGCCATCGCAGCAGATTGAGCACCTAAACGATTAACACGGCTATCCACATTAGTTGCGTAATTTGCAATTCCTTTCAACTGTGACACATTCACTGCATCAGTATCGTTTTGACCTGCCGCTACATTAGTAACCTTCGTATTGCCAGCATTGATACCATCTTTGCCGATTGTCACTGTTGCTTTTGTGCCATCAGCTTGTTTGTTTTCTACAGTTAATCCATCGCCATTGATTGTTAATGTAGTGCCAGCTCCATCTGCTGTTGCTGCATTTGTAATCGACGTAATACCAGTCAACGTAGGTTGTAACGCTACATTCAATGTATCTTCATTGGTAGCATCTCTTTTCACAGTGATATTGTTATCGCCATGAATTTTTAATGTGTCACCCAATTTACGTTTCACTGTATCATTGGATGTATCGCCTTCAAACGCAAAACCTTTTTCAAGGATTGCATTCGCAGTGTTATGTAAATCTGTTACGTTTACTGCAGAGTTATTAACTGTAGTGCCTTCTTTAGCCTCTTTTAATTTAGCTAAGTAATCTGCATCTTTAGCAGGCTCACCTAACGCAGACGCCACATTATCCAATGTCATTGGATCACCCGCATTCAATTTTGTATGAATTTTACCTGCAGGAACTTCTGCCCCATTTTTATCTACAAATTTACCATCTGTTGTTTTGAATACTTGGTTGCCATCTTTGTCTACAAAAATGGTTGGATTAGTCACACGTTCGTTGAATAATTGGCTACCGTTAACAGCATCTTTGGATTTTTCGGATACAGTACCATCTGCAATGTTAGATAACTTATTAGTTGCACCAGTTGTTTTGCCATCTGGAGATACTAGGCTTGTCACAACCTCTTTAGTAGGAACTGCTGTAGCACCTGCTTTTGGAGCTCCATTTGGTTCTACTTGATCCGCTTTGTAGTAATTGCCATCGTTTGCTTTCACTAAGCGATCACCTGTAGCATTTGTGAATACTACTGTACCAGCTTCGCCGTTACGAAGGGCATTCACTTTAGATGTTAAGTCTTTACCGTTTAAGCCATCTTGACCAGTTGGACCTTGTTTACCTGCTGTACCCGCTACGGCTACACCATCTTGACCTGCACCCGCTTTGCCATCACGTCCATCAGAAGCTGTGTTACCAATGTTAGCTGCATTATCTAATGTTTTACGTGCTGTTTCCTCTAAACCAATCGTAATCGTACCATTTTTATCAGTTTCAACAACCACACCAGCTTTAGGTCTTAATCCGTCAGTATCTTTAGTAGGACTATCTTGACCTGCTGGTAAATTAGTTGGTGCTACTGTACCTGTACCGGCTTTGAAAGTAATTACTTTATTTCTCGGTATTACTGTATGACCAGTTCCAGTACCATCATCAACATGTAAATTCCATGCTTGATTATCTACATATTCTTTAGTAGCTACATCTGAATTCTCTGTTGGTTCTGCCACGTTTGTAATTTTTTTACCACCAGCATCGATACCATCTTTGCCGATTTTCACTGTTGCTTTTGTGCCATCAGCTTGTTTGTTTTCTACCGTTAATGCATCGCCATCGATTGTCAATGTAGTGCTTGCTACTTTTGCATCAGGTTGTGCCGGATCTACTGGAGCTGCATTTGTAATCGATGTAATATTTTTTAAATCTTTTACTAAACCGATTTCTAGTTTACCATCAACATTTTTAGTGCGGATGTTGTTAGCTGCTGTTGCTGCATCAGTTGCTACTGTACCTTCACCTACGATGTCAAGTTTTTCACCTAAGTTCTTATGAATCTCATCGCCTGCATTGTCTTTGAAAGTCAAGCCTTTTTCAACGATCGCATTCGCAGTGTTATGTAAATCTGTTACGTTAGTAGCTGCATTTTTAACTGGGCTATTATCTTTAGCCGCTTCTTTTAATTTTTCTAATGTATCTGTACCTGCTAGTGGTGTAACAACAGAAGAAATATTATTTAATACAGTTGTACTATTTGTTGTAGTACCATCTGGATTTACTAGACGTGCTTCTGGTGTCACGGCTACTGCATCATCTGCTTTTGTGCCATCTGCATTGACCTTACCCACTGGATAGTACTTACCATCGTTAGCTTTCACTACACGTTCGCCAGCCTCATTTGTGTACACTACTGTACCAGCTTCGCCGTTACGAAGTGCGTTTACTTTAGATGTTAAGTCTTTACCGTTTAAGCCGTCTTTACCTGTTGGGCCTTGTGCACCTGCTGTACCATCTACGTTTGTACCATCTTGACCTGCACCCGCTTTGCCATCACGTCCATCAGAAGCTGTGTTACCAATGTTAGCTGCCTTGTCTAATGTTTTACGATCTGCTTCTTCTAAGCCAATCGTAATTGTACCGTTTTTATCAGTTTCTACAACCACACCTGTTTTAGGTCTTAATCCGTCAGTATCTTTAGTAGGACTATCTTGACCTGCTGGTAAATCAGTTGGTGCTATTGTACCAGTACCCGCTTTGAAAGTAATTACTTTGTCTTTCGGTATTACTGTATGGCCAGTTCCAGTACCATCATCAACATGTAAATCCCAGGCGTGATCATCTACATATTTTTTAGTAGCTACATCTTTGTCATCTGTTGGATCTGCTACGTTAGTGATTTTTTTACCACCCGCGTCGATACCATCTTTGCCGATTGTCACTGTTGCTTTTGTGCCATCAGCTTGTTTGTTTTCTACAGTTAATGCATCGCCATTGATTGTTAATGTAGTGCTTACTACTTTCGCTGCATCAGGTTGTGTTGGATCTACTGGAGCTGCATTTGTAATCGACGTAATACCAGTCAATGTAGGTTTTAATGCTACATTCAATGTATCTGCATTAGTAGCATCTTTCGTTACAGTGATATTATTCACGCCATGGATTTTTAAAGTTTCACCCAATTTACGCTCGATTTTATCGTTCGTATCATTGTCGCCGATGAACGTAATTGGTTTATCTAGAATTGCCGTTGTTGCTGCATGTAAATCTGCTACATTCACCGCAGAGTTAGCCACTTTGCTATCTGCTTTCGCACCTTCTGCTAATTTATCTAGGTATGTAGTGCCTGTTAAATTAGTCACTGCAGAGTTTACATTATCCAATGTCATTGGTTTGTCAGCATTCACTTTTGTATGAATCTTAGCTAACTCATCAGCATCAGTAATTTCTGCACCATCTTTAGTAGTAAATTTACCGTCTGCAGTTTTGAATACTTGGTTACCATCTTTGTCTACGAAGATCACTGGACTTGTGACACGTTCGTTGAACAATTGGCTACCGTTCACTGCGTCTTTAGACGTAGCAGACACTGTTCCAGGAGCAATGTTAGATAATTTATTTCCATCACCAGCTGTTGTACCATCTGGAGATATTAGGCTAGCAATTACCTCTTTGGTAGGAACCGCAGTTGCTCCTGGTTTTTTCTCTCCATTAAGCTCTACTTCATCAGCTTTATAGTACTTACCATCGTTTGCTTTCACAAGACGATCGCCTGCTGCATTTGTGTACACTACTATACCAGATTCGCCGTTACGAAGTGCATTCACTTTAGTAGTTACGTCTTTACCGTTTAAGCCATCTTTACTAGTTAAGCCTGTTGCACCTGCTGTACCAGCCACCGCTGTGCCTTGTCCATTGGCACCTGTTTGACCATCACGTCCATCAGAACTTGTGTTACCAATATTCGCTGCCTTGTCTAATGTGGCACGAGTCGCTTTATCTAGACCAACTGTGATATTACCTTGATCATCCTTAGTGATTAAAAGACCTTTTTTAGGAGTTGCTTCATCATCACTTGTATCTGCACTAGCTTTTAATGTAATCGCTTTGTTTTTTGGTGCTACAGCTTCTGCTGGATTATCGCCATTTTGAACTTTTAAGCCCCATTTTTGAGCGTCTACATATTCTTTATTGGCTGCATCTTTGTCATTTGTTGGTTCTGCCACGTTAGTAATTGCTTTACCACCAGCATCGATACCATCTTTGCCGATTGTCACTGTTGCTGTATCAGCACCGTTTTTGTTCACTACGGATAGCTTATCGCCATCGATAGTTAATTTCGTACCATCTCCATCTGCTGTTGTTGCATTTGTAATAGATGTAATACCTGTCAATGCTGGGTTTACATTATATTTGTAAGGGGTAGCTGCTGTGCCATCACCTTCAACAGTTGTGTTCGTACCATTTGCAAAGTTTGGTTGTGTTGCATTAGCAGAAATAGTGTATGTTTTCTTACCTGTTGCTGCATCTTCGCTGGAAGTAACTGTAACCCCATTACCTTGTACGACTTCTGTACCTAACCCAGTAATTACTTTTTTACCATCGTCTGTGATGTTGGATAAGTTTTTATTTGCCAATGGACTTGTTGCATTAGTGATTGCAGTATTAACTACGCCTGCTGTTGTAAGTTTATTTGCATCGTCAGCTTTTGTAATATCCGTAGCCACTACAGGTGTAACTGTAATATCACCGTTATTGTTAGCAACAGTTAATTTGTCCTCATCGCCAGATGTAACAGATTTAATAGAGCTTAAACCAGTAATTGTTGCTATTTCTGTTGTGTCCTTACCGTCACCATCTACATATGTTAATGTAACAGTACCGTTCTCCACTGTATAATCACCTGGTTTAATATGACGTTCTGCAGTTTTATCTAACTTACTTTCAATTTTTTCATTTGTTTCATGTAACTGTTTACCTGTTACAGCATCAGTAGAAGTTTCTGATACATCACCTGCTTCTAGGTTAGTGATTTTTTTACCACCTACATTAACACCATCATCGTTGATCGCAACAGCTGTTGTACCACCATTCAATGTCAATGTATCACCAGTGATAGATGTAATACCTGTTAGCGCTGGGTTTACATTATATTTGTAAGGTTTGTCTGCTGTACCATCACCCTCAAGGGTTGTGTTCGTACCACTTTCAAAATTTGGTTGTGCTGCAGAAATAGTGTATGTTTTCTTACCTGTTGTTTCATCTTCGCTGGAAGTAACCGTAACGCCATCACCTTGTACGACTTCTGTGCCTAATCCAGTAATCACTTTTTTACCATCGTCTGTGATGTTGGTTAAGTCTTTATCTAACTTACTTTCAATTTTTTCATTTGTTTCATGTAACTGTTTACCTGTTACAGCATCAGTAGAAGTTTCTGATACATCACCTGCTTCTAGGTTAGTGATTTTTTTACCGCCTACATTAACACCATCATCGTTGATTGCAACAGTTGTTGCGCCACCATTCAATGTCAATGTATCACCAGTAATAGACGTAATACCTGTTAACTCTGGGTTTATGTTTACTTTATATTTATTATCCTCTGTGCCATCGCCCTCAACAGTTGTATTCGTACCTGCCTCAAGTTTAGATGGTGCTGCTCCGCCACCACCAGCAGCAGCTTTAAGTTCATTTTTTAAAGTTTCACTTAATTTTAATTTATATTTACGAGTTACACCATTTGTGCCATCTTGAGCAGTATTTTCACTGGTACCTTGATCAACAACGATATCATCGCTATCCTCAACAAGAGTATCATTGGCTTTTACAATGAAATTGTTAAACGTTGCCTCGTCCCCATTAAAATCTTCTGCTTTAAAAGTATTCGTTGTCACACTTACATTATTACCTGCTTGCACATGATAAAGAGGAATATTTATTTTATCCGTATCTTGATCATGGGGTACTTCCGTATATATTGGAGGATTAAAGTCATCTGGTAAATTAGGATCCGTATCAGATGCCGTCACACTAGCCATCACCCCTGGTGCACTAGGGCTGAATGACGTCGCTACTGTCGCTGCCGTTGCAGCCAACAATGCAATACCGTATTTTTTACGTTTTTTTGATATTCTTTCTTTCATAACTTACATTCCTTTTTTATTACATTACACATTGCCACTATGACGGATACTATCCAACAACTTTCATACTTTATACTTACGTATCAAATCATCATAATGAATGTGAATACCCGTTTAGTTTGCATATCTATATTTTTAAATATACACATTATTATAATGTATAACACCTAATTAATGCAATACTAAATATTGATATATTTCGATATTTTGTCCTACCCCCCCCATTTTAAACAAATTGAATATTTTTTATACATCCTACTCTTCACTTCCACCTGAGGCACGCCGTTATGAGTAGCACCCTTTGTGGCGTTCCTTACTACCTAACTCACACAAATACAAGAAGACCACAACATGCTCCTAAACAAACATACCGTAGAATCAGTTTGAGAAGGAGTGTGTTGCGGTCTTCCCTTTGTCCTATTCAATTAGTAACACCACAAGGCTACATAGCATCACAAGTGACAATTGTATTTAACTCTGAACTATGCTATACTTGGAGTATCAAAAAGAGAGCCATTAACGTGTCATTGGCGTTAGGCTCATCTCGAAACAACAAAATGTGATGATGCCTAACGTGTATAAGTACTGGTTATACTTATCTTTACGTTAGGCATTTTCATTGTCTATTTAAATAGATCTTTAAACAGGTCAATGATACTTACTATTACAGAAATTAGATAAAGCAACAAAGTATACTTTTCATACTTTCTCATAGTATCACCTCCCCCTATATTAGGAAGAGACGAGCCTAACTCACGTTAGTGACTCTCATACCACCATCATACACCTAACTATACAATATGAGAAATAACAACATTATGAAGATTAATCTGAGGAACGCCGTTACGAGTAGTAGCCTTTGTGGCGTTTGTAATATTCCTAACAACTGTGCTATAATTAAACCAACAAAAGAAGAGCCATCGACGTGTAGCTGGCGTTAGGCTCATCTCTAGAAATTGCAAATAAGAAATGGCCTAACGTGTATAAGTACTGCTAATACTTATTGTTACGTTAGGCTTTTTCATTTCTATTGAAAGAAACGATAAATATCTATAATCAACTTCAAAAACTTTATCAATAAAGATAACTTTCTAAAATTTTTCATAGAAATCACCTCCTCCCACAATAGGAAGAGATGAGCCTAACAACACGTCGATGGCTCTTACAGTTTTTATTATAGCATAATCTATTCATACTGTTTATATGAAAATAATACCATGCCGAACAGCAAACTAAGCAAAGCGCAAGTTTGCAAAAGACCGCAACATGCTCCTGAACAAACCTACCGTAGGATCAGTTTGAGAAGGAGTGTGTTGCGGTCTTCCCTTTGCACAAATTAACTACATAAACGCTACAGACTGCATAGAGAAATAAGAAACAACTCTGAGGAACGTCGTTATGAGTAGTAGCCTTTGTGGCGTTCCCTTACTACCTAAATCACACAAACGCAAGAAGAGCACGACATGTTCCGGAGCAAACCTAACCACTGTATCAGTTTGCGTAGGAATATGTCGTGCTCTTCCCTTTGCCCTATTCAGTTACGAACGCCACAAGGCTACATAGCGGAACAAGAGACGATTGTATTACCTCTATAACCTATGCTATAAGTTACTTATTTAATAACAAAAGTCGTTCAATTTCCAATACATTAGGGAAAATTAATCGTATCCCTTTTCTTTGTAAAGCTAAAACTTTACGAGCTTTCTTTTGTAATTCTCTTTCAAATCGACCGTCAACTCTGACAGGTTTTTTATAAATTCCATCTACGTATTCATTTTTAATGTATAGGATACTAACTGGACACATATTCTGAATTAGAAAAGCCTTCTCATACCCAAGAACTTCCCCAAATAAAATAGTGTCACATTTTCCATATTTATTAATCTTCGTATTATATATTTTCTGAAATTTATCTACTTGCGATGAAAAAGGTATCATCCAATATAATTTAGTTGCTGTATCTAAAAAAGCATAAAAGCATGGTCTATCATGTGGCTGACCATCTATAGTTTCTTTATTTTTCATTAAGTGTGGATCTGGAAAATCTATAAAGTATTGATCTTTTATATAATAAAAGTGACCTGTATTCATAAACTCCTCCCTAAAAAAATAGACCCCATTCTTTTGAATGGAGTCTAACTATTTGAGCTCGAACACTTATTGAGTCGCATATCGAGTAGCGACAACCATTTGAACTTAATCTTATTTTAGTTGCTTATTAAGTAACAACAAATATTAGAGATACTAGCATCTCTAATAACAGTATACGCATCGAAAAAGATAAAGTCAATAATAAAGTCTATATCCTTTCCCTGAGGAACGCCGTTACGAGTAGTAACCTTTGTGGCGTTCCTGTACTACCCGAATCACACAAACGAAGAAGACCGCAACATGCTCCTGAACAAACCTACCGTAGGATCAGTTTGAGAAGGAGTGTGTTGCGGTCTTTCCTTTGCCCTATTTAGTTAGGAACGCCACAAGGCTACATAGCGAAACAAGTGACGACTTATTTTTTAATCCAAGGCATCAATTTACGTAATTCGCCGCCCACTTCTTCTACTTGATGTGCTGCAGATTGTTTACGTTGTTCGTTAAGGTATGGGTAACCTGCTGCATAATCACCAAGGAATTGATCAGCAAATTTGCCGTCTTGGATATCTTTCAATACACCACGCATAGCTTCTTTCGCTGCTGCTGGGATTACTTTTGGTCCTGTAATATAGTCACCGAACTCAGCTGTGTTGGAGATGGATTTACGCATTGTTTCGAAACCACCTTCGTAGATCAAGTCGATGATTAATTTCATTTCATGAACACATTCAAAATATGCATTAACTGGGTTGTAACCAGCTTCTACCAACACTTCGAAACCAGTTTGCATCAACGCACATACGCCGCCGCAAAGTACTGCTTGTTCACCGAATAAGTCAGTTTCAGTTTCTTGACGGAAGTCAGTTTCCAAAATACCGGAACGGCCACCGCCTACACCAGCTGCCCATGCCAATGCCACTTCTTTAGTGTCTCCGCTTGGATCTGCGTATACAGCGTACAAGCAAGGAACGCCAGAACCTTCTTGGAATGTACGACGTACTAAGTGACCAGGGCCTTTAGGCGCTACCATGAATACGTTTACGTCAGCAGATGGTTTAATTTTACCGAAATGAATGTTGAAACCATGAGCAAATGCCAAGTACGCACCTTGTTTAAGGTTAGGAGCGATGGATTTTTCATATGTTTCTGCTTGTAATTCATCTGGAATCAAGATCATCACAACGTCTGCACCTTTTACAGCCTCGCCTGTTTCTTTTACTACGAAACCGGCTTCTTCTGCTTCTTTCCAAGATTTGGAACCTTCGCGAAGACCGATTTGTACGTCCATGCCGCTTTCTTTCAAGTTCAACGCATGCGCATGACCTTGGGAACCGTAGCCAAGAACTGTAATTTTTTTACCTACTAATGCTTGTAGATTGCAATCTGCATCATAAAATACTTGTGTGCCTAAAATGTTACCTGCCATTGTGATAACCTCCTACTTTGTAATACATAATGATGTTTATAATTTACTAGATTTTCTAGTGAAATTCAACTGATTTTCAGCCTTTCGGCTTACGGATTTACCATACTTAATATGATAAATCGGTATGATTAAAAATATCTTTGTACACTCTATAAAAACATTTTATGAAAGTACTTGCAGCCAAGGTCGAGCTTGGACCCAAGTTACTTTCACAGATAAACCATAGAGTGCCGATAAAATCTCATCGGTAATGACCTCTCGTTTCGGTCCCGATTGAAAGATTTTGCCTTCTTTTAATAGTGCCACATGGGTCACAGTGGGAAGAATTTCCTCGATTTGGTGGGTCACGTAGATAAACGGACAAGGACTGTCCTGAGTCCCACGTTGATTGAGATGACGGAGCAATTGTTCTCGGCTCGGTACATCTAACCCATTGCATGGTTCATCTAAGATGAGCAAGTCTGGACTCGTCATCAAAGCACGACCGATTAAAACACGGCGTTGCTCCCCTGTGGAAAGTACCCCAAAGTGACGATGTTCCAGATGTTGTAATCCCATACTTGCTAGGACCTCATCACAGCGTTGTTCTTCTTCCTCTGTCACCTCTCGGTACACACCGATGGTGCCATGCGCTCCAGATAGCAAAATTTGTCGCACCGTTTCGTCTCGCATGGTTCGTTCAAATTGCCCTAATGTGGAGCTGACGAATCCGATGCGATCTTTCACATCTTTCCACACGCACTGCCCAAAGGTATATCCTAGGACACGCACCTCACCACGGGTGGCATAGGTGTAGGCCATAATCATGCCCAGCAAGGTGGACTTGCCTGCCCCATTGAGGCCCAATAGCGCCCAATTTTCCCCTGTTTTCACATGCCAGTCCACACCTTGCAAAATTGCTTCCCCATTGCGGACGAAGGTCACTCCTTCGTAATGTAACAACTCCCCTTGCTTCGGTATAGTCATTACATTTTTTCTCCACGGCTCATAGCGGTGCAACCTGTTTTCGCAATTTCCAGAATGCCATATTCTTTCATAATTTCTATGAAAGCATCTAGTTTCTGCGTTTCTCCTGTAATTTCTATCACGATAGAGCTAGGTCCTACGTCGAGTACATTACCACGGTACACATCTGCTAATTGAATGATTTGTGGTCGTACCGACACATCCGCTTTTACCTTGATGAGCATCAATTCACGGCGCACCACTTGTTCTGGAGAGAACACTTTCACTTTGATGGCATCCACTAGTTTGTAGATTTGTTTTTGGATTTGGTCCAATTGCACTTCGTCTGTTTCCACCGTTAAAGTAATCCGAGCTTGATCCTTTGGAATGGAAATACCCGATGTCATTTGGGTTACGGAATAGCCACGACGATTGAACAAGGAAAGGATTCTAGCCCCGATGCCTGGTTTGTTTTTTGTAATCACTAACACTTGGTGTTGTTGTACTTTACTCATTGTCAGGGCCTCCTTTCAATCCCATCATATCTTTGGCTGTGCAACCGGCTGGAATCATTGGGAATACATTTTCTTCTCGTTCTACCACGCAGTTAATCACCACTGGCTCGTCAGATAGGATCAGGTCTCGCAATTGGCTGCGCAACTCTTCGATAGTGGATAATGTCACCCCTTGTACGCCATAGGCTTTTGCCAAGGTTTCAAAGTCTGGATTCACCTCTAAATCTACGAAGGAATAGCGACGTTGATTAAACAACTCTTGCCATTGACGAACCATGCCCAAGAAACCGTTGTTGATGATGACCACTTTTACAGGGATATTGTAAGCTTTCAATAACAACAATTCTTGGCTGTTCATTTGTAAGCCCCCATCACCTGTGATGAGCACTACTTTTTTGTCTGGTTGTGCCACTTGCGCACCGATGGATGCTGGCAGACCAAAGCCCATCGTACCGGCACCACCGGATGTGATGATGGTATTTGGCTTGGAGAAGGTAATGAATTGAGACGTCCACATTTGATGTTGTCCTACATCTGTGACCACGATAGCATTGCCCTTTAAGATGTTGTCGATTTCATGGATTACCTTTTGTGGTAATAGCGAGTCTCCCTCGTGAGGGCGTACTCGAATTGGGTACTCTTCGCGCCATTCACGGATGCGCTCCAACCAACTTTCATGCGTTTGTGGAGTCAACTCATGATTTATTTCATTCAATACATGTTTCAAATCCCCAACGATAGGTATATCTATAAGTTTATTTTTACCAATTTCAGCTGGGTCAATATCTACGTGGATGATCGTAGCATCTTTACAGAACTCCTTCGGTACCCCTGCAATACGATCGTCGAAACGAATCCCTAATGCTAACACTACATCTGCTTCATTCACAGCATAGTTAGCATACACTGTACCATGCATGCCTAACATACCTAGCGATAATTGGTGTTCTCCTGGAAAGGACCCTAAGCCCAATAAGGTATTCACTACTGGAACTTGGCATGTAGTAGCTAATTTGTAAAGTTCTTCTGTAGCATTCGATAATAGTACCCCATGACCTGCTATGATAAGCGGTCGTTTCGCACCTTTCAATAGATCGATAGCTTTCTTGATTTGTTTTGGATGCCCAATGTAATTCGGATCATAGCCTTCGATAGAAATTGGTTCATTAAAAATAGCTTCAAATTCTTCATAGGAAATGACATCTAATTGCGCATCTCGCGTGATATCTACCAGCACAGGACCTGGTCGACCGGTAGTCGCTAAGTAGTACGCTTCTTTCACAGTGCGTATCATGTCTCGAATATCTTTCACCAAGTAGTTATTTTTCGTCACCGGCATGGTAATACCTACTATATCCGATTCTTGAAACGCATCTTTTCCTAGCAAGTGGCTGCACACCTGACCTGTAATGGCCAAGAGAGGAATAGAATCCATGTGCGCCGTCATAATGCCTGTTACAAGGTTTGTGGCACCTGGACCAGAGGTAGCCAAGCACACACCACATTTACCAGACGCACGAGCATAGCCATCCGCTTCATGGGCCGCCCCTTGTTCATGACGTGCTAAGTAATGATTGAGCCCCTCAAAATCATAAATTTCATTGTATATGGGAATTACGGCACCGCCGGGATAGCCAAATATATCGGTCACTCCCAAGCGCTTCAATGTTTCTAGGAGTATGCGAGCTCCTCGAATCATCTTCTGTTCACTCATAGTTTATCCTCTTTCTATATCCATTCTATTCATTAGTCATGTTCATTAAATTCATTAGAACTGATACGGTGAATCGTATATCCACGGTCCGCCATGGCAGCCGTAATTTTCTTAATATGGTCTTCTCCGTTCGTTTCTACGGTCACCACCAACTCCACTTCATGGAATCGGTCTAGGTTTTTAAACTGATTATGTTCTAGTTTGATAACATTCGCATTTTGTTCTGCTAAGATTTCAGATACTGCCACTAATTGACCTGGTTTATCTGATAAATTCACAGCAAATGTGAAAATACGGCCCCGTACAACTAAGCCTTTCGTAATCATGGATGCAATGGTCAATACGTCGATATTACCACCACTCAAAATACTAACCACTGTTTTGCCTCGCACCCGCAGTTTTTTCAATCCTGCCACTGAAAGTAACCCCGCATTTTCACCGATGATTTTATGCTTTTCTGCCAATAATAGAAAGGCTTCCATCAATTCATAGTCGGATACGGTTACGATTTCATCTACATAATTTTGGATGTATTCTAAATTCTTTGTACCGATTAATTTTACAGCCGCTCCATCTGCAATAGTACTCACAGATGGTAAGTTCACAGGTTTTCCTTCTGCTACAGCTGCTTTCGCACTAGCTGCGCCCTCTGGTTCTACACCAATGATCTTCACTTGTGGATTTTTCAGCTTTGCCGCTGCTGCCACACCGGAGATCAATCCGCCACCACCAACTGGCACTAAGATAATATCTGCATTTGGCAATTCTTCTAGAATTTCTAAGGCAATCGTCCCTTGCCCTTCGATAACATCTTCATCATCAAAAGGATGGACAAATACATAGCCGTGTTTTTCTTGTAATTCGCAAGCCTTTTCATAGGCTTCGTCATAGACTTCGCCAGCGAGCACTACTTCGGCTCCGTATTGGCGCGTCGCCTCTACTTTAATGAGCGGTGTGTGACGTGGCATGACGATCACTGCTTTAATACCTAAACGTTGGGCTGCTAGTGCCACACCTTGCGCATGGTTGCCTGCGGATGCTGCGATAACGCCACACGCCTTTTCTGCTTCTGTTAATTTCGAAATTTTATTGTACGCACCCCGTAATTTGAAAGACCCTGTGCGCTGTAAATTTTCCGGTTTAATATATACATCATTGCCTGTTTCTTGGGAGTACACAGAGCTATGAATTAATCTTGTTTTCACGGCGATGGTAGCGAGTCTCTCCCTAGCCTCCATGAAATCGTATAATTTATGCATATAAACGTCCTTTCCTAAGTATGTATTCTATCTATGGACTTTTCTTCCCTCATAGATATGTCTATCCCGACTACATTCCCTCTTATGCTTCGTCTAGGATTTCGATCGCACCTTGTGCCGCAGAGGATACATGCATAGCATATTTTTTCAAGTATCCTGTCACATCTGATTTGTACGGTGCTAAATTTGCTTTTCTTCGTTCAATTTCTTCCTCTGAAAGTTTCACATTCAAGGAACGATTTGGAATGTCGATTTCGATGATATCTCCATCTTCTACGATGGCAATCGTTCCACCGGAAGCTGCTTCTGGAGACACGTGACCAATGGATGCGCCACGAGTAGCACCAGAGAAACGACCATCTGTAATCAAGGCTACGTCTTTACCAAGACCCATACCTGTGATTGTCGCTGTTGGTGTCAACATTTCACGCATACCTGGACCACCTTTTGGACCTTCGTAGCGAATGATGACTACATCGCCTTTTACAATTTTGTGACCCATGATTGCTTCTACCGCTTCTTCTTCGCTGTTGAATACTTTCGCTGGACCAGAGTGAACGAGCATTTCTGGGTCTACGGCGCCTTCTTTCACAACGGAACCGTCCGGAGCCAAGTTACCTTTCAATACAGCGATACCACCTGTGGTGTATACTGGGTCGCTCCAAGGATGGATTACATCTTCGTCTAGGACTTTCACAGTTTTAGCAATCGTACCTTGGTCCACCAAGCTCACAGATTTCGCACTTTCATGCAAGTGACCTTGTTCTTGTAAACGATGCATTACCGCATACACACCGCCTGCAGCATGTAAATCTTCGATGAAATATTTACCAGATGGAGACAATTTAGCCAATTGTGGTGTATCACCTGCAATGCGGTTGAAATCATCCAATGTTAAGGATACGCCCGCTTCATGAGCGATGGCTGGTAAGTGTAAGGCCGTGTTAGAAGAACCGCCCAATGCCATATCTACAGCCACCGCATTCTCAAAAGCTTCTTTCGTCAATACATCTTTTGGACGTAAGCCTTCTTGTAACACTTCCATCACTTGCATACCAGCACGTTTTGCTAGACGTAAACGCTCGGAGTAAACCGCTGGAATCGTACCATTTCCTGGTAATGCCATACCCAATGCTTCTGTTAAACAGTTCATGGTGTTTGCTGTATACATACCAGAGCAAGATCCGCAAGTTGGGCATGCTACGTTTTCAATATGTTCTAATTCTTCTTCGGAAATGAGGCCTGCTTCAAATTTACCTACCGCTTCAAACACATCAGATAAACCGATTTTTTTACCATTGTGCACGCCTGCTAGCATAGCGCCACCAGAGACGAACACAGATGGTAAGTTCAAACGAGCAGCTGCAATTAACATACCTGGTACCACTTTATCGCAGTTAGGAATGAACACCATTGCATCGAATGGTGTGGCCATGGCAGAAGCCTCAATGGAGTCAGCGATAATATTGCGTGTCACCAAGGAATATTTCATACCGATGTGGTTCATCGCCAATCCGTCACAAATACCGATAGTATTAAATTCCATAGGAATACCACCCGCTTCGCGGATGCCATCTTTTACAGATTGAACAAGGTTTTTCAAATGAATATGACCTGGAATGATTTCATTGAAAGAATTGGCAATCCCGATGATTGGTTTTCCAATTTCCTCGTTAATGAAACCTAATGCTTTTAATAATGAACGATGAGGAGCTCGTGTAGCTCCTTTTGCTACTCTATCACTGCGTACCATATGATGATCCTTTCTACTTATATAAATATAATTTATAACACTTGTTATAGTTACATATTGTTGTCTATATACAATGTCTATTCACGCGTTAAATCAACGAGATTTTTATGAGATATATCTATTTGATTTTTCGTTGGAGTTTATTATGTTCCTTGTAGATCTATAACCCATATCTGTTACTCTGACATAGTATGTTAGACATAAAAAAAGGCGATCCCTAGGGAATCGCCTTTTAATATATATGTATGCACGTTAATCAAATAGACTACAACAACCTAGATTCCTTATGCTGTACACAAAGAAACCTAAGATGGTAGCTCTACCGAAGAAAAGGCGACCTCTATGGAATTGTTAGTTCTAATGACGTTCACTACTAGGAACAGGACGAGCACGAGAATTGCTAACAATACCATGATAATCTCCTTTCTGTACGATATGCGTACGAATCTTAACTATAAGTGTAATACTTTAAAAATAAAATAACTGTCTACTATTGTAACACCTTTGTCCACTGTGTGCAAGTACATATCTATATTTTTTTACTTTTCAGATGTGTTATTTTCCACAATTTGTTATACTATAGATGTTACTTCCCCTATACTGGTAACAGAGAGGGGGTGCTTGTCAATGGATATGGTCCTTAATTTTTTTATTTCTGTTGTGGCAGGTATAGCCAGCAACTATATTTGCAAGTGGCTAAACAGAAAGAAACGAAGTAACTAGCCCAAACAAGAGATAGCTCTCTATAAAAAGCAAAACCCCACGGTTAGCCGACCGTGGGGTTTCTTTTGCTTGTAAATGGAACGTCCTTAACTTTATTCCATATCCATTATATCATTTTCCTAGTATATTTTCTAGTATATAAGAAACACCCAAGTCTGACCACCTGGGTGTTTTTTTGTGAACCTAATGTTAACTATTTTCACACTTTTTTCGCTTACCTTTATTATATCATAGGTTAATAAAATTTTAAATCTTACTCTCCTAAAAAGCGTTTTGCTTCGCAGTAGTTTACAATACCTTCTACTACTTTTTTAGCTTCACGCATAGCCAATACTACAGTAGCTGGTTTATGCACTACGTCACCGCCTGCGAATACGCCTTGACGGCTTGTCATACCATATGGCATATCACGTGTTACCACATAGCCAGACTCATTCACTTCAATGCCATTGCCAGGACCCACTAAACGTGTATTTGGTTTATGACCGATGGCCACGATGATTTTATCCGCTGGTAAAGTAAAGTCTTCGCCAGTGCTTTTCACAGATCCATCTTCTTGTAGTTCTTGTCGTGTAAATGTCAACCCTTCCACGATATCTGAACCTGTTACTTCTTTTGGAGCGGCTAAGAATTCAAAATGAACGCCTTCTTCTTTTGCTTCTTCAAATTCAGATGGGTTTGCTGGCATTTGTTCTTCTCCACGGCGGTACGTCACGGTTACACTTTCAGCACCGAGACGAACACAAGTACGAGCCGCATCCATCGCCACATTACCAGCACCGATGATGACAACTTTATCACCTTTGTACACAGGAATTAAAGACTCTTCCGCTCTGCCATTTTGCACCAACTGTACCGATGTCAACAAAGCCATGGCTTGTAACATGCCCGCTTTGTCATCACCAGGTAAAGAAATTTCTGCTGGTACATGTGTACCTGTAGCAATAAAGATAGCATCGAAGCCTTCTTCAAATAAAGAATCTAAGTTGCGATCTGGACCAATTGTTACATTACACTCAAAAATAACACCTAATCGTTCCAAGCTTTGCACTTCACGGCGTACAATTTTTTTGCCTAACCGGAACTCAGGGATACCAAATAACAAAATACCACCTGGTTCATCTTGTCGTTCAAAAACAGTTACATCATAACCTAATTTTGCCATATCTCCAGCCACAGTTAAACCAGCAGGACCAGAGCCAATAATAGCAATTTTGCCTTGGTCTTTACGGTTTGGTTTTACCTTACGAAGGTTATTGTCACTTTCAAAATCGGCTGCAAAGCGCTCTAATTTACCAATATTAATGGGTTTGTTCGCACGATTTAAAATACATGCCCCTTCACATTGTTTTTCACGAGCACACACACGGCCACACACCGCTGGCAAGCTGCTGCGCTCCGCAATAATATCGTTGGCTAAACCAAAATTACCATTTGCAATAGCTTGTATAAAACGAGGAATTTCATTTTCAATAGGGCAACCTGTACGGCACAATGGCTTCGCACAGTTCAAACAACGCTTTGCCTCAATAAATGCTTCTTCCATCGTATAATCTTTATCAAATTCTATCTCATGTCTTAACTCCATAAAGACCTCCTTGCACCACTCTGGTGACACACTTTCCCTTTACATCCTCTATTTATAGATTCTTACTTATTTCGATATAATACGTATAGTATACCATAGACTAGCCATTTCCACTGTAACAATGGCTACACCCTTGCCATATCTGTGACTATAGGTGCTCCTTTTCTTAGTGAAAGTACTAAAAGATATATCCTATAGTATACCATATGTGCGCACAGTGTGTAACTATGTATTTTTAATTTAGCAAATCCCCTATTTCTTATCCAATTATGCCCTATATGTTACTGCATATTTTGTCTTTGGTCCCGATCCAATTTTGATGACATAACCGCCTGCAATTAATTCTTTCACAGCCTCTAATATATTACGCTTTCCATACCCTGTTAGTCTCGCTAATTCACTGGATGACAATTCTCCATCTTGTAATGCTTCATATATACGTTGCGCTGATGGACTCATACGTATTGTATCTTGAATAACCACTGGTAATATTATTTTTATAAAGTTTTCAGATATATCAAATACAGGTTGTCGTTTACAGTGTTTATAGGATGCAATAATACGTTGTACCCCCGTTCCAAACTGTTCTATTAATTGTAGTCTGAAAAATACATTTCCTATCACAGGGTTACGCAACATCGATACTTCTTTATATAAATAATCTTCTTTTGAAAGTTGGTCTAACAATCCGCCAGGTGATGTAATTTCAATACGATCATCATACATCGCCACTCGAATATGCGCAGATACATCCCAAGTTCTATGGATTAAAGCATTAGCTATAGCTTCACGAAATGCTTTTTCCGGTATGGTTTCCACCACAACTCGTTCTATCCCTTGTATCTCATCATATTGATAATTCTCACGATACACACGCACTGCTTCTTGATAGGTTTTTAAAATGGATTGCCTTGCAAAGGTATAACGATTCAAAATGATATCGATAGTAGCGCCGAAGCGAGCGATATCTATGCCATAAAATTCATTTACATCTGCCAACAATGCACCTGCATTTGTATACCCTATACTTTTATCTAACAATCCTAATGTAATTAAATTATCACGAGTTAACTGTTCTATACCTAACTTTTTTTGACATTCTTCTTCTAATATATGAAAGCTTAACCCTTGTTCATGAGAAGGAATGCGATCAAAAGTTGTATTCATTCCTTGCATCGTCAATCGCTTTAATTCAATTTGACCTACCTCAATTGTAGAACTGTCATTTCTGATATAGGCTTTACCCTTATATAAGTACGGCGTATCTTTTCCTTTTTCTACAATTAATGTAATTAATTTAGTATTATCATCTACATCAATAGTATATTTTGGTAATGGTTTTATAGCATCATTTATCTTATTTTCAATATCTAAACAAGCTTTCCTAGTATTCTCGATTCCCACATATCTTCCATCATCAGAAATACCAAATATAATTTTTCCGCTTCCATAGTTAGCAAAGGCTGATACTGTTTTTAAGAATGTATTTGTAATAGATTCTTTAAATTCTAATTCTCTATGTTCTTTCATTCTAATCACCTCAAACTAACTATATCATGATTACCCAATTGTTGCAACGATATACCTATCGTTACATAACTATTGAATGATAGACTATATAAGTATTGCATTATATATAATAAATAGCTTAATAATCATATTTAATACATATTAAAGTAGCATATATATCGTTTCAATTTTTCTGTTTTCTATGAAAAATAAACTTATTAATTCATTTTTTTGCAACAATAAGCCTATCGTTTCACAAACTTTGTAACGATAGAGTATATAACATTGATACAACGTAAAATAAACCGCTATACTATCGCATGTATAAGCACATGCAACAATACATCTATCGTTTCATTATCGTTGCAACGATACAAAAAAGAGGCCCACCACATGGGTAGACCTCTGTATGAGTACTGATTAATTTGCAGATGTAATGGTTCCTTTAAAAGTTTCTGCAATGAATTGTTTGATGGCCTCGGACTGATAAATCTCTGCAATTTTTTTGTAAGTTTCATTGTCTTTATCTTGTTCACGTGTAGCCAAGATCATCACTGCTAATGGCTCATCTTTTGGTTCTAAGTACAACCCTTTTTCACCTACGTTGATGCCTGCACTTTGTACATAATTCATTGGAATCGTCGCCAATGTCACATCATCTAAGCTACGAGGTAATTGTGCTGCCTCCAGTTCTTGGATTTTTAGGTTCTTAGGATTTTCCACAATGTCTGCCACTGTGGCTTTGAAGCCAACACCGTCTTTCAATTTGATAAGACCTGCTCGTTGTAACAAGGCTAAGGCACGTCCACCATTGGTTGGATCATTTGGAATCGCTACTGTATCACCATCTTTCACATCGATAGGAGATTTCGCTGTGTTGCTGTAAATACCCATTGGCATTAAAATCGTTTTACCGATTGGTACTAGTTTAGAATTGTTTTGCTTGTTAAAGTTCTCCAAGAACGGCACATGTTGGTACGCATTCAACTGAATATCTCCGTCTGCTAAAGCTTTATCTGGTGTTATATAGTCAGAAAATTCTACTACTTTTACTTGAATACCTTGTTTTTGTGCTTCCTTCGCTACCGCCTCAGCCACTTGTGCATGAGGACCTGCCGTAGCACCAATTTTAATTTCTTTCGGCGTATCCTGGGTTGTTGTAGATGTACCGCAGCCCGCAATGCCCAACGCCAAAATACCCACTAATAAGGGCGTAAATAGTGATTTTAATTTCATAGTTTTATCCTTTCATAACTACAGATAGTAGTAACAAAAAATTATATTTCAATTCTGAGTATACAGAATATCATAAGAATTTTCTCTTGCCCAATATAAATTTTATTACACTATTAATAGTTAAAAACTATAATTTATACATATTAAAACTTTTTTTCATAGTCACAAATAATTGAATTTCTAAAATATTTAAGTTATTATAATCATGTTTTTATATGAAAGGAGTAACTATATGTCAACTTTTTACAAATGGCATAAGAGAATATCTATCTTTTCTATTATATTTTTTCTTATGTTTTGCATTACCGGTTTATTATTATTATTTAGAAATGAATTAAATGCTTGGTCTTTAGGACAACCCTCTCATAGTACATCTACCATGACAATGAGTCCATCCTCATCCTCTATATTTGATGCTGCAGATGCGGGTGCTGCATTGGTAAAACAACAATATCCATCCAAAGATATTTTGAATATTTCTCCAACCATGAATGGATCTAACCTATTACGCTATAGAATTATTGATTCATCAGCCACATCTGCCCCACCTGCACGAATGGGTATGGGAGGAGACTATACCTTATATAACCCAAATTCTAATACCCTTGTTGAATCTCATCATGTCACCCCTGCGCATCCATGGGTACGAAGTACACTACACACAATTCATGAATTACATACTCGATTAGCCTTAGGAAAATTTGGTATTTATCTTGTAACTATTCTATCTATGATATGCTTCTTATCCATCCTTAGTGGTATCTTTTTATACGGCCCTTTCAGTTCCGCCTATAAACGAAGTACACAAACATCAAATCGATTACAAATCAGCGCTCTGCATCGTGAATTTTCTATGATTGCTTCTGTTTGGGGAATTATATTATCACTAACAGGTGTATGGGTTGGAGGTTTTTTTATTGTTAATGATTATTACACAACAAGTGTAGCCTCTATGGCAAAGCAAGAATTAGCTAATCATACATCCGAAATTTTATCTCCTTCTAAAGCGATTCAACGAATTCTATCAACCTATCCTAATCGTCAACTTATTTCTATGGATTATCCATCAAAATTTAACAATTATCACTATGCCTTTTATTTAGGTAGCCAAAATGATGACGATCCTGCCATGTTTTTAGGACAGCCTGTATATGCCAATTTATATAGTGATTCAACTCTCGATCAGTATGCAACAAAAGAAATTCCTTGGTATTTCACCGGAATGAAAACTATGATAAACTTACATATTCATAATCATAATTCCATGGCATTAAAAATATTATGGGCTATTTGGGATATTATCGTCATCATTGGTATGGTATTAGGCATTATCTTAACGATTATGAAACGATATCATATCCCTATGAAAACTACATCTATAAAATCCACCTTATCTCCTACTCATATTTGGAGAATTCCTGCTATATCTAGTGTATTAATTGCTTGTGGTTTAATCATTCCAATGTGGCCTAATTCTATGACAGAAACAATTGGTGCTATCTGCTTATTGATTCCTTTAGTACTCTTTATATACTCTTTATATCAGCACTATACTCGAATCAAAGAAACTCTATAATATATCTATAGTAATCTTTCTCATAGCCTTATGAAAAGAAAAATAGAGGTCATTGTTATGTTGTATAACTATGACCTCTATTGTTATGTTATTTTCCTTGCATCACCAATAACTGATTCACTTTTCGTTCTAACTCTGCATTTTTTTCTTCTAACTGCTGGATACGTATCTCATAATCGTTGGAAATCATAGGTTTCTTTTCATCTTTACCGATTCTGAAAGAAGCTCCTGCATTCCAAGATAGGGTATGCCCCGCAAGGCTAAGTCCAAAATTATAGAATCTATCTTTATTTGTATAATGACCTATTCCTAATGCCACACCTTTTGTGCCTTTAAATTGGCCTATACCTGCCATGACTTGTATTCGATCTGTCCCATCATATGGCAAAGCTTTTAAAGCACCTAAGGCAATGGCAGAGGCCCCTGCGATTTTTGCTGTATCATTTGCCTCTTCTGTCATGGCTTTCACCGTATGAACTTGGCTGACAATGCTTTCTGGTTTTGATCCCGTACCAGCATTCATTTTCTCGATTTCTTCAGGTGTATAGCCTAATGCATTTGTGATGGCTTTCAACTGTTTTACATTGACCGCATCTGTATCTTTGATACCCCCAGCTACATTGACGATTCTTCGTTTCATATCTGGAATATCTAACGTACCATTATCAAATTGCATCGTGTATCCCTCTGTACCCACAGAAACGACACCTTCTGCTGCTTTCACTTCATCCCCTATGAAAGCTGATGAACCGTCTATAGCAGCACCACGTCCTTCTGTAGAAGAATACACACCAATAGCTACACTATTCTTATCATTCACACGCGACCAAGTGCCTAGAGCCATACTACTATCTGCCTTAGAACCTATTTCTGAACGATTACCGATGGCTATACTATCTTCTGACAACGTAGTAGCATACCGGCCTAGAGCGATACTTCTTTTCTTAGCTGTCACCGCTTGGGACCCCATGGCAATGGACTCGTCTAACCAAGCTCGACTGGCTTTACCAATGGCAATAGAATCTGTTCCATTTGCCCGAATACCATTACCAATCCCTACGGCATCAAATCCATAGACTCTAGTGTCATTACCAATTGCCATCGATTGAAAGGCTACTTTTTCTTTATATTCCTTTGGAATACTTGGAGTATCTTTTTTATCTTTTGACTTATCTAATGGTTCATACTCATCCACATTCATTACATGTTCTGATTGATTCCCCACCTTTGTAGGCGTATCATGTGGTACCTCCCCTAATGATTCCTCATCTGTTAATTTACCCACATAGGAGCTAGTACCAATAACAATCCCTTGTTCTCCATTTTTTTCAATCGTTGCTCCATATCCTAAGGCAATCCCAAAATTAGCATCGATATTGTGATTATAGCCAATACCAATAGGCACACTTATCCGCTTATCTTTCGATCCAATCGTACCTTTACCAATGGATACACCACCAGCTGTATAAGCTGTACTTGTATCTCCATTCTTACCTAAATTTACTTCTTCTGCGAATACTGTTGACGTACACAATAAAGCAACCAATGTCGCTAGTACTATGTTCCTTCTCATCATTTTGCATGTTCTCCTTAGTATATAAATTATGTAATATTTTAATTTTATCACATATTGTTGTAATTCTGTAATATCAATGTCTCATAGTATGATCAATTAGTTGCCAGTTCCTCTAAGCAACTTACTAAAACTGAAGTATTTAGTTCTGCAAGGAGTTATATTGATAAACGAAATAACTTATACATAAAAAAGGAAGTTACCATGTCTTGTAACTTCCTTTTTATATCTGGTGCGCCCAGAGGGAATTGAACCCCCGACCTGCAGTTTAGGAAACTGTCGCTCTATCCTACTGAGCTATGAACGCAAGTATACATCTATTATAGTCTAACTATACTCTACCTAGCAATATAAAATCTGAAATAAGATTCGATATACATTATATATGCGTATATGTATATGTATGTGCATATCCACAATACAGAACATTTTTTCTAACCCATTAAGATTCAATAAAGCCTTATAGTACAAGGGTTATTCACTTTTTGTGTATAAGATGTGTATAACTATGGAGTTATTAACACTAAATACACAATATATTAACAATCTACTCACAACCTATACCCATAGTTATACACTGAGTTATCCACAATCAGGTGGATAACTGCTCTATATGTACGATAAAAGTATCTTTTTTGTTCTATTTTTACACTATATCCACTGTTATTGTCTATCTCCTCATGACATAGGTATATTATCTACTATACATCATACAATAGATAGACCTCTTTCATCCGTCATACCTAATACAGTATATAAATATTATCATAAGAATATACAAAAATGACGATATAAGGATGTAAAACTTTCATTACATATCGATACTATATGCATGAAGGTATCAAAAATAAAACTGAAACAAAAAAATTATTCAACACATATTATATATATAACTAATAAACAAAAGGGTCCCTAAGGACCCTTTTTAAGGCTCTTTGTCAAATGTGGGGGCTGCTCATATAAGAAGTTCTTAGCGCTAGCTATCTAAATAGCTAGCGCTATTCT
>NZ_RQVD01000017.1 GCF_003992055.1 Veillonella sp. CHU740
TCAACTATGTGAAACCCGCACTCTGGCTTATGTTTACTTCTTTCGAAGTAATTACCTTACATTGTTCAGTTTTCAAAGATCAACTTCGCCTCTCACAATCCTGTGTTGTGGCGGCTAGATTATAATAACAGATTCATAATTCTATGTCAACAGTTATTTTTAATCTTTTCTGATAACTCTTTCAAGCCATCTTCGTGTGCTCTCGAGCACTTTTAATAGTATATGCCATTTTTCCCCAAAAATCAACCCCTATTTTAATTTTTTCGACACCACCATTCCCTCTCCGCTCATCATATCTTTTCTATTACGTATTTACCTATACCATATCACTTCGCGACTCATTACACGGTATAACCAACTATATATTTTCAACATAGTAATATCTTTAACACTATCTGGTAAGACCCTAACTGGAGTGCACAATTTTCGCCAAACTATCTTAGGAATTTTTCTATTTATACTGCAAATACAAAGGTTAACACCATACTCCTGTATATACCTACCGCTTCATATAATCTATTATTATTATTTTCTCATCCTCATACAAGAGAATGCAGTGATATAAAATTGTCTTATATGATTTTACTATCCACAATATAAATACAAAAAATATATTATACTCCTGAACAAACCAAGTAAATTGCCTTATATCAACACTTCCTTACCCCTTCACAAGAGAGCGCAACGATGCGTAAACTCTCTTATGCCATTTCGTTACCTATAATATAAATATAAAAGACCGCAACATGCTCCTGAACAAACCTAGCGAAGGCATCAGTTTGAGAAGGAGTATGTTGCGGTCGACCTTTACCATATATAGGCACAATATAGAATAGCATCACAAGCGAACGCTTTCACCCAATTCAAAGGTTCCTTTTGTTGTAACTACTCTATCTGTCGCCTGCAATCCATCTAATATCGTCACATAGCCGTCAGTTTCAAGTCCGACTTCGATGGTGCGTATATCAATCGTGTTATCATCCGTTAATACATACACAAAGCTTCCATCATCACCACTTCGAATGACATCTTTCGGTAATGTAAGTGCCGGTGCTTCTGCATTTGTTTCAATAACCAAGGTATAAAACTCGCCAATCGTAATGACACCAGATTCCACCGTGAAAGTCGCTTTCACCGTCGTACTAGGTCCATTCTCCACTCCTACATACGTAATTTGACCAGGAATTTGCTTACCATCAACCTCTAGATATACCTGTATAGATCCTGTTTGGTTCGGTTGATTCAGTATAGCCCCAAAACTTTGCGGTACACTTAGTGTTGCAATCACAGGCGAGTCCTGTTGCACTAGGATAAGTGGCTTTCCTTCGATGGCTATTTTTCTATCTTCATTATAAATTGCCGCTACCTTTCCATCCATGGGCGACACAATTTGCGCAGCTGCCATTTGCGCCTGTACTTTAGCAATGGCCGCTTCTATCCCTGATGTATCCACTGCGGATCCACCTGCATTGGATGGTACAGATACAACAGAAGATTGTGCTCTGGCCGCAATCGTTTCATATTCTCGACTCGTAATAATCCCCGCGTCACGCATATGACGTGCACGTTCCACATCCCCAGAAGATACACTTCCGCCTACTACCGTTGTGCTCGTACTATGTTGTGCAGCTCGACTTCGAGCCTCTTGCAGTTGGCCTAACAACATTTGCAGTTGCTGTTGTAACGACGTCGTATCAATCAACGCCAGCACTTGACCCGCTTTCACCGTATCGCCTACTTTCACCGTGAAAGCAGACACACTGCCCGATACAGGCGATTCAATACTCGCCTTATGTAAAGCAGTAATATTGGCCTCATGACTAATCCGCACCGGCATTTGTCGCTCCACCGGTTGCTCCACTTGTACCCTTGTAGGTTGCATCATCATATACACAGCACCTACAATGACAACCACAGATACAATGGCTATATATTTCCAATACGTTCGTATCCAACCATACTTCATCATAAAACTCCTCTCGTATACGTTGTATTATACTACGATATAAAAGTAATATCTAGAATCGAACGCAGTTATATGCCACCCTCACATCATTCCCACACAGAGAAACGCAGTTCCACGTAGTAGCCTTGTGACGTTCCTTAACTACCTAAATCATAGAAACATAAAAGACCGCAACATACTCCTGAACAAACCTACCGAAGGATCAGTTTGAGAAGGAGTGTGTTGCGGTCTTTCCTTTGCCCTATTCAGTTAATAGCCTACATAGCAAAACAAGTGCATTGTCTTTTGCTGAGTTTAGCGCTATACTTAAAGCAATAAAAGAAGAGCCACCAACGTGTGAAGGCGTTAGGCTCATCTCTAAAGCTTCAAAATGGATAGCCTAACGTGTATAAGTATTAGCAGTACTTATCTTTTACGTTAGGCTTTTTCATTAATTAGTTTATTTAAACCAATCAATGAGATGTACTAGTAACTTTAGAATTAAAATCAATAGATCAATTTTTCTAAACTTTTTCATAGTACCACCTCTTTCCATAATAGGAAGAGATGAGCCCAACTCACGTTAGTGACACTTCTACGCCTTCATTATATCACATTCGTGTATATCACTAAATCATGTTTAAAAGCAATCCACAAACTATCCACCAGAGGAACGCCGTCACGAGTAGTAGCCTTGTGGCAGTCCCCTAACTACCTAAATCATAGAAACATAAAAGACCGCAACATACTCCTGAACAAACCTACCGAAGGATCAGTTTGAGAAGGAGTGTGTTGCGGTCTTTCCTTTATCATATTCAGTTAAAACCGCCACAGGCTATATAGCAGAACAAGTGAGATCAAATCGATGCACTCTTTCACTAGCTAACTGACTAGTCGTCTCATGGCAAGTAAACAAGAATACTTGCGTACGTTCGCTCAACTGCTCTATCACTTGTAATGTCAATTTTTGTCGCTCCATGTCAAAGCGCACTAGTACATCGTCCAACAGTAACGGCATAGATTCTACTTTTTCTGCAAAAGACTCTGCTAGGCTTAGTCGCAATGCCAAATACACTTGATCTCCAAGACCACTGCTCCATTTTCCTAATGGAATCTCTCTACCCGTCGTATCTTTTACATATGCCCCCTTATGGGTATCATCCATATGCAATGTATAAATACCACCTGTCATGGCTTTCACATACGCAGACGCCCTAGCCAGCATAGCCGGTTGTCGATCTGTTTCGTATTCTTGTTGCGCCAGTTCCATACCATGGTTGATGAACACATAGGTCATCCACTCTTCCAAGGCCTCTCGTAATTCCGCTTCTAGCTGTTCTTTTCGCAATAACGCTTCCGATATCGCATGGGATGTACTCAAGTGACGCATCGATTCTTGCAAAGTACCTCGTTCTTCGTACAAAGCTTGCAAGAACGCTTCAATTTTTCCTAATTCTTTTTCACTACGAGTATATTCTAACTCCCACTTTCCTTTATCATTACCTTGCAGACGACGGTACCACACATCTCGATGCAACTCTTTAGGTGCCAACAACTCCAATTGTCGCTGACTTTGTCGATAAATCGTATCCCATTGTTTATACTGGTCCTGTTGCAACAATCGTTGACGATATTCTACCGCGCTCTTAGCTCCAGCCTTTTGAATTAATTCTTCTTGCGCCAAGAACAGTTCTTTTTCCTTTTTACTCCATGTAGCATATTCTTCGCGATAATTTTTGCGCTGGCTTTCCTTTTGCTCCCACCGTACACGATTCTGCTTATGTAACTGTAATTGATTATACACCACACGCAATTCTACAATCGATGGCAATGTAGTCAACTGTAAGGAGCCCCATAATGTACGGCATCGATTTACAATCGCTTCCAATTGTTCATGATGTAGCCGTACTTGCTTTTGATATCCTTCAAACTCGCGCAATCGTTCATGATACGCCTGATATTCTTCTTTCATACCATAGAAAGCATCATCTCGATTCGTCTGCTTTGCTTCTTTCGGAAGCCACGCTTCCCATACGTCCATAGCTTCACTACCGGCTAACTCTAAGGATTTGCCCTCTGCTATCCATTGGGCCTTCATCACTTCATAAGCTTTAAAATGATTAATATCATCACCATAGGCCTTAATCTGTTCGGATATATTTTCTATCTCTGAAAGTAACGTTTCATACTCAGATTCCGTCGTTGGCATAAATCGCCCAGCTCGCGTTTCCAAATTGGAAAAGTCCTTAGTAGATACTTTTACGACCTTAGCTTTACCAAGAGCATATCCCTTATAAGCACATCCGGCACCTATCAATAGAGCTAGTACACCTGCCATAACTGGTACACCCAGTGTTTCTGCATACGTCATATGCCATGCCAACAAGATGACACCTAGTACCACTAGTATCACAGCACCGATGTAATAAGAACGCCCCGACGTCACAGTCTCCGCAGCGGGCGTACTCTGTTCAGATAGATAGGCTTCTTTCATCGCTTCCAACGCAGCTTGCTTCTCTTCCAATGCTTTCACCGCATTAGTCACCTCACGAGCGCTCTCATCTTGAGGAAATGGTTCTCTCCGTTGCCACGCTTCATAGGCCTCACGAGCACTGCGCAACTGACGGGCTGCCTGCTCTCCATCATACCAATTGACATCATGAGGAAACGTATCCACATCTCGCCAATATACATGAGATTTACGGATGAAAGCCAATTGAGCTTGCACTTTTTCCAAGTACAAATCTCCTTCACGGCATTCTTTTTCTAACTGTGTCCATTTCGATACCTCTTGGTATAAGGCTTCAATTTCCTTCTCGTACATTCCCAGTGCATCTTCTGGATCAAAATTATCCGGCACTAAGCCATCTTCTTTACCTCGCCAAATGCGCATATATTCTTGGCATCGACGAATCTCTTCATCTAATTCTAAAAAGGCTTCTCGCTCTAATGGCTGATCCACGTGGAAACGATGCATATTCTGCTTTGCTTCTTCTCCTCGTTTATAGGTGTCCCAAGCTCGAAGTACACGCTCTACTTCTTGGATGTACTCTTTTCGTTCTTGCCGTTGTTCTTGCAAAGAAGCTTCTTGCTCCTCTAGGGCTGCTAGCGATTCTTGCCATCGATAATACTCTCGCTCTCCCTGTTGCAGTCTCGAAATATCTTGCTCAATCTCTTGCAACCGTTCCAACAATGTATTGATGGTCCGTTTCCCTGTAGGAGATGCCACTAGTAATTGACTAGCTAATTCATCCACGTCTTTCACGAGAGTCCCCAAGGATTCCCCACCTTCGGCACCGAAGAACCGTGTACGTACGTCCACCTCTTGGATAATATCTACCCCTTGTAGATCATCTAGGGTAATGGCAAAAATACGGTCATAGGTCTTTTTATCTAACCCCTGCCACCATAATTCGGCAGGTTCTATGGTAAAGCGCTCGCCTCCTATTTCGTAGAAGTCTAATTGCTTTCCCTTCCGTCCAATGTGATAGGTTTTTCCTTGACGCTCTACTACAATATGACCTTCCACTGGTTCTTCTTTACGTTTCGTTCCCAACAAAATACCGCGAAAGGCTTGAAGTAACGTTGTTTTACCGCTTCCATTCGGTCCATACAGTACATGCAACCCTGCTTCATGAGCTTGAAAGCTCCACTTCTCATAGGGGCCATACTGTTCTATATATATTTCTTTAATCTTCATGATCATTCCCCTGTAATAAATGGATTCCTTCACCTCTTGCTCTATCGTAAGCAGACTGTAACATAGTATCTGTCACTAACCGACTATATGAACCTAACCGTTTCCATTCTGGGCGACCTTTTACAATCGCCTCTAATGATTCTATTCCTGTATGCATAGCATCTAAGGCTTGTACATAATCCCTCACCATACCTGGTGCTATCCCTGGGCTACTTGCCTCGAGTGATTCACAGTTGATATCTATAATATACACACCGTGTTTACCACTTTCTTCCGCTTGCGATTCTTCCATCCATGCAGCTCGTACCTTAGCATCTCGAACGATATCTAACAGGGGCCCCTGCCCAGTTAAGCGAATAGACAGTAACATCGATATACCTGGCTTCCGCAGCATTTCTTTTTTATGGCGCAACATTTCTTGCATGTCTAATACGGATTGCACTTGTCCTAAATCAATCGTCTCTTCTGCAAATCGAATGACATTCGTCTCGTGAAAGCGTGCTTCTATCGTGCCACGGCTAGATACATCGACCACATAACATCCTTTCGGTCCATTTTCACCACGATGCAAACCCTGCGAATTACCCGCATAGACAATATGCGGATTTTCACTGAGTATCTGCCGTTTGTGAATATGACCAAATGCCCAATACTGAATCGGAATACTACGCAACGCATCTACAGAACAAGGTCCCGTTCTGTCATGCCCCTCATGACTGCCTACCGTTCCATGCACTAAGGCAATGGAAAAAGGATCACTTTGCAGAGGATGAATATCCGATGTTAGATCATCATATTGGATGCTACTAGAGATACTGCGACCATAAATAGCTGCCACTTCTTGACCTCGCACTAACAATGGAACTCGTTCCACCCGTTCTGACGAAAAGATATGCACATTCTTTGGCAGCGGCATATGTCGTTTCCAGCTTTCAGCAGGATCATGATTTCCTTGTACTATATACACTGCAATATGTTCCTTATCTAAACTTTCACAGCCTCGCACAAAATGCATCTCCGCCTCTAAAGGATGCTCCGCCCCATCGTAAACATCTCCCGTGATGAGCACTGCCGCCACACGCTGACGAATGGCCAAGTTTACAATATTTTGAAAGGACCCATAGGTAGCTCGCATCATGGCCTCATCCAAGGATCTGCCAAAGGACTTTAAATAGCGAAAAGGCGCTCCTAAATGGAGATCCCCACATTGTATAAATCGAAATGGTATGCCCATATTATAACCCTTTCCATGCCTTAGCCAATACCTGTACAGCCCGTTCTAGTTCACGAGTAGGTATGCCACTGAAAGACAACAAAATTTCTACTGCATTTGTATCATCTGTATCGACGACAATCACATCACAGCCAGCGCCTAACGCTAGCTGCTTGCACTGCGCCCCATCTATATGCGCTTTGCGAAGCCCTGCATAGACACCACCTTCTGGCTCTATCACCTCATAAGAAGTTCCCAAATATTGACGCAACAACTGCGTAAAATACTTACTTTTTTCTAAATAATGTTTTCGTAATCGACGAATCTGTTTATTCCACTCACCGGCCTCCATATACATAGCCCAAGCCAGTTGCTCCAACACCCCTGCACTTTGACCATAGGCATGCCGATGTCTGTGAAAGTCTGTATACAATAGGGTTGGCAATACAAGATAGCTCAAACGAATCGATGGGGGTAGTACTTTGGATGGTGTCCCCATATAGATGACACAGCCTTGTCGATCTAACCCTTGTAAAGATACGACTGGCTTTCCATAATAGCGAAGTTCACTGTCATAATCGTCTTCTATGACATAGGCACCTGTCTCTTGCGCCCACCGCAATAATTCCATTCGCTCTTGTATCGTCATAATGCGTCCCATACTGTCTCCATGAGAAGGCATACAGTATACTACATCTACATTCGCTTCCTGTAATGTTGCAATCAGTTGAGGACCTCGCATGTCTACTTCTAATACAGAACATCCATAGCCTTTCCAAATTGCTTTCGCAAAACTAGGACTTTGGCGTTCCATAGCCACCTTACATTTTCCCTGACGTTGCAACAACGATGCTATGATATGCAAAGAGTTAAGCGTACCACTCGTCACAAGTGTCCTCTCCGCTGTGGCCCTGACACCTCTAGCTTGCTGTAAATATTGATTCAAAGCCTCTCGCAGTTCAGGTTCTCCTTCTAACTGACCGTAGGTCATGAGACGATTCGTATCTCGCAACGCATAACCAATAAACCGTTTCCATCGTTTGAAATCAAACCCCTCTGGATCCATGGCACCAGTAGCAAAGTTGTAGAGGATAGGAGAGTTATCTGTATGCGCCTCTTTAGGTAATGCATTGTTTAAGGTAGAGGATGCGTTTCCATTCTCGGCAGTATCCTCACTTGCCAGATCAAAGCTGATCGTATCATGACCCATAGTCACACAACCTGCCCCTAAAGGCTGAGAAATCTCTAATACCTCATACGGAGCCTTCTTATGAGCTTGAATATATCCTTCCGTGGCCAACTGCAAATACGCTTGCTCCACCGTAATCTTGCTAACCCCTAACTGCGCCGCCATAGACCGTATAGAAGGAAGCCGTTGCCCTGGACGAAACAAGCCCTGCTCAATATGCACTTTTACAGCCTCATATACCTGCTCGTACATGGGAACCCCTGCATTCGCATCTAGGACAATCATCTAGGCCCTCCAAAAGAACAAACCTTACACCTCGAACTTATATAAAACACTCTTACTCTCTATTATAAAAGTAAACACGAAAAATGACTACACCAAAAGTATGAATTTCTTTCGAGGGACACTTCGAGGGACACTTCGAGGGACATTTCGAGGGACACTTCGAGCGACATTGAGAGAGAGCCTCTATAAATAATACAAAGTAAAACTCCCTAGGTCGCACCCTAGGGAGTTTTTGTGTGTTTGTTTATTAAATCTTTAGCTACAAGTATTGTATCACCTATCATTTATAATTACAATGGTATCTACTCCTCAAGTTCCCAATGACCATTTTTACCCCTACCTATGTATTTCAAATTATCAATTTCTTTCAATAATCTTTGTATCGTTTTTACACTTATACCAATATGTTCCGCAATAGCTTGTCTTGTGATTTTATTGTTTAATCTTACTTCAGCTTTTATAAATTCAATAATTTTCTCTTTAGCCTGAGTTGCATCTTGAGGTATATTTCGAGACTCATCATCTCCACCCACCTTTTTCGTCGCTATCTTCTTCAAAGGAACAATTGTTCTGAATATATCTCCTTCCTCAAACAGTGGATTCTGCCCTGAATACAGCTGTGTGTACTTGTATGTATTACGCATCCCTGATCCAAGTTCATCTGCAATACCTATTTCTCTAAACACTTTAGAGATAGCAGGGTTTTTAGGGAACGGCTCAAACTTCTGTAAATCTAATGCTCCCATGCCATGAGCTAAGTTACTATTTTCAACTGTAATTTTCTCATCATCAATAATCATCTTGGCAGGATACCCACTTGAATAGTCTCTATGAGCTAATGTATTAGACACTATCTCTCTTAGTATTCTATCCCTAGCATTAACATTAACCATACCGTCTAGAACAAATAAATCATTTAAGTGTTTTTGTCCAAATTTTATAAGCCGGTCATAACTATCGATCAAATTTGTAATGACAACATCTCTATCATCATATCTATCCTTATTTTCAACCCTAAATATAGCGTCAGTTTTATGCTGTGGGAGCACGGACATAATAGAATTATCTTTTCCAAATAGCAATATAGCGGCTAATGTAATTCCCTCGCGCTTAGTTTCTGGATCTGTCAAAATTAAATTTGCACTCCTAAGAATCTCCTCATAGTCCATTTTTTCCCATACATGATTCTTATTTCTTGCCATAGCCATTTTCTTAGCTTTATCAATAATCGATACATCAAGAAAATCCATATCGAGATTTGGGTATACCTTATTAACAAAATAACTTCCTTGTTTTCTTCCATACATCTTATATACAAGTTCAGCACGGTCTGTAATATTTACATCTCCCTCATAGGATCTATCCCAAATTCTCCCATTATGTCTACACACCTGATACCCTTCCGGCACCCTAATATAAATTACTATCTTTCCATCTATATCAAAAACTTCAGGTGTTAAATAGAGTGGCGGATACATCTTTTGCGGATTATTAATAGATGTCGTAAAGTCTTTAATCACTTTATCAACCTTATTTTTAATAACACCGATAATCTCCCTTTGATCATTAACCCCTAATAAAATATGTCCACCGTTCCTATTATTAAAAGAACACACTGTATCAAAGACATCTTTTGTTAAAGCATGTTTAGATTCTTTAAACTCCACATCTATCTTTTCTCCATTTTGAATTAACTCTTTTATCTCATCTATCATCATTTTATTTCACCACCTTATATATTCTAACAATTTTCTTAATAAAATTTCTTTTCTATACATTCGTATACTCTGCATTTCTTATAAAAAGTTATATCATTTTTTATAGATTTTTTCCACAAACATTTTACACTAACTTCTACTAATCCCTATAATAGCCTCAGTAACGATATCATCTCCCCTGAGGAACGCAGTTATACGTAGCAGCCTTTGTGGCGCCCCTTTCTACCTAAATTACACAAACCCAAAGAAGAGCACGGCGTGCCCCGAACAAACATTATGAAATACCGTTTGAGAGGAGTATGCCGTGCTCTTCCTTTTTGCTTTATTCAGTAAAAAATGCCACAGGCTGCATAGTGTCACAAGAGACGACCCACAGGCTCCATAGCGGAACAAGTGACGACGCGAAATGTTAACACCGTCACTATTGACTCAAGTTAACAATGGATATATAATGTAGTCATTATGATGTAGTCATTAAAATCAAATGAAAATTACGAGGTGTAATTATGGAAACTGTATCAAAATCTATTTCCTATGAAACAATCATAGCATACGCACAAAAAGTATTAGATGGTGGCGAGATCACTCGTGAAGAAGCTGAGCAACTGATTCACACATCTGACGAAGACACTATGATACTATTGGCTATGGCAGACAAAATCCGTCAAAAATTCAATGACGATACAGTAGACCTATGTGCCATCGTGAACGCCCGTTCCGGTAAATGCCCAGAAAACTGTAAATTCTGTGCTCAATCCGCCCATCATGACACTGGTGTTACTGTGTATCCTTTCATGGAAGAGGATGAAATCGTGAACGCCGCTAAAAAAGCGAAAGAAGCTGGTGCGATTCGCTTCTCCATCGTAACAAGTGGTCGTAACACAAACAACCCAAAAGAGTTTGAGCAAATCTTGAGCGCTCTCACTCGCATCCGTAAAGAAACTGGCTTAGAAATTTGCTGCTCCCTTGGTCTATTGACCTACGAGCAAGCAGTGCAATTAAAAGAAATTGGTGTGACCCGATATCACTCCAACATCGAAACAGCACCAAGCCATTTCCCTGACATTTGTACAACACACTCCTATGAAGATAAAATGTCCACTATTTCCAATGCCCAAAAAGCAGGCATTCGTGTTTGCTCCGGCGGTATCTTAGGATTGAACGAAACAAAAGAGCAACGTGTTGAAATGGCATTTGAGCTAAAACGATTAGGGGTAGACTCTATTCCATTGAATATTCTTAACCCAATCAAGAACACACCATTCGAAAACAACGAACCAATTCCTCCATTGGAAATTCTTCGAACTTTTGCTGTGTTCCGCTTCGTCTTACCAAATGCATTGATCCGTACCGCTGGCGGTCGTGAAGTCAACCTTCGTGACTTACAAGCTTACGCATTAAAAGGTGGCTTAAACGGTATCATGGTAGGTGGTTACCTAACAACGGCTGGTCGCTCTCCGATGGATGATCTTCAAATGATCAAAGACTTAGAACTAAGCCTTAACACTGTACAACAAGCATAATCATATACCTGTAACAACGAAACTTTTTCATTACCTATATGTCTCAACTAGAGAGCTGCAACCATATAGAACTTTCAAATGAGAACAGGGGACCCGATTCCATCGAATCGAGTCCCCTGTTTTATTTTCTTTGTATATCCTGCCTATGGAAACGATCTAGAACTCCTAGAATTTGTATTCCACTTGAGCAAAGTATTTTGAAGCTGGGGCTACAGCACCATGATACATTTCTACTGGGGTACCTTTAAAAGCGTATCCCACTTTAGCACTCGCATGTTGATTAAATGCATAGTTCAACGTAGCTACGTAACCTTTCCAGTTTTTACTGTACCGCGTGTCATATACGGAGGATGCCAAAATTGGGCTATTTTGTCCTAAATAGAAGTACTGCAATCCTACAGTAGCCTTGCCATACGTATAATTAGCACCTGCCATCCATGCGTTGCGACCTTTGCCACTCCGAAGCACTGGCGAGAACATTTGGTTATCTTCCCCGACAGTACGTTTTGCATATTCTGCATTCCAACCGAAACGACCGTGGTCACCGCTCAAGGCCACTCCATACACACGATGCGACAACCCTACGTGACTACCCATTAACACATTCTCTACCCCATCCTTTGCAGTAGTATGGGAATTCAAGGATGCCATGTAGACCTTACCAGAAATATGTTTCGTAATTGGCGCTTGCAATTGACCATAAACCATAGTTTGACGCATATCTTTCGCATTTGTTGTCAATTCAGTGGGGTATCCATACCCTACCGTAAGATTCGTTGCACCAAGTTTAGTGTTTCCTACGATACCATCGAAGTCCCCCTCAAACACTAAGCCATCACCAAACATAGCCCCTACACGGCCAGCCACCACTTGAGATTTACCAAAGCGATGGGATATCCATAACCGATCTACCTCTGTTTTCTTTTGCGCACCTGTTCCAAACTCACTTTCCTGAGCCAAGCGGATACCAATCTTCGTATTCTTGTTTACATCTGCCATTGCATTCACACGCACACGATAGGATGTAGCCGATTTCTTTTTACCATTGATACCATATTGTTGAGATAAATAGTAAATGTATTCTGGAAGTATACTAGCTTTGTGATAAAAGTAGTAAGTAAATATTATATTAAAATCATCTATGGCCAAAGAACTGTCATCTTTCGCATCAGGGTATTGCTTTATAAATTCCGCTTTTGCTTTCTTCCACTTATCATAGGCTAGCTTTACCGCATCATGAGTAGTGATAGAATCTGGTAAATCAAAGGTAAAGCCCATCCCTTCTGGTGTGTGTGTATACTTTCTAGTGAGTATCTTTCTTCTCTTTTCCGTTTCAGAATAGAAATGTTTTTCATCATCTGAAAGCAATTTTTTATCATCTTCATAACCGGCCACAAGTCCCATACTGTTGTTATGATAAACAGATCCTATATCTGCCTCTTCTACGTATATACCTTCCGCGAGAGCAGTAGCGCTTTCACTCTTATCGACGCTGTTTCGCAGAGCATCAAGATCCGTCTGCATTGTCAACCGTCTAGCCGCATCGATGCCCTCCTCAGAGAAATGCACTTCATGCATACCTTTATTAAACGTCACATTATTACCATTCACCTTAAGGATAGTATTATCCTTTGGCACATTAACGTAAAGCCCATGCTCCTTTTGTCCATCAAATCGTAAACGTATATCTCCAGTAAAACTCACATTGCCCACTTTATGTTCTAAGTTTTCTACTCGAACACCTAGATTCTGCAACTCTTTACTGAACTCATCCCGCAATTTATTCAATACCTCTTGTTGCTCCCCATTCATGCGTTCTTGCTGTTGCAAAGCTTTCGCCACCATTTGTGCCATCTCAAAGCGAGTGATGTTGTGACCCCCTTGGAACGTACCATCAGGATATCCATTCACCACACCTTGTTTTGCCAATTGAGCCACCGCTTGATAGGACCAATCCTGTGGCGTTATATCCGTGAAAGGATTAGCTCCTAATACCGTACTCACACCCAACGCAGTTGTTACAGCTAATGCTGTCATCACCTTATTCATACTCATACCCCATTTCTAGATACACAACTATTTACATATACAGTATCTAACTCTCTCTGCTATGGCTCATACATAGTTTTTAAATTACGTTCATGACGATACCATAGGACCTGTTAGCGATAATACTTATTTTCATACTATCACACACGATAGACTATTTCAAATGCCTTTTAGTCACTCTTAACTCCTTATAGCATTACCCATAAAAACACATCAAATATGAGTAGCCCTACATTTGACAAAGAACGAAAAATAGAGGAAAGTTGTCTAAAAGTATCAACTTTCCTCTATTGGTATGTTTTATAAGATTCCAAATCCACGCAACACCGGCTCATACACATAATACAAGAACAACCAAGTCCCCAATCCTGCGACGCCACCCACGAGGGCACCGTTAATGCGAATCCAAGCAAGATCTTCTTCCACCTTACTTTCAACAAAATGAATGAACCGTTCTGTACTTAAGCTTTGTAGCACTTCACGGATGATGATGCCGATAAACCCATGACTCTTCGACGCAATGTGTAGCATAATATGCGTCAACGCTTCTTCTAACCGTTCCACCATACCCGGCTCTTCACAGTAATGATTCCACAACTCTTGAAAACTCGATTCCAACGCAACGGCCATTGGCGATGTCCCATCCGCAGATACCATGCCTTCACGAATCCGTGGGCATACATACTCTTCTAACATGAGCTCCCAATCTTGCACATCGATCCACTGTTGGATAGCATCGTCCAAGGTCTTGGTGATACTTCGGTTCGACGCCATCTGTTGCAATGGTCCCACCCATTGATGTAACCACACCAGGCGCTCCGTGCTGTTCGGCTGTTTCCATCGTTCTAGCATCTGATGCACTTCTTCGATGATGGCCCCCGCCATTTCTTGGACATTCACAATGTTCAACCCTTCTGAAAGTCCAATGAGCATGGCAGACACTACATCTTTCTTGCGCTTTTCGATTTCTTCCTCAATGACCGCTTCTAGCCATTGCTGTGCTTTCGGCGTATACAGAGCCCGTTGCAGATACTCGATACCTCGAATCACCACACTTTCATAGCGATTGTGTTCACATACATGGAGCAACGTCTGTTGCATAGGACCGATAAACGATTGATTATGCAAAAATTTACGCAACCGCTGTGCACCCCATTGGGCCCACTCCCGATCACTACGGCGCTCCCACAACTCCGACAACATGGTGGCAATCCCTTGGCGCACCGTATTCCGTCCTACATCACTGCGGATATATTGGTCTATAAACGGTACAAACTGTACCCGTTCAATGGCGCTTTTACATTGATCATAGGTAAGCAGCTTCGTATTCACCATGCGGATAATCCCCTCAATAAGGCGATTCTTATTCCGTGGAATCAGTTCCGTATGAAAGGACACACCCAAAGGTTTCCGAAATAAAGCAGTCACCGCAAACCAGTCTGCTACGCTGCCGATGAGGGCCGATTGGACAAACCAATACAACCCATCATACCAAGGAGCCGTGATGTACCACTGACCCCACCACACAAAAGCGAACAGCACCGCCATGGTAATCAGCAAGCGGTTCGCATAGGTTGTGTAGGGATTTTTTTTCGTTTCTATAACACGCGGACTCATAGGATCCCTCCTTTCAGCAAGGTCAATCCGTAGAAGAGACCGCCTAAAATAGCACCTACTAAGGATCCATTGATGCGTATCATCTGCAAATCATAACCCAGTTTAGATTGTAATATGCGGGTAATTTCCTCTGGTGTGAATCGATTCATCTCGCGCACGACGATGTGTTCAATCCAAGGGCGTACGTAATTTAAAACATGCAACAATTGGAACAGAATAAATCGTTCTGCCTTGCGGCCTTTCACAGCATTCGTTTCCAAATGCTCAAAGAAATGGTACAATTCCGCTTCCCCTTGCTCGACATAATGCGCAAGGTCTAACGTATCTTCCAACACATAGCCGTCTTCGATGAACTCCCGGAACCAAGCATTCTTTTTATCTTCTAATTTCCGTTGCCACTGTCCATTCTGTGCCAGTTCATCCACGGCCCATCGAGCCTTCGTGTATACTGCAAAACCCAAGGGCGACTGCAAGGATTCTTGGCTCATCAAATAGGCGCAGCCTTTCACCTGTATCATGTGCGTAATGTATTCCGGCGAAAGTGACTCCCCACCTAATGCTAACGCCAATTCTCGTAAAAAAGAATGGTCTGCATAGCGATTCATCACAGAGGATACTAACCCTAATAAGTAAGGGCGAATCCCCTCCGCCGCTAGCAATCGTTGGAACATACGGTTGATGTGCATCCATAGTACCTCTGCTCGTTCTGGTTCTAACAGCTGACGGCACAAGCTAACTACGAAAGGCGTCACCCGCCAAGACTCTACACCATTCTTGATATGACCTAGCAATTGCTCTTGCAGTAAATTTTCTTTCACATGAGGCAATACATGGTCTTTCAATTCCTCAAAACACACATGAACATACCCCCGACCAGTGACACTATTCATAAATGACACAATCCGCTGCGGTACACGTTCCTGTTTCAGCACCTCGTACATGTGGGACACCCGAAGAAGTTCGTCTACCATCATGTGACGTGCCATTTCCACGAACCGTTCCTTATTCCTAGGGATAAGCGCCGTTTTGAAAGGAATCCCCAAAGGTTTCGTAAACAGTGCCGTCACCGCATACCAGTCCGCTAAACCACCAATCATGGCAGCCCCCGAAATATGTGTGATGAGCCCCCAGAAGGGATCTCTATGAAAGGGATAGGTCACTAAGAATATGACTGCCATCAAGACTAATAGAGCAGTCGCTCCATGTCGTTGTAACCATGGTGTCATTTACTTCACTTCCTCTACCGCATCACCTGGCTGTTCTGGAATCCAGCAACGTTGATTTGGGTATGTATGTCGGAATGTATCCGATGGCACCCAAATAGGTCCATTGGCATGCATAGGAATAAATAGTTTCGTGTTCATCATACCTAACACTTCTAAGGCTCCCCACTCGCGGGCTACTTCTAACCGGGCATCTACAGGGAACATCATAATATCCACAGACAAACCTAATAGAGGTGCGAATTCCTTCTCCTTTAACGCTTTTGCCTCTGCAATATTCTCAGGCGTATCTCCAGACCAATGCCACCAGTTTAAATCTCCTGCATGAAAGATGCGATGCGTACCTGTATCCACCAAGAACGAACCGCCTTCATCAGTGGAACCAAACATAGTGACTATTAGATTGTCCGATTCTACTGTGTCGCCTACCTTCATGGAGTGTAAAGAAAATACTTGTTGAACCAATTCTTCTGTTAGATGTTCCTCTGTCATCTTTTGGCCTTGATTAGGACATCCTTGTTTGATTCTATTTACTATTACATTAGATCCATCATCAGTTTTGTTAGAGTTAACTATCTCTTGTACTTGCTGACAAGCATCTCGTAAGGCTGGTACATCTTCATGGTACCAAACGCTGTGTATATATGGCAAATATTTGAAAATTGATTTCACATAATGATCCCCATGAACATGGGATATAAAGATATGTAACTCGTAGCCTTGTGCTACTAATGTGTCTACTACACCGGCTGGATCTTTCCAGTAATCAAATACATAGGCCCGCTTGCCATCTTCGATGACAAAACCGCTATGCTCTAAATAGGTAACTTTCATATTAACTCCTAATTGATAATTTTATTGATTACTTTCATTATAACATATTTTCCTTTTCACATATATAAAAAGGCAATCTGTCACGCCCAATCAACCTATAAAAGATTAGAAAACAGATTGCCCTTGTATTAGTAATTACTTTATTTTTCACATTACGAATATTATTATGATATACTGTAGCCATGAGAGTCTCTAACGTGAGTTAGGTTCATCTTTCTTACTTAGTAAGGGAGGTGAGTAATATGACCGTATTCGAAGCAATTTCTATCATGATTTTATTCGCTATGTTCGTATTAGCATTACTCACATATTTGAAGAAATAATCTTTACATATGTGAAAAGCCTAACGCTATGATAAGTATTCCTACTACTTATACACGTTAGGCCCATTCTATATCCCAGATGAGCCTAACGCTACCACCACGTTATTGGCTCTCTTTTTATATTCCTATTATATCACATGTCAGATAACACTAAAAGCACAAATTAGAAAAACCCTCCCAAGGTATGTACCTCGGGAGGGTTTTCTTATGAAAGTCTATGACCTTTTGTTGTGGGGAATAGAATCGTTTCTATTATTTGATACCCATGTGAGCCATAAGCATTTTAATTTGTGCTTTCATTTCTTCATTGTCTTGCATTACTTTTTCATAGTTTTCTTTCATGCGTGCATTGTCTGCTTTTACTTGCTCGTTATCTGCTTTCACTTGTGCATTTTCAGCCTTAAGTGCAGATACTTCATCTTGTAAAATGTAGACGGAAGAAATTGGACCACCTTTGTAGCGTTCAGGAATCATGCTGTCTTCACCACCGAATCGGTATGTCACACCTGCATTCATCATGTTGCTACCGCCGCCAACGCTGACACCTACGTTGAACATAGTGTCTTCGTTTGCGTAATGAGCTACCCCTAAGGCAAGAGCTTTATTGCCTTTGTAAGCACCAACGCCTGCCATCACTTGTGATTTTTTAAGTGGATCGTAGCTTAATGGGTTCATCGCCGCTAATGCTGCTGCATGAGCGCCGGCTTCGTTCACTTTCGCCGTCACAGTATTGGTAGCTGCGTTTAATTGGCCTACTGTCGCTGCATCAGATTCGTATACACCAGGTGCTACGTTGCTGATTGTATTGCCACCGTTATTTAAGCCATCTTTCGTTAAGCTTACTACTGGTTTGTCATTGCTTCCAATGCGGATACCACGACTATCAACTACAGATACTGTTTTCAATACTGGTTTCAACTCTTTTGTATTGTCATCTTGTTTAAAGATAACGTGACCATCTTCTGTTGTTAACCGTTCTTCATAACGAGTACCTGCTGCTGTTGTAGTCGTTACCACTCCTGCCACAGGTTTATTGTCATTGTCTACTTGAACAGTTCCATTGCTGAGTAGGTTATTAATCGTGTATGTTGTACCATTACCGTTTACCACTGTAGAAGAGTTAACGATTGGGTTACCGTTACCATCTTTTTGAAGGATTACATTACCATCTTTATCTTTCTTAGGAATAGGGTTACCCTTAGCATCTAATTTTAATAGACCTTTGTCAGTTTTTTCAAACTCAGGTAAGTAACGGTCATATTTAGATTTACCATCAGCCATGTTAAGGTCTTTCGCCAATTTCACAGTCATCGTAGCTGGTTTACCATCTTTCGCTGGAGCCAATTCAACACCGATGTTTTTATCTGTTAACTCACCAGTTGCACCACCTTGGATAGCCAATGTGTCGCCTAAGCCAACTTCAGCTTTTAATGGGTCTTTTCCATCTTTTGTATCCGCGGTGAATACACGGCCTTTGCTTACACGATCTGCTACGTCTTTCAATTGACCTTGTGTAGCTGCTTTGGAACGTTCTTTAGCTGCATCAGAATCAGGTTTAGCTTTTGCTTCTTCAGCAGAGGCAACTTTTGTAGGATCCCAAGTAGTATTACTTAAACCATCCACAGCTTTTGTAGTAATGGATTCCATACCAGTCAATGTAGATGCCAACGTAACATTTAATGTACCTTCTTTCGTCGCATCCTTCTCAACAGTGATATTGTTAGTTCCTACTAAGTGCAATGTTTCGCCAAGTTTACGTTCAACTTTTGCTTCCGCATTGTTGCCTGTGAAAGTCATTGCTTTATTAGCTAATGCTGTCACTTCGCCTTTATCTGCTTTTTTGTCTAACTCAGATTTGTCAGCTTTGCCTTCTACTGTTTTCGCTAAGTCTGCAACAGTGGATTTATCAGCTTTACCATCTACTTTGTCCGCTAAATCTTTAACAGTTGCTTTATCGGCTTTATCAGCTAACTTATTCGCAAGATCCTCAACAGTAGACTTATCTGCTTTGTTATCAAGGGCTTTTTCAACAGCATCTACCTTCGCAGCAATGCCATCTACTTTTCCTAATTTCGTTGCTGCATCGCCAGACAAGCCAATGATGACTTTGCCATTTTCGCCAGTTACGATATTTAGACCCGGTTTAGCAGATTCTGCAGTGTTTGTTGTACCATCACCAGTAACGAAATCTAATCCTTGTTTCAAGGATACTGTTTTCGCTTTTTCATCGGCATCACCATTCGTACGATACGTAATAGGAGCATCTAGGTCTTTTACAGTTACAGTAGCATCTCCGAAGTTTACTTTGCCTGGATCTGCTTTTGTAGCTCCATCCGCTGCTTTACCTGGTGTAACAGTGATTGTATTCGTACCGTTTTTAATCACTAGATTATCTGTACCGTTACCAGAGATACCTTTCATGTCTGTTAAAGTATCTGCTAATTTTACCACTAAGCCGTTTGCATCTGTAGTAGAGTCTTTTTCCACACGGATATTAACACCTGCTTCTGTTGCTGGAGTTGTAGCACTTGGCGTGAAGTTTTTCGCACCTTTTACAGTTAATGTAGTGCCTAATGCACGTGTTACCGCTTTTTCATCATTACCTTCGAATGTTAACCCTTTCGCAATGATTTCAGTCGCTGTGTTATTCAAGTCACTTACATTCACTGCTGCATGTTTTGTATTCACATCACCTGCTGCCGTGTTCAAACGATCTAAGAATGTCGGGTTAGCAATTGGTTGGTTTGCACCATCTTTTGCTGTATTTGGAATCGCGGAAGCTACGTTGTTGATGACTGTAGTACCACCTGTTGTAGAACCATCTGGGTTCACTAGACGAGCTTGTGGAGTTTTCACTTCTACAGCATCATCTGCTTTTGTACCATCTGCTTTTACTTTGTCAGCTGGATACCATTTACCATCACTGGCTTTCACAACACGGTTGCCGTTTTCATCTGTGTACACTACGGAACCAGCTTCGCCGTTACGAAGAGCATTCACTTTCGTAGTTAAGTCTTTACCATTCAAGCCATCTGCGCCAGTTAAGCCGTCTTTGCCCATACCAGCATTGTTGCCTGTACCAGATTTGCCATCACGGCCATCGATACCATTAGCACCATCAGCGCCTACTGCCTTAGCAATATCAGCTACTTTCGCTAATGTATCTTTTGTCGCTTGAGACAACGCTACTGTATACGTACGTACTTTATCAGTATCTTCATCGCCACCAGTGACTTCAATGCCATCACCTTTGATAACCTTCGTATCGATCGCATCTACTGTGTATGTTGTTACATGGTCTGTTGTTTTAGGTGTGACTGCAACATTTTTACCAGCTGCCACTTTTACAGCGCCTGCTGCTAAATCTTTGACTGCATTTTTGCCATTATCGCTTAGGTTACCTAAATCTTTATTCGCTGCATTATCGATAGCATTACGAGTCGCTTCATTTAAGCCAAATGTTACTTTGCCATCATCACCAGCTACGATTTCGATACCAGCTTTTGCAGATTCTGCAGTGTTAGCTGTACCATCACCTTGAACAAAGTTTAAGCCTGTGCCAACAGCCACTTGTTTAGCAGTTCCGTTATTCGCTTTGTAGCCCAAATTAGCTACATCACCAACTTTGCTGTCTACATACGCTTTATTCGCTGCATCTGTATTAGCACCTGGTTCGCCAATATTAGTTAATTTAGAGCCACCGAAGTCTACATCACCTTTTGCACCATTAGCACCTGGGTTTACTGTGATAACTGCATTGTCACCATTTTTAATTGTCAATGGATCTGTGCCATTACCAGAGATACCTTTCATTTCTGTTAACGTATCTGCTAAGCTCACAGTCAAACCATTCGTAGGGTCGGATGCTACTTGGATGTTCACTCCTGGTGTTGCAGTTGCTGCTGGTGTAAAGTTTGCTGCACCTTTCACGGCTAATGTAGTACCTAATTTACGAGTTGCATCAGTTCCAGTATCTGTACTGAAAGTAAGTGCTTTGTCTGCTAATTCGTTCAATGCTGTTACATCTGCTTTTTTCGCCAATTCAGTATGTAATTGGCCACCATTGATTGCATCTTTGGAGTTTTCTCCAATCGTGCCATCTGCAATGTTGCTTAACTTAGTACCTGTTGCACCTTCTGCTGCTGTAGTCGTTCCATCTGGATTTACTAAACGAGCTTGTGGCGCATCTACTGGAGTAGCAGTTACACCTTGTGGAAGTTGATCCGCAGGTTTTAACTCACCTTTGTCAGTCACAGCTTTAGCATCATACCATTTGCCGTCATTAGCTTTCACAACACGGTTACCTTTGTCATCTGTGTACACTACTGTACCAGCTTCGCCGTTACGTAATGCATTCACTTTAGATGTTAAGTCTTGACCGTTCAAGCCATCTTTGCCAGTTAAACCTTTATCACCTGCCACTGCTGTTGCATCATCAGCTGCTTTACCAGTGCCTGCTTTGCCATCACGGCCATCAGTTGCTGTGTCGCCAAGTTTTGCTGCACTGTCGATGACTTTACGAGTTGCTTCATCTAAACCGATGTTCACAACACCATTTTCTTCTGTAGTGATAGCGATACCAGTTTTAGCCTCTTTGCTATCTGTATCTTTTGTAGGGCTAGTATTAGGAGCTAAATCTGTTGGCGCAATTGTACCTGTACCAGATTTGAAATGTAAACCATCAGCTACGCCAACTTTTTTAGTCTCTGTTTCAGCATTTGCTTTGTAACCTATCTTAGCATTACCTGTGGCAGCTGCCGTCGCTTCTCCCACTTTAGTATCTACATACTCTTTATTCACTGCATCTGTATTCGCTTTTGGAGCTGCTACATTAGAAATCACTTTGCCACCAGCATTGATACCATCTTTACCGATAGTCACCGTTGTCACTGTTGGTACTGTACCAGCAGGTGCATTTTCAGGCACTGCTTGTGTATTCGTAATAGTTAAGTTATTTCCATCTAAAGCAAGTTTAGTGCCTGCTCCGTCAGTCGTTGCTGCATTCGTAATAGAAGTAATACCTACTAAGTCTTTTGCCAAACCAATTTCTAATTTATTATCTGCTTTCTTAGTACGGATATTGTTCGCTGCTGTTGTTGCCGTTGCAGGAACTGTACCTTCACCAACGATATCTAAGGTTTCACCCAATTGTTTTTTGATACCTTGTTTATCATTACCTTGGAATGTTAATCCTTTCGCAATGATGTCCTTAGCTGTGTTGTTCAAGTCACTTACATTGACTGCTGCGTTTTGTGTTTTTGCATCACCCGCTGCTGTATTCAAACGATCTAAGAATGTAGGGTTAGCAATTGGTTGATTTGCATCATCTTTGGCTGTATTTGGAATCGCAGACGCTACGTTATTCAATACTGTCGTACCGCCAGCTGTTGTACCATCTGGGTTCACTAAACGAGCTTGAGGTTTTGTTACTTCCACCGCATCAGCTGCTTTTGTGCCATCTGCATTCACTTTGTTAGCAGGATACCATTTACCATCGTTAGCTTTCACAACACGGTTGCCGTTTTCATCTGTGTATACTACGGAACCAGCTTCGCCATTACGAAGAGCATTTACTTTCGTAGTCAAGTCTTTACCATTCAAGCCATCTTCTGCTGTTAAGCCGTCTTTGCCCATTCCAGCGTCAGCGCCTGTACCAGGTTTTCCATCACGACCATCAACGCCATTAGCACCTACTGTTTTAGCAATATCATTTACTTTATCTAATTTTGCTTTCGCATCATCAGACAAGCCAATGATCACTTTGCCGTCATCGCCAGTTTCGATATGTAAACCTGCTTTAGCAGCTTCAGCTGTGGCAGTTGTACCATCACCAGTAACGAAGTCTAGACCTTTTTTCAAGGATACAGATTTAGCTGCAGTATCAGCCACGCTATTGGCACGGTACGTAATTGGTGCCTCTAGGTCTTTTACAGTTACAGTCGCATCACCAAAGTTCACTTTACCAGGATCTGCTGGTGTAGTTACCGTACCTTGGTCATCTTTTACTTCTGCTTTACCTGGTGTGACAGTAATCGTATTAGTACCGTTTTTGATAACTAAGTTATCTGTGCCATTACCAGAAATACCTTTCATGTTGGTTAAAGTATCTGCTAAGCTTACAGTTAAACCATTCGTAGGATCGGATGCTACTTGGATATTCACACCTGGTGTTGCAGTTGCTGATGGTGTGAAGTTTGCCGCACCTTTCACGGCTAATGTTTCGCCTAATTTACGAGCCGCATTCGTTCCAGTATCTGCACTGAAAGTAAGTGGTTTTTCTGCCAATGTATTCAAGTCAGACGCATTTGCTTTGTCCGCTAATGTATTATTGATAGTTGTAATATCTGATTTATCAGCTTTTTTCGCTAATTCAGTATGTAATTGACCACCATTAATAGCATCTTTGGAGTTTTCTCCAATCGTGCCATCTGCAATGTTGCTTAACTTAGTCGTACCACCAGTTGTTGTACCATTTGGATTCACTAAACGAGCTTGTGGAGTTGCCACTGCTACTGCATCATCAGCTTTTGTACCATCTGCATTAACTTTATTCGCTGGGTAGTATTGACCATCGTTAGCTTTTGCTAAGCGGTTACCGTTTTCATCTGTATACACTACTGTACCAGCTTCGCCGTTACGAAGTGCATTCACTTTAGATGTTAAGTCTTTACCGTTCAAGCCATCTTGACCTGTTAAGCCTTTATCGCCTGCCACTGCATCGGTTGCTTTTGGATCTTTACCAGTGCCTGCTTTGCCGTCACGGCCGTCAGCGCCGATTGTGCCTACTGTGTTAGCTAAGTTTTCTACTTTTGCTAATTTAGCTTTTGTATCTGCAGACAATCCTACTGTGTAAGCACGTACCTTATTAGTATCTTCCGCACCACCAGTAACTTCAAGTCCATCTCCAGCGGCTACTGTTGTATCGATAGCATCTACTGTATATGTTGTCACATGGTCTGTTGTTTTAGGTGTGACTGCAACATTTTTACCAGCAGCTACTTTCACAGCGCCTGCTGCTAAGTCTTTGACTGCATTTTTGCCATTATCGCTTAGGTTACCTAAATCTTTATTCGCTGCATTATCAATAGCATTACGAGTCGCTTCGTTTAAGCCAAATGTTACTTTACCATTATCGCCAGCTACGATTTCGATGCCAGATTTTGCGCTTTCTGCTGTATTCGCTGTGCCATCGCCTTGAACAAAATCTAAACCAGTTGTTACTGCTACTGTTTTAGCTGTTCCACCATTGGCTTTGTAACCTAAGTTAGCATTACCAGCCGCTGTTTGGTTCACTGCTTTGATTGCTTCATCTACGTAGAACTTATTCGCTGCATCTGTATTTGCACCAGGTGCTCCTACATTTGTTAATTTAGAGCCACCGAAGTCTACGTCACCTTTAGCGCCATCTGCACCCGGTTTCACTGTAATAACAGCATTGTCACCATTTTTAATTGTCAATGGATCTGTGCCATTACCAGAGATACCTTTCATGCCTGTTAACGTATCTGCTAAGCTCACAGTTAAACCATTCGTAGGGTCAGATGCTACTTGGATGTTCACACCTGGTGTTGCAGTTGCTGCTGGTGTGAAGTTTGCCGCACCTTTTACAGCTAATGTCTCACCTAATTTACGAGTTGCATTCGTTCCAGTATCTCCACTGAAAGTAAGTGGTTTGTCTGCTAATTCATTCAGTGCTGTTACATCTGCTTTTTTAGCTAATTCAGTATGTAATTGACCACCGTTGATAGCATCTTTAGAGCCAGCTTTGATTTCACCATCTGCGATATTGCTTAACTTAGTGGTACCGCCAGTTGTTGTACCATCTGGGTTCACTAAACGAGCTTGTGGTGTTGCCACTTCTGTAGCTCCGTCCAGTTTATTACCTTTAGCATCTACTTTCTCAGCTGGATACCATTTGCCATCGTTAGCTTTCACAACACGGTTGCCGTTTTCATCTGTGTACACTACGGAACCAGCTTCGCCGTTACGGAGAGCATTTACTTTCGTAGTTAAGTCTTTACCGTTTAGTCCATCTTCTTTTGTTAAGCCATCTTTACCCATACCAGCATCAGCGCCTGTACCAGGTTTGCCGTCACGTCCATCAGATCCATTAGTACCAATTGCATCGACTGCTTTCTGTACTTTCGCTAATGTATCTTTTGTATCTTGAGACAATGCCACTGTGTAGTTACGTGTATTCGTCGCTGTATCTACTGTATCTCCACCTGTGACAGACAAGCCTTCTCCAGCTTCTACTTTCGTATCGATAGCATCCACTGTGTATGTTGTCACATGGTCTGTTGTTTTAGGTGCGACTGCAACATTTTTACCAGCAGCTACTTTTACAGCGCCTGCTGCTAAGTCTTTGACTGCATTTTTGCCATCATCGCTTAGGTTACCTAAATCTTTATTCGCTGCATTACCAACTTGTGTATCTACATAATCTTTGTTTGCTGCATCTGTGCCTACATTTGGAGTTGCTACATTAGAAATCACTTTATTACCAGCATTGATACCATCTTTGCCAATTGTCACTGTTGTCATAGTTGGTGCTGTACCAGGAGCTACACCTTCTGGCAACGGTTGTGTATTTGTAATAGTTAGTTTATCTCCATCTAAAGCAAGTTTAGTACCTGCACCGTCAGTAGTTGTTGCATTTGTAACAGAAGCAATACCTACTAAGTCTTTTGCCAAGCCGATTTCTAGCTTACCATCGTCAGTTTTCTTAGTGCGGATATTATTCGCTGCTGTTGTTGCCCCAGTAGCAACTGTGCCTTCACCAACGATATCTAAAGTTTCACCCAATTGTTTTTTGATGCCTTTTGCATCATTACCTTGGAATGTTAAACCTTTTGCAATGATTTCAGTCGCTGTGTTGTTCAAGTCACTTACGTTGACTGCTGCATGTTTCGTTTTATCGTTGTTTGCTGCTGTGTTCAAGTTGTCTAAGACTGTAGGTTTAGAACCATCAGCTGCTGCAGCCGGAATCGCAGAGGCTACGTTATTGAATACTGTTGTACCGCCAGTTGTTGTACCATCTGGATTTACTAAACGAGCTTGTGGTTTTGTTACTTCCGTAGCATCAGCTGCTTTTGTACCATCTGCATTCACTTTGCCAGCAGGATACCATTTGCCATCGTTAGCTTTTACAACACGGTTACCGTTTTCATCTGTGTACACTACGGAACCAGCTTCGCCGTTACGAAGAGCATTTACTTTCGTAGTTAAGTCTTTACCGTTTAGGCCATCTTCTTTTGTTAAACCGTCTTTGCCCATGCCAGCATCAGCGCCTGTACCAGGTTTTCCGTCACGGCCATCTACACCGTTAGCGCCTACTGCTTTAGCAATGTCATTTACTTTGTCTAATTTTGTTTTCGCATCCTCAGACAAGCCAATGATCACTTTACCGCTATCTCCAGCTACGATTTCGATGCCAGATTTTGCGCTTTCTGCTGTATTCGCTGTTCCATCCCCTTGAACAAAGTCTAGACCTGTTGTTACTGCTACTGTTTTAGCTGTTCCACCATTTGCTGTATAGCCTAGGTTAGCATTACCAGCTGCTGTTTGGTTGACCGCTTTGATAGCTTCATCTACGTAGAACTTATTCGCTGCATCTGTATTCGCACCAGGTGCTCCTACATTTGTTAATTTAGAGCCACCGAAGTCTACGTCACCTTTAGCGCCAGCTGCACCCGGTTTCACCGTGATAACAGCATTGTCACCATTTTTAATTTTCAATGGATCTGTGCCATTACCAGAAATACCTTTCATATTGGTCAAAGTATCTGCTAATTTCACCACTAAACCGTTCGCATCTGTAGTTGGATCTTTTTCCACACGGATGTTCACGCCTACTTCTGTTGCTGGAGTTGTTGCACTTGGTGTGAAGTTTGTAGCACCTTTTACAGTTAATGTAGTACCTAATGCACGTGTTACATTTTGTGCATCGTCGCCTGTGAAAGTAATTGGGTTTGTTTTCAAACCTTCTAAATCAGATGCATTCGCTTTATTGTTTAAAGTAGTATTGATATTTGTAATATCTGTTTTTGTAGCTAAACCACTAATTTTAAACTCTTTACCAGTAGCTTCTGCGCCTGTACCATCTTCTTGTTTTACAGTCACAATGCCATCATCACCAACAGCGTATGTATCTGCTTTTACATGAAGTTCAGAAGCCTTATCTACTTTGCCTGCTAAAGCTGTTACATCAGCTTTTTTCGCTAATTCGTCATGTAATTGACCACCGTTGATGGCATCTTTAGAGCCAGCTTTGATTTCACCATCTGCGATGTTGCTTAACTTAGTGGTACCGCCAGTTGTTGTACCATCTGGGTTCACTAAACGAGCTTGAGGTTTTGTTACTTCCGTAGCATCAGCTGCTTTTGTGCCATCTGCATTGACTTTATTAGCAGGATACCATTTGCCATCGTTAGCTTTCACAACACGGTTGCCGTTTTCATCTGTGTACACCACGGAACCAGCTTCGCCGTTACGAAGAGCATTTACCTTCGTAGTTAAGTCTTTACCGTTCAAGCCATCTGCTGCTGTTAAGCCATCTTTACCCATGCCAGCATCAGCGCCTGTACCAGGTTTTCCGTCACGGCCATCTACACCGTTAGCGCCTACTGCTTTAGCAATGTCATTTACTTTGTCTAATTTTGTTTTCGCATCGTTAGACAAGCCAATGATCACTTTACCGCTATCTCCAGCTACGATTTCGATGCCAGATTTTGCGCTTTCTGCTGTATTCGCTGTGCCATCGCCTTGAACAAAGTCTAGACCTGTTGTGACTGCTACTGATTTAGCTGTTCCACCATTGGCTTTGTAACCTAGGTTAGCATTACCAGCAGCTGTTTGGTTGACCGCTTTGATAGCTTCATCTACGTAGAACTTATTCGCTGCATCTGTATTTGTACCAGGTGCTCCTACATTTGTTAATTTAGATCCACCGAAGTCTACATCACCTTTAGCGCCTGCTGCACCCGGTTTCACTGTAATAACTGCATTGTCACCATTTTTGATTGTCAATGGATCTGTGCCATTACCAGAGATACCTTTCATGTTGGTCAAAGTATCTGCTAATTTCACCACTAAGCCGTTCGCATTTGTAGTTGGATCTTTTTCCACACGGATGTTAACGCCTGCTTCTGTTGCTGGAGTTGTTGCACTTGGTGTGAAGTTTGTAGCACCTTTTACAGTTAATGTAGTGTCTAACTTACGTTCTACGCCTTGGTCGTCATCACCTTTAAAGGTAATCGCTTTGTCTACAGTTGTTTTTAAACCTGCAATATCTGTAGTGTTTGTATTCACCGTAGTAGTTAAATTATCTACTACAGATTTGTCAGCTTTTTCAGCTAATTTAGTATGTAATTGACCACCAGTCACTGCATCATGAGAACCTGCTGCGATTTCACCGTCAGCAATGTTGCTTAACTTAGTTGTACCACCAGTTGTTGTACCATCTGGATTTACTAAACGAGCTTGTGGTGTTGTGACTTCAGTAGCACCATCCAATTTATTACCTGTAGCATCTACTTTGTCCGCTAAGTACCATTTACCATCTTTCGCTTTGACAACACGTTTACCGTTTTCATCTGTGTACACTACTGTACCAGCTTCACCATTACGTAATGCATTCACTTTTGTAGTTAAGTCTTTACCGTTTAGGCCATCTTCTTTTGTTAAGCCATCTTTGCCCATACCAGCATCAGCGCCTGTACCAGGTTTGCCGTCACGGCCATCTACACCATTAGTGCCTACTGCTTTAGCAATGTCGCTTACTTTCGCTAATGTATCTTTTGTATCTTGAGACAATGCCACTGTATAGTTACGTTTGTTTGTAGCTGTATCTACTGTATCGCCACCTGTAACAGACAAGCCTTCCCCAGCGGCTACTGTCGTATCGATAGCATCTACTGTATATGTTGTTACATGGTCTGTTGTTTTAGGTGTGACTGTAACATTTTTACCTTGAGCTACTTTCACAGCTTCTGCTGCTAAGTCTTTGACTGCATTTTTGCCATCATCGCTTAGGTTACCTAAATCTTTATTCGCTGCATTACCGAATTTTGTATCTACATAGGCTTTATTCGCTGCATCTGTATTCGCACCAGGTGTACCAATATTTGTTAATTTAGATCCACCGAAGTCTACCTCACCTTTAGCGCCATTAGCACCAGGTTTTACTGTAATAACTGCATTGTCACCATTTTTAATTGTCAATGGATCTGTGCCATTACCAGAAATACCTTTCATGTTGGTCAAAGTATCTGC
>NZ_RQVD01000018.1 GCF_003992055.1 Veillonella sp. CHU740
AAGAATAGCGCTAGCTATTTAGATAGCTAGCGCTAAGAACTTCTTATATGAGCAGCCCCCACATTTGACAAAGAGCCCTTCTTTATATCTATAGATTCTAGGAACCTACACCATAAAGAAGACCATTCAGTAGACACTAAATAATTGTATTTATATATCAGATCATATGAAACTGTATTTTACTCAGCTTTCACCAACGCGCGATGGATCAATCCAATCACCAATCCTACGCCGCCGAACACGATCCAGTCCATGCCGATACCATGCATTGGCACTTGTGTCGCAAAGAATTGTCCAATGTTTCCAAGATCAACTTTTGCTGTTTCTAGACCAGATACAAGAGCTGTAATGAAGGTAGCCCCTACTGTCCACGCATACACACATTGACGGCCTTTGAACACTGGATCTAAGAAGGCTAGGAAAATCAATACGATGGCTAGTGGATACAAGAACATCAATACTGGGATGGCAGATGTAATGATCGTTTTCAAGCCAAACATGCCTACCCCTGTAGACACTACAGAGAATAGTACGGCATACCATTTGTAGGAAAGTCCACCGAATTGCGTACTGAAGTACTGTGCACAAGAAGTAACTAAACCGATACTTGTTGTTAAACAGGCTAACAATACAATAACCGCCAAGATCATAGCTCCTAACTCACCAAATAGTAAGCGTGCAGATTCTGCTAATACAGGAGCACCTGTTTCTAAGATACCCAGTTTTTCTACACTAGTTGCTCCTAAGCTAGCAATGAAAATATATACTAAGCCTAAGCAACCTACCGCAATTAAACCTGCTTTCAACGTTGCACTTGTAATTTCCGCTTTTGTTTTCGCCCCAGATAAAGTAACAAATTCGATGACCAAGATGCCGAATACGAACGAAGCTAATGCATCCAATGTATTATATCCATCTAAGATACCTTGTACAAATGCAGTACTGCTCATAGCATACATCTCGCTTGGTGTTGTATAGCCACCTAATGGAGTAATTAAAGATTTAATGATCAAAACAATGATAGCCAATAATAAAGCTGGTGTCAGTACTTTACCAATACGATTCACTAGCTTTTGTGGGTTAATGGATAACCATAATGTGAGCAAGAAGAATCCGATTAAGAAAATCATTTGAGTCGTTTCTGTGGCTGCACCACCTAAGAATGGTTTCATAGCTATTTCATAGGATACTGTACCCGTTCTAGGAATCGCAAATGCTGGGCCGATTGATAAATATAATGCCAATGTAAATAAGACCCCAAACACTGGATGCACACGGCTTGCCAAACTTTGTACGTTGCGACTACCAGAAAATCCCATAGCCATAACCCCTAATAAAGGCATGCCCACTCCTGTAACGATAAAGCCTAAAATAGCCCACCACACATTTGTGCCTGCATGTTGACCTAATGTAGCAGGGAAAATTAAGTTTCCTGCTCCAAAAAATAATGCAAAGAGCATAAGACCTATTGCGATATAGGCTCGCCCAGATAGTTGCGTATGATCTGACATAGTATCTCCTTTCAAATACACTCTATACTAACAAATATACACTATGTATAAACATTTTATGCTGTAGCTTTTATTATAGCTAATTATAGGCAAAATAAAAAGCCATTTCCACTAGGGAAAATGGCTTTCTCTATACCAATTATGCATATAATATCTTCCTATAATTGATAGACTATCTGCATGTATTAACTATAACTTTATGTCTCGGCATCAGTCACATGGCTCCACATTGACTTTCACATCATAGAAAGTGCTTCCCCAACCATAATCTGTAGGGCGTGAAGCTGTGAGGACATTTATTGTATGTTCTGTATCATGAGACTGTGATTGCCACCATACACCACAGCTAACAATGGTCCCTTTGGGAACTGTGTCATCAATGACTAAGGCAATGCGTAGTGAACCTCGTACATTGTACAAGCGGACAAACTGACTCTGTAATACACCTTTTCGTTCTGCATCTACCGGGTGCATGCGAGCCGTCATCATTGGCACATCTTCTTGTAGCTCACAGAAGGAAGAGTCTAAAATTCGTGGATCTGTACCATTAATCAGGAAAAACTCAGCCTCATCCCCATGGGCCTCACGATACACTGGATATGGCTCTTGTTCTAATGGATTATACAGCTCAATCTTACCAGATGGCGTTCCATATTCTAGTTTATAGGTGTCCGATAACTCCATGTCTACCAATTCACCTGCTAAGATTCTATCTTGTATCTCTGTTGGAATCGGAGCGTGACGCACAATATCTTCTATCATCTCTAACTCAGACATATCGAATACAGGATCCTCAATCTGCATGGCTTTGGCAATACTACAGATCGTATTCCAATTGGAACGACTTTCACCCACTGGAGGAATGGCCTGATACCCACATCCGATTGTGTAATGACCGTATGAATTATATATATCATTATGTTCTAACGATGTGGTGGCCGGCAAGATAATGTCTGCATATTTTGCTGTTTCCGTCATAAACCGTTCATGAACTACGGTGAACAAATCTTCTCGGGCTAATCCTTTACGCACCACAGTTTGATCAGGCGATGTAATAGCAGGATTACTGGAGTACACATATAAGGCCTTAATCGGTGGGTTCTCAGCTTCTGTTAACATAGGTCCCAACCGAATCATGGGGTTCAATCGAGTTTCTTTCTTCTGAAAGCGAGCCCAACTGATACGGCTCCCCCCTACAAATTGACTGCCAGATGTACTCGATAATAATCCACCACCTCGATGCAAATAGGCTCCCACTAAGGCAGGCAACGCCACAATACAGCGCACTGTGTTCGCTCCATTTCCATAACGAGACAAGCCACTACCCAATCGAATAAATGGTGCTACCGCTTGTCCATAAGCGCGAGCAAACTGAGCGATTCTCTCTTCAGGTACTCCTGTGATGCGTGCCACTTTCGATGGTGGATAGTCTGCGACTACTGTCTCCTGAAAGCCTTCATAACCTTGTACATATTGGTCGATAAACTCCCTATTAATGAATCCTTCACTAGCTAGCACATGGGCTACTCCTAGGGCAAAGGCTCCATCTGTACCTGGTCGCAAGATAATGACTTCATCTGCCAGTTTCGTAGTTTCTGTATAGTGCGTATCAATGACCCACAGTGTTGCACCTTTCTGTCGAGCTACTTTCACATCATGTAACACATGTACATCGGTAGCTACTGCATTGAGGCTCCATAAAATAACACAATCACTATCCTGCATATCTTGAGGTCGATTACCTAAAGTATTTCCCATCAAGCTATTCCAACCATATCGCTTCGCAGGAGAACAAATTCCTTTATCTTGTCGTGTAGCACCTAAGATGGCAAATAAAGGATCTCCTGCTCCTTTATGTAAAATGCCCATCGTCCCTGCATAAGAATAGGGCATAATGCTTTCAGAGCCATAGGTATCAATGCAGTGCTGAAATCTCTCTGCGATTTCCTGCAACGCTTCTTCCCATGTAATCGGCTCAAATTGCCCACTCCCCTTGGCCCCAATTCGTCGCAATGGCGTTTTGATACGGCCAATATGATGGACAGTCCTTTCGTAATGTTGCATTTTTTGGCACAAAGTACCACGGGTAAAGCTATGTGTTTTTAGACCCTGTACCTGTTGTAATTTGTCGTCCTCAATGATCAAGGTCAATCCACAAGCATCTGGACAGTCGTAGGGACATACTGATGTCCTTGTCTGTATGGGCTTTGTCATAAAGGTCCTCCTTAATCATCATAATCGTCAAAACTATCATAATCATCATAGTCATAGCCATGGTCCTCTACCAAATCTATGGCCTGTGACACATCATTTGACGTTCCCTCTTGTTGCACCATATCTAACAACTCATCCGAGTCCACTTCATTCACAAGCGTATCCATATCTTCTATGACAGACGTATCTTTATTGGATTCTATGGTCTGTAATTGTCCTCGTTGTAAAAAGCGATTCATGCATATCCCCCTATCTATTGTGTATCCCCTACTATTTCTATCTGTATTGTATCATCTTACACCTATTTTACAAAATTAAGCATTACTATACGTCACATATGTCTCGAAGCATATAACATATCCTATACACAAAAAAGAGCCCTCGCAGTATCTCTGCAAGGACTCTTTTGTATAGTATAGTTGTATAGTTAAAGTAGTGTTTCAGGATTTGTTATATCACATAGGATTGTAAGTTATATAAGTGATAAGAGGTTATACATCATAGCTTATGCTAATGTAGCACGTAAGAACCATAATTGTTTTTCATAATAAGCAATATGATCTTCCATGATAGCTACCAATCCAAAGTTACCTTCTTCATCAGCAGATTCACGAATCGCACGTGCTTCTTTGTTCAACAATTCAAAGTCTCCTTGTAAGAATTTATATACTTGTTCGACGGAGAATTTATTACCTGGTTCTTCTTTCAAAGATGCAATTTCCAAATATTTAGCCACATGTACCACTGGTTCTTCACCTTGCATTTTTACATGCTCTGCTACATCATCATAGTAATCAAATGCGATGTCATATACTTCTTCTAAGTATTTATGTGCAGGTACAAATTGAGAACCTGTTACATTGAAGTGGAAGTTGTGTAATTTGATGTTCCAAATTGCTAAGTTTGCAATATACTGATTAACTGCTTGTAAGTTTTTCATAGTAAAATCTCCTTTTCTTTAGTTTATTTTAGTAACAATTATTTTTACTAATTAATAATTATTATTTGTTATGTACATATCTTAGCACAATAGATTTCAAATTGCAATACCTTTTCATAAAATTTATCTATTTTTTTCGATATTGTTTTACGCAATAAAAAAGACTATAACAAAAGGGGCCCGAAGACACCTTTCATTCATATACTATAATTAGAACGTATCCCATTGACTTTCACATAAGTATGTACCACAATTCCCTAATGTGAAATCAAAACAACATATGAGATGTATAAATCAATCGTAATGCTAACGCACCAACGCCAATAGATAAACCAATCAAAATCGTTTTAGCTCGCAATCGCTTTGAAATATAGGCTCCTAATTGTCCACCCATAAGAGCGCCAATACCACAAGGAATGGCCACAGCAAATTGAATATGATCGGATAGGAAATGCGTTGTAGAACCTACAAATGTAGACGTAGCTAAAATAAAATGGCTCGTTGCTGTCGCCATATGTGTAGGGAAGCCCATAATATAGATTAAGGCTGGCACGTGAATCAATCCGCCACCAATGCCAAATAGACTGGAAATAAAGCCTACTACCATACTAATCAAAACACCCACAACTTTATTATAGGATAAGTCTTCTAATCCTAATTCCTCTTCTTTTCGTTCTCCTTTTTTCATGTTTTTATACCCAATAAAAACAGATATCATGAGTAAGAACGAGCCAAACCAGAACCGGAATCCGCTAGCATCAAAATACTCTGCTACATGCGCCCCAATAATAGACCCCGGGAACGTAGCAATACTGAATAAGATAGCTGCACTATAGAGCACTTTTTTCTGACGTACATAGGCAATAGTACCAGATACGGCATTACAAGTAACGGTAAATAAAGATGTGCCCACCACCATCGCTGGTGTCCATTCCGGGAAAAAATACAAGAATACAGGAACAAAAATAATGCCTCCCCCTGCACCAATAATTGTTCCTAAAGCTGCCACAGCAACCCCTAATAATACAAATCCTAAGATTCCTATTATATCCATACCCTACTCCTCCTTAGATAGTTCTGTAAAGCGATCTAGTTTATGCTTTTTAAAAATAGCTTTTGCATCTCGCTTCGCCGCTTTTTTCTCTGCTTTTTTAGCTACTTTTTCTAGCACTTTTTCTGTCCATGCATCGCCATGCTCTTCCACATATCGTTCCCACTTGGATAGTTTTTTAGCCCACTTCGCAATAGAAGTATCCTTCTTTTTAGATTTCGACTTATCTTTGATTTTTTCCTTCTTGTCCTTCTTTTTCTTCTTTTCTTGTTTCACAATGCAACATTTTTCTCGTTCTTCTGGAATCGGAGAATCTTCTGTACAATGCTTACATCGTTTTTTCTTGTGCTCCTTATTCAGCTCGACAGGCTCTAATTCGCACTCTTCCACGATAGGTTCCACAGCCATCTCCGTGGCAACCAGTTCTACAGGCTCTACTGGATCAACAGATGCAACTGGTGTAACTGGCTTCTCGGCTGTAGCAGTTTCTACTTTTGATTTTGAGGAAAACCCAAAGAAATTTAGCAATGACCATCCACTAGACTCGCTCTCTGTAGGTGGTGTAGGTTCTACCTTTTCTAGGGTCACTACCTCCTCTTTTGGGGCGCCTTCCTCCTGAACCATACCTAATGCAACACCTACATCATAGCCTTCTACACCTTCATGCATAGGAATATCTGCACTTATCCCTGCTACATCTTGTGTGCCATCTAGTTCAGAAATTGTTTCAAATAGATAATGGTTGCTTATTGTTTCTTGTAACACTTGGACTTCTTCCCATTGTTTTCCTAAGACAGCTAACGTATGGGCAAAGACCTCTAAGTCTTCGATGACTTCCATAGCCGCCTCTGTTGATTCCAAGTGATTCGTTTCCCAATATGCAACATATTGCTGTTGCAATTCTTTACAACGATTATAGTTTTCTTGTATGGATACCAAGATACGCTCGATTTCTTTCGTCTCTAGTATGTATTGATTCATACGATACCTCCCTCGATATTTATGAGTCTTGTTCTGTAGGGTCAGATGGTGTTTCATCCGTCATCTGCTGCTTTCGCTTCCATAAGGCCCCTGTGGTGACTACGGCCTCCCCAAACCGTTCTTCCAATGCATCTAATGTGCTAGCCAATACATCCGGCTCTTCCTCTGCACTATGAAAGAGTGATTCTTGTTCTACACTCTTGTGAAAGCCACTCACCGTAATGCCCAACAATCGAAATGGACCCTGTACATTAAGTTTATTATATAATACAGTCGCCACGTCATACAATACATCTTCTCGATCGGTCTGGTACGACAACCGTTTCTGTCTCGTCTTTGTCGTAAAGTCGGGGAATCGCACCTTAATAGCAATCGTATTCCCTTTTAACCCCTTCTGGCGCAATCGTTTTGCTACATGATGCGCAAAATATCGCCATTCTCTATCAATCTCTTCCGGATCAATGAGATCTCTTTCATAGGTCAATTCATTACCAACAGATTGCAATTCACGATTCCATTCAATAGGACGGTGGTCGATCCCTTTAGACAACAAATAGATGCGTTCACTTTGCTGTCCACAATAGGGTTCTAGTTCGTGAAAGCTTTCCAAGCTGGCAATATCTCGTATCTGCTGAAACCCACCTCTTCGTAAGGCTTCTTCTGTATGAGATCCTACCCCCCATAGTCGACGCACCGGAAGATGTGCAATATGAGCTGACTCTTGACCATGAGGAATAATATATAAACCATCTGGCTTTTTCAAGTCAGATGCTAATTTAGCCAAAAATTTATTGGGCCCAATGCCCACGGAAGCGATAAGTCCTGTGCGTTCAAAAATTTGTTCTTTCACAGCGCGCCCTACTGCCATGGGCGTTGGATAGAGTTTGCCTAAACCAGAGATGTCCAAAAATGCTTCGTCCAAAGAAATCGGCTCTAAATACGGACTAAATCGATGTAGTACCTCGTGAATCTGATCAGATACTTCGTGATACCTGTCAATCCTTGGCAACAGATAGATTCCCTCAGGACATAACCTGCGCGCTTTTCCAATTGGCATAGCCGACCGAACCCCAAAGGCCCTCGCTTCATAACTGCAGGTAGCCACTACCCCACGTGAAGAAAGGCCACCCACAATAACGGGGTGACCTTGTAATTCAGCATTATCATGTTGTTCTACAGAGGCAAAGAAAGCATCCATATCCACATGCATAATCCATCGCTTCATGTTATTCTGCCGCCGCCTGTGGAGCATCCTCAATGCGGCAGTATTTGATTTGTGCGCAGATGCACTCATCTTTTGTTTTGTATAACTCTGGCAAGAATTTAACTAATGCATCAAATGCTTCTTCATCGATGGAGTATCTTGTCCATAGACCACTGCGCACAGAGTTCACAATGCCTGCATCAATTAAAATTTTCATGTGATAGCTAAGTGTAGATTGAGATAATTCAAAACTTGCTAATATATCACAAGCACATAATTCATTACAAGATAACATATCTACAATGTGTAATCTCGTCTCATCACTTAGAGCTTTAAAGATTGCTGCCAATCGTTCATATGTAACTTCTACCATACTCATTCTCCTATGCTCTTTCTATTTGTAACCTTACAAGTCTATTATATACAAAATTTCAAACTAAATCTAATACTTTAAATGTAGAAAGGATGCTTTTTAGTTATAGCTCTATATCTTTTACGAAAGATAAAAACGACAAAGCTTTGCTTTGCCGTTTTTATGGGAAGTAAAGGATCTAAGATGTGTTCTTAGGAGAGTTTACAAATATAGTCAACATACTAAGTCTATGGAAATGCAGTAGCGGAGAGTCGAGAGAGGGAGATGATTCTCCAACATTTCCCGTCGAATTAGTTGTTTATTAACATTAGATTTTGCCAACTAAGCCAAGATCTTCAGGATTTAATGTTTTGTCACCTGGAGTCCATTTAGCTGGGCACACTTCGCCATGTTTTGCAACAAATTGGCAAGCTTGTACTTTACGTACTAATTCAGCTGCGGAACGACCTACGCCCATGTCACAGATTTCTGCGGAGCGAACAATACCTTCTGGGTCTACTACGAAAGAACCACGGTATGCTTGGCCATCTTCTTCAGAGAATGTATCAAAGAAGTCAGCTAATTCATGTTTAATATCGGATATCATTGTGTATTCGATTTTATTGATAGTAGGAGATGCATCAGACCATGCTTTATGAACATAGGCAGAGTCAACGGATACGGAGAATACTTCCACGCCTAACTCTTGCAATTGTGCATATTGATCTTGTAAATCTGCCAGCTCTGTTGGGCAAACAAATGTGAAGTCTGCTGGATAGAACACAAATACACTCCATTTACCTTTGATATCTTCGTTAGTTACTTGGATAAGTTCAGGTTTACGGAACGCTTCTAATTTGAATGCTGGTAGTTGTTTACCGATGATTGCCATGATCAAATCTCCTTTTATTACTATACCATGTATATACTAGAGCTTATACATAAGCTACATACATACTTAATTTACTCTATTATCATACACCACACTTCAAAAAAAATCAATATAGAATTATTCTCATTATCTATACCAAAAATGCATACCTACTTTTCTAACATCGTTTCTAGAATAACTACATCTGTTTCTTTCATACCTTCACGGGCAATTGTAGCAACAGTTTGCACCGTATCGTCGATGGTCTCTTTTACAATTCCTTGCCCCGCTTTAAAGCTATTTTTCGTTTTAGCCTGCGTGTAGGCGAGTAATGAATTACCTAAAGACATACCAATCTTCATAGCACAAGAAGCTTTTGCCCCATCACAAACAACACCAGAAGTTCCTGCCAATGCATTCGATAGCGTTTCCCACACAACTTCTTTCGATTCTTTCATTAAAAATGCTACTCCTGCAGCTGTAGCGGATGCTGCACTCACCACACCACAGTAGGCACTGAGGCGACCGATATATTGTTTGATGTATAACGCCAATACATTGGCTAATGCTAAGGATCGTAATGTATGATCTCTAGGCACATCATATTCTTTAGCATACATCATGATAGGTACCGATAAAGTAATTCCTTGGTTTCCACTGCCACAGTTAATCATGACAGGCATAGAACACCCGTCCATACGCGCATCGGATCCTGCTGCTGCATAGGCCCTGGCCTTATCTGCGATAGACGTAGAATTGGAAATAATTAACTTGCCAATATTAGAGCCATAATTGTTTTTCATGCCTTCTTCGGCAATGGCCATATTCAAATCTAATTGGGGCCCTAAAATATCCTCTAATTCTGCAGCATCTACAGTCATAGCAAATTCATAGCAAGAATCAAAGCAAAGCTCCACACTATGTTTTGTCACTTCTTCTGGCGTCAACGCAATCAACACCTGTCCATCTTTTTCTGCATAAGAAATCGTGGTATGTGTATTTTGCACAATCACCTTTGACGTATGCTCTCCGGCAGTAGCCACCACTTCAATATATAAGTTTTCTACGCCTTCTGCTAACTCAATGGAGCAAAAGTCTGCTGCGAACAATCGATCTGCTGTTACCACTTGTTCATGAGTCACATCTTCCAGTACTTCTAATTCTTTTTCAGCGGTTCCTACTAAGGCACCTAGAATTAAACTGTAATAAATACCTGTACGACCTTCTGAATTAGGGATCGTCACACTTTTTGCATTTTTGATGATATTCCCACTCAAACGACCATGAATGTGGTCTGGTGTGACTCCTAATAATTCTGCTGCTTTTGCCGATGCAAAAGCAAGTGCAATGGGTTCTGTACACCCAAAGGCAGGTTTAACCTCCCGTTTCAATAATTCTATATAGTCTTGCATAAGTCCTCCTCATATTGACTGACTCGCCAACGTTGTATCTATATGAAGATTTTATTATAACACAATTGATACAATCCTATCATCTATACTATATGCGCTTCATAGGAAAAGCCGTATCTTACGTTCCTATGCGGTCCATATTTTGCGATTCACACAGTATTTGTCTAATACCGCTTCATCTATAGCCGCACCAAGACCAATTCCTCTCGGCACTTTCATAATCCCTTCGGTAAAAGCAAGGTATGGATCTGTGAGATCTTCCTGAAAGTATCGCAAAGAATCTGACAAATCTCCTGCCATATACGAATCGCCCAAGGCTGCCAGCTGCACATGTAGCAATTTAGAAATACTCGATTCTACCATGGAGCCAATCCAATAAGAAATACCTTGGTCTCGGCAATATTCTATGGCGCGCGCGACCTGTTGTAGCCCTCCTAAACGTCCTACTTTGACATTTAATACATCTAGCAACTGATGTGTCCCTGCATAGACTAATGCATCATAAGACAAAATAGATTCATCCAAACAAATAGGCGTTGTGATACCCCAATGATCTGCAAGGTCAGCTTTAAACGCAGCATATTCCTCTAAGCTCTGTATCTGAAAGGGCTCTTCTAGGCAAGCCAAGCCCAATGTATTATAGGATCGTACTGCATCAATCTCCGCATAGGAATAACTTTGATTTGCATCCGCTGCTACTATCATGTCAGGAAATGCTTGTCGCACTAAGGATACTCGTTCATATCCATCCTTAGGTGATACTTTTAATTTAATCCGCCTACATCCTTGTTCTACATAGGTAGACACCGTATCAACGATAGTATCTAAGGGTACCTCTCCGATGACAACTCCCATCGGAATCGAATCGCTCAATGGTTGCCCCATCACATATTCCACTGTATTCACACCCAATTGGGCACATTTCACGTGAAACAAGGCATTTTCTATGGCGGCTACTGTCATAGGTGTTCTCTCTCGAAGCCATTCCACAATCTGGTTTGTTTGCACTGCCTGTCCTATGAGATTAGGGATATATCGTTCACATAGATCATACCAACAAGATGCCACCGTTTCCGATGTATAAAAAGGATCCACAAAAGCTACACATTCTCCATAGCCAACATGGCCTTTAGCATCTTCTATGCGCAAGATGAGCGTATCCCGTACACTAACTTCCCCTTTCGCTGTTTTGAACGTAAACCGCATGGGCATTTGTAAATGATACAATGTTATTCTTTGAATCATAGTTTACCTATTTCTGTGTATCCAGTCACTACACATCCAAAAACTCTTTGACTATGCACATATACTGACAAGGCTTTTCTACATGAACATTATGACCAGCTCCTAGTACCACATGATGAGCATGCGCAAAATACTGTTTACCAATCTCTGTATATTTTGTATCGAGTTCTCCACTGATATAACATATGGGCATAGTCAATTCTTGCAGCCGATGCCCCACATAGGGCATCACTCCTTGTCCACTGCCTTCTAATGTGAAAGCCAATGCATGAGGACTATTCTGTAGTCGTCGGTGTTGTATACGGTTTTGCACTGCATTCGGTAATATGTATTGGGATTTAAATATATCCAACTTTGCCCAGGTCTCAGCAAACCACTCGATAGTCTGCTCTCGTATCCGCTTCCCTAAGGCCACATCCGCTTCACGTCGTTCGAATCGCTCTACTGTGTCCGCAATACCTACAGATCCACTTTCTAGGATTAATTTTGTCACCTCTAGGGGGTGTTCCAAGGCATAGAGTAAAGCAATCCTAGCCCCCATGGAGTAGCCTAACAGAGCATAGCTTTCACCGGCTAGAGCATATACAATACGATGTATGTCTAATAGCATTTGAGACATTGTATAGGCTCCTACTTCTGTAGGCCTAGACGATGTGCCATGACCAATCAAGTCAATGCGAATCATTCGATATCCATCTACATGAATCCCATCCCAAGTAGTTCCAGACTCTGAAAATCCATGTACACAAACCAAAGGTTTACCATCCCCTACAACAGTCACGCCATAGTGATAGTCTCCAAAGTTCATTTGTATTCTTTTTATATCCAATGGTCTTATATCTTGAATGACACAACCCATATTACTTCACCCGATATACCTTATGTAACTCCCGACTACCTTCTTTTGAGGTAGGAATTTCAATGATATGTATGCCTTCTCGTCCAATATACGTATTCATCGCTTCTTCTAATTCTGCATTCGTTGCCACTTTCACATAATCCAAGCCATACATCGTAGCTAATCCACTGTAATCGATACCTTGTGGTGTATTGAAAAGGTAATCGAAATCATCCGCTCCTTTTTGTGGCAAATATTGGAAAATACCGCCCCCATCATTATTATGCAAGATAATCGTCAAGTTCATACCATGTGTTTTACCAATAGCCAACCCATTGAGATCATGAAAGAAACTCAAATCTCCTGTCACCATCACTGTAGGCTTACCATTTGTACTTAAGCCTAAGGCCGTCGATACAGTACCATCTATACCATTCGTACCTCGATTTCCATAGATTTTCGCTGTAGAACGACCACTGGCCCAATAATAATCCATATCTCGAATAGACATACTATTGGCTACCAGTAGCTGACCGTCTGCTGGCATGAGTGTTTGCAACATATGGATGGTCCGTCCTTCAAACAGATTCGGTTCCACCCCTACTGCATCTAACTGACGACGGCTATTTACCTCTATCTCTTGCCACATCGCATAGTACTCTCTATCCGCCTGAATAGCTGTAAGTCTATGTAGAAATACATCCATATTGGCCATGACATGGATAGTAGTAGTCAAACTTGGGTTCAAGGACTCTGCTGTAGGACTAACCACAATATACTCAATGCCATCTAAAGCCGCCATCCATTGCTGAATCCGTTTCGATACAGGAATTTGACCTAATTGAATGACTACATCTGGACGCAACTGTTCTTTCATAGACTCATGTACCAATACAGAATCATAGGTGCTAATGGCCTCTTCGAACTGTCGTAGATTCGATAGAGGATCCCCTATGACTACAGCACCTATGGCATTCGCAAATTCCATAACTTCTCGCGGTTGTGTAATAGACGGTCCCCCTAATACAAGTACTTTCTTACCTTCTAGTACAGGCCCTAACTCACGAATTGTATCTTCTGTTACTAATCGAAAGGCCTTGCTACTACGGCCCCTAGTAAAATACGAGCTATCTCGTTCTGGCACCAATGGTTCAAATAGAGGTACGTTGATGTGAACAGGACCTTCCTTATGATTTTTAGCATGCAAATACGCACGTCGTGCCACTTGGCGAGGATAGGTGTAATAGTGACTTTCACTAGGTACAGATAATTCCTCATAATAGTTCACCGCAGTGCCAAAATATTTCTGCTGATCAATTGTCTGAGGAGCTCCCACATTCTGTAATGTGTACGGCCGATCTGCAGACAGAATGATCATAGGAATACCACCATGTTTCGCCTCTACCACAGCAGGGCCATAGTGCGTCAAAGCCGAGCCAGACGTGCATACCAATACCGCCGGCTCTCCGTGCGCTTTGCCAATTCCTAAGGCCATAAATCCTGCTGATCGTTCATCTATATTCATATATGTTTGAAAGCCACCATGGCTTTGAAAGAGCATAGCCAATGTAGTAGACCTGGAACCAGGACTAAATACAGCGTGGCGCACACCTAACTGGTATAGCTCATCCACTAAGGCTGCTATGTATTCATTCATACTCTATCTCCTATACGATTACAATGCATCCAGTATGGTTCCCATTTTATTAATCGTCTCTTCGTATTCTTCATCACTATTGGACTCACTCACAACGCCACAACCAGCATACGCATAGAGGTGATGTCCTACAATAAGAGCTGAGCGAATAGCGACTACTAAAATGCCATCTCCCATATCTTTCATAAATCCAAATGGCGCTGCGTACATACCACGTTCATGGGCCTCATACTTCGCTAATAAGTCCATAGCCGCCTCTCTTGGTTCACCACCAAGGGCAGGTGTAGGATGCAATAGCTGTCCCCATTCAATGAGCGATTTCGTACTATCTTTGGCAGTAATAATCGTCCGTAGATGATACAACCGCGACAACTCCATAATCCCCGTCTCTCCTACAGAGATCTCATCTGTCACTTGGCGCATCGTATGTACAATACGATCTCGTACAATTTCATGTTCCACGCGATTTTTATGATCCCCCAAGAAACGCTCTTTCGTCCATGCTTTGGGTCCGAATTTAGGAGCCGTTCCTGCCAAGGCATAACTAAGGATTTCATTTCCACGGTGGCGCACCAAAATTTCTGGAGATGCCCCTACAAAAGTACGACCATCCTTTTCATATCCAAAAATGAAACAGTTTGGATTATTTTCTACCAATCGATCCAAGATACTCACTACCTGATAGGGTGTAGGACTCGTAAACTCTACTTCACGAGACGATACTACCTTCGTCATCTTTCCTGCATGAATAGAGGTTAAAATCGCATCCATCAACGTATCCCAGTCTTGTTTATCATCGCTTGTTTCCGTATACGTATGATCGACTCTAGTAATCCTATGCCGTTGAATCTCAACGGCATCACCGGCATGAAGGTAAAAGGATTCTCCATTTTCAACAATATAATAATGTGTGAACGCCACCATTTCATGGCCCATATCTTTCCATTTTTCATCTTTTACTGTAGGAAAGAAAGTCCCCCCATAAAACACATAGGCATAATTCTTTCTCTCTTCATCATCTTTCACAACAGCTAATCGCTTCGCTCCTACAACAACTCTATCACTTTGACGGTCTACCCAAAAGACACGCTCTTCCCCTTCAAAATTTAGCCAAAATTCCAAAGGGTTGTCTAGTTGTAATGGCACCTTCTTATAGTTCATAATACTCCCTTATATCGAATACTCAGTTTCAGACTTACATTTTTCCACTTGCATTGAAATACTAAGTCTATCTATACACTCTATCGCTTCATACACTTCGTCTCTTGATTGCGACATATCACTCTTGTATTCAATTATACCACTGAACGACATCCCCTACTAGACACAATCCTAGGCATAGAAAAAGCGCCCGAAGGCGCTAATATCTATTTTTTGAAAGCAATATGGCGATAGCTTGTAAAGTTCAACCACTTCCCGAAAGTATCATTTAAGTTTTTAGAATCTTCAATATCTGCTAAGAATTGAGTATATTCTTCGCCAGAGTGTACTTGAATACCAAATCCACGACCGTTTAGCAATGGCACTCCTTGGTACGTATACTCACGCAATGGAGCGATGGCTGTGATGACACCATCTCGCACAGAAATATAGACTTTATCACGTAGAATCAAGATATCAAAAGTACTTGGATATCGGTAACTATCTCCTGTAAGAGTAATCGCATCACCCACATGGTATGTGGCACATTCCGGTCTTACTTTATCTACTGTTAACCCTTCCACATCATAATAAAACTCTTCAAAAATATCGCCACGACCACGAACAGTATCACCAATAAAGGTGTACAGTTCCTCTCCTTTGTCGAGGGTATCTTGAATCACACCGCAAGCCGCTGTCATATGGCTTACACGGTCGATAAGGATGAACTCGCCCAATGTTTTATGCTTGGTGAAAGTATCTACTACTATTGGCTCTTGTAAGGTCAAGACACAACGAGCAATTTCATTTTTGCTCAATCCATCGCGCTCCACATGATCGCCTGTGTTCACATCGACAGCATAACGGATTTTGCTCACCACCCCAGATACTAGTTTTGTACCTGCCATGATAAGGTATTCCCTACCTTCTTGTAAGGTGATGTCATCCATCCATAGTAATGTCGTTTCTAGCTTCGCACTGACCTGTAACTCTGTGCCATTCACAATAACGCAACCACGAGATACGTCTACTTCACGGTCTAATTGAATAGTCACCGCTTCCCCTGTATGAATTTCCTCAACAGAGTCAAATCCTCGAATTAAAGATTTCACCACTGCCGTTTCACCGCTTGGCAAGACGCACACTGTGTCATTCACACGAAGAGTACCACTTTCCACTTGACCTTGGAACCCTCTAAATGTATGGTCTGGTCGTGATACACGTTGTACTGGCAAATAGAAGCCTTCTTCTTCAAAAGCTTGGATATCTACTGTTTCTAAATGTCCCAGTAAGGTATTGCCCTTGTACCAAGGCATGTGTGGAGAATGTACTGTAATATTATCTCCCTCTGTAGCCGATACAGGAATAATAGCAATGTCCGCCAGTTGCAATTCTTGTTGTAATGCTTGGATATCTGCTTGAATCTCTTGGTATCGACTTTCACTATAGTCCACCAAGTCCATTTTATTCACTGCAAAGATGAAATGTTGGATACCCATTAAGGCGCAGATACGAGCATGACGACGTGTTTGCACCAACACACCTTGCTTCGCATCCACCAGAATGATAGCTAAGTCAGCAAAGGAGGCTCCCACCGCCATATTGCGAGTATATTCTTCATGACCTGGTGTATCCGCCACGATAAAGCTGCGATGGTCCGTTGTGAAATAGCGATACGCCACATCGATGGTGATGCCTTGCTCACGCTCTGCCATCAAACCGTCTAGCAACAAGGAATAGTCAATTTTACCACCACGGCTGCCTACCTTACTTTCCAGTTCAAGGGCTTCCTTTTGGTCAGCATATAATAATTTGGAATCGTATAAGATATGTCCAATCAATGTAGATTTTCCGTCATCTACACTGCCACATGTAATGAATTTCAATAAATTTTTCATTAGAAATAGCCCTCCCGTTTACGTCGTTCCATGCTGCCTGCCGCTTCACTATCGATGACCCGTGTAGTTCGTTCAGAGGATACGGCACTCAATGTTTCTTCGATGATTTCATCTAAAGTAGTCGCATTCGATTCAATGCCACCTGTTAATGGATAACAGCCTAAGGTACGGAATCGAACTAATTTATTTTCTACTGTTTCCCCTTCTTGTAAGCGGAATCGTTCATCGTCAACCATGATTAAGTTTCCATCTCGTTCTACCACTGGTCGTTCTGCTGCAAAATATAATGGTACAATGTCGATATGTTCTCGTTTGATATATTGCCAAATATCTGTTTCTGTCCAGTTAGAGATAGGGAATACACGCATACTTTCCCCTTTGTTGATTTTGGTGTTAAACAGTTTCCACATTTCTGGACGTTGGTTCTTTGGATCCCAAGCATGTTGCTCATTTCTGAAAGAAAAGATACGTTCTTTCGCACGAGATTTTTCTTCATCTCGACGACCGCCACCAAAGGCTGCATCAAAGCCATATTTATCCAACGCTTGTTTTAACGCTTGTGTTTTCATAATATCTGTGTAGGCCGCACCAGAGTCGAATGGATTAATACCACGATCTACTCCGTCCTGATTGATGTACTCTAGCATTTCGATGCCTAGTTTCTTCGCTACATTGTCACGAAACTCAATCATCTCTTTGAACTTCCAAGTGGTGTTCACATGTAAAAATGGGAATGGCGGTTTTGCTGGATAAAAAGCTTTCATTGCCAAATGCAGCATCACCGAACTATCTTTCCCGATGGAGTATAGCATCACTGGGCTTTCACATTGTGCAGCTACCTCACGAATAATATATATAGCTTCCGCTTCTAATTCATCTAAATGAGAGAATTGACTCATATTAACCTCCTTAATAGGCATTACTTTCTTTTGCATTTACTGTAATTCGCTGCACAGTGCCGTCTATTTTCGTAATATCCCAATGCAGCAAATGACCTTCTGTTGTTACCACCATCGTAGCCCCTTTACCACCCATATCTTCTCCTAGGAAAAAGGAAATGGCTCCTACAGGACATTCTTTCACGCAAGACACGCAACCCCAACAATCGGAGGGGTAGGCGATGTAGGCTTTCTTCGCCTCATCTTTGTAGATCAATGTCCCTGGGCATACTTGTTGGCATCTACCGCAACCGATGCAAGTATCCTTATTAATTTGTATGCTCATAAGTATCCCCCTTTTCTACTAGTGGCCGTCGAAAGACCTGAAATCCGCCATCCTGATATACGGAGTTCACATACACCAATCCCTCATCGCTACAATTCGGGTAATCACCATGTTCTCCAAAGCTGTGCCAACGCGTTTCCTTACGCTCTCCTAAATGAGCCACTAAAGCTCGGGCTACCACAATGCGATCTCGCAGTTCATAGAGGTAGGACAGTTCATGTAAGGTATTGGCTTGTAATTGTTCTACGTCTTTGGCTAACACTTCTAATTTTGATTTCGCAATGCCTAAGCTTTCCTCTGTGTATTTGTAGGCTTGGCTGATACCACCGGCGTAGACATCCATAATGTCTTGCAATTTCTGTTCTTGCGCCTCGATACAAGCTAAACTATAACTACCTTTAGCATGGACGTCTTCAGCACTATTATTTGTGCCATTTTGTTCAGCACTATCGTTAGATCTGGTTTGTACAAAGTCAGCATTGGTATTAACTGCTACAAATTCGTCTCTCATATGGGTTGGTAGGTTGCTATCATTGATACGGCTTATGCCAGCATCTCCGTTAGCCCCCATTTGTGAAGTATATCGCTTCACGATAGCATCAATGGTTTCCTTATACCATGGTTCATTTCCTACAGACGATACTTCCCCTTGCTCTTGGTATCGTCGCACAATCTCATCTCCTGCAATTTCTCCTTCTGCTAAGGCACCTGTGACATATTTTTGAGGTGCTCCCCCTGCCACATCGCCCGCAGCAAATAGATTTGTAATGGTCGTTTCTCTATGCGTATCGACCCAGTAACCGCTCGCCGTATGACCGCCTACAATGTATGGCTCTGTGCCTTCAATTTCTACATTTTCTGTGGCAGGTCCTTGACCACGTTCTACCCAACGCAACGTTTGGCTTGGTGCCATGTTGAGGTAGGCTTTCAGAAGGTCTTGCTCTTGATCTGGAGAAATCCCCTTCGTCCCTAAATAGCAAGGGCCTCTTCCTTCCACCTGTTCTTGTACAGTACCATACACACGTTGTGAAGTAGTGATACCGTATACACTTTCATAGTTCTCGCCAAGACCGTTAATTTGTTTCGCTCCTACCCCTTGGGCGATGGTCCCGGTAGGTGCGATAGTATCCTTACAACGAAGGGCAATGAACCGCATCTCTAAAGTGGTCATCTCCGCCCCTTGCAAGATACCCATAGCATAGCCCGCCCCTGTATTAAACGGGGAATACCACATTTTATGACGAGAGAAACCCGGATTGTTAGGCTTATACACCCCAGAGGCACCGCCAGTAGCACAAATTACATAAGTGGCTTCAATCTCATAGATGGTCCCCGTTTCCTTATGAAAGCCCACAGCGCCATAGATACGATTGTCTTTCACGATGTAGTCGGTGATGACTAGTTGGTTAATAATTTGACAATTCTCCAAAGATTCCACAGCACTAGCCAAAATAGGCTTAATATTTTCACCATTGATTTTAATATTTCGATTCCCACGAGCTACGTAATTACCTTGGTCATCTTTCAAAATCACTAGGCCTAACCGTTCTAACTCATGGACCGTTCCATTCACTCGTTCGCACATAGTACGCAACAAGTCATCTCGTACAATGCCCTCTGCATCCTTCGTGGCATAGTCCACATAATCTTGGACTGTTCGATTTGGCAAAATATAACAGTTGATGGCATTCACCCCTGCCGCCAAACAGCCGCTTCGTTTAATATGAGCCTTCTCTGCCACGATGATATGGGCGTCACTAGCTCTTCCTATCGTTAACGCTGCATAACAACCGGCCGTCCCTCCACCGATAATTAGCACATCTGTACGCAGTCGTTCTTTCTTTCCTAACATCCTATGCACCCTTTCTTTCCTGTGTATATACCCTTGTATATATTGTTTCTGTTCTATCTATAGCTTTTGAAAGTTTCGTACTAAATATAGAACAAGCTACTTGTATTCATACCTTCATTTTCTACTAGATACGTATCCGTCTCATCATAGATGCAAATTCTTGAAATCAACACATCCACCGCATCACCGACTTTGAAAGCATGTCCATCGATGGTATGATTTGCCACCAGTACTAACTCACCAATCCGGACCGTCACTTCCAAGCGATTACCTTTGAACAAAATATGTTCAATATGACCTAGCTCCACCACGCTGCGATAACGGTGTAAAGTCCCTTGAGGATAAATGCTGATATATTCTGGTCGAATTAAGGCTTCCTTTACATTTTCGATTTTCTGAAAGCCCTTTAACACGTCATACCCTTCTACAACAGAAGACTTACCTAAGAACTTAGCTACAAACGGAGTCTTTGGATTACAGTAAATCTCCTGTGGCGTTCCCACTTGTTCAATACAACCTTTGTTGGTCACCACAATTTGATCCGCCATTTCTAAGGCCTCTTCTTGATCATGGGTGACAAAGATAGTAGTAATCCCAATTTGCTGAATCGTATGGCGTAACCACATGCGAAGTTCTTCTTTCACCTTTGCATCAATGGCTGCAAAGGGTTCATCCAAGAGCAACACATCTGGGTTCGGTGCCAATGCTCTAGCAAAGGCAACCCGTTGCCGTTGTCCACCAGATAATTGACTTGGATATCTATCTTCTAGTCCACTAAGTCCGATGAGATCGATGAGATCTGTTACACGACGATGGATTTCCTCCTTACTCGCTTTCTTCACAGTCAACCCAAAGGCAATGTTATCAAACACCGTCATATAGCGAAACAACGCATAACTTTGAAATAAAAATCCAATTCCTCTGTCTGCAGGTGCCACAGTATTGACCCGTGTACCATTGATGTAAATATCGCCTTCATCAGGTGTTTCCAAACCGGCAATCATCCGTAGTATAGTTGTCTTCCCGCTTCCACTAGGTCCTAAGAGGGCTACCAAGCTGCCCTTCTCAATAGACAAGGACACATCTTTCGACGCCTGAAAGTCTCCATAATTTTTATATATATTCGATAAACTAACGTACATGCATTTCCTCCCTCTACCTGTATCGATGATGATTATTACCGATGGCTAGCTTTATGTGCTGCATAGGTGCGCAAGGCAATCATAATGAAAGCCAACAGAATCAGCACCGACGACACACTAAAGGATGCTACTACGGCACTTTCAGTACCAGACATATAAAGAGCGTCGATTTCTAATGGCAAGGTGAACGTAGCTCCTCTCGCCTTAGATACAGCTGCCACCGCACCAAATTCACCCATAGCCCGGGCCCCGCACAAGATAATTCCATACAACAAAGGCCATTTGATGTGAGGAAAGGTAATATCCTTAAAAATCCGCCATCCAGACGCCCCCATCAAAGCCGCTGCTTCCTCTTCTTCTCGGCCTTGATTCAACAGGACTGGCAAAATTTCACGAAATACAAAGGGCATAGTCATGAATACGGTCACCAAGATAACCCCTGGTATAGCAAACACAATACGAATGTCTAAACCCGTCCACGCATTGAACTGATTGATGTACGGCCCCAACCAACCCAATCGACCAAAGGTGAGTAAAAAAGCTAACCCTGCAATAACGGGAGATACGGAAAATGGTATATCTGCCAAAGTGGCGATCAATGTTTTACCAGAAAAATCGAACTTCGATACCGCAAAGGCAGCTGCCACTCCGAAGATGGCGCTCACCAACATAGCAATGACCATTACCAGTAAGGTCAGCCCCAAAGATTTCATCACATAGACAGTGCTAATAGACTGCACATAGAACTGCCAACCTAAAGATAAAGATTGAAACACTACTGAAAGCATAGGAATAAGGAGCATAAAAATAATGAATACCCAAGCTAATAGAATTAACAAGGTAGAACCGTATCGTCCTTTCATAGACCTATTACCTCCCTTTAATACGCTTTGCGTGATGATTCTGAATTAGATTCACTACTAACAAGATAGAAAACGAAATGCCTAGTAACACGATAGCGATGGCCGTAGCACTGCTATAATCGGCATAATTTAACTTTTGCATAATCACATAGGACACAGCCTGCGTGTGATTTTTAAAACTATTCCCTGAAATGTAAATGATGCTACCATATTCGCCAATCCCTCTGGCAAAGGCCAAACTAAAACCAGTCAACAAGGGCGGCAACAATTCAGGAAAAATAACTTGTCGATACAATCTAAATTTACTGGCACCCATCATGAAAGCTGCCTCTTCATAAATAGGGTCTAAGGTTTCTAGCACAGGTTCCAAGGACCGTACCACAAAAGGAATCCCTACAAATACGAGGGCTACCACAATGCCTATTTGACTATAAGCCACGTGAATCCCCCAGTGCGACAAGATAGATCCAAACCAACCTGTATCAGTATACAGCTTCGATAAGGTAATCCCAGCCACCGCTGTTGGTAGTGCAAAGGGGAGTTCTATCATGCTATTCAGTAAGGCTTTCCCTGGAAATGTGTAGCGCACCAGAACCCAAGCCAAGATAAAACCAAATACTACATTGATAGCTGCTGCAATAGCGGCTGTTAATAAACTAGTTTTAAAGGCTTGTACTACATTCACTTTTGTAAGCAATACTTTCCAAGTATCCCAAGGCAAGGACAATCCATGGAAAAACACTGACCCTAAAGGAATGATGATACAGATCGATAATAAGGCAATGGTAATGCCTAATGACAAGCCCATACCTGGAATGATTCGTGTCGATGTAGGGCCTATCATTCGTGAAAGCCACGATGTATTATGTTCCATAGATTTCATCAAATACCCCACCTTCATCAAAAAACTTTTTATACACTGCATCCCATCCGCCATAGGCGTGAATTGTTGTTAACTCTATCCTATGGTTAAAAGTCGAAGAAAACTCCTGTAAAATAGCTGGATTGGACGGTCTAAATCCATAAGAACCAATCAATCGTTGTCCTTCATCGGAATATAAATACTGAATATAATCACGAGCCACCTCTGTGGTTTGATCTCGATCTGTAATTCCTTTTACAAGAGCTACATTCGGCTCTGCGACGATGCTCGTTTTAGGTATGACCAGCTCATATTGACCTGGATAGTTCTTCACAATTTGTAAGGCTTCATTTTCCCAAATTAAGAGTACATCCCCTTGCTTATTTTCTACGAAAGTCGTCGCCGCACTACGAGCACCCGCATCTAAGACTTTCACATGGTCATAAAGAGCTTTTACATAGCCTTTCGCACCTGTTTCTGTGCCATATACCCTAAGTCCGTGATCCCAAGCCGCCATGAATATCCAACAAGCCGCACTAGAACTCTTCGGATCTGGAGCTACGATGGAAATCCCAGGTCTCTCTAAATCTGCCCAATCTTGTATATGCTGAGGATTACCTTTACGCACTAAAAATACAATAGTCGACGTATAAGGAGCCGAATGATTGGGAAACATATCCTCCCAATTCGCATCGAGTAAGTGCACACGATTCAGCATTTCTATATCTTGCGAAGACCCTAAGGACACAATATCGGCATCATTCCCTTCAATGATGGACCGCGCCTGTGCACTGGAACCACCATGAGATTGCGTGACATGCACATCCTTTCCAGTGATAGCCTTATAATGCTCACGAAATAGTCGGTTATAGTCCTCATAAAACTCACGTGTACTATCGTAGGATACATTCGTAATATACACCTCATTACCTACTATTTTGGGTTCTTTCATACACCCCGTGAAAGTCCCTATACATACAATGCCTATCATGGCGATGAGCCAGTTTCTATATCGTTTTCGTTTCATATATATCCTCCATCGTCATGTCTAAGGCATGCTTCTATCAGTTTGATTTGCAAACTATAGCATAGTATTTCGTGCTTGTTTTATAGAAAATCCACTGACTTTTACAAAGGATTTCATACGTTCTATTAATACACGACATACAATCTACTTATTCCATATATGGCCTACTAGCAGCTTCCATACATTTCATTAAACATTTCAACTCTGTAAATACAGGCTTAAGAGCCATAGTATAATATGTATTAAGCATCAAAAATACCTGTTGATAAGTAGCGTTCCCCACCATCTGGTAGCAATACAACAATATTCTTATCCTTATAGGCCGGGTCCTGACCAATTTGTATAGCCGCTTGTAAAGCAGACCCAGAGGAGATACCAAGTAACAATCCTTCTGTTTTAGCAATAGTCCGTGTACATGTGTAGGCATCCTCTGTAGAGACCATCACAATCTTATCTAACAGCTTAGTATCTAATACATCAGGGATAAATCCTGCTCCAATCCCTTGGATACCATGAGGTCCAGCTTCTTTGCCAGATAATACAGCCGATGTAGTTGGCTCTACTCCGATAATCTGCACATTTGGGTTTTGCCCTTTTAGATAGCGACCCACCCCTGTCACAGTGCCCCCTGTCCCAATAGAAGAAATAAATACATCTACTTTACCATTTGTATCCTTCCAAATCTCAGGACCTGTAGTTTCATAATGAGTGTTCGGATTCGCAGGGTTTGTAAATTGTTGCAAGATGAAAGCATTGCCATGTATTTGTTGTAACTCTTCAGCCACCCGAATACTTCCTTTCATCCCTTCTATACCCGGTGAAAGCACAACCAACGCACCCAATGCTCGTACGATACGTTGACGCTCCACACTCATCGTGTCGGGCATAACAAGAATTAACTTAAGCCCCATTTGGGCTGCTACAAAAGCGAGACCAATTCCTGTATTACCACTAGTAGGTTCAATGAGCACCGTATCTTTTTGTATCACCCCAGAGTCAATTCCCTCTTTGATCATTCCGTAGGCAACACGATCCTTCACACTACCCAGTGGATTAAAATATTCTAGTTTTCCTAACAAGCGACCATTCAATTGATATAGTTTTGTAAAAGCATCCAATGCCACCAAAGGCGTAGAGCCTATTAAATCTATTACGTGTTGGTACATGATTGGTTCCCCCTTACTGCTGTATTTTTTTATGTATTCTACTCGATGGTTAATATATACTACTTAATATATAGTGACAATATATCTATTTGCTGTGATAGTTGGATTATTAATCTATAAATTTAATATATTGATAATACCTATATCTAATTTTATAAATATATAGTTTTATTTTATATTTACTATATATGTATCGACATACCCTTATAGACAATATCTAGTTATTACTGAATACAGAGCTATAATAACGTCTACTATTGTATATTCTTATTCCTATGTAGTCAATTGGATATAAACTATAGAATACTATAGGGTAAAACTATATACATAAATATGCAAATTCATAAATGAGAATTGTTCTTTATATTTTACTGATAGATAAATAAAAATATACTTCAAACTAGAGAAATGACTTTGTATATGATATTCTATAAGTATCATCATAATGCATTTTATAAGGGGGTATATTCTATGAAATCTAAAAAGTATATTGTTGCTTTAGCCCTAGGAGTATTAGCTTCTAGCCTTTCATCTGTCACAGTAGATGCGAAACACACACATGATATTAACGTAGCTATAAAAACTACTATTAATCCTGAACTAGAAAAACAAATGAAGGAGAATCCAAGTAGTATCACAAATAAAATTCAAAATATTTTATCTCCAGAATCAATGACTATAGGTACAATACCTAAAGGCAACCTATATGTACCAAAAGATACACCGATCACTCTTGAATTAACACAACCCATTAGTTCTAAAAAAAGCAAAAAAAATGCTACTTTTGTTCTAAAAACTGTCGATAATTTAATTCTTAATGGCACTGTAATCATACCAAAGGGTGAGGAAGTCCGAGGAAAAGTTCTTGACTCTCATGGTAATGGAATGTTTGGTCGTGGCGGTAGATTAATCATAGAGATTCCAGCTATTCGTACACTGAATGATATAAATATTCCTCTTAATGGATATGTCAACGGATATGGATCTGATGATACAGGTGCAGTTGCTGTTACTGCTGCTGTTTCTATTGTAGGTGGATTCTTCATGCGTGGTGAAAATATATACTATGAGCCTGGTCAATTATTTACAGTAACTGTCCAAAAAGATACCGATTTAGAAGTAACACCAGAAACACTCTCTCAAGCAATGGATCCAAACAAAGTTCGTGGACAATCCTTAGAAGTTAAGGCTGCAAACTAAAAATTAATATATAAAAAGACTATAATGAACTAGTATCTTTCATTATAGTCTTTTATATTTCAGTATAATATTAAATTGTTGCCTAGAAATGGCTTTTCAGATATTACTTTGTCATTTGCAACTTCCTGTTCTGGCCTGTGGGTTTTCTTTACTCACTTCGGTCGTAGAAAATCTTACGTTAAGGACTAATATCCCTTGTCCTTTTTGTTCCTAGCTGTGGGTTTTGTTAGCTCCTATAGAGCTACAAAACCTTACACTAGGAACTAAGCGATACTCTATGATTTGCGCGTCGTTTCACTCCTTCAAATCATGAGTCCTGCTTATGCGCGTGCTTCGCTCCTATGAAAGTGGTTCACTGCGGATCCCAGGCCTATTGCATTCTTTCATAGTTCTTACTTGAGACATATTGGCTGGAAACGGCTCTCTTAGTACCTTGTCATTTGCAACTTCCTGTTCCTGGCTGTGGATTTTGTGCGCCCTTTAGGGCTTCAAAATCTTACGCCAGGAACTAAGCGATGCTCTATGATTTATGCGTCGCTTCGCTCCTATAAATCATGAGCCCTGCTTATCCCAGGCCTTATGAGGTATACCTTAGTTATTACTCGATTAATCTGGCTGGAAACGGCTAGAGCATAATAATATATTACATTAGAAAATAAAAAAGACGCCTTTCGGCGTCTTCTTTATTTTCTTAATCAGCAACTTCCTATTTGTTCCTAGCTGTGGATTTTGAGCGCCCCTTTGGGGCTCCAAAATCTTACGCCAGGAACTAAGCGATGCTCTATGATTTATGCGTCGCTTCGCTCCTATAAATCATGAGCCCTGCT
>NZ_RQVD01000019.1 GCF_003992055.1 Veillonella sp. CHU740
TCATGTAATTGACCACCGTTGATGGCATCTTTAGAGCCAGCTTTGATTTCACCATCTGCGATATTGCTTAACTTAGTGGTACCGCCAGTTGTTGTACCATCTGGGTTTACTAAACGAGCTTGTGGTTTTGTTACTTCCACAGCATCAGCTGCTTTTGTACCATCTGCATTGACTTTGCCAGCAGGATACCATTTGCCATCGTTAGCTTTTACAACACGGTTACCGTTTTCATCTGTATACACTACTGTACCAGCTTCGCCGTTACGAAGAGCATTTACTTTTGTAGTTAAGTCTTTACCGTTCAAGCCATCTGCTGCTGTTAAGCCGTCTTTGCCCATGCCAGCATTAGCGCCTGTACCAGGTTTACCATCACGGCCATCAGATCCATTAGTACCAATTGCATCAACTGCTTTTTGTACTTTCGCTAATGTATCTTTTGTATCTTGCGACAATCCTACTGTGTAGTTACGTTTATTCGTAGCTGTATCTACTGTATCTCCGCCTGAAACAGACAAGCCTTCTCCAGCTGCTACTGTTGTATCGATAGCATCTACTGTGTAAGTTGTTACATGGTCTGTTGTTTTAGGTGTGACTGTAACATTTTTACCTTGAGCTACTTTCACAGCTTCTGCTGCTAAGTCTTTTACTGCCGCTTTACCAGCATCATTTAGATTATCTAAATCTTTATTCGCTGCGTTACCAAATTTTGTATCTACATATGCCTTATTCGCTGCATCTGTATTAGCACCTGGTGTGCCAATATTCGTTAATTTAGAGCCACCGAAATCTACGTCACCTTTAGCGCCAGCTGCACCCGGTTTCACCGTGATAACAGCATTGTCACCATTTTTAATTGTCAATGGATCTGTGCCATTACCAGAGATACCTTTCATGTTAGTTAAGGTATCTGCTAATTTCACCACTAAGCCGTTAGCATTTGTAGTAGTGTCTTTTTCTACACGGATATTCACGCCTGCTTCTGTTGCTGGAGTTGTTGCACTTGGTGTGAAGTTTGTAGCACCTTTTACAGTTAATGTAGTACCTAATGCACGTGTTACATTTTGTCCATCATCGCCTGTGAAAGTAATTGGATCCGCTGCATTTGCTTTTTGGCCTAATGCAGTGTTGATAGTTGTAATATCTGTTTTCGTAGCTAAGCCACTAATCTTGAACTCTTTACCAGTAGCTTCTGCGCCTGTACCATCTTCTTGTTTTACAGTCACAACGCCATCATCACCAACAGCATATGTATCTGCTTTTACATGAAGTTCAGAAGCCTTATCTACTTTACCTGCTAAAGCTGTTACATCAGCTTTTTTAGCTAATTCGTCATGTAATTGACCACCGTTGATGGCATCTTTAGAGCCAGCTTTGATTTCACCATCTGCGATATTGCTTAACTTAGTGGTACCGCCAGTTGTTGTACCATCTGGATTTACTAAACGAGCTTGTGGTTTTGTTACTTCCGTAGCATCAGCTGCTTTTGTACCATCTGCATTCACTTTGCCAGCAGGATACCATTTGCCATCGTTAGCTTTTACAACACGGTTGCCGTTTTCATCTGTGTACACTACGGAGCCAGCTTCGCCATTACGTAATGCATTCACTTTTGTAGTTAAGTCTTTGCCGTTCAAGCCATCTGCTGCTGTTAAACCGTCTTTGCCCATGCCAGCATCAGCGCCTGTACCAGGTTTTCCGTCACGGCCATCTACACCGTTAGCGCCTACTGCTTTAGCAATGTCATTTACTTTGTCTAATTTTGCTTTCGCATCGTTAGACAAGCCAATGATCACTTTGCCGCTATCTCCAGCTACGATTTCGATGCCAGATTTTGCGCTTTCTGCTGTATTCGCTGTGCCATCGCCTTGAACAAAGTCTAGACCTGTTGTTACTGCTACTGTTTTAGCTGTTCCACCATTGGCTTTATAGCCTAGGTTAGCATTACCAGCTGCTGTTTGGTTGACCGCTTTAATCGCTTCATCTACGTAGAACTTATTCGCTGCATCTGTATTGGCACCAGGTGCTCCTACATTTGTTAATTTAGAGCCACCGAAGTCTACGTCACCTTTAGCGCCAGCTGCACCCGGTTTTACTGTAATAACAGCATTGTCACCATTTTTAATTGTCAATGGATCTGTGCCATTACCAGAGATACCTTTCATGTTAGTTAACGTATCTGCTAAGCTCACAGTTAAACCATTCGTAGGGTCGGATGCTACTTGGATATTCACGCCTGCTGTTGCAGTTGCTGCTGGTGTGAAGTTTGCCGCACCTTTTACAGCTAATGTCTCACCTAATTTACGAGTTGCATTCGTTCCAGTATCTCCACTGAAAGTAAGCGGTTTTTCTGCCAACGTATTCAAGTCAGAGGCATTGGCTTTTTCAGCTAATGTATTGTTGATAGTTGTAATATCTGATTTGTCAGCTTTTTCAGCTAATTTAGTATGTAATTGACCACCGTTGATAGCATCTGTAGAACCAGCTGCAATGTTGCCATCAGCAATGTTGCTTAACTTAGTTGTACCACCAGTTGTTGTACCATCTGGATTTACTAAACGAGCTTGTACTGTTGTTACTTCCGCAGCATCAGCAGCTTTTGTACCATCAGCACCTACTTTGTCAGCTAAGTACCATTTACCATCTTTGGCTTTAACAACACGTTTACCGTTTTCATCAGTGTACACCACTGTTCCAGCTTCGCCGTTACGTAATGCATTCACTTTTGTAGTTAAGTCTTTACCGTTTAGACCATCTTCTTTTGTTAATCCGTCTTTGCCCATGCCAGCATCAGCGCCTGTACCAGGTTTGCCGTCACGGCCATCAGATCCATTAGTACCAATAGCATCCACTGCCTTTTGTACTTTCGCTAATGTATCTTTTGTATCTTGAGACAATGCCACTGTATAGTTACGCTTATTCGTAGCTGTGTCCACTGTATCTCCACCTGTAACAGACAAGCCTTCTCCAGCTGCTACTGTTGTATCGATAGCATCTACTGTGTAAGTTGTTACATGGTCTGTTGTTTTAGGTGTGACTGTAACATTTTTACCTTGAGCTACTTTCACAGCTTCTGCTGCTAAGTCTTTTACTGCCGCTTTACCAGCATCATTTAGATTATCTAAATCTTTATTCGCTGCGTTACCAAATTTTGTATCTACATATGCCTTATTCGCTGCATCTGTATTGGCACCAGGTGCTCCTACATTTGTTAATTTAGATCCACCGAAGTCTACATCACCTTTAGCGCCAGCTGCACCCGGTTTCACTGTGATAACAGCATTGTCACCATTTTTAATTGTCAATGGATCTGTGCCATTACCAGAAATACCTTTCATGTTGGTCAAAGTATCTGCTAGTTTCACCACTAAGCCGTTAGCATTTGTAGTTGGATCTTTTTCCACACGGATGTTAACGCCTGCTTCTGTTGCTGGAGTTGTTGCACTTGGTGTGAAGTTTGTAGCACCTTTTACAGTTAGAGTAGTAGCTAATGCACGTGTTACAGCTTGCGCATCGTCGCCTGTGAAAGTAATTGGATCCGCCGCATTTGCTTTTTGACTTAATGCAGTGTTGATAGTTGTAATATCTGTTTTCGTAGCTAAGCCACTAATTTTGAACTCTTTACCAGTAGCTTCTGCGCCTGTACCATCTTCTTGTTTTACAGTCACAACGCCATCATCACCAACAGCATATGTGTCTGCTTTTACATGGAACTCAGCTGCTTTATCTACTTTACCGTCTAATGCTGTTACATCTGCTTTTTTCGCTAATTCAGTATGTAATTGACCACCGTTGATTGCATCGGTAGAACCGGCTTTGATCTCACCACCTGCAATATTACTTAATTTAGTTGTACCACCAGTTGTTGTACCATCTGGATTCACTAAACGAGCTTGTGGATTTGCCACTGCTACTGCATCAGCAGCTTTTGTACCATCTGCATTAACTTTATTCGCTGGATAGTATTGACCATCATTAGCTTTTGCTAAACGGTTACCGTTTTCATCAGTGTACACTACTGTACCAGCTTCGCCGTTACGAAGAGCATTGACTTTTGTAGTTAAGTCTTTACCGTTCAAGCCATCTGCTGCTGTTAAGCCGTCTTTGCCCATGCCAGCATTAGCGCCTGTACCAGGTTTGCCGTCACGGCCATCAGATCCATTAGTACCAATTGCATCAACTGCTTTTTGTACTTTCGCTAATGTATCTTTTGTAGCTTGAGACAATCCTACTGTGTAGTTACGTTTATTCGTAGCTGTATCTACTGTATCTCCACCTGTAACAGACAAGCCTTCTCCAGCGGCTACTGTTGTATCGATAGCATCTACTGTGTAAGTTGTTACATGGTCTTTTGTTTTAGGTGTGACTGTTACATTTTTACCTTGAGCTACTTTCACAGCGCTCGCTGCTAAATCACGAACTTCATTTTTACCAGCATCATTTAGATTACTTAAATTTTTATTCGCTACATTACCAATTTGAGTATCTACATAATTTTTGCTCGCTGCATTATCGATAGCATTACGAGTCGCTTCATTTAAACCAAATGTCACTTTGCCATCGTCACCAGCTACGATTTCGATGCCAGCTTTTGCTGCCGCTGCTGTCGTCGCAGTACCATCACCTTGAACAAAGTTCAGACCAGTACCAACAGCCACTTGCTTAGCAGTTCCGCCATTCGCTTTATAACCTAAATTAGACACTGTACCAATTTGAGTATCTACATAGGATTTATCTGCTTTACCCGCTAATGTAGTGTTGATGTTGGTAATATCGCCTTTTGTAGCAAGTCCTTTAATCTTGAACCCTTTGCCACTATTTTGCGTGCCACTTGCATCTTCTTGAATTAAGGATACTTCACCATTATTTCCTACAGTATAGTCTCCTGCTCTTACATGAAGTTCTGCTGTTTTATCTAATTTAGCTGCAAGATCAGATACATTTGCCTTCGCATTTAATGCCGTATTCACAACGCCAGCTGTCACTAATTTATTCGCATCATCACCTGTACTTGTAATTGTAGTAGCCAGCTTCGGACTCAATGTCACTGCTCCAGCAGTAGTAGTTACCCCTAATACATCTTCATTACCGCTTGTAATAGAGTTAAGACCACCAGATGCATTGATAGTCACTACACCATTGGTATTATCTAAGGTTACATTATTACCCGCTTTCAACTTAATTTTATGGCTCGTTGTATCTGGTGTCACATCAGTCGCTGCTGCTGTACCATTTTCAACTTGCAATCCCCATGCAGCTGCTCTCAACTGTTTCACGTTAACTGCATCGTTATCGTTCACACCGCCTGCAACGTTTAGGATACGACGGTATTTACCATTGCCACCAATAGACACAACGCCATTATCTGGATCATTGTTACTTTCACCACTGAACGCTGCTGTCGTTTTTGTAGCGGTATCACCAGACGACACTGTAGAGTCCAAGCCCAATGCCACAGAATATTTAGCACCCGTTACTTTAGCACCAGCACCAATCGCCATAGAGGATTCTGAATCCTTAGTTCCATCTCGTTGTACCTTTGCATTACCACCGATAGCAATGGCATAGTTGCTGTCCACATAAGAACTATTACCGATAGCAACACCGTCTACAGCACCATTATAGACAGTTTTTGTCGTAGGACCACCTGCCGGTGCGTTTGGAATGTTTTCTGTTGTGGTGTAACCAGTACTTGCATCACGACCTAAGGCCACAGACGATCTACCATAGGCTCTAGAAATCGTACCAATCGCCACTGAATTATCACCTACGGCTTGTACCTTGGTAGGCGCCCCACCATTAGAACCAATACCGATAGCACTTTCGCCAGTTACTTGCACTTCTGTACCAATACCCACAGATCGTTGATTGCTAACTATAACATTACTACCAACACCAGTCGATAATTGAGCCGAAGTAATGACATCACGACCTAGGGCTGTAGAATAGTTTCCACTAGCGCTCGTATACGAACCAACGGCTAGCGCCCCTGTACCTGTAGCTCCATCATTATTGATATTAGATTTCACATCAGCCACACCATTGACAGTTCGATTAGCAGTTTCCGTTGTGTTCACAGAATAGTACTTCGGAGCTGCTGCTCTCAACTGTTTCACAGTGACCGCATCATTATCATTAACACCGCTAGCTACATTGATAATACGACGTTTTACAGAGCCACTATTACCAACGGACACAACGCCATTACCTGGATCATTAATCTCCTCACCTGTGAAAGCAGCTGTCGTTTTTGCTTTAGTATCATCTTGAACAACGGAAGAATTCAAACCCAAGGCTACAGAATATTGAGATCCAGTAATACTAGCATTAGAACCTATTGCTACGGCTCCTGTCGCTTGTACCGCATTATTATTAGCATCTTTTCCGGCTAGTACATTTGCACCAGGACCAATGGCCACAGCATTAGTAGCTGTCGTAATCTTTGTGGCTGCCCCCAATGCGATAGAGCTAGCTCCATCGACTTCGGCAGCACGGCCGATAGCCACGCCATCATTGACACTCGTACCTGCATTAGTGACATTACCAGTTGCAGCATCTACTGTTTTCACAACGCCCACACGTGCATTCGCTCCCATGGCTAAGGAGTTCCAACCACTTACGTTGGAGTTCGTACCCAGTGCTAAGGCATTCCAGTAATAGGCTTTTGCATCCTTACCGATAGCCACGCCACCATTACCATTGCTGCCTTCACTCCAAGCTTGCGCATTATCACCGATGGCCACGCCGTGGTCAACGTTTGCATAAGAATTAGGACCCATAGCTACTGATTTTTGACCATTCGCATAGGCATATACACCTAACGCTAATGCATTGGTACCTGTGGCTGTATCATTATCGAAGTTGGATTTAATTTTAACAACTTTATTGTTACTTTTTGTGCCTAATGGATCGTTGATATCCGGATAATCTTTGGCCTCTTTATTAGAAGCCCCTGCAATGGAAAGGAAATGGGCGGATTTATCAGTCCAGTCACGTAACTGTGCTACTGTAACCGCATCAGTATCTAACGCACCTGGCGCTACGTTGACGATACGACGAAGACCACGCACTTGGGCGCCGGCCTTATCAACCCAACCACCGACAGATACATAACCAGCCGTAACACCATCTAATTTATCTAGCTTATCACCTAACTTAGATCCTTGTGGTAAGTATGGTTTGATAGATAAACCATGTACATTGCTGCCAGATGCATTTGCACTAGCACTCGCCTCACGTGTATTTGGATTCCCCCAATAATGGGTAGTAGAACGGTAACCTAAGGCAACAGAGTTTTCAAAATCTGCTGTCGCCAAACGTCCCAATGCTGTGGAAGATGCTTTTGTAACTGATGCAGAGTCACCTACTGCCAAAGAACTGGTAGCACCTTCTGCAATTCTAGCCCGTGTACCAAAGGCAATACTATTCGGCGTTTCATTTGCAACATTCGCATTAAAACCTACCGCCATAGAGTTCAAGGAGTTATTACCAATGCTTGCACTACTACCAAGAGCTACGGAGTTACCCGCATCGGTGCCGATATTAACATTCGCACCTAATCCAGTGGCATTCATGGAACCATACCCTACGAAGGCACGTACCCCTAAGCCTACAGAAGATACGCTGCGGATATCTGTACCATAGCCCATACCGATACTGTTATCACCCATAACACGGCTACCAGGACCCATGCCAATAGCACCTGCACCAAACACTTGGGACTGCGTACCAACAGCAATGGAGTTTTCTTTCCGCACTTGTGCCCCTACACCGATAGCAATGGAGTTGGCAGAGTTGTCACTTACATAGGATAAGGAACCAATACCGATACCACTCAAGGAATCTACTACGGAACCAGAACCTTGGGCAATGGCAGATGTACCTTTTGCAGACGCATAGTAACCGATAGCGATAGCATTGTCACCACTACTCTTAGATTTCTGTACGGTTTGTACATTCCCCTGCGAATCTTTTATCGTTAAATGCACACCATCTAGTTTTTCAACTGTTAGCGGGGTTCTTGACTTAGCATCTTCAACGGCGTCTACCACCTTTTTAATGGTTTTACCCACTGTATTCCAGCTTTGATGCGATACCTGTCCGCCATCGACAAGTTCCATGCTATTCACATCTGTGAGCGTAAGATTATCTACTTTAGATTTTGCTGTATCCATAGTAGCTTTCGCTGTGGCAAGTTGTGTTTCTGTAGCATTTGCATTAGAAACTACACTGTAGTAAGCACGTACCGCATCTTGGTATTCACCGAGTGCCGCCAATTGTGTTTCTGAATAATTCCCTAATTTGCTACGCACTGCTTGACGCAATGGGTTCGTTGCACTATGTCCATCTGCGGCGGCGATATTGTCTGCAATGCTCGCATTGGCATAGGTTTTGTAACCGAATGCCAAAGAACCTTTACCTACTGCTTTCGCACTATACCCATAGGACATGGCACCAACATCAGTCGATTCATTTCGGTTACCTACCGCCAAGGATTGGGCTGCGAAGGACCGACTTTGTTCACCGATCGCAACGGCACCCTCTGCTTTACTCGCTGTATAAGCACGAAGACCCATGGCTGTAGAACCCTCGCCTAAAGCATAGGCCAAGGTACCCATCGCTGTAGCACCATCTTTTGCAGAAATAGAACGAGAACCAATGGCGATAGAACCAATACCTGCCGATACCGTCGGACTGAAAATACGCTCTGCATCTTTAGTTTGTGCATACCGTGAAGCAAATGTATCCCAAGGCATAATCGGTCTACTACCTTTGTTATCATTTTCAGAGGAAACCCAGTTCTCACTTCTGAAGATCTTTTTAGCCGCATTATTTCCACCATTCGGATCTCCATATAATTCCTTAATGGTTGCTATGTCCAAAGAGTCACGATATTTTGTAGCAATATCATCATTACCGATGGCAATAGAAGAGTCACCAGCTGCATACACGTCATTACCGATAGCCGTCGCTTGATTACCTGCCAATGTGTTACTACCTAGAGCCGTACCTTGTGCACCGAAAACATGAGCATCAGTACCTACAACAGTAAACTTTTCTTCTATATTATTAGCATTCGTATCAGTACCATGCGCCACAGAACCTGCACCAATGATAACGGAGTTTTTCGCAGTACGGTTTAAATCACCATATGTATCACCATTCTTAATCGGTGCAAATACTACAGATCTACGTGGTAAATGAATACTGCCACTGCCATTATAATAACTGGAAGCCCCCGTAGCACCTGAATCAAGATCCGTTTCCACATAAATAATCGCCTCTGCCGGTGGCGCAAAGAATCCAATACCACCAGTAATCAAGAACGCAATAACTGCCCCCTTGCTGTACATCCCTTTGTCTTTTAACACACGTTTTAGAAAACGCTCGCACTCTTTAAATTCAAAGCTTTTTCCCATTCGCCCTGTCCTTTCTGCTTTTACAAGCAAATCATTCATCACTACCCTACTCTATCGTTACAGCGTACTCCTTGGTACCGCTGTTATGTATGGTGTAATAATAAACAACATGTATACACATAGATATGGATATATACCTTCACGATTACATATATCTGAAATCACATATATACTATAGTTGCCTACTACATATGTATATGATTTTATTGTGCGCAAATCACCTGAATCATTGCATGGTCATATTACGTAATTTACATACTTGTCATACAAACTATCTTTTCAATGGTGTAATTACATTATCCAAACTAAGTTATCAGCATGTAAATTACAGGAATATCTGCGCACACATCACGCCTCGTGAAGTATCATCATTCTATGTTTTTTGAATCTTGAAATAAATATACAAAAAGAGTAATATTTTCAAATCGATTAATTTAAATCGATATGTCCATATCTTTATGTATACACATTCACTATATATTATACTAGTTTGCTAGACTTTATACAACGCATAAAACCTACATTTTTGATAAATAAATGCCTTACCCCCCCCCACTTTACACGGATTGAATATAAATTGTTTTATGGTGTTATTTGCTATTTACTTTTATTCAATTAAATTTACATAAACCGCTTTATTACGGCAAAGAACTACAGTAATACTTGGCATAGTTTGCTACTTTCTTATCCTCTAAATAAAACAACTGCAGTAGCATTTCAGAACAAACTATGCTATACTTAACTTACAAAAAAGAAGAGCCATCAACGTGTGCTTGGCGTTAGGCTCATCTCAAACTTGTGAAATATGAAATGCCTAACGTGTAGAGGGGGCAAACCTCTTATCGTTAGGCTTTTTCATTAATTAGTTAAACCAATCAATGAGTCGTACTATTAATTTTAGAATTAAAATCAAGATATCGATTTTTCTAAACTTTTTCATAGTACCACCTCCTCCCATTAGGGAAGAGATAAGCCTAACAGCACGTTAATGGCTCTTGCATTTTTATTATAGCACAATCTATTCGTACTGTTTATATAAACTTACTACCATGCCGAGCAGCAAACTAAGCAAAGCACAAGTTTGCACATCATACATCACAAGCACCTTCCCTTGAGGAATGAAGTTAGGTGTAGTAGCCTTGTGGCGTTTTTTACTGACCAAATTATATAAGTGCAAGAAGAGCACGACATGTTCCGAAGCAAACCTACCGTAGGATCAGTTTGTGGAGGAATGTGTCGTGCTCTTCCCTTTATCCTATTCAGTTAAAACGCCACAGGCTACATAACGTAACAAGAGACGACCTACCGTAGGATCAGTTTGAGAAAGAGTATGTTACGGGCTTATTTATGCTAATTTAGACATCGCCACAAGATTGCCTAGAGCAACAAGAGACGTTGCTATTCTGCAGTAAACTGTGCTATACTTAACTTACAAAAAAGAAGAGCCATCAACGTGTGCTTGGCGTTAGGCTCATCTCAAAAAGTATGAATTGAAATTGCCTAACGTGTTAAGGTGTAACAGACCTTATTCGTTAGGCTTTTCATTTCTAATTAAAGAAATGGTAAAGATCTATAATCAACTTTAAAAGTTTTATCAATACAGATAACTTTTTAAAAAATTTCATAGAACCACCTCCTCCCATTACAGGAAGAGATAAGCCTAACATCACGTTAATGACTCTTATAATTTTTATTATAGCATAATCTATTCGTACTGTTTATACAAAATTAATACCATGCCGAACGGCAAACTAAGCAAAGCGCAAGTTTGCAAATGACATCGTCACAAGTGCCCTTCCCCTTGAGGAACGCCGTTAGGTGTAGTAGCCTTGTGGCGTCCCTAACTACCTAACTCACGCAAACACAAAAGCCCGTAACATGCTCCTGAACAAACCTACCATAGGATCAGTTTGAGAAGGAATATGTTACGGGCTTATTTATGCTAATTTAGACATCGCTATAAGATTGCATAGAGTAACAAGAGACGTTGCAATACTGCAACAAACTGTGCTATACTTAACTTGCAAATAAGAAGAGCCATCAACGTGCGCAGGCGTTAGGCTCATCTCAAATTGGTAAATGTGATAATGCCTAACGTGTTAAGGTGTACAAGACCTTATTCGTTAGGCTTTGTCATTCCTAGTTAAAGAAATGATGAAGATCTATAATCAATTTTAAAAATTTTATCAGTAAAGATAATTTCTTAAAAAATTTCATAGAACCACCTCCTCCCGTTAAGGAAGAGATGAGCCTAACAACACGTTAATGACTCTTGTGTTTTTATTATAGCATTATAAATGAATATAAAGCATCCCCCTTTTATAATATAAAAGTTCTCACAAGATGACTGCGTTGTGCTGCCTCTTCTCAATAATATTACACACTCAAACTTTATAAAAAATAAGGGCCTACTACTAGACCCTTTATACACTTCTTTTGTGAAAGTTTACAGACATAGAAAAAGAGCCAGCTTAGCCGACTCTTTCAAGCATGCATCCGCGAACGCATACCCCAATTATTGCCTATTATTATACTCCAATTAACTACTAAAAGCAAGGATTATATAAATTGTTTTAAAATTGTCATTCGTTTCTGTAGGTCAGGATGAACAACCATTGTATAAATTGACGGATTAACAGACTTTTTATACTTCGCTGTAATCTTTTCAAACTCATGTATAAAAGCCTTAACTTCTGTTTTAGAAACATGTAATAATTTTAAATAATAACTTATAAGGATAATATAATCTCCTATTGTTTTTAAATTAAAATACGGTAATCCTACATCATTCTTTAAACAACTTTCCATTGCAGGTGTTATATTAATATTATTAAATCTTGTATCAAATACAACACCATTATGAGCAATTGCATTTCTCAAATCTTTTAGTGTGTAGATAAACTTATATAGCAATTCTCTATTAGTATCACTTGCTAAATTAAATCCTATTCTTTTGGTAATAGCATCTCTTACAGTATATGTTAAACATGAAAGCAAATATCCAAAATCCCCCATAGTTAATATTTCAAATAATGCCCAAATAGGCACATCAGAATACTTCACATTATTATAGAAATGCATAATCTTTTGATTTCTACTGCTATATGCCTTAGCAAGATTCTTTTGTATTAAATTTTGTAAATTAAGCTTATTCTGTTGTAATTTTTCTTTATTCTTTGTCGTGCATTGGATAGGCGCATTATGATATCCACTTATTACTTTATCACACATCACTTGAATACTTTCCGACCTTGCACTATCCAAGATACATTCTAATGCAATATTTTTTACTGCTGTTCCTATAAACATCATTTTACTGTACAATAACGATTTAATATCGGAATCATACTGGATTGTTGCATTAATTTCTTTATATGTAGAAAATGGTAACCTCTTTGCTTTATCTTTGTAAAAACGATATCCCTTATATCCATGAAAGTATCCGGTATTAATTAATTGTCTTTTCTGAGTACTATTAGCTATTGCTATTCCATTAACTCTTAAATGTTTCATAAGGCCATTTATTGTTTTATATCCCATAAGATACTCCTTTTTATCTTTTATCTCTTGTCTTTTATTATAGCACAATCTATTCGCACTGTTTATATAAACTTACTACATCAAAACATCAAACTAAGCAACGCCCAAGTTTGCAAACGAGACCGGCACAAACACCCTTCCCCTGATGAACGCCGTTACGTGTAGTAGCCTTGTGGCGTTCCTTTACTATCTAAATAACACAAATACAAGAAGAGCACGACATGTTCCGGAGCAAACCTACCGTAGGATCAGTTCGGGTCGGAATGTGTCGTGCTCTTCCCTTTATCCTATTCAGTTAAGAACGTCATTACTACATAACGTAACCAGAGACGACCTACCGTAGGATCAGTTTGAGAAGGAGTATGTTACGGGCTTATTTATGCTAATTTAGACATCGCCATAAGATTGCATAGAGTAACAAGAGACGTTGCAATACTGCAACAAACTGTGCTATACTTAACTTGCAAATAAGAAGAGCCATCAACGTGCGGTTGGCGTTAGGCTCATCTCAAAATCTGTAAGTTTGAAATGCCTAACGTGTAGAGGGTCCGAACCTCTTATCGTTAGGCTTTTTCATCAATTAGTTAAACCAATCAATGAGTCGTACTATTAATTTTAGAAGTAAAATCAGGGTTATAGGACAAAATGAGTTGGTTTTAATAGCAATGAGCCTAGTTAAATACTAGGCTCATTGAATTTTAAAGTTG
>NZ_RQVD01000021.1 GCF_003992055.1 Veillonella sp. CHU740
TGTTCTTTGAAAACTGCATAGAAGATAATAAAAATTTATGATTTGGTCTCTTAGAGTTGACTCTAAGGGTTAGACCAAGCACATAGATTCTCTAAATTAACTTATAAGGTGAGAGCATCCGAAAGGATGACTCTAAAGCAAAAGACATAACCATATGTCACTATCAAGTAAAGATAGTAAGGGCATACGGTGGATGCCTTGGCTATACTGGCCGAAGAAGGACGCGGTAAGCTGCGAAAAGCTACGGAGAGGTGCAAGCGACCATTGACCCGTAGATATCCGAATGGGGGAACCCGGCAGAGTGAAGCTCTGTCACCCATACCAGAGAGTATGAGGAGGGCACCTGGGGAACTGAAACATCTAAGTACCCAGAGGAAAAGTAATCAAACGAGATTCTCTTAGTAGCGGCGAGCGAACGGGGAAGAGCCCAAACCGGACTGGTTCGCCAGACCGGGGTTGAGGACTGCTAACAAGCATAAATGGGATAGACGAACCGACTTGGAACGGTCGGCCGAAGAAGGTGAAAGCCCTGTAGTCGAAATCCTGCATATGTGGAGCAGTATCCAGAGTACCACGAGACACGTGAAACCTTGTGGGAAGCAGGGGGGACCACCCTCCAAGGCAAAATACCAGTATGGACCGATAGCGCATAGTACCGTGAGGGAAAGGTGAAAAGCACCCCGGGAGGGGAGTGAAAGAGAACCTGAAACCGTATGTCTACAAACAGTCGAAGACCGTATAATTGCAGGTCGACGGCGTGCCTATTGAAGAATGAACCGGCGAGTTACTGTCACTAGCGAGGTTAAGCGGAAAACGTGGAGCCGAAGCGAAAGCGAGTCTGAATAGGGCGAATAGTTAGTGGTAGTAGACCCGAAACCGTAGTGATCTATCCATGGCCAGGTTGAAGCACAGGTAAAATTGTGTGGAGGACCGAACTCGTGAGCGTTGAAAAGCTTTGGGATGAGTTGTGGATAGGGGTGAAATGCCAATCGAACACGGAGATAGCTGGTTCTCCCCGAAATAGCTTTAGGGCTAGCCTCATGGTAAAGAGTATAGGCGGTAGAGCTCTGATCGGGCTAGGGCCCACACCGGGTACCGAACCTAGTCAAACTACGAATGGCTATACTTATACATGGGAGTCAGACTATGAGTGATAAGGCCCATAGTCAAGAGGGAAACAGCCCAGACCACCGACTAAGGCCCCCAATGCTGCATTAAGTGGCAAAGGATGTGGAGTTTCCAAAACAACCAGGATGTTGGCTTAGAAGCAGCCACCATTTAAAGAGTGCGTAATAGCTCACTGGTCGAGAGACTCTGCGCCGAAAATGTCCGGGGCTAAAATGCAGAGCCGAAGTCGTGGCAATGGTAGCAATACCATTGGGTAGGGGAGCGTTCTTATTGGGTTGAAGCAGTACCGGAAGGAGCTGTGGACTGGTAAGAAGTGAGAATGCCGGTATGAGTAGCGAAAAGAAAGGTGAGAATCCTTTCCACCGAAAGCCTAAGGGTTCCTGAGCAACGATCGTCGTCTCAGGGTAAGTCGGGACCTAAGCCGAGGCGGAAAAGCATAGGCGATGGACAACAGGTTGAAATTCCTGTACTAGTATGAATTGTTTGATCGATGGAGTGACGCAAACAGGTAGGTTAGCATGCGATTGGAAGTGCATGTTTAAGCGTGTAGGTTGAGTAATAGGTAAATCCGTTACTCTAAAAGCTGAGGCGTGATGACGAGCTCAAAAGAGCGAAGTAATTGATCCTAAGTTGCCGAGAAAAGCTTCTAGGTAGAGACATACTACCCGTACCAAAACCGACACAGGTAGGCGGGGAGAGAATCCTAAGGTGCGCGGGAAAACCCTCGTTAAGGAACTCGGCAAAATGCATCCGTAACTTCGGGAAAAGGATGACCCATGTAGTGTGAAAGCTTGTAACGGCTCTAGCATGAATGGGTGGCACAAGAGAGGCGCAAGCGACTGTTTACCACAAACACAGGTGCCTGCTAAAGCGAAAGCTGACGTATAGGTGCTGACACCTGCCCGGTGCTGGAAGGTTAAGAGGAGGGGTTAGGAGTAATCCGAAGCTCTGAATTGAAGCCCCAGTAAACGGCGGCCGTAACTATAACGGTCCTAAGGTAGCGAAATTCCTTGTCGGGTAAGTTCCGACCCGCACGAAAGGTGTAACGACTTGCGCACTGTCTCAACGAGGGACCCGGTGAAATTGAAGTACCTGTGAAGATGCAGGTTACCCGCGACTGGACAGAAAGACCCCATGGAGCTTTACTGTAACTTAGGATTGATTTTAGTTAATGAATGTACAGGATAGGTGGGAGACGTAGAAGCTAGGGCGCTAGTCTTAGTGGAGTCGCTGTTGGGATACCACCCTTTGATTAATTGAAATCTAACGGGAAGAGTAACGACCTTCCGGACAGTCCTAGGTGGACAGTTTGACTGGGGCGGTCGCCTCCTAAAGAGTAACGGAGGCGCCCAAAGGTTCCCTCAGAGCGGACGGAAATCGCTCGAAGAGTGTAAAGGCAGAAGGGAGCTTGACTGCGAGACCAACAAGTCGAGCAGGGACGAAAGTCGGGCTTAGTGATCCGGTGGTGCCGAGTGGAAGGGCCATCGCTCAACGGATAAAAGCTACCCTGGGGATAACAGGCTAATCTCTCCCAAGAGTCCATATCGACGGGGAGGTTTGGCACCTCGATGTCGGCTCATCACATCCTGGGGCTGAAGTAGGTCCCAAGGGTTCGGCTGTTCGCCGATTAAAGTGGTACGTGAGCTGGGTTCAGAACGTCGTGAGACAGTTCGGTCCCTATCCATCGCGGGCGAAAGAAACTTGAAGGGGGCTGCTCCTAGTACGAGAGGACCGGAGTGGACGAACCGCTGGTGTACCAATTATCCTGCCAAGGGTACAGTTGGGTAGCTACGTTCGGGACGGATAAACGCTGAAAGCATCTAAGCGTGAAACCAGCCTTGAGATGAGGTTTCTCATAGCATAAGCTAGTAAGATCCCATGTAGACGACATGGTTGATAGGCCAGGTGTGGAAGTGCTG
>NZ_RQVD01000022.1 GCF_003992055.1 Veillonella sp. CHU740
TCCAATATCCATCATGTGGAGTTTCAACTCTACTTTCATATCGGTCAAATAATTCTCCCAACTTACGCTGTTCCCAAGTATATGTAGAGAAGCAGTAAAAAAAAGAAAGCCGACACCTTACAATCAACTTTCTTTTCTCATAATATTTACCCCAAAGCAATATAAAACTAAATTACATTAATGAATGTTCTTTCGCAATGGCAGTGACTTCTTCTACAGTAAACTTGGTAACTTCAGCAATCATTTCCAAGGATAATTGCTTACGTAACATCTGAACCACAACTTCAGCTTTACCTTCGGCTAGACCTTCTGCCCGTCCTTCGGCACGACCCTCGGCCACGCCTTCTTTCCAATATGTATAATGATCCATTGATAGCATTGAATATTCCTCCCTCCAAGCCTCACAATGTTTTGCCTCATCTACGGCACTTTCAATATCTCGTAGTAACTCATCTGATGCAGTTTGACCATCCACATAATCTAGGAACCGTTGTAACGGTTTTGAAATGTCATCCTTGGTACCTTTCGTACTTAAAAACAACTTCGTCGCCCCATCATTTAAAAGGATATCATGTTCTTCCATACAAATATTTTTAAAAGTATACTTATGCCGATTACCACTGAAAACAGGGAACGTGCAAATAAAAATAATATACGAATCATTTAAGCTCATATACTTCTGACCTTTTTGCAAGTGATACATATCCAAAATACTTTGGTAAAAACGTGTGCGCTTCACCAGCTCTTCCATATCTTTGCTAGTTTGCATTTCGATATTGAACACAGTTCCCTTATCATCATTCACATACACATCTAAGCGGATACTTTTCGTTTCCAAACTCACATCCAGAGTTTTCTCCTCCTGGATGTAAACGATATCCTTAATAGAAATGTCCAATAAACGCTCCAACACAGCCTTACAAATCGGTTTCTTTAACATGACCTTTTGAAAGATAAAATTGTCCTGAATGGTCAGTTCATCGAATGATTTAATACGCATACAATGCCTCACTTTCATTCTTACCAAAATTATACCACAATTAGACTCTAGGTAGATACACCTTTACCATCTAACGTTACACTTCTATTTAAGAACAATTTACCCTTTAAAATTTCCTACCAGTATTACACACGCTTAACAGTGAAATATTAACTTCATAAAAACATAAGACCGCAACACAAAAACGATGCGACTATCCCCCACTAGTCGCATCGTTTCTCTAGTATCTACCTATGTCAGAAAACTCCTTACAGTTTTACTCCCAACAGCGCCAACTGTTCTGCAATTTCTTTTTCCAACGCTGCAATGTCACGATTATCTTGCTCAATCATGCGATTGATTTCATCAAGATCCAGTTCTTCCTCTTCTTCAAAAGTATCCACGTAACGAGGGATATTCAAGTTATAATCGTTCTCCTTGATTTCCTCTAGGCTCGCTACATGCGCATATTTCTCTACGTCCACACGGTTCCGGTAGGTGTCAATAATCTTAGCAATATTTTCTTCGCTCAAGTTGTTTTGATTTTTCCCTTTTTCAAACTCGTTGCTTGCATCGATAAACAACACATCACGGTTCGTGCGGTTCTTTTTGAACACTAAAATCGTGGTAGGAATGCTCGTGCCATAGAACAAGTTCGCTGGTAATCCAATGACTGCATCCAAGTAATTTTTCTCGATGAGGGTCTCTCGGATTTTACCTTCTGCCGCGCCACGGAATAACACCCCATGTGGCAATACGATGGCCATCGTTCCTTCTGTGTTTAAATGGTACAAGCTGTGCAAGATGAAAGCATAATCTGCTTTGGACGCTGGCGCCAACTTACCATAATCGCTGAACCGAGGGTCTTTCAATTTACTTTCATTATTGTCCCATTTCGCAGAATACGGAGGGTTCGCCACCACCGCATCAAAGGATCGTGGACGGTCGATGCCATCGTGGTCCACCCCATCTGGCCAATCACTTTCAAGGGTGTCCGCATTGTGCAAGTTCATGTTATTGTAGGTCACGCCGTGCATCATGAGATTCATGCGCGCCAAATTGTACGTCACCGTGTTCAGCTCTTGCCCGTAAAAGCTCACCGCCCCTTGACGGGAACCATCAGGAATCTCGTTGCGCACCGTGAGCAGCAAGGAACCAGACCCCATAGTCGGGTCATAGACCGTGAAAGTATCTTCTCGGTTCTCCAAATTCGCTGTTACCAATTTTGCCAAAATGATACTGACCTCATGAGGCGTATAGAACTCGCCACCTTTTTTGCCTGCATTGGCTGCGAACTTGCCGATTAAATATTCATAAATTTCACCTAGAATATCTTTACCACTTTCATCCTTGTACTCGATTTCATCTATTTTGGACACCACCGCATTGAGCGTTTTCGTACGGCCTGCCGTCGTAGATCCCAAGCCAGAATCGCCTAAGTTGATGTAGTTAAAAATACCTCTGAAATCTGCGGATGCCTCTTGATTGATTTCCGCATTGGCATTAAAGTTTTCAAAGATGCGTTGGTAATCCCCAGGGACGACCGTGCCATTATGAATGCTTTCCGTTAAGGACACCCAAGTATCTTCTGGATTAATAGCATATCCCAAAGAACTCGCAATATCCATCAGGCAATCTTCCAAGCCCTCTTGCGCCACAATTTCCTTATATAGTTCGTTCACAGATTTACCTTCAGAAGGATCTACCAAACCACTGTCCACCAAGTATTCCTCTTGATGGGTGGACAAATATTTATAGAATAAGAAGGGAAGAATATAATCTTTGAAAGAACTTGCGTCCATTGTGCCACGTAAATCGTTGGCAATCGCCCATAATTGGCTAGAAATCGTTTGCGCTTTTACATTTGCCATAAAAATCTCCTTTGTCATATCTCTCTTGTATCTGTGTTTGTATGTTATGTATTTTGTTTTATGAAAGTATTTGAAAGTAAGCAGACTGCCTTACTCGCTGAAAGTATACACTGCCTACCCTCTTATACTAGACAAACATCTGTTGAAGAAGAGCCTTCTTCTGTAATTGTAAGTGTTCTAGCTTACGCTGATGAAGGGTGATGAGGTTGTCAAAGTTTTCAAAAAAAGAACTTATTGCTATTTGCTCTTCGTCACTTGGCAACGATATTTCTTGATTTTTAACTAATTCTGAGTTTAAATTGACTTGGCTTCCTGGTTGTCCATATCTATTCCATTTTTCTCTAAACATTTCTAACCACCAGAATGCATAAATAATATTAAACTTTGGATTCATAAATATTAAAAATCCATCATGTACACCTGTTGGAACATAGTTAATAACCGGCTTTCCAACTGTTGCTGCAATACTCAATAGCAAATGTGGAGTCATTAAAACTCTCGTTTTTTCTTGACCTAGCTTCGATATCCTTTGTTCAAGACTTTTAATTCGTCCATCTTGAGATGTAACATCAGAGATTCTTAACCATCCAATATCGGATTTATTGTCAAACCATTTCAGATCAGCAATTGGTCTTGGTGATGCACCCCTAACTATCTCAGCTACTTCTCCCAACTTACGCTGTTCCCAAGCATCCGTAAATCCCGGAAAACGAAGTTCTGGAAATTGCTCTCCATTTTTCGGAAATAATTTTTGAAGTAATGCTTTTTTCTTCAGTTTTAAGTTTTCTAACTTACGCTGATGAAGGGTGATGAGGTTGTCGAAGTCTTCTAATATTTTTGTTATAGCTAATTGCTCTTCCATATTT
>NZ_RQVD01000023.1 GCF_003992055.1 Veillonella sp. CHU740
CATGTAAAAGCAGATACATATGCTGTTGGTGATGATGGCGTTGTGACTGTAAAACAAGAAGATGGTACAGGCGCAGAGGCTACTGGTAAAGAGTTCAAAATTAGTGGCTTAGCTACGAAAACAGATATTACAAATATCAACAATACTTTAAACAATAAAGCGAATGCATCTGATTTAGAAGGTTTGAAAACAAACCCAATTACTTTCACAGGCGACGATGCGCAAGCTGTAACACGTGCATTAGGTACTACATTAACTGTAAAAGGTGCGGAAAACTTCACACCAAGTGCTACGAATCCAGCAACAGCAGCAGGCGTGAACATCCGTGTAGAAAAAGATCCAACTACAAATGCTAACGGCTTAGTGGTGAAATTAGCAGATACTTTGACCAACATGAAAGGTATTTCTGGTAATGGCACAGATCCATTGACAATTAAAAATGGTGACAATGCTGTTATCACAGTGAAACCGGGTGCAGCTGGCACTAAAGGTGATGTAGACTTCGGTGGTTCTAAATTAACGAATATTGCTCAACCAGGTGCTGGTACAGATGCAGCGAATAAGGCATATGTAGACAGTAAAGTTGGTGGTGTAGCTAACTTAGGCTATAAAGCAAATGGTGGCACAGCTAAAACAGTAGCAGTGACAACAGGTCTAGACTTTGTTAAAGGTGATGGCACAACGGCGACTGCAGAAGCTGCTAAAGCTGGTATTGAAATCGTAGCTGGTGACGATGGCAAAGTAACATTTGGTTTAAATGAAGCGACTCGTAATGCTATCGATAATGCAGCGAATAAAAATTTAGGTAACTTAAGCGATGATGGCAAAAATGCAGTCAAAGACTTAGCAGCAGGCGCTGTAAAAGTAGCTCCTGGTAAAAATGTAAACGTTACTGGTGTTACAACAGACCATGTGACAACATACACAGTAGATGCTATCGATACAACAGTAGCCGCTGGGGAAGGCTTGTCTGTTTCAGGCGGAGATACAGTAGATACAGCTACGAACAAACGTAACTATACAGTGGCCTTATCTCAAGATACAAAAGATACATTAGCAAAAGTACAAAAAGCAGTTGATGCAATTGGCACTAATGGATCTGATGGCCGTGATGGCAAACCAGGTACAGGCGCTGATGCTGGTATGGGCAAGGATGGCTTAACAGCAGCAGATGGCTTGAATGGTAAAGACTTAACTACAAAAGTAAATGCTCTTCGTAACGGAGAAGCTGGTACAGTGGTGTACACAGATGAAAACGGCAAACGTGTTGTAAAAGCTAACGATGGTAAATGGTATCCAGCTGAGAAAGTAGATGCTAAAGGTAATAAACTGGACGGAGCTACAGAAGTGGCAACCCCACAAGCTCGTTTAGTGAACCCAGATGGTACAACAACTGGTGGTACAACTAAGTTAAGCAATATCGCAGATGGTGAAATCAAAGCTGGCTCTAAAGATGCTATCAACGGTGGTCAATTACATACTGAATTAGCGAAAAAAGCAGATGTAACAGCATTGAATGAATTAGCAGACAAACCACTTACTTTCAGTGCAGATACTGGAACGAATGCAACTCGTAAATTAGGTGAGACATTGGCAGTGAAAGGTGCGGCAAACTTCACACCAGCAGCAACTGCAACACCAGGTGTGAACATCCAAGTAGCATCCGACCCTACGAATGGTTTAACTGTGAGCTTAGCAGATACGTTAACAAATATGAAAGGTATTTCTGGTAATGGCACAGATCCATTGACAATTAAAAATGGTGACAATGCTGTTATCACAGTGAAACCGGGTGCAGCTGGCGCTAAAGGTGACGTAGACTTCGGTGGCTCTAAATTAACAAATGTAGGAGCACCTGGTGCCAATACAGATGCAGCGAATAAATTCTACGTAGACGAAGCGATTAAAGCAGTCAACCAAACAGCAGCTGGTAATGCTAACCTAGGCTATAAAGCCAATGGTGGAACAGCTAAAACAGTAGCAGTAACAACAGGTCTAGACTTTGTTCAAGGCGATGGCACAGCGAATACAGCAGAAAGCGCAAAATCTGGCATCGAAATCGTAGCTGGAGATAGTGGCAAAGTGATCATTGGCTTGTCTAACGATGCGAAAACAAAATTAGACAAAGTAAATGACATTGCTAAAGCAGTAGGCGCTAACGGTGTAGACGGCCGTGACGGAAAACCTGGTACAGGCGCTGATGCTGGTATGGGCAAAGACGGCTTAACAGCAGCAGATGGCTTGAACGGTAAAGACTTAACTACAAAAGTGAATGCTCTTCGTAACGGCGAAGCTGGTTCCGTAGTGTACACAGATGAAAACGGCAACCGTGTTGTAAAAGCTAACGATGGTAAATGGTATCCTGCTGGCAAAGTCAATGCAGATGGTACAAAAGCAGCTAATGCGGTGGAAGTAACAAAACCACAAGCTCGTTTAGTGAACCCAGATGGAACAACAGCTGGCGGTACAACTAAGTTAAGCAATATCGCAGATGGTGAAATCAAAGCTGGCTCTAAAGATGCCATCAACGGTGGTCAATTACATGA
>NZ_RQVD01000024.1 GCF_003992055.1 Veillonella sp. CHU740
TAGGGTTATAGGACAAAATGAGTTGGTAGACTAATCCCAATCTTTTGTCAAAGATATATCATAATTATGTAAATCACTCCATACAATTGCATCTCCCCAGGTAGGGATTTCTTCCTCTAGAGTTTGTCTTTCTGACATCTCTTTATATATCTTAGCTATACTTTTATACGTTGGCATCACCTTAAGAATCTCATCATATGGAAGTGGGTGTGGAGAATGCATATAACACCACCAAAAAACAGCTTTTATTCTACGCTCAATAGATAACCCTCTATGGTCTCGTAACATAGCCCTTAATTGCGCATTAATGCCCCCTTCTATCCTGTTATTTGTAGCCGGTAACGCTCTTTCATTAGCTAATGTATCTTTAAGGTAGGTAAACAATATATCCTTCTTTACTAACTGCCAAAGAGATCGTTCTGCTTTTACCAATCTCTCATGTTTAGGGCGTAATGTGCCATATTCATCTCGTGTCATTTCGCTTAAAAATATCTTATGTTTGTTAGACCAAAGCTGCAATCGTTCTTCCCATGCTTTAATTTCTTCATCTGTATGTATAGCCAATAAATCTTTTGCTAGCACATATAACTCTATTCCAGCCAATGTTTTTGGCCTAGATGTAGTATATCTCTTAACTTGGCAATACACATGATATAAGCACCTTTGGACTTTAGTCATTTTCCAGATTTTCTTACAAGCCTTCTTGAAGCCAGTACCACCATCAGTAACGACTATATTTGGTGAAGCAATCCGTTGTAATAAAGCCTCCCATGCTGCTGTATGCTCGTATCTACATACATACCAACCCAATACATGTACCTCATCACAACATATTAATACACATACTTTCCGCCCTAAATAAATGCCATCAACAAATACTATATCCTTGTGCTCCTCTACCTTAGGAGGCATAGGCCATATCTCCCAAAATTGAGCTGTATTTCGTCTAAATGTACGACTACTTACAGACATTTCATCTTGTGTTTTACCACTTAACAGCCATTGAATAAATTGATGAAAGTATTTTGTGGTACGATCAATTGCATTTGTAAAAACCGTCTTACATTCGGGGCACTGCCATCTTTGAGTTCCTTTTCTTGTTTTTCCATATTTATAGCAAGGAAATCCACAATTTATGCATTTTATCTGATTCATTATTCAATCCTCCTAACTATCTATTATTTAGGAAAATTAAATATCAATCAGCACAGTAATTGCAAGGGGTCTCAGACTTTTTACCAACTCATTTTGTCCTACCTCAAAGTTTTTTAAAACAACTTTAAAATTCAATGAGCCTAGTATTTAACTAGGCTCATTGCTATTAAAACCAACTCATTTTGTCCTATAACCC
>NZ_RQVD01000025.1 GCF_003992055.1 Veillonella sp. CHU740
AAACGTAAGCCTTCTTCAATAGCGATTGGAGTGATAAGCTCGATGTTCATAGTGATGTTATCACCAGGCATACACATTTCTGTACCTTCTGGTAAGTTGATAACGCCAGTTACGTCAGTTGTACGGAAGTAGAATTGTGGACGGTAGTTGGAGAAGAATGGAGTATGACGGCCACCTTCTTCTTTTGTCAACACGTATACTTCTGCTTTGAATTTAGTGTGAGGTTTGATGGAACCTGGTTTAGCCAATACTTGACCACGTTCGATGTCTTTACGGTCGATACCGCGAAGCAATGCACCTACATTGTCACCTGCTACTGCAGATTCCAAGATTTTACGGAACATTTCAAGACCTGTAACTGTAGTGCTGGATGGTTCTTCTTGAAGACCAACGATTTCTACTACGTCACCAACGTTGATTTGACCACGTTCTACACGGCCAGTTGCTACTGTACCACGACCAGTGATTGTGAACACGTCCTCTACAGGCATCAAGAATGTTTTGTCTGTGTCACGTTCTGGAGTTGGGATGTACTCGTCAACTTTTGCCATCAATTCGTTGATTGCTTCAACGTATGTAGCGTCGCCTTCTAAAGCTTTCAATGCAGAACCTGCAACAACTGGGATGTCATCGCCAGGGAATTCGTAGCTGGAAAGCAATTCACGGATTTCCATTTCTACTAATTCTAATAATTCTTCATCGTCAACCATGTCTTTTTTGTTCATGAATACAACGATAGCTGGTACACCTACTTGGCGAGCTAACAAGATGTGCTCACGAGTTTGTGGCATAGGGCCGTCAGCTGCGGATACAACTAGGATAGCGCCGTCCATTTGAGCAGCACCAGTGATCATGTTTTTAACATAGTCAGCATGGCCTGGGCAGTCAACGTGTGCATAGTGACGAGAATCTGTTTCGTACTCTACGTGTGCAGTGTTGATTGTGATACCGCGTTCACGTTCTTCTGGAGCTTTGTCGATCATGCTGTAATCTTGGAAATCAGCTTGACCTTTTTCAGCAAGAACTTTTGTGATTGCTGCTGTTAAAGTAGTTTTACCATGGTCAACGTGACCGATAGTACCAATGTTAACGTGTGGTTTATTACGTTCAAA
>NZ_RQVD01000026.1 GCF_003992055.1 Veillonella sp. CHU740
CAATAAAATAGACATATACAAACTCAAACCGTATCATAAAAGTAACCACACAATTAAGAAAGGGTGAGTCATATATGTCTACAGTTAATTATACAGAAATTATCTTTAAAATTAAAGAGGAATATATCAAACATACAAGAGTAAACGAGGACGGTTCTATTCATTTTACACTAGAGATGCCGGTAGCTGAGCAAGTATGTCCACATTGTGGAGCAAGCACTAGAAAGTCTAAAGGTAAACGACCTAGAGACGTCAAATTTGGCGCTACACAGCATCATGCAGTGACTGCAACCTACTTGCAGAGACGTTACAAATGTCAGGAATGTAATCATACTTTCATAGAAAAGAACCCTTTTGTTTGCCGCTATTTGCGACTCAGTAAAACTAATATGGAGTATCTATTTAGACAATTAGGCCAAAAAGGATCCTTTACCGAGATGGCTAAACGCAGTGATGTCTCTGTATCTACAGTTATTCGGTATTGCTCTAAATTAGCCATTCCAAAGCCTACACAATTACCTACTGTGCTAGGTATCGACGAATATAAAGGGAATGCCGAAGGTCAAATGTACCAAGTTATCATAACTGATTTAAACAATCATTCTATCGTAGATATTTTACCAAAACGGGATACACGAGCTCTTATTCAATACTTCAAACCCTTTTCTAAAGAAGCTAGAGAACAGGTTAAATACATCGTTATGGATATGTCTCCATTATTTAGGTTAGTGATGCAAACTATGTTCCCTCACGCACATATTGTGGCAGATCGTTATCACGTGTGTCGCTTGGTGGATTGGGCTCTTGAGCGTGTACGCAAGCGTGAGCAAAAGAGGCTAGTGTCACACTCTAGAACACTCAAATATAACCGAAGGATTCTTATGAAGAACCCTGGTAAATTAACTGAAAGCGAACGAATAAAGCTGTTAGAAATATTACGTATATC
>NZ_RQVD01000027.1 GCF_003992055.1 Veillonella sp. CHU740
GTTAGTTTATTTGCATTGCCAGCATCTGTAACATTAGTAGCCACTATAGGCGTTACTGTAATAGCACCATTATTATTCTCAACAGTTAATGTGTTCGCATCACCAGAAGCGACAGATTTCACTGGATTTAAACCAGAAATTGTAGCTGTTTCATCTGTTACTTTGCCATTAGCATCTACATATTTTAACGTAACAGTTCCATCATTCACAGTATACGCTTCTGGTTTAATATGACGTTCTGCTGTTTTATCTACTTTACCTTCTACTTTTTCATTGGTAGCGTTCAACTGTTTACCTGTCACAGCATCAGTAGAACTATCTGTTAATGCAGCATCTGCTAGGTTAGTCACTTTAGCTCCACCTACATTAACACCATTACCATTGATTGTTACCGTTTTACCAGCACCAGTGAAAGTCAATCCAGTATCACCTGTAATAGACGTAATACCTGTCAACGCTGGGTTTACGTTATATTTGTAAGGATCATCTACTGTGCCATTTCCCGTAACAGTTGTATTTGTACCTTTGTCAAAGTTCGGTTTTACCGCAGAGACGGTGTATGTTTTCTTACCTGTTGTTGCATCTGTATTTGGAGTAACTGTAATACCATTACCTTGTACGACTTCTGTGCTTAGTCCTGTGATTACTTTTTTACCATCATCTGTAATGTTGGATAAGGCTTTATTTGCCAATGGATTTGTTGCATTATTGATGGCTGTATTGACTACGCTTGCT
>NZ_RQVD01000028.1 GCF_003992055.1 Veillonella sp. CHU740
ACTTACGCTGATGAAGGGTGATGAGGTTGTCGAAGTCTTCTAATATTTTTGTTATAGCTAATTGCTCTTCCATATTTGGAAATAATAACTCAAACTTCAGCATCTCATTAATTTTTAATACTTTATTTCTTCCTGCACCACCCGGAGATGCAAGTTGAAGGTGATGCTTAAATTTATTGTTTGAAAGCGTATGTTTAAAAAACTTAATTAATAGATTTCTCTTCGGTTTAAACTGAGGAAATCTATGTGATACGAGCTTTCCATCATCATCGCTATCTGTTATAGCAAGAGCCAACTCCCAAGCAAACGTTATATTTAATATAAAGTTACCCTCTTTAACTATATTCATATCCGAGGTTTCAAGCTCGCTTCCAGGTTCAACATAAGTGTGAAATGTCCCTTTACAATGACTTCGTAAACCTAATCTCCAATATCCATCATGTGGAGTTTCAACTCTACTTTCATATCGGTCAAATAATTCTCCCAACTTACGCTGTTCCCAA
>NZ_RQVD01000029.1 GCF_003992055.1 Veillonella sp. CHU740
GATGAGGTTTCTCATAGCATAAGCTAGTAAGATCCCATGTAGACGACATGGTTGATAGGCCAGGTGTGGAAGTGCTGCAAGGCATGGAGCTGACTGGTACTAATAGATCGAGGGCTTTACTAGAGAACCAACTTTGTAGGAGCGAAAGCGACGCACAAAGTTGTGTGAATCAGTATGTCGGTTGTAAGAATTTCCACGACCGAAGGGAGTGAAGAAATTCCACAAAACCGATGAACTTAAACTGATTTACGATATGACTGGTATGTAAATACTAAAACTTGTAAGTTAAATATTATTCTTCTATGTAGTTTTCAGGGAACACCCTGACAAATTCAGTGACGATGGCTACGAGGAACCACCTGTTCCCATCCCGAACACAGTAGTTAAGCTCGTAAACGCCGAAAGTA
>NZ_RQVD01000030.1 GCF_003992055.1 Veillonella sp. CHU740
CGAAGGATTCTTATGAAGAACCCTGGTAAATTAACTGAAAGCGAACGAATAAAGCTGTTAGAAATACTACGTATATCCGATGACCTGCGGCGTGCATATGGACTTAGATTAGCCTTTAGAAAGATATTTAAGATATACAGCATACCTAACATAGAAAGATATATACAATTATGGTTAAATACAGTAGAAAACAGTCATCTACCGGAGTTTAGTAATTTTAAAACTTCCTTTACCAGTTGGTTCCCTCAAATTGTTAATGCCTTTGTATTACCATATTCCAATGGATTTACAGAAGGGTGTAATAATAACATTAAAGTATTAAAAAGAATAAGTTATGGATTGCGTCATTTTGATCGTTTCAGAGTTCGTATACTTCTATTAAGCAAAAAGAATAGCGCTAGCTATTT
>NZ_RQVD01000031.1 GCF_003992055.1 Veillonella sp. CHU740
GCGTAGCTCAGTTGGGAGAGCACCTGCCTTGCAAGCAGGGGGTCAGGAGTTCGAATCTCCTCGTCTCCACCATTTCCTACTTATTGTGGGATTAGTTTTTCTAATAAAATAGATGGATAACAAGGAAAACGATTGAGGCGAAGTCGAAGCGTAATGGTAATTACGTGAGACAAGCAGAATGAGTTTGACGAAGTTAGGCGCGATTTTATAGAGAAATTAAACTGTTCTTTGAAAACTGCATAGAAGATAATAAAAATTTATGATTTGGTCTCTTAGAGTTGACTCTAAGGGTTAGACCA
>NZ_RQVD01000032.1 GCF_003992055.1 Veillonella sp. CHU740
GTCGTAACAAGGTAGCCGTATCGGAAGGTGCGGCTGGATCACCTCCTTTCTAGGGAGACATACACTAGCACAAGATGTTAGATGTCACACTAGGTCGACACTTTGGTCACCTACATTGTTCAGTTTTGAGAGGTCAACTCTCAAGGTTAGTGTTGACAAGCTTATGAAGTTTGAGTATACTAACAATATTGTTCTTTGAAAACTGCATAGAAGATAATAAATTTATGATTTGGTCTCTTAGAGTTGACTCTAAGGGTTAGACCA
>NZ_RQVD01000033.1 GCF_003992055.1 Veillonella sp. CHU740
GTAGGCCTATAGCTCAGCTGGTTAGAGCGCACGCCTGATAAGCGTGAGGTCGGTGGTTCAAGTCCACTTAGGCCTACCAGTGCCTTTCTTCAATGAAGAAGAGCTAATAGAACTAAGTCCTATCTTAAGATGGAAGAAATTCCTAATCAGGATGAGTTCCGAATACAAGATAGACTCACATGGGGGCGTAGCTCAGTTGGGAGAGCACCTGCCTTGCAAGCAGGGGGTCAGGAGTTCGAATCTCCTCGTCTCCACCATTTCC
>NZ_RQVD01000034.1 GCF_003992055.1 Veillonella sp. CHU740
CGGCTGGATCACCTCCTTTCTAGGGAGACATACACTAGCACAAGATGTTAGATGTCACACTAGGTCGACACTTTGGTGTAATGGATAGACGTAGCATATGCGCTAGCTGTATCCAACCTTAATTGTTCAGTTTTGAGAGATTATCTCTCATATGTAGGCCTATAGCTCAGCTGGTTAGAGCGCACGCCTGATAAGCGTGAGGTCGGTGGTTCAAGTCCACTTAGGCCTAC
>NZ_RQVD01000035.1 GCF_003992055.1 Veillonella sp. CHU740
GTCGTAACAAGGTAGCCGTATCGGAAGGTGCGGCTGGATCACCTCCTTTCTAGGGAGACATACACTAGCACAAGATGCTAGATGTCATACTAGGTCGACACTTTGGTCACCTGCATTGTTCAGCTTTGAGAGGTCAACTCTCATACGTAGGCCTATAGCTCAGCTGGTTAGAGCGCACGCCTGATAAGCGTGAGGTCGGTGGTTCAAGTCCACTTAGGCCTAC